>JBEEHR010000026.1:0-43786 GCA_041167505.1 Verrucomicrobiota bacterium
GGTCTTCCTGATGGTGGACTCGGGCGCGCGAGGCAATCGCCAGCAGGTGAAACAGCTCGCGGGCATGCGCGGATTGATGGCGAAACCGTCGGGCGAAATCATCGAGCGCCCGATCACATCGAACTTCCGTGAAGGCTTGAGCGTGCTCGAATATTTCATCTCCACGCACGGCGCCCGCAAGGGTCTGGCCGATACGGCGCTGAAGACAGCGGATTCCGGTTATCTCACCCGCAAGCTCGTGGACGCGTCGCAGGACGTGATCATCAACGAGATGGATTGCGGCACGGTCAATGGCATCACAGTGAAGTCGATTTATGAAGGCGACGAAGAAGTAGTCGATCTCTCGACCCGAATCGTCGGTCGCGTCAGTTGCGAAACGATCGCGGATCCGGTTACGAAGAAGAAGGTCATCAAGGCGAACCAGCTCATCGATGAACCGACGGCGGCCGCGATTGAGAAAATCGGCGTCGAGAGCCTGAAGATTCGCTCGGTGCTGACCTGCGAAACCGGACGCGGCGTTTGCGCGCAGTGCTACGGGCGCAACCTGGCAACCGGACAGTTCGTGAAACTCGGCGAAGCGGTCGGCATCATCGCCGCCCAGTCAATCGGCGAGCCCGGCACGCAGCTGACGATGCGGACGTTCCACATCGGTGGCACGGCGAGCCAGACGTTCAAACAACCGATCATCAAAGCGAAGAACGATGGCGCACTCCAATTTAACGACCTCCGAACGGTGCAGGCACTCGACGGTAGCTGGATCGTTCTGAACAAGAACGGTTCGATCGGCGTGCATAATACCGAAGGCCGCGAGCTCGATCGCTACAACGTCGTCATCGGTTCCGTCATTTCCAAACCGGATGGCGCCCAGGTGAAAAAGGGCGAGACGTTCGTGCAATGGGATCCGTATAACGTTCCGATTTTGACCGACAAGGCCGGCAAGATCGAATTCCGCTAAATGCTCGCGGGCGTGACGATCAAACGTGACGTCGACGAAGCGACCGGCCTGATGGGCACGGTCATCATCGAGCACAAGGAAGATTTGCATCCGCAGATCGTCGTGGTCGGCGACAAGAAAGAAGTGCTGGCGAGCTATTCGATTCCGGCCGGTGCGCACGTGGTCGTCGAGGAAGGCCATAAGATCCGGGCCGGCGCGTTGCTGGCCAAGACGCCGCGAAAGATTGCGAAGACAAAGGACATCACCGGCGGTCTGCCGCGGGTGGCCGAACTCTTCGAAGCGCGCCGTCCGAAAGACGCGGCCGAGATCGCGAAGATCGACGGCATTGTCGAGATGGGCGGAACGGTTCGCGGAAAACGGAAACTTATTGTGACCGACCCGCAGACGGGCGTCGAAGAAGAGCACCTGATTTCGCTGACGAAACACATCATCGTTTTCAAGGGCGACTTCGTGAAGAAGGGCCAGCAGCTCACCGAAGGGCCGGTGGTGCCGCACGAGATTCTCGAAGTCTGCGGGCCGCAGGATTTGCAGGAGCATCTGGTCAATGAAGTGCAGGAAGTTTATCGCCTCCAGGGTGTGGAGATTAATGACAAGCACATCGAGATCATCGTGCGCCAGATGTTGCGCAAGGTGAAGATCACCGACCCGGGCGACACGTCGTTGCTCTGGGGTGACCAGGTGGACCGGCTCGATTTCGAGGCGGAGAACACCAAAGTCGTGGCGCAGGGCGGCAAGCCCGCGGAAGCCACGCCGGTTCTGCTCGGCATCACCAAGGCCTCGCTCGAAACGGACAGCTTCATCTCGGCGGCATCGTTCCAGGATACGACGCGAGTGCTTACAGAAGCTGCGACGCTCGGCAAAGTCGATCGTCTGCGCGGCTTCAAGGAAAACGTCATCATGGGCCATCTCATTCCGGCCGGCACGGGATTCCCGGCGGTCCGTGAGATCAAGCTCGTCGAGAAGGGCGAGCCGATCGGCGAGTCGCTCGTGGACGAACCGGACGTGCAACCAGCCCTGGGCTAACGATTCAAAAAAGTGCGAATGTCGAATGACGAATTGGCGAGAGCTAATTCGTCATTCGCGTTTTAGGGATTCGAATGTCGATCGCAACCAAGACTGGCGACGAAGGAGAAACTTCGCTCATGTACGGGCGGCGTGTTCTAAAAACGGATCCGCGCGTCGATGCGTACGGTTGCGTGGATGAATTGAACTCCGCGCTTGGTTTGGCTCGAGCGTTAGCTAGCGAGCCGTTTTTAGCCGAACAAATCCTGGCGGTTCAAAAGGAGCTTGTCGTCGTGATGGGGGAATTGGCAACGGCCGGCGAAGATTTGGATCGCTATCTCAAGGATGGGTTTCAACAGACTAACGCGGCGATGACCGATCGGCTCACAAGCGCCGTGGACGATTTGGAGAAAAACCGGCTGGGCAAATTCAAGGATTGGTCAATTCCTGGTAAAACGATGAACGCGGCTGCTCTCGATCTGGCTCGAACGACTTGCCGGCGCGCGGAACGTCGTGTCGCCGCGCTGATGCTGGCGGAGGCGAATCCGAACCGCGAGATTCTGCGCTATTTGAACCGGCTTTCCGATCTGTGCTGGCTCCTGGCGAGATACGCGGAACAGCTTCCCGACGAGGGCCAATCCACGGGGGGAAACCGCTAATATTCCGTTTGCCTTTGGGCAGGTGCTAGCGCATCTTCCCCGTCCGCCGCTGACCCCCTGCGGCTCCCGTTTTACCTATGGCGACAACGACAGAATTAATTCCTGAACTTCTCGAAGCCGGCGTCCATTTTGGTCACCAGACCAAGCGCTGGAATCCGAAGATGAAGCCGTTCATTTTCGAAAAACGAAACCAGATTTACATCATCAACCTCGATGAGACGGCGAAGCAACTTCAGCGCGCGACCGAATTTCTCCAGGAAGTGACGCGGCGCGGCGGGAAGATCCTGTTCGTCGGTTGCAAGAAGCAGGCGCAGGAAGCCGTGAAGGAAGCGGCCACGGCTTGCGGCCAATTTTACGTTAATCAGCGCTGGCTCGGCGGCACGCTTACAAACCTCGCCACGATTCGCAAAAGCATCGGCCGGTTGAAATACATCGAGCAGATTGAGGAGTCGCCCGATTACAAGAAGATGGGCAAGCAGGAGCTGGCCGCATTGAATCGCGAAGCGGCGAAGCTGCGCCGGAACCTCGACGGCATCCTGGAAATGTCGGCGCTACCGGATGCGATGGTCATCATCGACACGACGCGCGAAAACAACGCGGTCCTCGAGGCGAAGCGCCTTGGAATTCCTACCGTGGCGATTGTGGATACGAACGCGGACCCTGAAATCATCGACTATCCGATCGCCGGCAACGATGATGCCATCCGCGCGATCCGCGTCATGTTGCAGAAGCTCGTGGACGCGATTGTGTCGGCCAGCGCTGACGCGCGCGTGCGTGAGCAGGTGGAGATGGCCGGAGTATCCGCGTAACGCGGAATCTCCAAATCCCAAGATCCAGGTTCCAATGGAGACAAAGACCGAGATTGATCCGCAATTAGTGCGGCAACTGCGCGGCAAAACCAACGCCGGCATTATGGATTGCAAGCGGGCGCTGGCGGAAACCGGTGGCGACCTGGAGAAGGCGGAGGCGGTATTGCGCACGAAGGGAATCGCCGGCGCCAGCAAGAAAGCTTCGCGGGCGACGAAGGAAGGCATCGTTGCTTCCTACATTCATTTGCAGGGCAAGGTGGGCGTTTTGGTTGAAGTGAATTGCGAGACCGATTTCGTCGCCAAGAACGAAAAGTTTCGCGAGTTCGTCAAGGACATCACGCTCCACATCGCGGCGGCGCATCCGCTCTACGTGAATCGCGAGGAAGTGCCGGCGCAGTTGATTGAATCCGAGCAGGCGATTTACCAGGCGCAGGTGAAGGGGAAGCCGGAGAACGTGATTTCCAAGATCGTCGGTGGAAAGCTGGATAAATTCTACAGCACGGTTTGCCTGATGGAGCAGGGGTTCATCAAGAGTCCGGACCAGACTGTGAAGGAATTGGTCGCGAGCAAGATCGCGGAGCTCGGTGAGAACATCGTGATCCGGCGTTTTACCCGGTATCTGGTGGGCGAGCCGCTCAGCTCCGAAGCAGCGGCGCCCGTCGAGGCAGCGGAAGAAGCGGCCTAGCCCGATTTTCTTTCGCGCTTTCCGGCCAAAAAAAATACGCGCGAGAACATTCTTGCCTGCGTTTCTTCGTTGACGCGGTCTTATTCGAGATCGGTCAGGGGTGCTGAGGATTTTCCCGGCCCTTCAAACATCAAACGAAGGAGTAATTATTTATGAGCATGGATTCACTGAAGGATTTGTACATCGACGAACTGAAAGACCTTTATAACGCTGAGAACCAGCTGCTGAAGGCGCTACCGAAAATGGCGAAGAAGGCTTCCGCGCCGGAACTGAAGCGAGCGTTCCAGGATCATCTCACGCAAACGCAAGGTCACGTCGACCGGTTGGAGAAGATTTTCAAAGGACTCGGCGAAAAACCGACGGGTAAGGTTTGCAAGGCCATGAAAGGGCTGGTCGAGGAAGGCAAGGAAGTCATCGAAGAGGACGGCGACGATTCCGTGCTCGACGCCGCGCTCATCGGCGCTGCACAACGCGTGGAGCATTACGAGATCGCCGGCTACGGAGTGGTTCGCACGTTCGCTTCCTTGTTGGGTGAGGAGGACGCCATCGGACTCTTGCAGCGCACCCTGAATGAAGAGGCGGAAACCGACAAGAAGCTCACCAAGCTGGCCGAAACGGTCATCAACGTCGAAGCGAGCGAAGCGGAAGAAGGCGAAAAGCCGAAGGCCAAAGCCAAAAAGCGCCGGTAATACCCAAGGAGCATTAAATGTTAATCGCCACCACAGTCCGCGTGACTGTGGTGGCGATTTCGTTTCTAGTGAAGGCGAGATGGGATTAGCCGAGTACAAGAAGAAGCGGAACTTCGCCGTCACGGCCGAGCCGAGCGGCAAGCCGTTGCCGAAGCTGGTGAAGGGCGCGTCCCGCTTTGTCATTCAGAAACACGATGCCAGCCGGCTCCATTACGATTTTCGGCTGGAGATGGATGGCGTGTTGAAATCTTGGGCGGTCCCGAAAGGGTTGCCGTGGGAAAAAGGCGAGAAACACCTGGCGGTGGAGGTTGAGGACCATCCCGTCGAATACGCGACCTTCGAGGGGATTATTCCGCAAGGGCAATATGGCGGCGGGACCGTGATGGTGTGGGATCGGGGCAACTACCATGTTTATGGCGAGGACCCGGCGAAGGCGTTGCGCGATGGCCGGCTCCATTTGGTGATGGATGGCGAAAAGGCCAAGGGCGAATGGTCCCTGATTCGAACGCGAATGGATGGGGGAAAGACGCAGTGGTTGCTTTTGAAGAGCGGGACGGGGATCAAACCGATTTCGAAAAAGCGAGACGACGAATCGGTCAAGACCGGGCGCACGATGGCCCAAATCGCAGCGCAGAAAGACGCGGAGTGGCAATCGAATCGCGCGGAGGACAAGAAGCCGAGTTTGAAGTCGCGGATCAAAACAGCGCTTAAAAAAAAAGACCCGCCTTCGCCAAGGCTACGGCGGGCAGGCAACGAAGCGCAAGAACACGCGCGACCTGATGTCCCGGAAATTGCGAAGGCGTTAGCGAAACTGCCGGCCGCGAAACCGCGCTTAATCGATCCGATGAAGCCGCGGCTGCTGGACGCTCCACCAACAGCCGGCGATTGGAGTTACGAGTTGAAGTTCGACGGCATCCGCGCCTGTGCGATCAAGGACGGCAATAAAGTCAGCCTGATTTCGCGCAATGGGAATGAGCTGAGCGCGCGGTATCCGGACGTCGCCGAGGCGGTGAAGAATCTCCCAGTCGATGAATGCGCGATCGACGGCGAGGTCGTCGCGCTGGATGCGGAAGGCCGCTCATCGTTCCAGTTGCTGCAGGGATTGGAGATGGAGGGCCGTAAGTCACCGATCTGCTTTTATGTTTTCGACTTGCTTCAGCTCAGCCGCAAAAGTCTGCTCGGACTACCGTTGACCGCCCGCAAGCAATTGCTCGCGCAGCTTTGCGACGGTGTCGGCGACCCGATCCGCTTTTCGGGCGAGATCGGCGGCGACGCGTCATTGCTCCTGGGTGAGGTGAAACGGCGCGGTCTCGAGGGTTTGATAGGGAAGCTGCGGGATTCCGTTTACGAGCCGGGACGGCGGAGCGGCGCCTGGATCAAGTTGAAGTGCCTCAACGAACAGGAATTTGTCATTGGCGGATTCACGCCGCCGCAAGGGGCGCGGCAGCATTTCGGCGCGGTCCTGGTCGGCTATTACGAAAAGAAAAAGTTTCTCTTTGCCGGCAAAGTCGGAACGGGCTTCGACACGAAGTCGCTCGCCGCGTTGCATAGGAAACTCAAGAGCGAGAAGCGGGACAATTGTCCGTTCGCGGATCTGCCTTCCAAGCAAGGTGGCCAGTGGGTGCAGGGAATTACCCCGGCGATGATGCGCAAGATCGAGTGGGTGAATCCCGTGCTTGTCTGCCAGGTGAAATTTGCCGAGTGGACGCGCGATGGAAAATTGCGCCAGCCGGTTTTCCTGGGTCTGCGCGAAGATAAAAAACCGAAAGACGTTGTGCGCGAATCCCCTCCGGCCTGAGGGCAGCCCGGCTCCAAAAGCGCGTGCGCGAAACGGCGTGATGATTGCACTTGTCCAGCCGTGTTCGGCTCCTGATATTGCGGCATGAAGGTCAAAGTCGTCGTTACACCGAAGGCTGCGGTGCTCGATCCGCAGGGAGCGGCGGTGCGCGACGCGATGCAGCATCTCGGAATGCCGGAAGTGCAGGCGGTGCGGATCGGGAAATATCTCGAAATCGAAGTGGATGAAAAAACGCCGAACCTCGAGGCGCGGCTCAATGATCTCTGCCGCGATCTGCTTTCCAATCCGGTGATTGAGGATTACGAGGTCGTGAAATGAAATTCGCGGTGATCCAGTTTCCCGGATCGAATTGCGACCAGGATTGCCTGGCGGCCTTGAACGGAATGGCCGGCGTGAAGGCAGAATACGTCTGGCATAAAAATACCTCGCTGACCGGATACGACGCCATCGTCCTGCCGGGCGGATTTTCCTACGGCGATTACCTTCGCTGCGGCGCGATCGCCCGGTTTTCTCCGATCATGGCGAGCGTGGTGGAAGAGGCGCGCAGCGGCAAGCTGGTCATCGGCACCTGCAACGGTTTCCAGGTTTTGTGTGAGATTGGGCTGCTGCCAGGTGCGCTGGTGCGGAACCGCGCTCTTCATTTCATCTGCGAGGTAGTGACGACGCGGGTCGAGGTCGCGGATTCCGCGTTTACGCACGGTTGTCCGCAGGGATCGCTGCTCCGATTGCCGATCGCGCACGGCGAAGGCTGTTACTTTGCCGACGAAGCAACCTTGCGAGAACTGAATGAGCGCCGGCAAATCATCCTGCGTTACGCGACCGCCGACGGCCGGATCGACGCGTCAGCAAATCCGAACGGTTCCGTGGAGAACATCGCGGGCATCTGCAACCGCGAGGGCAACGTTTTCGGGCTAATGCCGCATCCAGATCGCGCATGCGAAGCGCGGCTCGGGAGCGCCGACGGCCTGAAGATTTTCCAGTCGATGATCGAAACCATCGCGGCAAGCAGCGAACGAGCTGCGTAGCCGGCTGGCGCTCGCCGCTCCTTGGGGCGCGATCATGTTCGCGGGCGGACCCCCGAACGTGATGGCCGATCTCGCTGCATTCAGTCCTTTCCCGGGCTTCCGGTTAACGTTCGTGTTGTCCCGAAATCGGCATCAAAATGGACACAAGTGTTAACGAAATTGACACATTTTCGGCCGCTCAGAAACGCTTCCCTAGGAGAGTGTTGTCCGGCATACCCATTGCTCGAATTGTGGCACACCTATGTTGCTACAAAAAACTCTGCACATGAATCAGTCGCTCGATGAGTGTAAATCACGCCTCGCGAGCATCCAATCGTATCGGCGGCAGTTCGTGATGGTAACCAAGGCCACGGTCACTTCCTCGAAGACCGTGGATTTCAGTTTCAGGGGCCCGCTCGGCTTCGAAGCGCGCACAGTCCTGCTGTCCGTGGAGTGCGATACTCCTGACCAGTTCGCGTTCGAATCCACCGGCGGCAATCTCGATGTGATGGGCTTGGTGGAGTTCACCGAGATCCGGCCGAGCTGCACGGAAGTGACCCTCGCCCTGCACTACGAGATCAAGAGCAAGCTTTTCGCCTGGCTCGACCGGCGATTTCATTTTGTGGATGCATTCGTGACCTCGGAGTTGCGGAGCATTCGCGCGCATTTCGAAGGCATTGCGGCGCCCGTCGTGGAGCGCACGCCGATGCTTTCGATGTTCGAGACAGCAACGGCATAGAGGGACTGCTGTCTTAGAGGAAGAGCACGAATTCGGGGGACTTCGTGCTCTTCTGTTTGTACGGGTGTCGCTATCCGATCCGGACAGCGTGGGTCTTGTCGAGGCGAAGAACCTGGCCGCGCTCCGGCGCGATTACCGCTTTCGGATCGCGGAGCTTTTCGCCGTTGAGCTGGACGCTGCCTTGCTCGATTAAACGGCGAGCGTCGGCGCGGGATTTCGTTGCCGAGAATGCGTTCGCGTACGCCGAGACCACGATCGACACAAGGTCGGTATTCTCTGCGGCGAAGTTCGGCAGGTCGGCATCCGCCAGCCGCTTTTCGCTGAAGCGCGCGTTCCAATCTTCCAGGGTCTTCTCAGCCGCCGCGCGCGAGTGATATGTTTCGACGATCACGGAAGCGAGATGCTTCTTCGCCTCGAGAGGATGCGCGGTTGCGTCCAACGGCTTGTCCAAAAGCAACGGATAATAGCGCCCCATTAATTCGTCCGAGATGCTCATGAGTTTGCCGAACATCTCCAAGGCCGGTTCGGCGAGGCCGACGTAATTCCCGAGGCTCTTGCTCATTTTCTTTTCGCCATCGAGGCCTTCCAGGATCGGCAACACGAGGACGACCTGCTGCGCCTGGCCTTCCTGTTTCTGGAGATCGCGGCCCACGAGATTGTTGAAGAGCTGATCGGTCCCGCCCAGTTCCACGTCGGCCTGGACCATGACCGAATCCCAGCCTTGCATGATCGGATACTGGATTTCGTGGGCGTGGATGGGTTGGGCGTGATCGATGCGATTCCTGAAATCCTCCCGCTGAAGCATCTGCTGCAACGTCACCAGGCTGTTGAGCCGAATCACTTCCTGGAATCCCATCTTTGAAAACCAATCGCCGTTGGCGACAAGTTTTGTTCGCGCCGGATCGAGGACTTTGAACGCCTGGGCACGGTATGTTTCCGCGTTCGCCTCGACCTGGTCGCGGGAAAGTTGGGGCCGCGTCACCGAGCGTCCGCTCGGGTCACCGATCATCGAAGTGAAATCGCCGATGATCAGGATCGCCTCGTGCCCGAGATCCTGGAACTGGCGCAGCTTCCGCAAAATAATCGCGTGACCCAGATGAAGGTCCGGGCTGGTTGGATCGACGCCGAGCTTCACGCGGAGCGGGCGTCCGAGCGCAAGCTTTGCCCGCAGCTCCGCCTCGCTGATAATCTGGGCCGCGCCCTGTTTGAGCAGGGAAAAGGCTTCGTCCGGTTGCATGGGTGCGCGATCGAGTTGGTAGCCGACTGCTACTTACTCTTGTTCAACAGTTCGCGCACCTGCTCGATCGTGAGCTGCTTGTTCTGAGCCGAGAGCGACTTTTGGCTCTTGCCCTGGGCAAGGAACGGACGAGTTCCCGCGTAATCGCGGACCGGCGTGGTCCTGCTGGTGGTACTCTCAGCCGCGACCCGCGTTCCCGCGATGGCGGCCGGCGTCGCGATCATCGTATCCGCATTTTTCAATTGGGAGCGGGGCGAAACGTTCGCGGCCGAATCCCCGGCGCGAAAATGACGGGCGGCAAATTGGCGCGGAGTGAGTTCCTGCGTTTCGAGGAAAGTCTTCGGCGCGGCCTGGTTCGGCGAATAAAAAGTGCGCAACGAAATGGGTTTATCGAACGAAGCGGAGCGAGTATTCGCGAACTTCTTGTTCTGCGCTGGATTCACCAGCGCGGTGTTCGGTTTCAAAAGCCGGTCGATCAATTTGCGTTCCTGATCCTGCGCGACAGAAGTGGTCACGCCAGTGAACAGGAATCCAATAACGATGACCATCCGCACGTCTGCGAACGTGCCGAACTCAACGCGGCGTTGTAAAGAAAATAGTCCGCGCGTCGATCGGGACTGTAGCCGCTTCGCTGGGCGAAGCGCGAGAGCGGCACCGGTTCATCCCGCGTCGCCCATAGGGCGACGGCTACAGAAGAATGAGCCGCGCGACTCGAATCAACGTCCGAGCGCCGCCTCGAGCACGCTGGCACGCGGCGGCGCGGCCACGCTGCCGCTGAGAATATCACGCGCGCTGACGCCACGACCGTAGTAACGCGCGTTCGCCGTTTTTTGAGTTGCGATCACGGTGCCTTCGAGCGAGGCGCCCGCGAAGAGGCCTTTGGTTCGGCTGTAAGTGTAGACCGCGGCGGTCGGCGTGACCGCGGCTTCCGCTTCGCGACCCACTGGACCCGCTGCTACGCTCGCGTCGGCGCCGAGGGTGAGATTTCCATCACGGGAAAACGCACGCACCGCGCGGTTGGTGTTGAGAATGAAAACGAACTCGGTGATTTGGGCGCCGATCTGTGGGCCCCAGCCTGCGCCGCCGGTGCCAATGAATGACGGACCCGACCAACCGTTACCGGTCCGCGCCACGACGACGCCCTGGCCGCCTTTTCCGCTGATACCGAATCCAACTTTAACCACGGTGATGATCGCCAGACCCCGCGCGTTGCGCAGCACGCTTCGCGGAATGCCTCTTTCCGGCATCCGCTTGAAGTCACGCAGAATTTTGGCGGATTGGTTGACGACTTCCTGTTCCGTAGCGGCGGTCGCCGCGGCGAACGGAAGGAAGCAAATGGCGAGCAGTGCGCAGATCGTTTTCATGGTTACACTTAGTTCGCCTGATCGAAGGGCAATGGCCGTATTACCGAGGCCGCTAATCGTGAGGCCTTTGCATGGACAACTTGATCGAGCAGCCGACTGACGAATCTTTCATGAACGAAGCGCTGCGTTTGGCGCGCAAGGCGTTCGCGCAGGAAGAAGTCCCGGTTGGCGCCGTCGTCGTGCGTGGCAGCAGGATCATCGCCCGCGCCTTCAACCAGGTGGAGCTGCTCAAGGATGCGACCGCGCATGCGGAGATGCTCGCCATTACCCAGGCAGAAGCAGCAGTGGGCGACTGGCGCTTGAACGACTGTGACCTTTACGTTACCAAGGAACCCTGCGCGATGTGCGCCGGCGCGTTGGTTCACGTTCGCGTGCGCCGCGTTATTTTCGGCTGCGCCGATCCTCGCAGCGGCGCCGCCGGCGGAACGATTAACCTCCTTCAAATGCCATCACTCAATCATCACTGCGAGATTACCTCCGGCGTTCTCACGCAGGAATGCGGGGGGCTCCTCCAAAGTTTTTTCCAGGCGCGCCGGCGCGCCGATAGTCCCGATGCCTGAAGCGCGAATTGTCCCGCCCGAATCTCTGGCCACGGAGCGACTGCTCCTGCGCAAACCGCGCCCGGACGATGCCGCGCTCATTTTTTCAGGCTACGCGCAAGACCCAGACGTGGTGCGTTACCTCACCTTTCTTCCGCACCGCGATCCGAAGGACGCGGAGGAAATCGTCGAGCGATTTCTGGAAAACTGGCGCTCTGGAAAGTCGTATTGCTGGCTGATCTTTCGCCGCGGTGGCGCGGAATTGGTCGGCGCCATTTCCGCGCGGGACGACCAGGGGATCAATCTTGGCTACCTTCTGGCCCGCCCTTTTTGGGGACAAGGTTTAATGAGTGAAGCGCTGAGCACGATCGTCGAATGGGCCTTCTCGCTTCCTTCCGTGTTCCGGATCTGGGCGGTTTGCGATCTCGAGAACGGCGCTTCGGCGCGTCTGCTCGAGAGGAACGGCTTCAATCAGGAAGGTATTCTGAGGAATTGGTCCCTCCATCCGAACGTCTCCAGCACTCCGCGTGATTGCTACTGCTACGCTAGAACGCGAAATGAAGCCCGCAGTTCGGACTCGCCCACCTCGGCGATTCGTGATTAACTTTGAACAGTCTTCCCGCTTATGATCACCCGCAAACTTAGCCGCTCCGCGATAGCCCTGGCCATTTCCCTCGTCGCTTCCTCCGCGTTCGCTTCGGATGATGATCCGCTTTTCCATTCCAGCAATCCGCTGGCGCCGCGAGATGAGTGGGGCCGGTTGCACCAAATGTCGAACGTGGATGCCACCGATTATTTTCCTCGGTCCGGCTCGCGCCTCTATTATTATTTCAAATCGCGTCACGAACTGCTGCGCGATCCAGCGTATGTCGCCTCGCTCCAGATTGTACTGCGCAATCGCGGCTATTATTGCGGCCCAATCGACGGCATCATGTCCGATATGGTCTCCGAAGCCATCGCGCGGGTGCAAAAGAATCACGTTCAGCGCGTCACCGGCACGCTCACCGTTCCTGTTCGGCGCGCCCTGAATCTCCCGTAATTCGACCGCGCCGCGTAAAAGCTTCGCTCACGCGGTTTATTGGCGAAGCCACGTGAGACCGCAGGTCTTTTACGTGGCTGCCTCGCTAGGATTCGAACCTAGACAAAGAGATCCAGAATCTCTCGTGCTACCATTACACTACGAGGCATCGACGGGTGGGCGACAGACCTAAGACGTTCCAGGGTATTTCGCAAGTCCTGCAGCGGCGTCTGTGACCGCCGAAAGCGAGCCGAGTCCTGAAAAAGAGCGGCGGTCATAGACCGCCGCTACAGGAAGCGGACTATCGGGCGGGCGTGCTGCCGCTCAGCCAGATTTCAGCGCCTTCGCGCGCGGCTTCCACTTCGAGGCTGCGACCGCTCTCGACCACCAGCAGGCGGGCCCGTTCCAGCATCTCTTCAATCTGCCGATCGTCGTGGCTGGGATCGTGATGAAACATGAACAGTTTCTTCGCCCGCGCCTCCAGCGCCAGCGACACCACGCGGCTAAGCGCGCCATGGCCCCACCCGATGTGGTCCTGATATTTTTCGTCGGTGTACTGCGTATCGAGAATCAGGACGTCACAGTCTTTGAGGAATTCCACCAGCTTCGAGCGTTGCACCACCGCCTGGGCGCGGGCGCGTTCGGCATGGACTCCGTCGCGTTCCGCGAGCTTTAGCTTCAACGGCTCGAACGGCTCGTTGTCCGGCAAAAATGCGATCGAACCTTCCTTGGTGTAGAGCCGGTAGCCGGCGCAAACCCCGGGGTGATTCAAAAATCGCGCGTGCACCCGGACGTCACCGACCTTGAAGTCCATCTTTTTCAACTCGCGAACTTTGATCGTGCCGGGAAGATTCTTCCAGCTCACTGGAAAGAACGGCAATTCCATCTGGGCGGCGAGGATCGTGGCGAGGCCATCGCGCGCGCCTTGGAAACCGAGGACATTGATCGTGTTCTTCGCCTGGTAAGCGGGAAGAAAAAACGGGAGTCCCTGGATGTGGTCCCAATGCGTGTGGGTCAGCAGCAGCGTCACGTTTATCGGTGCGTTCCCGAATTCCTGGTTCAGCGCCAGACCAAGCTCGCGAATTCCGGAACCTGCATCCAGGATGATGATGTTCCCGTTCGTGCGCACTTCGACGCAAGTCGTGTTGCCTCCGTAACCAATCGTCGACGGACCTGGAACGGGAATCGATCCGCGAACGCCCCAGAATTTTATCCGGGTCGAGGGCGGATGGAATTTCAGCGAGCGCGATTCGCGGCCGGCCAGCTTTCCCGGGCGTCGCCGGGGGCGTTTGATGGCCGCCGCCAGCTGCTCCCATTTGAGCGGCTTGACGAAGTAATCATCGCCGCCCGCTTCCAGGACCGCTTCGCGATCGATGTTGTAACGGCGGCCCGCCATGATGATGATCCGGGCGAGGTCCAGCTTCTCGCGGATGGCGCGGCAAACCTGGAGGCCGCTCATTTTGGGCAGGAGCAGGTCGCACACGATCGCCTCCGGCCGTTTCGCAAATGCTAGCTCGATGCCGGCCTTTCCTTCGAGGGCCTCGATCACCTCCCAGCCGTGCTTCGCGAAGAGGCGCGCGATTTTTCGACGACTCTCCACGTCGTCCTCGATGAGTAACACCGTCGGCATGGTTTGTTGCGCCGGATTTTGTCAGCCTCGTTCGGGGAAACAAGCGTTTTTCCGCGAACGACTTCCGCGAATTCTAAAGCAGGCTCGAACCGAAGCCGCCCGGCTTGCCGCGTTTCCAGCGCAGATCGGGATGGAGATTGATGTCTTCCGGCGGAACATCGAACCCGACGGCGCGCAGCAAATACGAAACGCCCTCGCGGCTTTCCATGGTTTCCTTCAGGCTGCGGGCGAACAGCTCGATGTATTCCTTGTAGGATTCGAGCGCCAGTTTGCCCTCCGCGAAATGCTCGGCCAGCGCTTCATCGTGGTAGTCGATCAGCTCTACCAAGGCCCGCCGAAGTTTCAGCCGCATTTCCGGATCGACGACGACCTTGAACGGCGTCGCGCCCGGATCCGGTTTCGCAATCTCCTTTTTGAGTGCGGTCTGGTCTGCGGAAACGAGCTGATAATCGCGTGGTTCGTCCATTTTTTTGCGGGTCAATATAGCCTCGAAAAGGCGCGAAGGGGACGGGGACAGTTGTGGATTGACCAGCCGGTGGTGTCAAACCAGAATCGCCGCCATGAAAAGAACTCTTATCACCTTGGTTATGGCCGTGAGCCTGGCGTCCGCTGCCTTTGGCGCGGGAGCCGACGCGGAATTGAAAGCGATCGAACAGCAATGGCTCGACGCCTACATGAAGAGCGACCCGGCCTTCATCAAGAACCTCGAGGCCGAAGATTACTCGATCATCGAGCCGGACGGCGCTGTCTCCACCAAAGCGCAGGACGTCAAAGCGACGACGGACAAGACCTTCGTCCTGAAATCCGCCACGATGAGCGATTTCAAATGCCGGATGATTGGCGACAACGCGGCCGTTGTGACTTGCATGCTGAAAATGAGCGGCACCGAGGACGGGAAAGATTTCTCCGGCGACTTCCGCGGCACCGATGTCTTCGAGAAGAAAGCCGGCAAATGGATGGCCGTCGCCTCGCAGCTGACGAAGGTCGCCAAAGAATAGCGCTAGCCGTTCTTCTTCTGTAGCCGCTTCGCTATGCGAAGCGTGGGAGAAAGCGACGCTGCTCTCACGCCGCCCACCCGCCTTCGTCCGACTACGGCGTGGTAGGCAGGGCAGCGGCTAAAGAAGGCAGCGTCTAATCCCTAAAAGAAAATCGGGATGATCAGGATCGCGACGATGTTCACGACCTTGATCATCGGATTGATCGCGGGGCCGGCGGTGTCCTTGTAAGGATCGCCGACGGTATCGCCGGTGACGGAGGCGGCATGGGCGAAAGAGCCTTTGCCGCCGAGGTTGCCTTCCTCGATGTATTTCTTGGCGTTGTCCCACGCGCCGCCGCTCGAAGTCATGGCGATGGCGACGAACAGACCGGTGACGATCGTGCCGACGAGCAGGCCGCCGAGAACGACGGGGCCAAGCGGTTTGATCATGGCGACGGCGAGGACGAACAGGACGGGTAACAGCGCTGGAACAATCATTTCGCGGAGCGCCGCTTTGGTGACGATGTCGACACAGGTGCCGTAGTCGGGAACGTCTTCGCCGCGGAGGATGCCGGGCTTGGCGGTGAGTTGGCGCCGCACTTCACGGACGACTGCACCGGCCGCCTTACCAACCGCGTCCATGCTGAACGCGGTGAAAAGGAACGGCAGCAAACCGCCGATGAACAAGCCGATGATCACCTTTGGTTCCGTCAATGAAAACTGGAAGGAGTAGGCTCGCCCCGCCGCGGAGAAATGCGCTTTCAACTCTTCGACGTAGGAACCGAAGAGGACCAAGGCCGCCAGCCCAGCGGAAGCAATCGCGTAGCCTTTCGTGACGGCCTTCATCGTGTTGCCGACGGCGTCCAGCTCGTCTGTGATGCCGCGAATTTCTTTTGGCAGGTTGCTCATGACCGCGATGCCGCCGGCGTTGTCGGTAATCGGGCCGAAGGCGTCGAGCGAAATGATGATGCCAGCCATCGAGAGCATGCTCATGACGGCGATGGCGATGCCGTAAAGGCCGGCGAAATGGAAGCTGAGCAGGATTGCAATGCCGATGAATCCGACGGGCAGCGCGGTGGCGTGCTGACCGATGGCGAGACCGGCGATGATGTTCGTGGCGTGGCCGGTTTCAGACGCCTTGGCGATTTTGCGGACCGGCGCGTATCGCGTCGAGGTGTAGTAGTTGGTGATGAGAACCACGATGCCGGTCATGAGCAGGCCAACGAGGGACGCGTAGTAGAGGTCGGTCGGGGAGCGATCGATGCCGCCGATGTTGACCGCCTGCCGGAAAAGCAAATGCGTCGCCGGCCAATACAAAATGGCTGAGACAAGACCGCTCGCGCCAACCGCACCCATCAGAACCGTGCCGGGTTTTCCGCCGCTGAGGTTCACGAACAATATCCCAATGACGGCGCCGAGCACGGAAATGCCGCCGAGAACAAAAGGATAAATGATCGCGGCCGGAACCGTCCCTAGGGTGAGTGCGCCGACGAGGATCGCGCCGATCAAGCTCACGGCATAGGTCTCGAAAACGTCCGCCGCCATGCCCGCGCAATCGCCGACGTTATCACCGACGTTGTCCGCGATCGTGGCCGGATTACGCGGATCGTCCTCTTCGAGGTTGCTCTCGATCTTGCCGACGAGATCCGCGCCGACGTCCGCGGCCTTGGTGTAAATACCGCCGCCCAGACGCGCGAAAACGCTGATCAAACTCGATCCAAGCGCGAGGCCCACCAGACTTTTGACCGCCATGTCATGGCCGACCCAGTTCTTTGCCAGGGTGTAAAAGATTCCCACCGACAACAGCGCGAGGCCCACCACCAGAAGTCCGGTGACCGCGCCACCGTTGAATGCTACCCGCATGGCCGCGGATCTGGACTGGCTCGCGGCGTGGGCCGTGCGCGTATTCGCCAGGACGGCGATGCGCATCCCGATGTAGCCGGCAGCGAGGGAGCAGAAGGCACCGATCACAAAACCGATCGCGGTGAATTTGTTGCCTTGAAAGAAAAACAGCAGCACGAAAATGACGGCGGCGATCGCACTGATGGTCACGACCTGGCGCTTGAGATAGGCTTTGGCGCCTTCCTCGATCGCGCCCGCGATCTGGCGCATTCTGTCATTGCCCGGTGACAACCGGATGACGGCTTTGATGAGAAAGAACGCGAAAAGCAGGCCGAGGACGGCGCAAATCATCGAAAAGGGGACACCGGATTTAAGAATATCGAGGGCGAGAAAAGTCATGACGGCTCCGTTGAAAGTGGGGGACTTTAGTTAGGTTTGCCGGACTGGCAACGGGTAAATCGTCCGGTGACTGCTCCAGTAGCCGCCGCCCTGTGGGCGGCGCGGGATTGATGGTCGTGATCGCTCTCGCGCTTCGCACAGCGAAGCGGCTACAGAAACGAGAAGTTCAAAGCTCGAAAACGGCGCGCAGGCTTCGCAGGAAGGAGGAGCGGTACTCGGATTCCTTTTGCTTCTGTTCGGGCGCGGGCGCGTCTTTGACAATTCCTTCGCCTTCGAGTTTGCGTTTGGCGAGCAGCTCGCTCAGCGCGCTCAAATATTGCGGCGACTCCCGTAGCACCTCCGCCATGACCGGCTTGCTGATCTCGAGCACTTCGCAGTCGTTCTCCGCGGAGATGGTGGCGGAGCGCGGTTCGCCCGTGAGCAGCGCGAATTCGCCGAAGCAATCGCCCTGGCGCATCACGCCGACGCGCACGCTCGCGCCATTCCGGGCCACCGAAACGGCGGCGTCGCCTCGCAGCATGACAAACATCGAGTCGCCCGGTTCACCCTCGCGGATCAGGCGCTCGCCCCGGCCGTAACGCTGGAGCTGTGCGTTGCGCAGGACGGTTTCGAGCTGGGCGTCATTCATGCAATCGAAGATCGCTTCGCCGCGGAGGATCGCGCGGGCCTCCGCCCGGTCGTCGGCGATGCGTTTCGGGCCGCGTTGCAAATGGAGCGTGCGGATGGGGAAGGGAATGGTGATGTGCTGGCGCTTGAATTCGTACCAGATGTTGGTCCGGATGGCATCGCAGACATCGTTATACTCGCGGTGATTTCCCATCGAGAACTTGATTTCGTAAATCACCGCGGAATCGGCGAAGTCCATGACGAAGACCTTCATGGGCGGATCGGGAAGGACGCCCTCGGCGCTCGAGGCCGCGCGACGGAGCGCGTCTTTCACGCGGTTCGGCGGAACGTCATAATCGGCGCCCACTCGCAAACGCATCGCATGGACCTGAGTGGGGTAATGCAGATTGACGATGGTGTTGCGCGCGATCTGGTAATTGGGGATGTCGAGGTAAATGCCGTCGTTGGTGCGGAGACGGGTCGAGCGCCAGTTGATCTCCATGACCTCGGCGTAGCGGTCCTGGATATGGAGCCAGTCCCCGACCTTGTAGGGTTTGCTGATCTGGAGGGCGATGCCGGCAATGATTCCGCCGAACAGATCCTGTGTCGCAAAGCCGATGACGATCGCGGCGATGCCGGAGCCGGCGAGCAAACCACGGAGCTCGGCCTGCGCGTGATAGCCGATGCTCAATACGAGCAGCAGCGCGATCAGGTAAATGAAGAGCGCGACGACTTGCCGGAGAAAATGGGGAATAGTCGCGCGCCGCTTTCGTTCCCAGTAACCGTCCCAGAAATAACGATCGATAAGGGCAATGACGAACGCGGTGCTGAGAAGGAAGAGCGCGGCGCCGACGTGTCTGCGCCAGTCGGCCTCCACGCCGTAGAAAGACATCGCGGCGAAAAACGCAAGCGTGAGGCAGAAAAGCTGGAACAGAATACCAAGGCGCACGCCGGCCTTGCGCTTAAGGAGACGGCCGAGGGTGAGCGTCGCGAAATAAGTCGCGACGAAAATGACTGCCGTCATGAGGGGTTTTTGGGTCTGGAAGAATTGGAGCATCGGCGGCGTTAGATTAGCAGCGCCGAGTTGATTGCGACAAGTGCCGCGTGGAACCTTCTTCTGTAGCCGTCGCCCTGTGGGCGACGTGAGAAAAAGCAGTCGCAGCCGATCTCACGCCTCGCACAGCGAGGCGGCTACAGAAGAGGCTACAGCTTCGGCGCAATCACCAGCCACGCCCAGCCGGCGAGAAAGCAAAGGCCGCCGAGCGGCGTGATCGCGCCGAGCCAGCGAACGTTGGTGAGCGCCATCGTGTAAAGACTGCCGCTGAAAAACAGAATGCCGGCAGCGACCAGCAGGTAAGCCCCGCGGTTACCCGCGCCATAAAGCGCGAGCGCCAGCAGCGCGACGGCGTGCACCAAATGGTAAAGCACCGCTTTGTTCCAGGCATCGAGCATGCCGGTGCTTTGCAGCGTCGCCTTCAACGCGTGCGCGCCAAAGGCACCGAGCGCCACCGCGACGAAACAAAACGCCGCTGCAATGCGAAGAAGCGCGATCCGGCTCATTTTCCTCCGAAAAATTTTCGAAACGATTGAAAGAGCCGGGTCGGCAGCGTCGTCGCCTTTTGGCCCAGGTCCTGGAGCTTCTGGGCAAATTGCGTCTGAGTGCCGCCGTGAATTTCGCATAGAACCGTGGGCACTTTGTCGTCCGGTAACGTCGTCTCGTACGCGGTCCCGGCCGCGTTGCATCCCGTCGTCGCCAGATGATTCGAGATGGAACAAACGGTGGCGCGGGCCAACGGCATCGTGGCCTGAAGTTCCTGCGCCGGATACCGCTGGGCGGCTTTCGTCATGACCTGTGTCCACACCGGGAGCGCGAGCGCGGCGCCGTAACCGTGCGCCATAATTGTTTGTGGCTGGTCGAACCCGACCCAGACCCCGCAGGTGATCGCGTTCGTATAACCGACGAACCAGGCGTCCTTGTAATCGTTCGTCGTTCCGGTCTTGCCGGCTGCCGGCAGTTTGAAGCCTAACGACTTCGCGCTTGCGGCCGTTCCGCTCACGAGCACCTGCTCCATTAATTCCGATGTCATCCAGGCGGCGCTGGGATCGAGCGCCGGGACGGTCACGTGCGCGGCGCGATAGATCGGGTTGTGGTCCGCGTCATCGATCCGCTCGATGATGTAAGCCTGCTTGCGAACGCCGGCGTTCGGAAAAACCGTGTAAGCCGCGGTCAGATCTTTCAGGTCCGTTTCGAACGAGCCGATGAAAATCGCCGGACCATGCGGAATGTTTTCACCGAGGCCAAGCTTCGTCGCGATCTTCTGCACATCATCGAGCCCAGCGATCTCGCCGACGCGTACGCTCATTGTATTGCGCGAATGGATCAGGCCGTAGGAGACCGGCTGCACGCCGCCGTAGGTGCCGTCGGAATTTCCCGGAGCCCAATTTCCCGCCCCCTGGATTTCGCCCGGCTCGATCGGCCCGTCGCTTACCGCGGCGCCGGGGAGCAGGCCGTGCATAAACGCGACCGTGTAAACGAACGGCTTGAACGAGGAGCCGATCTGGCGGTTTGCCGGGGGCAGCGCGCGATTGAATTTGCTCTGCGCATAATCGCGCCCGCCCACGAGCGCGCGGATCCCGCCGCTCTCGTTATCGATCGCGACGAGCGCGCCCTGCAAGTACGGCATCGACGAATCTTCGCCTTCCGCCGGCGGCCGGTAGGTCGCCCTCACCGGATGCTTGAAACCCGATTGGTGCTCGATCTTGCTCAGTTGCGTTTCGACCGCCTGGGTCGCGGTGTTCTGCACCGTGGGATCGAGCGTGGTGTAAATGAAAAGGCCGCCCTGATCGATCTGGTCGGGCGTGAGCAACAGGTTCAGGTCGCGCTGGACTGCGTCCATCGCGTAGTTCTCCTGGATGAGCGGCATCCGTTTCGGATGCGATGTCACTTTCGTCGCTTTCGCTTCCTGCGCCTGCGCGGCGCTGATCTTCTTCAGCTCGACGAGACGATCGAGCACCGTGTCGCGCTGGATCGCCGCGCCTTCCGGATTTCGCAGCGGCGAAAAACGATTCGGGCTGCGAATTAACCCGGCCAGGATCGCGGCCTCCGATAGATTCAGCTTCGCGGCGTCCTTCCCGAAATAAGCGAGCGACGCCGTTTGCACGCCGTAACAGCCGGCGCCGAAATAAATCCGGTTAATGTAGAGCTCGAGGATCTGTTGCTTGGTGAAATCCTTCTCGATCCGCAGCGCTACCATCGCTTCCAGGATTTTCCGGCTGAGGGTGCGCCCGCCGAGGGGAAGACTGTTGCGAGCGAGTTGCTGGGTAATGCTGCTCGCGCCTTCTTTTGTCGAAGCGCTCATCACGTCGCGGTAAAGCGCCCGCGCGATGCCGCGCCAGTCGATCCCCCCGTGCTCGAAGAACCGTGTGTCTTCGCGCGCCAGGAGAGCATCGACGAAAAAGGGCGACACTTCGTTTAGCGCGACCCGGACACGGTTCGCGCCGGCGAGACGGCTGTAGATTTTGCCATCCACGTCGAAGACGGTGTTGCGCTCCGGCATGTCGTCGACCTTCTTCAGGTCGTAGGTTTGCGCCCAGACCGCATAGAACAAAAGGACCGCGAAAACTGCCACGACCGGCAGCGCGAGAATCGCGAGCTTCCACGGAAGCCTGAATTTGCGTGGGCCTTTTTTTCGGGCCGGCGCGCGGGCGAGAAGCTTCATCGTTGAGGAAGGTTAAGCGTTGGAGCGTTGAAGGGTTGCAGCGTTAGAGCCATGCAACGCTTCAACTGTTCAACGCTGTAACCCTTCAACGTCCGCTCACAGTCGCATCTGAACGGCACTATCGTGCTGTTCGTGCGCGCAAGGGGCGTTGGTCGGCACCCCGGCATCCGCGGGATTCACCTGGACCAGATTGTTCCCGACCAGGTATTCCTCGACCTCGTCGCCGCTCACATCGGCAAGCATCTTTTCGTTGATCTCGACGCAGGGTGAAAGCGGCTGGCCGGTCTTGGTTTCCATCTCCCAGCGGAAGGCCGGGTTCTGGATGATGTCTTTCTCGGTGTAGGGAAGATTGTATTTGGCGAGCACGGCGCGAACGCCGGCGCTCCAGCCGCAGGTGGTCTTGAGGTAGGCAGTGATCTTGGGCGTATCCATGCCGGAACCCTAGCATGCGCGAGGCGGTTTGCATTCGCTCTTCGCGGCGCTAAGAAATGGCATGAGCTTTACCCTGCAAATCGGCGGGCGCGCGCCGGACTTTCGTCTCCCCGCGACGGATGGAAAAACGTATGCGCTCGATGATTTCGTCAGCGATCCGGTGCTGGTGGTGTTCTTCACCTGCAATCACTGCCCTTACGTGACCGGCTCGGATGAATCGACGCGGCGCACGGTGGAGAAGTTCGCGCCGCGCGGGGTGCGCTTCGTCGCCATCAATTCGAACAGCCCGAACACCTACGCCGAGGATGATTTCGCGCACATGGTAACGAGAATGCGCCAAGAAAAGTTCCCATGGATTTATCTTCACGACGCGAACCAGGAGATCGCGCGGTCTTATGGCGCGCTCCGCACGCCGCACTTTTATGCCTTCGATCGCGACCGGCGGCTCATCTACACCGGCCGCGCCGTCGATAATCCTCGTCAAGCGGATCGCGCCGGGACGCACGATCTCGATCGTGCCTTGGAAGAACATCTCGCCGGGAAGGCGATCAGTGAGCCGGTAACGAACCCGATCGGTTGCAACGTAAAGTGGGAAGGTCGCGATGCCCATTGGATGCCAGCCGACGCGTGCGATTTGGTCTGACTGCGTCGGCATCTTTTCCCCCCTTTCTCTTACTCTTGCTCTTGCTCTTGCTCTTGCTCTTGCTCTTGCTCTTCAGGGACGCGCGGAACCAGACGGGAAGAGTAAGAGCAAGAGCAAGAGCAAGAGAAGGCAGCGCGCTGCCGGAGTCCCGATCCCGAAAACCCTATCGGAACTCCGGCGCTCCCAACCATCGGAGCGCAGTGGAAACCGCGCTAAATCTTATGGCGCAGCGGCCGCACGCACTGCGTCAGTTTCCGCAGGCCGAGCTGCAACCGCGTCTTCACCGTGCCCAGCGGCGTGTTCGTGGTTGCGGCGATCTCGCGCTGGCTGAGTCCGCTGAAAAATGCCAGCTCGACGGCTTCGCGTTGCACTTTCGGCAACGTCTTCATTTGCCGGCCGAGAAAGCGGCGCAGATCGCTTTGCGAAACTTCGGATTCGGTCCCGTTGCTTCGGATTGTTTGCGCCTGCGGCTTGATCTCGTCCTCGAAACGTTGTTTCGCGCGGCGGTAACTGTCCCGCCGCCGCACGCGATCGATCGCCCGCCGTCGCGCGATCGTGATCACCCAGCCGAGCGGCTTCCCCGCTTTCGGGGAGTAATGGTGCGCTTCCCGCCAAATTTGAAGAAACGATTCCTGGAGCACATCGTCCGCTTCCGATTCCTCGTGCACCACGCTGCCGATCAACGCCCGCAATGACCGGGCATAGCGCGAATAAAGTTCCTTCAACGCCTGCTGCCGCCGCTGGGTGATTTCCTGCATCAGCATTTCATCGCAGATAAAAGAAGTATCCGCGCCGTCGAGTTGGGGAAGGATTTCCGGGAATATCGCCATAGTGACATTGATTCGGAATCGAGATCGCGCTCGGCCATCAGCGCCCCGGACTATTGGTCGCTAAGCAAAATCCCGATGAGCACGCCCCTCGTAGCGGCGGCTCGTTTCGGGAAACTTCGGGCCGGGTTAGGGGTTTACCTGATGTGCGCTTCAGCCTGTCCACCGATTTCAAAATCCGACTTGAACGGATTTAATTCGTCGGTTCCTCAAAATGAATTCCAAACTTCTACCGGAAGAAAAACTCGAGATCATTCAGGCCGCCGATGCCCGGCGAAAGTGGCATTCGCTCGATGATCACCGCGTCTGTGTTTTGTGCGATCGCACCATAACGGGGCGGCAAATCGAAGTCGCCTTGGAAGCGGGCGGGACTTATTCGGTGCATTGCCCCACGCCCGGATGTCCCTCGGTGCCCAACGATTGGTTTTACCAGGGCAATGCGTCAGCGGCTTCGAGACCTGCCACGCGCGGAACGCGAGAAGCGAGCATTTGGACCAACTAGAATTGCTCCCGGTTCGTTGCCCAGCTAATCGCCGCCATATCGGCTCGCGATACTCCAATCCTTTTAGCTCCTCGGCTGCGTTTCTCTTATGATGCGAAAGATTGTCATGCCACCCCAGGACACGCGTTACCGGCTCGTGATTCCCGTGGAGGAGGCCTTCGCCTTCGCCATCGGCGAATCGAATCTCAATTACGCCGAACCGACGGACGAGATGCGCCAGGTCATGGGCCTGATGGTGATCGACAACCTTGAATATTCCGAGCACTGGCGTGTCGCGGCCGAAGTTCGGACCTGCCTCGCGGACCGTTGGCCCGAAGTGTTTGGGAGTTCGAACGGCTGAGGCCCGGCGATTTTATTCGGGTCACGGCGCCAGGGGATCGCGCACGTGAGGAATCGTTTGCGGCGAGGGCTGGGCGCGCTGGGATCGTTGAATGAGCAGGCGCTTCTTGCGCAGCCGGCTCACCCGCGTTCTGGCAGCTTCCGGTGTCGGTTGCAGTGACTGCGGCGCTCGGACCCGGGTCGGGTTGCTTTCAAGGCGGGCAAGCCTGGCGACGAGAGCCTCATGAGCGTGCTCGGCGCTGGATTGTTCGGCAGCCGGCCGATTGGCGTGTTCGGGTTTTGAATCGCTCATGGTTCGCGGTGTTCCGAAAATAGATACGGCGGTGCGAACTTTGCCGCGCGCATGCTCTTGGTGAACGATCACGAATAGGTGAGGGTGCCGCTGGAGAGCAAGCCCACAGAGTTGTGGAGGTTAGGGCGCGCTCCCTCGAAAGAGTTATCGCGACTCAGAAAAATCCCTACCGTCGCATCAGGAAAGACCCGACCAGCGAGCGTTCGACTGCCGAAGGAAGAGTAGAGCCGGCGGCGCGAACTCGCCGGCCGCACGCCATGTGTTCTATCCTTCTCGTCGAGGACCATCTCGATACTCGGAAAGCGTTCGCCGCGATTCTTCGGAGTTGGGGGCATACCGTTTCGACGAGCGATTGCGTGGCCGGCGGTCTCCGCTTTCTCGACGACAATGAAGTGGACGTTGTTCTCAGCGACATCGGCCTTCCGGACCGGAACGGATACGACTTTATCGCGGAGGCGCGGCAACGTACGCCGAACATGACCGCGATCGCCGTGAGCGCCTACTTTACCGCCGCCGATCAACAACGCGGACACGACGCGGGATTCGACATGTACTTCGCGAAGCCAGTGGACCTGACCACTCTGGAGCGAGTCCTGGAACGCATGAATTCGGCCACAGCTTTTAACGGCAACGGGGCCGCGGTGTAGAGGCGGCTGTCTCCAGCCGCAATCTTCAGAAATTGTGCGGGTGGAGACACCCGCCGCTACACCTTTCGAGTTTTCGAATTAGGATGATTCGCTTTCGATGAATTCCAGCACCCCGTTTGTCTCGATCATCGTTCCGGTCCTGAATGAGGCGGAACTGATCGAGGCCTCTCTGCGCCAGCTGCGAAACCTGGGGCCTGATCTGGAGATTATCGTCGTCGATGGCGGAAGCGCCGATGGAACATGGTCGCTCGCGGAACCGCTCGCGGACTGCGTGATCTCGGCACGGCGCGGCCGGGCGTCACAGATGAATGCCGGCGCAGCGGTCGCGCGCGGAGAAGTTCTCTGGTTCATGCATGCCGACCTGGAAGCTCCCTCTCACTCGATCGCGCAAATCCAAGAGGCGCTGAACAATCCGCGGATGGTTGGCGGTTGTTTTCGTCTTCGCTTTCCGCGTCCTGAATTGATCTATCGCGTGAGCGATTCGCTGGGGAACCTTGGGGTGAATGTTTTTGGCTTTTCCCTGGGCGACCACGGAATTTTCTGCCGGCGAACGGTGTTTCGCCAGGTGCGCGGTTATCCTGACGTCCCGATTCTGGAGGACGCGGAAATCTATCGCCGTCTGCGGAGAGAGGGGCGGATGGTGCAGCTCCGCGGAGAGGTGGTCAGCGATCCGCGCGCGTTTGAAACGCACGGGCGTTACCGGACGACTGCGGTGTATTTTTCGATTCTTGCCCTGTATGTGCTCGGTGTTCCCATTCGCATCTTGAATCGGATTCATCGGCGTTTTCGCGAACAAGGTTTGCCGGCCTTGGAGAAGCCGAACGGGCGCACGCCGCGCGACAAGATCCGATCCGACTGGCGGGACTTCCTTAGGATCGCTCGCGCGGAAAACGGGCTGGCAGAGCGAAATACAGGATCGGCAGGATCGCGACCACGATCGCCGGCGCGATGGGCAGGAGCCGGAAAAACTGGGCGTACGTCTCGGAGCTAAAATGCGTGACCACGCCGCCCCACAGGGAGCCGAGGAGCATCGTAACCGCCAGTGATTCAAAGATGAGGAAATACCGGAGCTTCATAGTCGCCCGCTAATTCCTACCCGCTCGCCATTCAATCTCCGCTCGGTTGGCGACCCGTACTGCAGTGGCCATCATGTGGCTGCGCCGGCCGTTCTCGAACAGTCCCGTCACGATAAGACCGGTCGGGTGAGTACCTACTCCGTCGAGCTGGAAGAAATCGCCCGTGACCAGAGGAGCATCGTCGTCCCGCTGGATAATCATCACCTTTCCCGCGTACGCGCGCTCGTAATCCCGCGCGGTAGCCTTCTCCGGCGACGGAATTTCCAGGGTGACGTGGGAGGCGCGGGCGAGAGGGATTGAATTCATAAGGCGCCCGTTTGGAAGCGTGGACCGGCAATTTAACCCATGCCTGTCATATCCCTAACGATAGTTGTGAGTGATCGGGCCGGATCAGCGCTTAGTAATCTTTCCTAACCGCCTAGGAAGTTTTCCGGTTGTGCGTTCCGGCTAGCTCCCGATTGCGAGAGCCCGCGCAAATGGATTTCGTCTATGGCATGGCGAATAAGGACAATACCGAATCGAGACAGGATACGGAGCCCGGCTCAGAGAATATCCGGGGACTGCTGCAGGGTTTGGCGCAAAAGACCGCAGCCCTGAACGAGACCCTCGCGCGAGTGGAAAAAAATCTGAGCGAAGCCAGCGGGGAAGCGAACTCGTCCGGGCGCAGCGATTGATCAGACCATTTTTTCTCGCTCACACGATTTGTCGAATATGCCTACCAGGAAAAAGAGCAAAACAAGCAAACGGGCAGTCGTTGAACCGAGCAAAGGCGATCGGCGTTATGCGCGGCGCAACAAGGAGGGACAGTTCAAGAAACAGGTCAGCGTAGGCCGATCGCTCGCCGCCGACCGCAAACGGACGGCGAAGACGAAGGTCAAAAAAGGCCAGGGCGACCGCGGCGATGTAGCGAAGTAGCAAATCAACGTATGGACTGGGGAGGTGGTCGGGAAGCCACCATCACGCAACTGCAGCGGCAGAATCGCGAGACGGGAAGCTTTGTGGATCGGGCGATCGTTCGTGAGATTAAGATCGCGAGCGAGCTCTTCGCGGAAAAGCACGCGGCGTGGGAGGAAGTTCGGGAGCTGGCCGAGCGTTGGGAGAAAAAAAGCGTGTCCGACATAAAGATCCTGGAAGCGATCCGGTGGATCAATCGGAGTGCGAGTTGCTGGAAGACGGTACCGCGCGTTCATCCGATTGACGCTGAGCCGCCGGACCTATTATCGGGGACCAGCTAAATGGATAACGCCGCGATAGCGGAGTTGCTGGCGCGAGAAGCGAAAACTGCGCAATATCATTGGGGCAGGGCTTTCCGGCGCGCGGCGCGCGCGGCTCTTATGTGGCCGGTGGAAGCGGGCGAATTATTTGCCGCAGGGAGGCCTTTGGAGGAGCTGGCTGGAATTGGCCCGGCGCTCGCGCGGCACGTGACTGCGTGGCTGGAGCGGCCGCCAAAGAAGATGAGACCGCCGTCCATCCGCCGGGAATTTCTCACGCTTGCTCAAGCCAAAAAAGCGCTCGCGAAGAATCCGAGTTGGAGCTCGCAACTAAAGGGCGACCTCCAGATGCACAGCGAATGGAGTGACGGGTCTTCCTCTCTGGCGGAAATGGCGGCCGGCGGGATGGAGCGCAATTACCGCTACATCGCAATTACCGATCACACGAAGGGATTGAAAATAGCCGGCGGTCTGGATGAGAAACGGTTGGCTAAACAGGGCCGCGAGATCATTGCCCTGAACAGACAACTGGCCAAACAGGGTCGCGAGTTCACCGTTTTGCGCTCAGCGGAATTGAATCTGTCGCCGGACGGGAAGAGCGACATGGAAACGAAATCTCTAGAGCAACTTGATTTGGTTCTGGGCTGTTTTCATTCCGCGCTCAGGCGAAAGGAAGATCAAACGACCAGATACATTGCGGCCCTGCGGAATCCCGACATTCAAATACTCGGACATCCCCAGACCCGGATCTATAACTACCGGGTAGGTCTTCATTGCGATTGGAGCAAAGTTTTCGCGGAGGCCGCGCGGCTCGATAAAGCGGTCGAGATCGATGGCGATCCGAGCCGGCAGGACTTGCGCGTTTCGCTTCTTAAACTGGCCCGGAAGGAAGGCGTGCGAATCTCCCTCGGCACCGACGCTCACCATCCCGATCAGCTTGCTTACATGGAGTTGAGTCTCGCGGCCGCCTTGAAAGCGAAAATCCCTGCCGAGCGCATCATCAACTTTCTGCCCCTTGACGACCTCACGTCATGGATCGTGCGCGTCCGCTCAAAGGACCGAACAAGTGTTAGCAGGCCGGCTATCAGGGTTTCGGCGACACTTTAATGCAGCCGTCTTCAGGGACGCTTGCGCGTGATCACGAAAGTCAAAGCCGGGCGAAGCTCACGCTGCCATTCGGGAGGAAAGTAAAACTCCACCCTTCAGTCATCGCCATCTTCGAGATGGCGTCCCAGTGACCGCTGGCCAACGTCTCCGGGAAAAGAAGGTGCAACCGTTCGCAGGAAAAGAGGCTCTCGCCCGTGTCGCGAATCTCGCCGCGGATCTTTTCGAGTTGAGTTTTCAACTTGGCCTTTATTGTCGGTGAATCTATCCGCGAAACGTGGACCAACCGTTCGCAATTGCTAACCAGACCACGCGGACTTCCGGTTCAAAGTTTCTCAAAGCGCACATCGCCGTTGGGGAAAAACGTAAAAGCCCACCTCTCGGTTATCGCAATATTCGCAATTTGTTCCCACTGGGCGTTCGTGGCTAGTTCCGGGCAGAGCCGGCGCAGCTCCCCCTGCGCGAGGACGGATTCGCCTGTGCGCTCAATGTCGGTTCGGATCTTCTCGATTTGAGCTCGCCACGGGTCCGGTGGGTTCGCGGCCATCATCGTTTCCGCGCCTTTCCCTTTTCTCTGAACGTCACGCGAATTCCAGGATCGTGAACAGTGGCTTCCCAGCCATTCGCTTCGGCGAAAGCCCTGATGAGTTCCTTGCGTTCGTCGCCCACACTATCACGGGGCCAGACGCGTTCGAGCTGCTGCTCAAACGCGACACAGAATTTCTTCGCCTTGAGGCGTTCCCGAATGTGATTGGCGAGCGCGTCCAGATAAGACTGTCGTTCGTCCTACGAAAAACCCGGCACGGTATCTCAGAAAACATCCGGCCCTGGGTTCTGGCGCGAAGAAACGCTGGCGGCTGTTTCTCGACTCCGTGTCGGATCTTAAGCACATTGCAATTGTGGCCCGTAAAGCAGACACCCAATCAGGTAAACGGCGCCAGGCTGGCGGTGGGCCTCTTCCCCAAACACCGCTCGAACGCCAGGCGCGACTTTATGAGATTACGCTCTCCTCAATCGCGGATTTCGCTTACATCTTCGATCGCAAAGGCCGGTTCATTTTTGCCAATCAGGCCCTCGCTAAATTATTGGGCCTGACGCCGGAGGCGATGGTGGGGAAGAATTTCTTCGACTTGAATTATCCGGCGGACCTGGCCGGACAGCTCCAGCGGCAGATCGAGCATGTCTTCACAGCGAAGGAAATCGTGCAGGACGAAACGCCCTTCACAAGCCCGATGGGAATAGACGGCTATTATGAATATATTTTTCGCCCGGTGCTCGCCGCTGACGGGACGGTGGAAATGGTGGCGGGCTCAACGCGCGATATTACAGAGCGGAAAAAATCCGAGCGGGCGCTTGGAGAGAGCCAGGAACGTTTTCGGCTCCTCGTGGAGGGTGCGCGGGATTACGCGATGTTTTTGCTCGACCCCGGGAACGTCATCACGTTTTGGAACGTTGGGGCTGAGCGGATTTTTGGCTGGAGTCACAAGGAAGCCATCGGGCAGAGCGGCGCGATGATTTTTACGCCGGAAGACCGCCTGAAGGGCGAGGTAGAGAAAGAGATCAGCACGGCTTTGAAAGAGGGCCGCGCCCTCGATCGCCGTTTTCATCTGCGCAAAGATGGCTCCCGGTTTTGGGCGGACGGCGTCCTCATGCGGCTCGACGACGAGAACGGGAAACCGCGGGGCTTCGCGAAGGTCGCCCGTGACGCCACGGACCAGCGGCGAGCGGAGGATGAGCTGGCCCATGCCCGTGATGAGATGGAGCAGCGGGTCGTCGAGCGGACGCGCGAATTATTGGCCACGAATAACGAACTGGAGCGGACCATGGCGGACCGCCAGCAGCTCGAACGCGAGCTGCTCGAAATCAGCGAGCGGGAGAAACGGCGGATCGGCGAGGATCTCCATGACATGGTTTGCCAGGAACTAACGGCGACAGCATTGTTCCTGAAATCGACTGCGCAGCGGATAGCCCCTGACAGTGCCGCGGCCGCGAAGACGCTGGAAGAATCCGCGCAAACGGTGAACCGCAACGTAGTGCTTGCCCGAAAACTGGCGGGGGGATTGCAGGCGATCGAACTGACCGCGTCTGGTTTGAAGAATGCCTTGCGCGACCTCGCCGCGGGCGCTTGCGATAACAGCGGAATAAACTGTCACGTCAAGATCGCGCGCGGAGTCCAGGTGCCCGACGACACGGTGGCCCTCCACCTCTACCGGATCGCGCAAGAAGCAGTCACCAACGCCGTGAAGCATTCCGGGGCGAAGAATGTGTTGGTGACGCTGGACCGCAACGACACCCACACCTGCATCAGCGTGCAGGACGACGGAAAGGGTTTTTCTCCGCGGAAGCGCGGAAAGGGGCTCGGCCTCCACATGATGCGCTACCGGGCGAACGCCCTCGGCGGTGAATTGAAGATTCAGCGACGCCGCACGGGCGGCACCGATATTACCTGCGTGATCCCGACGAAACGGTGAGCTGTTTCTTAATTTGGGTCGCATTATGATGCGAGCGAAGCCCACCGCCGCCGCGATTTCTAATGAAGATGGCCACTAAGCTGGAGATCTCCAAGCGTCCGCGCTCGGCAAAGAAAAAGCCGACGTCCGGACCGAGTGCGAAAGAGGCGCGCCGGCAGGCCATCGAGCCGGACGTGAAATCGACCAATGCGCTCGGCACAGGTCCAGTCGCGAACCCGAAGTGCGCTTTGCCGGAGTCGATCCGGATCGTGGTCGTGGACGATCATCCGCTCTTCCGGCATGGCTTGATCCAGTTGCTCACTTCCGATGACGGCTTCGCGGTTTGCGGCGAAGCGGGCAGCGCCGGCGAAGGGATGGACGTCATCCGCAAAACGAAACCGCACCTGGTGATCGCAGACCTGGGATTAAAAGGAACGAACGGGATCGAGCTGACGAAAATGATCGTCGCCGAATTCCCGCACATTCCGGTGCTGATTCTTTCCATGCACGACGAATCGCTTTACGCGGTGCGCTCGTTGCGAGCCGGCGCGCGTGGTTACGTCACCAAACAGGAAGCGCTCGGCAGTGTGCTCGAGGCGGTCCGCGAAGTGATGGATGGTCGCACCTATCTCAGCCCGAAGATGGCGAGCCAGGTGATTTCGAAAGTGGTGGTCAATCGCGTCGCGCCTGATGAGGAGATCACCGATCGATTGAGCGACCGCGAGTTGGAAGTGCTGGAGATGATCGGAGCGGGCAAGGAAGTGAAGGCAATCGCCAAGACGCTGAACCTTAGCCCGAAGACGGTCGAGACGCATCGAACCCACATCAAAGAGAAGCTGAATCTCGAGAACGCTCGGCAGGTGGCGCGCTTCGCCGTCCAGTGGGTCGCCGAGCGCGGCATCTGAATTTTCCTGCTCATGATCATGATCGTGCTCTTGATCCTGTGAGCGGCGACCCTTCTCGCGAGATCAGGATCATGATCATGAGCAAGAGCAGGAATTGGAACGCAATTTTAGCGTTTCGGCTTGAGCAGCGGAAATAGAATCACGTCGCGGATTGATTCCGCGCCTGTCAGCAGCATCACCAGCCGGTCGATGCCCAAGCCGAATCCGCCCGCCGAGGGCATTCCGTGTTCGAGTGCGAGCAGAAATTCTTCGTCGAGCTTTTGGGTTTCTTCGCCGGCCTGCTCGAGCAAGCGTTGCCGTTGGACGGTCGGGTCGTTCAGCTCCGTGTAACCGGGCGAAATTTCCTGGCCGTTGATGATCAGCTCGTAAACATCCACGAGCGAATCGTCCTCGGCGTTCTGTTTCGCCAGCGGCACCAGCTCCTTCGGGCAATGCGTCACGAAGAGCGGGTCGAACGTTTTTTCTTCGACCATCTTTTCGAATACCTGCTGCGTCACTTCGTAGTCCGCCATCCGGGGATTGATCTCGATGCCCAGTTCGTCGCAGCGTTCGCGTCGCTTTTCCGTTGTGTAATTGAACCACTCGGGATCGATCTCACGGATCAGATCGCGGTACCGCGCCCGCCGCCACGGGCGGCTGAGGTTAAGCGTGCGCGTCACGTTTCCTTCCGCGTCCTTATGCTCGATCTGGAGGGGCGAGCGAGCCTTTGGTTCGGCGCCCGGCGTCGCAGGAGCTTCGCCCTCCAAGGCGCGCAGGGTTTCCGCCAAGTGGCAAATCATCTCTTCGACCAGGTCCGCGATCTTCTCGAAATCGGCGTAGGCCCAATAACCTTCGAGCATGGTGAACTCCGGATTGTGTTTCCGGGAGATGCCTTCGTTCCGGAAATTCCGGTTCAACTCGAACACTTTGTTAAAGCCTCCGACGAGCAGGCGTTTGAGATAAAGTTCCGGCGCGATCCGGAGAAAAAGCTCGAGGCCGAGCGCCTTGTGATGGGTGCGGAACGGTTCCGCGGCCGCGCCGCCGGCCACGGCTTGCAGCATCGGCGTTTCCACTTCCAGGAAGCCTTTCGCTTCCATGAACCGCCGGATCTCGCGGACGATCGTGATCCGTTTTTCGAACACGGCACGCGAATGGTCGTTCGTTACGAGATCCAGATAACGCTGGCGATACCGCGCCTCGACGTCCTGGAGCCCGTGCCATTTTTCCGGAAGCGGCCGCAACGATTTCCCGAGCAGCTCGAGCTTGTGGACCTTCAGCGTCGGCTCGCCCGTCTTGGTGAGGAAACAATCGCCTTCCACGCCGATGAAATCACCAAGATCAACAAGCTTGAAGAACTCGATCACTTCGGGGCCGACCTCTTTCGCGTGGATGTAAACCTGGATCCGCCCGGTCGAGTCGCGCAGGTCGACGAAATGGCTTTTCCCCATGTCCCGGTGAGCCATGATCCGGCCGGCGGCACGGAGGGTTGCGCCTTCAGCAAATTTTTCGCGCACTTCCGCGACGGTGCCGGAAGTCTCAAAGGCGCGCCCAAACGGATTTGCTCCCTGCGCCTGGAGCGCTTCCAGTTTTTCGCGCCGTTGCGCTATGAGACTATTTTCGTCGTCCATTGTCGGTTGCCGACTGTTTAGCACGTTTCTCCCCCTGCGTCCTATTCGACCTATAGGTCTTATGGGACCTATTCGTCGGCGCCGACGTTTCGACTAATTCATTTGCATAAAAAACCGGGGCCATGCCATACTTTCGCGCGTCTCAGCCGGATGGATCGGCTCGCGGCGCACCCGCTTCATGGATGTCGAATTGCCGCAGACCACTTCGAAAATTGACGGCCCGCTCGTCAAGCAGTTCTCGATCTTTTTGCCGAACAAGGTGGGCGCGATGATGGAGGTAGTGAAACTGCTCCACACCCACAACACCCACGTGATCGCGATGAGCATCTCGGAATCGACCGATTCCGCCATCGCCCGGATTATGGTGAGCGATCCGGAGGAGGTGGAAGAATTATTCAAGCAGTACAATGTTGCTTACGGCGTCTGCTCGATGGTGGTGGTGGAATTGCGCGAGGTGGCGACGCAACTGGCGAAGTTGCTGGCCGCGCTGCTCATGGCGGAGGTGAATGTGCACTTCACCTATCCGCTCCTGACCCATCCGCGCGGTTTTGCCGCTCTCGCCCTGCATGTCGATGACACAGACTGCGCGACATCAGTCCTGCTCGGCGAAGGATTCGAACTCCTGAGCCAGGCCGATATCTCGCGATAGGCTCTCTCTCCCTCCTTCGTAATCGTGCTCGTGATCGATCTTCCAGCGCTGGTTTCGATCACGATCACGAGCATGAGCAGGAAAGAAGATTGAACGGTTTTGCGCCGGGAGTAATCCAAGGCATAATTCCCCGGACCACGATATGGATGCAGAAGACTTGATTTCGCCCACCCCGCCACCGGACAAGATGTTACGGATCGCGATCTGGCTCGTGGTGGCCTTTGCCGCGGCGGAGTTCGCCGGCCTCGGGGTTTTTTATGCCAAGAAATGGCGCGCCGATTATGTCGCGGCTCATCCGAAACCAGCGGCTCCGGCGGCCACCCCCGCGCCCAGCGCTCCTGCGGTCGCCGAAAAGACAGAGCCTGGTCCTGCGACGACGACCCCTGCCACGACGACGGCGCAAACCACTCCCAGCTCCGCAGCCCTTTCCATCGCGGAGAAGCTTCTGAAGGAAGCGACCGAGCTGCGCGACAAAGGCGACACCACCAACGCGCTCGCCCGTTTGCAGGACGCCGCCCAGCGTGATCCCAAGAACGCGAATGTCCTGGCCGAGATGGCGATGATTTACGAATCGATTCAGCTCTACGACCGCTCCAACGAGACTTGGAAAAAGATCGCGGAGATCGGGCCCTCCGCCGGGCCGCTCTACGAATTGGCGGACATGAAATTGAAAACGGGCGCGACACCGCCCGCGCCCATCGCCCCCACAACTACGACGACTGGCCCGGGCCTCGCCGGCACTTCGCCGCTCGATGCCGGCACTACCCGGAACGACGCAGAAGGCATTCCCGATGGTTCGAGTTTCGGCATCACGGAAGTGGCTGCGTCCGATACTCCGGATGCGGAGGCAGAAACCAACATGAAGCTGAAGATCAGCGTCAAAGCCCGCCCGAACGCGCCGATCGATCACACCAAAGTGAAGATCCAGGTCTTCTTCTACGACACGGTGGATAACAAGGAAGTCGTCCTGACGGACGCGGATGTTAGTTACGAATGGCTCACGCCGCATCACGATTGGAAGGAAACGAATCCCGAAATCCTCGCGGTGACCTACCTCCGTTCCAAGAACAAGACCTCTTCGGAAGCCGACCTCGCCGCGGCTGCGGCGTCGGTCACGCCGCCTGGGAATTCGAAAAAGAAGACGCCCACGAAAAAGGATGCGGCAACGCCGGGCGAGGCGGGCCACCGCAAATATCTCGGCTACATCGTGCGCATCTATTACAGCGAACAATTGCAAGCCGTCCGCGCCGATCCCACGAAACTGCTGAATCTGTTCCCGCCGCCCTTAACCGCTCCGCAATAAGCCGGCAGCTTTCCGGCCACATCTGCCGAACCGTCGCGCGATTCGAATTCAACGGAAAGCGTCTCGGCAAGCTGCCGAGACGGGCAGGCTGGCAGCCTGCGCTCCCCAGAAAAGATGCGCGCTCCATGAATCTTCCCACGCCCGACAAGATGCGTTATCCTTCGCGTCGAATGATGAGGTTCAGGATTCAGCTCGCCAGTTTCCTCTTCGTGGCGGCCACGGCCCAGGCCCAAATCCAGGTGGAACTGAGCTTCAAGCGTCTCCAGTACATCGCACACGAGCCGATCCTGGCCACCGTCAAGATCGCGAACAATTCCGGACGCGACATCGATCTGCAGGACGATAGCGGGCATCACTGGTTCGGCTTCGAGATTAACGCCGGCGAAAGCCGTCTCTTGGCGCCGCTGCGACAAGCCGTAGCCGAGCCCGCGCTTCACATCGAGGCCGGTAAAACCGTGACGCGGAAAATCAATCTCACCTCGCTTTTTCCCGTCCACGATTTCGGCGCCTATCATGTTCGCGCCAACGTCTATTTCCCCGACCTGAACAAATTCTTTTATTCCGCGACGAAAGTTTTCCAGGTGACCGACGCGCGGCCGATCTGGCAAAAGACCGTCGGCGTGCCCGAGGGAATGCCGGGCGGGGGCGAGGTGCGCACGTATTCGCTCCTGTCGAACCGCTTCCTGGATCACACCTCGCTTTACGTGCGCGTGGAAAACAAAAACAGCGGCGTCGTTTACACCACCTACTCGTTAGGCCGGAGCATCTCGAACGAAGATCCGCAGGCCGAGGTCGACCGCGCCAATCAGCTTCATGTTCTCCATTGCGCTGCGCCGCGAAATTGGGCTTATTCCCACGTAGGGCTCAATGGGGAACTTCTCGCGCACTCAACTTTTCTCGAGACGAAGACGCGTCCGCGTTTGCGGCACACGTCCGATGGCAGTATCGCGGTGAGTGGCGGAATGCTTGATGTCCCAATCGCCCAGTCGAAGCGCAGTCCCGCGCCGAAGTTGTCCGAGCGTCCGCCGGCCAAGTCGGCGGACGATTAGAAATTATCGCCAGCTCTTTTTCATGAATCGGTCTCGCTCTATTCTTATTTCAGCCTTCGCCGGATTGCTCGCGTTCGCCGCGTCCGCCCTCGGGCAATCGCGCACGATCGTGATCGACGCCGGCCACGGCGGGTTCGATCGGGGTGGCGTTCCCGGCCAGCGCATCAGCGAGAAAGATAAATGCCTCGATGTCGCTCAGCGCCTGAAACGGATTCTCCAAGCCGAGGGCTACCGCGTGATCATGACACGGGACAGCGACGTCTTCATTCCCCTGGGCACGCGGGTCGCGATCGCGAATTCGTACCGGGGCGCGAACTTCGTTTCCATCCATTTCAACTGCGCATCGCGCGTCGGCGCCAACGGCATCGAGACTTATTATTACAGCAGCGACAGTGCTTCGCTGGCCGCCAGCATTCACCGCAACGTCGTCGCCGGCGCTCCCAGCGAAAATCGTGGAATTCGGCGCCGCGGGTTTTATGTGCTGCGGCGCACCTCCATTCCGGCCGTCCTGGTGGAGTGCGGGTTCCTGACCAACCCCACGGAAGGCCGGCTCGCTTTGACCGGCGACTACCGGCAAAAACTGGCGGAGCAGATCGCGCGTGGAATTCGGCGGCAACCTGCGGCCTCGGTGCGAGCGTTGACGCCCAGTCTGCGCAGCGTCTCACTCGGAAACGATTTCGTCCGCGTGCCGGCGGAAAGTTTCAGCCGCAGCCGGAAACGATCGTCGAAATCGGCGCGGACTCATCGCAGCAGCAAGAATAACAAGAGCGAGAGCAGCAAACCCCGGAAGAAAAAGTCGAAGAAGAAATCGGAGGATTAGTTGGAATCGCCGATCGTAAGCGCCGCGGCGATGCGGGCGGCGGAAGAAGCCGCCTTCGCGAGCGGCGTCGAGGTGGAAGAGTTGATGGATCACGCCGGCGCCGGCGTGGCCGCGGCTGTGCGGCAGTTTTTCCCGCGGTCAGGCCGGGCGATTGTTTTTGTCGGGAAAGGTCATAACGGCGGCGATGCGCTCGTCGCTGCGGCGTGTTTGAAGCAGGCCGGCTGGGAGATCGATCTGCGGCTGATTTTTGCTGAGGAGGATTGCGCGGAGCTGACGCGGAAAAAACTGGCTGAATGTGGGAGGGACCTCAGTGTTCCGACAGAAGTAGGGCCTTTAATCGTCCTCGACGGCCTCCTGGGGCTCGGCGCGAAACATCTCTTGCGCGAGCCGGTGCGCACCGCGGCCCAGGAGATTAATCGCCTTCGCCGCGAACAGAGCGCGTTCGTCTTCGCCGTCGATCTGCCGACCGGCCTGGATGGCGACACGGGCGATGCCGATCCCGATTGCGTGGCCGCCAATTGCACGATCACGATCGGCTTCGCCAAACATGGTCTCGTGATCGATGGCGCGATCGATCTCGTGGGCCGCTTCGAGATCGTCCCGCTCACCGACCTCGTCATCGCGCCATCGCCAGCCAACGACGTTGTCGCGTGTGCTCATTCGCTCCGCGGGCTTTTGCCGCGCCGGAAATTCAGCGCCTACAAAAATGAATTCGGACGGATCGGAGTCGTAGCGGGCTCGGCCGGATTTGTCGGCGCCGCGTTGATGACCACGGAAGGCGCCTTGCGGGGCGGGGCCGGGCTCGTCGAACTGTTCGTCCCGCGGGATATTTATCCGATCGTGGCGGCAGCGGCCCCGGCAGAAGCGATGGTGAAAGCGGTCCGCTCTTATCGAGATTTGCTGGAGGAAAAGATGGATGTCTGGGCGCTCGGTCCGGGCCTGGGAAAAGCGGAGGCGAAAGACCTTCTAAAAATGATCGAGCGTGCCACGGCCCCGATGGTGGTCGATGCCGATGGGTTGAACATCCTTGCCGATGAGGTCGAGATTTTGAAGCGGTGCGCCGGGCCGCGTCTCCTCACCCCGCACCCCGGCGAAATGAAGCGGCTTTTCGATTCCGGAAAAATGTCGCGTGCGGGAACCGCGAAGAATTTCACCGACTCGTTTCCAGTGACGCTGCTGCTCAAGGGCGCGCGGACAATCGTCGCGGATCGAGGCCGTCCGCTGAGCTACAACTCGACGGGGAATCCTGGTATGGCGACGGGCGGCATGGGCGATGTGCTCACGGGAGTGTGCGCCGCATTGATTGGGCAGGGTCTTTCGCTATACGACGCGGCGCGAATCGGCGCGTGGAGTTGCGGTCGCGCCGCGGAGATCGCGATTTTCGAGAACGGGGAAAGCGAAGAGTCGCTACTGCCGCGCGATGTTCTGAAGAATCTTGGTGCAGCGCTTAGTGAGTTGCATCAAGGAGCGGCGGTTTACAAACCGCCGTCTGAATTCCTCGGCGGTTCGTAAACCGCCGCTCCTTGGGTTTCCTGAATCAGTGCCCGGCCAGCAATTTCTGGAAGCGCGGATCGTTTCGCACAGGATCCCACTGCCAGCGTTTCCGGAGATCGTTGTAGGTGATGCAGCAATTCGTGTTATCGACCGGAAACGGCAAGGCGAGCCCGCGCTCGAGCAATGGCAACGCCGAATCGAGATCGCCAATGCGCACGTAAATCATCGCCAGGAAACCCTTCATCCAGGGAGCGACCAGGGCGTCTTTTGAGTCAGGCTCCAGTTCCACGGCGCGGCGTCCTTCCCGAATCGCATCCTCCTTCCGGCCCATGAAGGAATAAATGAGGCCGAGATTGGCGTGCCGCAGTCCTGTCGTCGGAGCTTCGCGGACGGCCGATTCAAACGCCGGCAGCGCCATGGCAAACTGGGTTTGGGCCGCGCTCGTATCGCCGCGGGCCAGGGCCGTGCAACCGCGGAAAAAACTCTTCGGCATCGGCATTCCATCGGATTGAAAGACGTCGAGGGGGTAAGAAGCCATCGCGAGATCGGCCGCCGTAAAATCGCGATCCAGCATCGCCAGGTCCCAGCGCGCCCGGGTTACGAGTCCTGATGGGTCGACGCCGGCGGGAATCTTCGCGAGCGCGGCTTTAAGCGCATCGGTCTTCCCGTTCTCGTAAAGATCGATGTAGGCGCGGTTGATCTTGAAATTTGCCGAATCGGGGGCGAGCACCACCACGCGATCGTACCTTTGCGCCGCCTGCCGCCAATCGTGCACGAACGCGTAGGTGAACGCGATTTCCGACGCCACGTTCGCGTTCCCCGGGTCTACCGCCTCGCTTTTCTTGAGCAGCTCCAGATTGTCCTTCCAATTTCCCTGACGGCGCCGGATCGCGGCGGAGATGTAAGCGATCTCGCTGTCGTTCGGCAGCGCGGCCGAGGCGATCCGAAATTGCTCCAGCGCCTTTTCGTAGTTCGCCTCCGTCCAATAATAATAAAGCCCGAGCGCGAGATGGCCTTCGCCAAGGTCGGGTTTCAACGCCAGCGCCTTGTCCACGTTCTTTTTGATCTCCGCCTTGCGTTCATCGGTCGGATCGAACCAATGATAAATGCGGGCAAGCGTGGCGGAGAGCCGCGCGTAAGCCAGTGCGAAGGCGGGGTCGTGCTGGATCGCCTCCGCGTAAAGCCGTTCCGCGAGCTTGAAATCCTCGAACAATCGATCCGGATTCGATTCGTAAGGGCGCGCTTTCAGGTAAAGCACGTAAGCGTCGGGGTTCTCCGTCGGTTTGGTGACTACCCGGTCTTTCTCTTCCGGGCTCAGGGTGGCCCGCAGCTCGGAAGCAATCTCGGAGGCCAGTTCTCCCTGGAGACCAAGCGAGTCCGCCATCGGCCGGTCGTAGCGTTTCGCCCAGAGATGCCGGTCGTTTATGGCATCGATCAACTGCACGCTGACCACGACGCGTCCTTCGCCGCGGCGCACGCTTCCCTCGAGCACGTTCACCACTCCCAGCGCCCGCGCGATCTGCGGCAGATTGTTTTTCGCGGCACCGCGGTAAGGCATCACCGACGTGCGGCTGATGACTTTCAGATCCCGAATCTTCGCCAGGCTCGTGAGGATATCGTCCTGGATGCCGTCGGCAAAAAACGCGTTCTCCTTGTCATCGCTCATATTTTCGAACGGGAGAACGGCAATGCTCTTCTCGGAACTGCCGGCGGTCTTCTCATCCGGGTAAAGTCGCTGGTAAACCAAAAACGCGATGGCGCAGAGCAGCACCGCGATAATCAGAAAATCCAGTTGACGCCCGGTCTCTCGCTTGATCGATTTGGCAGGGACGACAGCTTCGGTGCGCTTGATTCCTTCCGGCGTCAGCTCGTAAGCCCAGGCGAGCATCACCGCGACGGGAAACCCGAGGGCGAGGAGCACGATGACCAGGCGGACGCACCAGTTCGGAATTTCCAGGACCGGAAAGACCTGGGTGGCGACCTGGATGATGAGCCACGCGACGATCGCGTAGGCGGCAACGACCCGGTAAACATTCCGCCGGCGGAGCTGGCCGAAAAAACCATTGGGATTCATACGCTGTCGCGGGGAATTAGTAACGCGCCTCAAAGGCGTGGCGAGTTAAAAGCGAGCATCGCTCCCTTGATGACGCGGATGTCATCCGGTGGAGCGGCCCATCGGCCATGTGCTACTTTGCCGGATGGCTTTCGAGCTCGAATCCAACTACAAACCCCGGGGCGACCAGAGTCAGGCGATCGCGAAACTGTTGAAAGCGATCGAGGCCGGTAATCGCCATCAGACCCTGCTCGGGGTCACCGGTTCCGGGAAGACGTTCACGATGGCGAATGTGATTCGGGAGCTTGACCGGCCGGCGCTGATCATTTCGCACAACAAGACGCTCGCCGCGCAGCTCTACTCGGAGTTCAAGCAGTTCTTCCCGCGGAATGCGGTCGAATATTTCGTCAGCTACTTCGACTACTACCAGCCGGAAGCCTACATCCCGCGCTCGGACACCTACATCGAGAAGGATTCGTCGATCAATGAAGAGATCGAGCGGCTCCGGCTCTCCGCCACGAGCGCGCTCCTTTCCCGGCGAGACACGATCGTGGTCGCGAGCGTGTCGTGCATCTACGGCGTGACTTCGCCGGAAGATTACCTGCGGATGCTGCTCACGGTGAAGAAGGGCCAGCAGATCAGCCGCGAAGCAGTCCTCGGCCGGCTCGTCGACATGCTTTACGAGCGCAACGACATGAATTTTGCGCGCGGCAAATTCCGGGTGCGCGGCGACGTGGTGGAAGTCTATCCCGCCACGGCGGACGAGGAAGCGATTCGGCTGGAGTTTTTCGGAGATGAAATGGACGCGATCACGCGATTCGATCCACTGACGGGTCACGCGCGCGAGGGACTGAGCGTGATCACTTTTTATCCGGCGAAACAATTCGTAACGCCGGCGGACAAACTGAATCGCGCGCTCTCCTCGATCCGCAACGAGCTGGATCACCGAATCGTGGAGTTGGAATCGCAAAGCCGGTTGCTCGAGGCGCAGCGGCTGAAGATGCGCACGGAATACGATCTCGAAATGTTACAGGAGATGGGGTTCTGCAATGGCATCGAGAATTATTCCCGTCATCTCTCAGGCCGGATGCCCGGATCGAAGCCGTTCACGCTCCTCGATTTTTTCCCGAAGGATTACCTGCTCGTGATCGACGAGTCGCACGCGACGATCCCGCAGATCGGCGGAATGTATGAAGGCGACAAGTCGCGCAAGACGGTCCTGGTGGAATACGGCTTCCGGTTGCCGAGTGCGCTCGATAACCGGCCGCTGAATTTCAAGGAGTTCATGGGCATGACGAACCAGATCGCGTATGTGAGCGCGACCCCGGCGGAGTTTGAGATCAAGAACAGTGTGGTCGGAAACAACGGATACTTTCCGCACAAACGGGAGCGGATCGGCGAGGATGAAGCGGTTCCGTTCCTAGTCGCGGGAGAGGGGGCGGAGGGAAAACGCCCAACGCCGAACGCCGAACGCCCAACGCCGAATGGGAAAACTATTGTTTGCCGGACGGATCAGCCGGCGGAAGAATTTGATGTCCACACGCCGGGATCGCCGCTGGTGGTCGAGCAAATTATTCGACCGACTGGATTGCTCGATCCGAAGATCACGCTCAAGCCGCTCAAGAACCAGATCGACGAAACGATCGAGCTTTGCCGGCAACGGGTGGAGAAACAGGAGCGCGTCCTGGTTACCACGCTGACGAAACGAACGGCGGAAGATTTGTCGGATTACCTGCGCGATGTCGGGTTGAAAGTGCGCTACCTCCACAGCGACATCGACACGATCGAGCGCGTGGAGATCTTGCGCGGCCTGCGTGCGGCGGACTTCGACATCCTGGTCGGAATCAATTTGCTCCGGGAAGGACTCGATCTGCCGGAAGTGTCGCTCGTCTGCATTCTCGATGCGGATAAGGAGGGTTTCTTGCGAAGCCAGACCTCGCTCATTCAGACCGCTGGTCGCGCCGCGCGGCACATCAACGGCGAAGTGGTGCTTTTCGCCGACACGGTGACGCAAAGCATGCAGGCCTTGATTTCGATCTCCGATTATCGGCGCACGAAACAGATGGAGTACAACGAGAAACACGGGATCACGCCCACAACCGTGCGCCGCGCGGTGCAGGAAAGTTTGCACACCATTTTGCGCGGCCGAGAGATCGCGGCGTCGGTGATCCAGGAAGCCGGCGGCGATTTCAATCTCACCGAGTTGTTGCGCGAACTGGAGGAGGAGATGCAGAACGCCTCCGCGAACCTCGAGTTCGAGCGCGCGGCCCTGCTCCGCGATCAGATCATGGAAGTGAAAAGCGGCACCGGCCTGACTAAGATCGAGCCGAAACGCAAGCCGGTGAAGTATTCCCGTGGCGGCGCGCAACGACGGCGCTCACGGGTGTAATTCAACCGAGATAAACACCCATGCTCGCACGCAAGTAGCTCCTTGCGGGAGTATGCTTTCTCCTTCGAAAATCTTTCTCGGTGCGATTCTGCTGGCGGTTTCCATCGGCTCGACGGTTTTCGCGCAATTGCTCACGCCGACTCCAGGCCTGAATGCGCTACCCGAAGTCGAATTCTCGCGCCTCAGCCAGCGCGATCCGAATCCGCTCGGCGCCAAGGCGCTCGCCCTTCATCCCGAGCAATGGAAACACGCAGAGACCGAGCATTTCATCTATCACTTCTCCGACCCGTTCACGGTCACGCCCGTTTCGGTGGAAGCCGAGTT
>JBEEHR010000027.1:0-89419 GCA_041167505.1 Verrucomicrobiota bacterium
CTTGTCGATCACACCGTGCTGGTGATGAATCCCGATTACGGAGCGCGTCTGCAATTGCAGAAAATTGTGATGCTCGATCTCGCGGACACAGTCGTCGTGAACAAGAGTGATCTTGATCGCGCGAAGACCGCGATGAGCGAAATCGAGCGGCGACTTGAACAGAACAAGCGCGCGCAGAAGTTAATCTCTACCGTCGCCAAACGTCATCGTGATCGTGGGGTGGATGAATTGTGCGATTTGCTGACGCGCCCGGTGGCGGAAAAGAGGAAAGGCAAACGATGAGCAAACTTGGACGCGTTGTTGAAGCGGTTGAGAAATACAACCAGCACGTGCTCGATGAAGTGAAGCGTGCGCGGACCGACAAGAAATTCGGCCAGCAGATGCTCGATCGCTGGGAGGAGATCAAGCGCAACATCAAGCTCGGCACCGCGCCGACGGGATTGAAGTTGCCGCGCCTGGCGCTGCCGGAAATCGACGAGCCGGGTGAGATCGCGCGTTACTTGTTAGGCGACGGATTGCCGGGCGAATTCCCTTATCTGAACGGCGCCTACAAAGAGATGTATCTCGAGCCGCTTCAGGAAGTGCCGATCGAGACCGGCAGTTATGCGAAGAATGGTCACGGCAGGAACGATCATGGAAAGAACGGCAAGAGCGGGGTCGTCAAACGGGAGGAAACCGAAGAGCCGACGCGTCTTTTCTCCGGCATGGGTTTGCCCGACGACACGAACAAGCGTTTCCATTATCTCGGAGCACATCAACGCTCGAAGCGCCTGAGTACGGCGTTCGATGGGCCTACACTTTACGGGATTGATTCTGACGCCGACGGGGTCTTCGGCAAAATCGGAGAAGGCGGCGTCGCGGTCGACACGGTGGAAGATATGGAGCGGCTTTACGCCGGCTTCGATATGGGCGCGCCGAGTTTCTCCGCCTCCATGACGATCAGCGGGCCGGCGCCGATCATCATGGCGATGTATATCGCGGCGGCCAAACGCCGCTTCGGTCCCGGCGTTGTCCCGAAACTTCGTGGCACGATTCAGGCCGACATTTTCAAGGAAGTCCAGGCGCAGAACGAGACCATCTTTCCGGTCGAGGCCTCGCTCCGTTTTCTAGGCGACATGATGGAATGGACCACGCGCAACATGCCGCGTTGGTATCCGGTTTCGATCAGCGGTTATCACATCGGCGAAGCCGGCTCGACGCCGGTGCAGCAGGCGGCTTACACGCTCTCGAACGGATTCGCCTACGCGGAAATGATGGCGAACCGCGGCATGTCCGCGGACGAATTCGGCCCGCGGCTTTCGTTCTTTCTCGATTGCGGACTGGACGTCGAATACATCGCGCTCACGCGCGTGTCGCGGCGCATTTGGGCGATCGGAATGCGGGATGCGTTTGGCGGCGGATCGCGCGCCCAGATGTTCAAGGTCCACACGCAGACGAGCGGACGTTCACTCATCGCCGCCGAGTTTAGAAACAACCTCACAAGAACGGCGGCGGAACTGATGCTCGCCTACATGAACGGCACGAACTCGTGTCATTCAAACAGCGCGGATGAGCCGTTCACCACGCCGAGCGAAGAATGGATCCGGCTCTCCGCGCACGGTCAGGCCATCCTGCTCGATGAGTCCGGCATCTTCAAACACACCATGAACATGCTGAGCGGTTCGCCGGGAATGAAGGCAGTCGAGCGCGCGGTGGAGGCGGCGATCCTGGAGGAGTTCCGCGAGATCGAGCGGCTCGGCGGAGTCATGGGCGCGGTCGAAAATCGTTATCAGCGCAGCCAGATTCAGAACGCGGCGCATCGCTACGAGCAGCAAATCTACGACGGCACCCGGCCGATCATCGCGCTGAACAAGTATCGCAACGATTCCGAGGAAATGCCGGAGTTCGAGCTCGCAAGGACCCCGCGGGCAAAGCAGCAATTGCAGGTCGATCGCCTCAGGAAATTCAAAAAGAAGAATGCGGCGAAAGCGGAGAAGGCGTTGGATAAGCTCGCCGCCGTCGCGGAGACCAATGAGAATTGTTTCCCCGCGATGATGGAGGCGGCGGAAGTCTGCTCGTTAGGCCAGATCTCCGGCCGCTTGCAGGAAGTCGTCGGCCGCTTTCGGCCGATGGTGTAGCGGTCGGGAACCGCTACTTCTTCGCCACGCGCTTCAGCCGCATGTTCTTGCCGTAGAAGCCGAGGCAGCGCGGTTCGACCACGTGGGTCGGATTGATGGAGACGATAATGTCGTTGCCAGCGCGCGTGATGGTGCCGGTCCCGGAATTGTCGAACGTGTCTTTGAACGTGAAGGCAACCGTGTTGCCGGAAACGCTCGCAGATCCTTCGGCTTCGGGCGCGGCGCCGTGGCCATCGGCCCAGGCAGCATCGAAGCTGACCTGCATCTTATTTCCTGACTGCTCGATGCTGAGCTGAAACACGGCCCGCCCGCTGAGAAATTTTTCGGCGCGGTATTGGCCCGCCCAGTCGGTGGAATCAGCAGCGCCAGCGGCGAAGCAAAAGCCCATGAGCAAAACAATGGTGGCGACCAACTGACGGAAGAACGGAACCGAGCGTTTCATGCCCGGACTATCAGGCGGGATCGGCGTTCGCGCCATCGATTCAGATTTGTGAGCGTTTCGCCGGACGTTATGCTGGAGCCAATGATGGATTTGGCAGGAGCAAACGCTGGCGCGCGCGCGCGCAGTCGGATTGCGTGGCGGCTGCTGCCGTTTCTTTTCCTCCTCTACGTCGCGAACTATCTCGATCGCACGAATATCGCGTACGCGACGCTCGGGATGAAAGGCGACCTGGGCCTGACCGATTCGGTGTTCGGCACGGCGAGCGGAATTTTCTTCATCGGCTATTTCGCGCTGCAAATTCCCGGGGCGCTGTTGGTGGAACGCTGGAGCGCGAGGCTCCTTCTGGCGATAACGCTGATTACCTGGGGCGCATTGACAGTACTCACCGGGCTCGTGCGTACGCCGGTGGAACTTTACGGCGCGCGTTTTCTGCTGGGCGCCGCGGAGGCGGGTTTTTTCCCCGGCGTCATCGTTTATCTTTCCCACTGGTTCATTTATCGGGACCGGGCCAAGGCCGTTGGATTGTTCATGTCGGCAATTCCGATTGCTTATATTTTCGGCGGTCCTCTCGCCGGCTACATCCTCGGGATTAACTGGCAGGGCATTCCGGGCTGGCGTTGGCTCTTCTTGTTGGAAGGCGCGCCCGCGATTCTGTTGGGAATAGCAACGCTGTTCGTTTTGCCCGACCGGCCTAACGAAGCCCGATGGCTGCGGACTGACGAACGCGACTGGCTGGGTGCTGGCCTTGCCGAAGAGCGGCGCGCCAAGGCGGACCTGGAGCACGTCACGATCTGGCAGGCGCTCCGGCATCCGCCCGTGCTGTTTCTGACGATCGGCCTGTTCTTTTGTTATACGGGCGGCTACGCCTTTTGGTTTTGGATGCCGACCATGCTTCAGCGGATGACCGGCTGGAGCACGCAGCGCGTCGGCTGGATGGGCGCGATCCCGTTCCTGGCAGGTCTTATCGGAATACTGATCCTCGGCTGGAATTCCGATCGGACGCGCGAGCGCCGCTGGCATTTTGCCGTCCCCCAATTGACCTCGGCCCTGGCGCTGGGCGCGTGGTTCTTTCTCCCGCCGTCCAACGCGATGCTGGTGACGGTGTTTTCGCTGGTTGTCTTCGGCACGATCGCCCATCTGCCGGCGTTCTGGGCGCTGCCCGGCGCATTCCTCTCCTCTTCCGCCGCCGCCGCGGCCGTGGGATTTATTAATTGCACGGCCAGCATCGGCGGATTTTTCGGCCCCAAAATCTTTGGTGAGTTAAGCCAGGGCACCGGCTCTTTCCGCGCCGGCTTCGTCTTCATGATCGCCTGCTGGACGATCGCGTCCGTGCTGGTGCTGCTCTGCCCGCGGGAGCGGACTCCCAATGTGGGAGGGGCCTCAGTGCCCCGACTGAGGTGAGTTTAGAGGATCATTCCAGAGATTTGCGTCGGCATCGGCGGACCGACGCATCAGCTACTTTCTTCATTACAAAGTCGCTTCATCCGAAGAGACCGGTCCTCGACTCAAACGCACGCGCTGTCATTGTCTCTACGTTCCGTTTCGCGGTGGAACACAATCGCATTTGCCTCCGCGCGTTTGTTGTCATGCCTGATCATTGGCACGCGCTCTTCGCGCTACGCGAGCCTTGGACGCTCCCCAAATTCATGCACGACTTTATGAGTTACGTAGCACGGCAAACTACTCCGTTGCTTACATCACATGATACGAGATGGCAGGACGGCTACTACGACACACATGTAAAAACGACCAGGCAGTTTGAGTATGTTGCCTACTACATTGAGCAGAATCCAGTTGTGAAAGCTTTGGTCATTTTGCCGGAGCAATGGGATGCAAGCAGTTCCAGCTGCAAGGATTTGGTCACTGATCCTTGGCCCCTGATCTATGACTAGGTTTGCAGCGGTCGGGGCACTAAGGCCCCTCCCACATTATTCACCTCTTCAGCGCAACTTCGAACGGCGCGCCGGTCTTGGCGCGGATGACGTCGACTGTTACGCCAGGATGCAGCTCAATCAGCACGAGGCCGCCGCCTTGCTTCACCTCGAACACGCAGAGGTCGGTGATGATGAGGTTCACGACGCCGAGGCCCGTGATGGGAAGCGAGCATTCTTTCAAAATCTTCGGGCTTCCGTCTTTCGACGTGTGCTCCATCACCGCGACGACGCGCTTCACTCCCGCGACCAGGTCCATCGCGCCGCCGGGTCCTTTGACCATTTTCCCGGGAATCATCCAGTTCGCGATATCGCCTTTATCCGTGACCTCGAAGGCGCCGAGAATGGCGAGATCGATGTGGCCGCCGCGAATCATCGTGAAGGAATCGGCGCTCGAGAAAAAAGCGGAGCCGGGCATCGTCGTGATGGTTTGCTTGCCGGCGTTGATGAGGTCGGCGTCCACCTGGTCGTCAGTGGGAAATGGCCCGATCCCAAGCAGGCCGTTCTCAGATTGCAGCGTCACGTTCATGCCTTCGGGAATGAAATTGGCAACCAATGTCGGGATGCCGATGCCGAGATTGACGTAGTAACCGTCGCGTAATTCCTGCGCGGCGCGCTTCGCCATCAAATCGCGGATCGGGTTTTCCTTTTTCGCCGCGGTGCTGCCTTGCACGGTCCGAAATTCGATCCGTTTTTCGTAGCTCGGACCCTGGATGATGCGATCGACAAAAATGCCCGGCGTATGAATCTGATCGGGATCGAGTTCGCCGGCCTCCACGAGTTGCTCCACCTCTGCGACGCAGACCTTCCCGCAACTGGCGATCATCGGGTTGAAGTTCCGGGAGGTTTTCCGAAAGATGAGGTTGCCGGATTTGTCGCCCTTCCACGCTTTCACGAGCGAAAGCTCGGCTTTGATCCCGGGTTCAAGCACGTATTCCTTGCCGTCGAAAGTTTTCGTCTCCTTGCCCTCGGTCAATTTGGTGGCGAAGCCGGTACGAGTATAAAACCCCGGGATTCCCGCGCCGCCTGCGCGCAACCGCTCGGCGAGCGTGCCTTGCGGAATGAGCTCGAGATCGAGCTCGCCGCTGAGCACCTGGCGCTCGAATTCCTTGTTCTCGCCGACATAGGAAGCCATCACTTTTTTCACCTGCCGGGTCGTGAGCAACACCCCCATGCCGAATCCATCCACGCCCGCATTATTGCCGACGATGGTGAGATCTTTCATGCCGCTCTCGTGCAAGGCCGCGATGAGATTCTCCGGGATTCCGCACAGCCCGAATCCGCCCGCGGCGATGGTCATGTCGTCGTGAAGCAGACCGGCCAGTGCTGTCTTGGCGTCTGAGTAAACTTTGCTCATGTGGAGAGAGACTTAATCACGAATTGCTTGATTGGGCACGGATGAAAACCGCGCCACTCGCGACGAGCGCGAGTTGCCGCGCGCCGATTCGTCGCCACATTGCAGCTTCACTTTTCTATGACGAATCCGACTCTCGCGCATCAACTCGCCCATTTCGCCTGCTCCCTGAATTTCGAGGACCTTTCCAGCAACGTCGTGCACGAAGTGAAACGGCGGCTGGTCGACTCGTTAGGCTGCGCGCTCGGCGCGTGGAACGAGGAGCCGTGCACAATCGCGCGCACCGTCGTTGCGGATTTCTCGGCGAAAAACGGCGCGACGGTTTTTGGCACCTCGCACAAGGCGCCGCCGGATTGGGCTGCATTCGCGAACGGCTGCTGCATTCGCTATTTCGATTATAACGACACCTATCTCTCGAAGGAACCGGCGCATCCGAGCGATAACTTTTCCGCGGTCCTCGCGGTGGGTGAGCGCGTCGGGGCGTCCGGCAAGGAGATGATCACGGCAACGGCGATCGCCTACGAGGTGCAATGCCGACTCTGCGACGCCGCCAGCATTCGCGCGCGCGGCTGGGATCACCCGACCTATGGCGCGTTCTCGACCGCTCTCGCCTGCGCGAAGTTGATGAAGCTCGATCCCGAGCGGACGCGGCACGCGATCAACATCGCCGGCGTCCATTGCGCGGCGTTCCGGCAGGCGCGGGTAGGGGAGCTTTCGCACTGGAAAGGCGTCGCGTTCGCGAACGCGGCCAGGCTCGGGGTTTACGCAGCGTTGCTGGCCGGGAAAGGCATGACGGGACCAGCGCCGATTTTCGAAGGCGCGATGGGATTCGAGAAGGAACTCGGAGTCTCGTTAGGCAACGTCCGCGAAGTGTTCGACAAGACAAAGGAAGCGGTCCCGGGCGAAGGCCCCGCCTCCATGATCCTGAAGACGAGCATCAAGTATTGGCCGGCGGAGTACCACAGCCAGAGCGCGATCGAGGCTGCGCTTTTCCTTCGCAACCAGATCGAAGATCTTTCGCAGGTGAAGACGATGGTGATTGAGAGCCATGACGCGTCGGTCGATATCATTGGGAGCGAGCCAGAAAAGTGGCATCCGCAACAGCGGGAGACCGCGGATCACAGTTTGCCGTATATCACCGCGGTGGCGTTGATCGACGGCGAGGTGACCGACAAGCAGTTCGCGCCCGAGCGTTTCACGGAAACCGGGATCGTCTCGTTCCTGCAAGGCGTGAAGGTGGAACGGAACGACGAGCTGACCGCGCTTTACGCCGAAGCGGTGGCGAACATCGTGCACGTGAACCTCGCCGACGGCCGCACCCTGACCAAGCGTGTCGACTATCCGCTCGGTAATGCGAAGAACCGGCTGAAGGATTCCGAGGTGGAAGGAAAATTCCTGAACCTGGCGGCGCCGAAGATCGGCAAAGATGCGGCGGATCGCGTGCTGAAATATTGCTGGAAGTTCGATGAGGCGAAGGACGTTTCCGATCTCATGAAGGCCCTCGAAATGCCAAAGAGCTCATGACTTCGCCCGGCGCACGATTACGCGAGCTGATTCGCGGCGGCTGCGTCGCGATGCCGGGTGTGTTCAATGCCGGGATGGGGTGGCTCGTCGAACGGGCGGGCTTTGACGCTCTCTACATCAGCGGCGCCGGCCTGTGCAATGCCACCGCCGGCATGCCTGACATCGGGCTGTTGACCCTGACGGAAGTGGCGCAGCTGGCCGGCTATGTCGCGCACGCGGTGAAGATTCCCTGCATCGTGGACGCCGACACCGGTTTTGGCGGTGCGGAGAACGCGGCGCGAACGATCCGGCAATTTGAACGGGCTGGCCTGGCAGGGTGCCACATCGAAGACCAGGAATTTCCGAAACGCTGTGGTCATCTCGCGGGCAAGACGCTGGTCGAGATCGCAGACATGAATGAAAAGATCGCGGCCGCCGCCGCGGCAAAGCGAGACAAGGATTTCCTGTTGATCGCGCGCACGGACGCCCGGGCAGTCGAGAGTTTCGCCAGGGCCGTGGAACGCGCGCAGAGTTACTTGGCCGCCGGCGCCGACGCCATCTTTCCCGAGGCGCTTCAGAACGAGCAGGAGTTCCGCGATTTCGCAAAAGAAGTGAAAGCGCCGCTGCTCGCCAACATGACCGAGTTCGGCAAGAGCCCGTTGCTCTCGTTAGGCCAACTGGCCGATCTCGGCTATCGCATGGTCGTCTATCCGCAGACGGCCTTTCGCGTTTCCATGTTTGCAGCGGGCCAAATGCTGCGCGATTTGAAGAAGACCGGCACGCAGGAAAGCTGGCTCGATCGCATGCAGACGCGCCAGGAGCTTTACGACCTGCTGGATTACGATCCCACCAAGTAAAGGAAAACGATATGAGCACAGAAACCAAACCAGCTTACAGCCCTGGGCTCGCCGGCGTGGTCGCGGGCGAAACGGAGATCTGTTGGGTCGATCCGAACGCGGGCCTGATGTACCGCGGCTACGACATCCACGAGATGGCGCAAAAGGCGAACTTCGAGGAGGTCGCATATTTGCTGCTCAATGGCGAACTGCCGACGGCCGCGAAACTGGCGGAGTTTTCCAAGGGCCTCGCGGCGGAGCGGAAATTGCCCGAGCCCGTTTTGGAAATGCTGCGGCTGATGCCGAAGAACACGCATCCTATGGACATGCTGCGGACCGGCGTCTCCATGCTGGCGCCGTTCGATCCCGACCTGAACGATCATTCGCACGCCGCCAACGTCCGGAAGGCGATCCGGTTGCTGGCGCGTGTTTCCACGCTGGTGACGGATGGCTGGCGAATTTCGCAGGGCCAGGAGCCGATCGAGGATAAACCCGATCTGACCCATGCCGGGAATTTCTTTTACAAACTGACCGGCGGCGTTCCGCAGGATTGGCAGATCCGGATGCTGGATACGATTTACATTTTGTACGCCGACCACGAATACAACGCCTCTACGTTCGCGGCGCGGGTGACGGCATCGACGCTGGCCGACATGTATGCGGCGGTGACGTCGGCGTGCGGCACGTTGAAAGGCCCTTTGCATGGCGGCGCCAACGAAGAGTCGATGAAAATGCTCGATGAAATCGGCACCGCAGATCGCGCGGAGAAATGGATGATGGACGCCCTGGCCCAGAAGAAAAAAATCATGGGCTTCGGTCATCGTGTTTATAAAGAGGGCGATTCGCGGGTGCCGATCATGCGCGAGATCGCGCGTGATCTTGGGAAACGCCTGGGCAAGGAGCAATGGGTGCCGATCTGCGAAAACCTCGAAGCCACGATGGAGCGCGAGAAACACCTCTGCGCCAACGTCGATCTCTACGCTGCCCCGGTTTTCACGATGCTGAAATTCCCGCCGGAATTGAACACGCCGATCTTCGCCGTCTCGCGCGTGGCCGGCTGGTGCGCCCACGTCATCGAACAGCACGATCACAACCGGCTGATCCGCCCGCGCTCGCTCTACACCGGACCGCAATTACGGCCCTATCCGGGCTCGTCGGAAAACGGAGCTAAGTGACCGATGGCGGACGCCGAAGGAAAATCGCTCCAGGAATTTTACGCGCCGGCCAACGCGTGCTTCGGTTGCGGACCCGCGAATCCGGATGGACTGCACATCCGCAGTTTTGTGCGTGGCGACGAAGTCGTGGCTGAATGGAAACCGGAGACCCGCTACGAAGCGTTCCCCGGAGTTCTGAACGGCGGCATCATCGGCGCTCTACTCGATTGCCATTGCAACTGGACCGCCGCCTGGCATCTGATGAAAACCGCCGGCGAAGATCGCCCGCCTTGCACCGTCACGGCCGATTATGCGATCAAGCTGTTGCGACCGACGCCGACCGATGGCCCGGTTTCGCTTTCCGCAAAGGTCGTCTCTTCGGAGGGAAACAAGGCAACCGTCGATGGAACGCTAAGCGCCGGCGGGAAAGTCTGCGCGACCTGTCGCGGGACTTTTGTCGCGGTGACGGAAGGCCACCCCGCGTTCCATCGCTGGTAACCTTGATGGGACATCGCAGCGCGATGTTCTACTTGAAGGCGACGCGTTCGATGTGTGCGTAAACGTTGAACGTCGGCGGCCGAAGAAATCCGATCAACGTCTGGCCACATTCGCGCGCGAAATTCACCGCGAGTGATGAAGGAGCGGAGACCGCGGCGACAATCGGGATCCCGGCAGCGAGCGCCTTCTGGACAATTTCCAGCGACGACCGGCCGCTCACGACGAGGATGTGCCGGCTCAGCGGTAATAGCCCGTCCAGCAACGCGCGCCCAATCGCTTTGTCGACGGCGTTGTGACGCCCGATGTCCTCGCGCACAACAACCAAGTTGCCCTCCAAATCATATATTCCCGCAGCGTGAATCCCTCCAGTGCGGGCGAAATTTCCCTGCGCGCTGCGCAAGCGTCCGGGCAATTCGAGCAGTGTCCCTTCATCAATCCGAACTCGCGCTGAGGAATCGATCGGCGGCAATTGTTGGCGGATGAATTCGATGCTCGTTTTTCCACAGAGGCCGCAGCTCGTGGAAATCGTACCGAAACGCTGCGTCGCGGCGGGTGTGAACTTCGCCGTCGGCGCGAGCTCGATGTTGATCACATTGCCGAGCGACGCCGGCAGCGTGCACGGCACGATCGTCCTCAGATCTGCACGGTTGCGGACAATTCCTTCGGAGAGAAGAAAACCGGCGACCAGTTCTTCGTCATTGCCCGGCGTCCGCATCGTTGTCGCGAGCGCGCTGCCGCTAATGCGCATTTCGAGCGGTTCCTCGATCGCTACTTCGTCGGTAACGAATTCGTGACTGCCATCGTCTTTCCGCCGGACGATGCTGCCGGCGCCGATTCCTTCCATGACGGATCATCGCACGAAAGACCGACGCGGCGAGGCGAAGCCAAAACCTGTCATCCTGAGCCTGTCGAAGGATCTCTAGTTTCTCTTCTGGAGCGCGGCGTGGCTCTGAGAAAAAGTCAGAGATTCTTCGACTTCGTTTTGCTTTCGCAAAACTTCGCTCAGAATGACAGAAAGGAAGTGATGACGTTTACGGCAGTGCTCCTCGCGGGCGGTGAGTCGCGGCGAATGGGCAGCGACAAAGCGGCCGTTGTTTTTCGGGACGAGCCGCTCTGGCGACGGCAGCTCCGAATTCTCCGCGACCTCCGCCCTGAGAAAGTTTTCGTGTCGGCTCGAACGGAATCGTCCTGGCTGCCGGCGGATACGGAATTACTTCTCGACGAGCCGCCGTCACGCGGCCCGCTCAGCGGCTTGACGAAAGCCTTTCACCAGATGCAGACCACGCACCTCGTGGTGCTCGCGGTCGATATGCCCTTCATCACGCGCGAACAACTGCGCTCTCTGTGGACGATGGCCAGCGAAGGTCATGGGATTGTTCCAGTGATCGCCGAACGGGCAGAACCTTTAGCTGCGGTTTATCCGGCCGAGGCCGCAGTGGATTTCGCCGCTGCCCTGGCCGGCCCTGATTTCTCGCTCCAACGAATTATCCGAAAACTCGCCGCTGATGAGAAAGTCCGGCTTTATGCGGTTCCAGTTCAGGACGAACATCTCTATCGAAGCGTGAATGAGCCGGCCGACTTCAAGGAGGGGCGATTTTCCAATCGCCCACCGAATTAAATCGGTCCCGCGGCCGCGGGATAAACCGGCGCTCCTTGAAGCTGCACGAAATTCGCTGCCCGAATTCCGTCGATGCGCGGCTGCTCCTGTCGCGCATACCGTTGCGCCATGACAACATCAAGCTTTCAGATCGAGCGCCAGTCAGCGATATTGCCCAACGGAGATTCCCTGCACATGAAAGTCCCCGAACTGCTACCACCCGCCGATATGATGTATCGCGCGCTGGTTAATCGCGACTCGAGCTTCGAAGGAATCTTCTTCGTCGGTGTGCGCACGACCGGCATCTTTTGCCGGCCCACTTGCCCCGCGAAAAAGCCCGCGCGGGAGAACGTCGATTTTTTCCCGACACCGAGCGAAGCACTCCATGGCGGCTACCGTCCGTGCTTGCGTTGCCGGCCAATGGATCCCGACAAGCGACCGCCGGAATTGATTGAGCGCTTGCGCGCTGAAGTGGAGCGAGCCCCGGGTGGCCGGTTGACCGACAAGGAACTCGCTGCGCTTTCCATCGATCCCTCGACTGCGCGCCGTCAATTCAAGCGGCATTACGGGATGACCTTCCAGGCGTATCATCGCGCCCGGCGGATGGGTCTTGCTTTGCGGGAGGTGCGCAAAGGCGGTCGCGTCGACGAAGCGAAAAACGGGAGCGGCTTCGAGTCAGCCAGCGGTTTTCGCGAAGCCTTCACTCGCGTCTTCGGCGATCCACCCACCGCGGCAAAGGCGAGAGAATGCATGTTCGCGGAGCGGATCGAAACACCACTCGGCACCATGCTGGCCGTGGCTGACGATAAAGGTTTGCGGCTCCTCGAATTCGCCGATCGCCGCGCGCTGGAAGCGGAACTTGCTGTGCTGCGGCAACGCCTCAAAACGAATGTTGTCCCCGGCGAACACAAATATCTCGATGCGATCCGGACCCAGCTCGCCCGCTATTTTTCCGGCGAGAATCTGGAGTTCGATATTCCGCTCGCCCCGATCGGTTCCGACTTCCAACTCCGCACCTGGGAGCTGTTACGCAAAATCCCGACCGCCGAAACGCGCTCGTATTCCTGGATGGCGGAACGTCTCGGCATCCCGAACGCGCGCCGCGCCGTCGGCCGCGCGAACGGCACGAACACGATGTCCATCATCATTCCCTGCCATCGCGTCATCCGCGCCGACGGCTCACTCTGCGGCTACGGCGGCGGCCTCTGGCGCAAGAAATGGTTGCTCGACCACGAGCGGAAATTTCGGAAAGTGACAAGTGACCAGTGACGAGTTGAAGACCGGAGACAATTAACCGCGCCTACGAGCACTCGAACCTCCACCGTCGAATTAGCCTTTCCCGCTAGGGCAGTGCGAACACTTCGATGAGGCCCACGCCGGTCCCGCCGTTCACTCCTTGCGCGATCGCGGTGTAATTTCCGGGCGCCAGGGTGGCGATGATCGCTGACTCCGCCGCGTTTGACGGCGCCAGTCCACTACCCTGGATGGCGGCGGACTGGTCACTGGCGATTATCCCGCTGATCTGCGTCGTCTGCCAGTCATCGTTCGCCGCCAACGTCCCATTTCCGTCGTGAAGCTCGAGCCGCGGGTTGGCAAGAGCGTTATTGATCCCGAATGGAATTAAGGATGGGCCCGTGGCGCGGACAAGCACGTTCGTCGATTGCCCGACGACGATGAAGCCGCCGATCATAACGTTGTCTCCGGTCTGGATGAATCCACGGGTGCTGATGTTCGCCAGGACCGCTCCGTTATTCTGGCTTAAGTCATATACTTCCACAGTTGCTACGCCTTGGGTACTGCCCACTCCCTGGACGATAGCAGTGTAGCCCCCGGCGGGGAGAGTCGCGATGATCGCTGGTTCCGCCGGATTGAGTGGCGCCGCTCCGCTGTTCTGGATCGCCACGGCTTGATCGGAGGTGATTACTCCCCCGATCTGGGTGGTTTGCCAATCGTCATTCGTTCCGATGGTGTTGTTCGCGTCGTGGAGTTCCAGCTGAGGATTGCCCAGCGCGCCGGGGACACCGAACTGCGTCAACGAAGGACCCGCGGAACGAATAAGCACCGTCTTGGAAGCGTTCCCTTGGATGATGAAGCCACCGAACAAAACGTTGTTCCCCGTGCCCACTTGCAGTCGTGTTGAAACATTGCCGAGAACGCCCGACGGAGGTGTGAATTCAAACGCGCCGATGTCGCTTACGCCGATCCGCGGCTTTCCGCGCTGATCTGTGGACGGCGCGAGCGCGTCGTTCCCGGCATTGATCGCCGGACTGCCTGCCAGGAGTGCGACCGTGTCGGTCGGTCCGCCGTTGGATTTCAAGGTGTCGAGCTTCGGATCGGTATTGCGAATATCTCCAGCCTGGTTCAGGAAACCGCCTGGGCCGGTGGCAGCATCGCCGCCCGCCGCGTCGCTGCTGAGATTTGATCCTTGTGAGGTGATGGTGCCTTGCTCGTTCACGAGGTTGGCGCCATTCGCGCCGCTGCGAATAATCGTATTCCGCAGGACGAGGGTAGCGGTGCCCGACACCTGCCCTTGATTAAAGGCGTCGTTGTAAATGCCGCCAGCGACGAGAGTCGAGGTGTTTTGATTGAAGGTGCAATTAGTCAGCGTCAACGCGGCATTCCCAGCGTTTGTGCCATCGTTGTAAATGGCCCCGCCATGTTGGCTGGCTGAGTTCTGGTTCAGCGTGCAATTAGTCATGTTCAACGTGGCGTGGCCCGAGGGGGAGCCCAGATTGAGAATGGCGCCGCCACTCATGGTAGAAGAATTCCCGGTAAGCGTGCAGTTGGTGAGGGTCAACGTCGCGTTGCCGCTGCTCGATCCATTATTAAGGATCGCTCCGCCGTGAAACGACGCGGAATTGCCGCTGAGGGTGCAATCCGTGAGCGTGAGGGACGCAGAATTGAAAATAGCGCCGCCCCAGCCATTGGGAAAAGCGCCGCTGGACGCTGCTTTGGCATTGGCCAGGGTAAGGCCGGAAATAGTTACACTCCCGGCGCCGGCCTGGATATTGAAGATCCGGGATGCACCCTTGCCATTGATCGTCAAAGTTCGCGCTCCTGGGCCGACAATCGTGACCGGATGAGTAATCGACCGCCCGGGAGCGAACGAGGTGAAGATGGTTCCGCTGACTCCCGGCGCGAAGGTTATTGTATTCGCGCTTGCGTTGGCGTTGGAGGCGGCGAGTGCTTCGATCAAAGTGCAATCAGCTATGCCACAAAGTCCATCCGAGTGTTCGTCCGTCGTCGTAACCACGAAGTCAGGTCCGACCTGCGGCTGGTCGAGTTCGAAGGCGCCGATATCTGTGTGCGCCCCGAGTTTGCGCGAGAAACCCGGGCCTCGCTGATCGGTCGTCAAATTGTAAGGCGAACCCAGGACGACATCGTCGCCTCGATCGACTGCGGCACTGGTCGACAAAAGGGCGACGGTATTAGTGGTGCCGCCATTGTTCACTGGGCTGAAGGAGCCATCACCGGGATCGACCAATCCGGGAGGCAAAGGGCTCGCTGCCGTGCCGGTGTAATCGCGATTGGGGTCATTTGCGTCCGTGATCCAACCCGTTGTGCCATCGATGATGCCGATAAGATTGTGCCCCTGGCTCGTGAATGCAGTGCCACTGCCATATACGTCCGGGGCCGAGGTCGTGGCTAAATTTTGGGCTACGATCGTGTTCCGAATATTGACCGGCGCATCAGAGCTCCTGAAAATGCCGCCCGCTCTGCCGCTGTCGCTCGGGGCTGCCGGTGATTGAAAATAGTTGTTGTTAATCGTGCAGCTAACGAGGTTCACGGTGGCGGCGCCATACACGCCGTTTATTCCAAGACGAATGTTGTAAATCCCAGCGCCGGCCCCGGAGTTATTTGTGCCAGACACCAGGAGTTGGTTATTGCTCACCGTGCAGTTGGTCAGATTGGCGGTGCCAATGTTAAAGATCCCGCCGCCTTCGGGTGTGTTAGAGTCACAGAGATTGGCGGTAATCTCGGAGTCACGCATGGTGAGCGTGCCTACGTTGTAGTTGAAAATCGCTCCACCAAGGGCCTGTCCATTTGCCACCTGCGAGCTCGCCCGGTTCTGAATTATGCGGCAGGCGGTGATCGTGAGATTGCCGGAATTGTAAATCGCGCCGCCAAGTTTGACGGTTGCACTCCAACCGGTGTGCGCCGTCGCGAGGCCGTTTTCCAGCGTCAGACCCGAGATGTTCATCGTCACACCTGCGGCGACCTCGAAGATGCCACTCGCATTATTGCCGCTGATGTTCAGATTGCGCGCACCAGGTCCGACGATGGTGAGATTCTTCCCAATGACGAGTTGTCCGCTAGTCAGAGTAATCCCGCCCGGGACGGGCACGGCAAAATCAATCGTATCCCCGGCGGCCGCATCGTTGATTGCCTTTCGGAGCGATCCAGCCGGCCCGGGCGCGGCGCCATCACTGGTATTCGTGACGGTGATGGCCACGGCCTGCGCGGCGGCAGCGATACTCAGCAAAGCGATGGCAAGACGGTGAGTCACAGTGAGTCCGGTTTTCATGTAAGATTAAGGTTTTGGTTTGTTTCCATACGTCCCGCCCCTAAGATCGACGCAGCCCCCATCTGGGATTATGAAGCGCGCCTTACCGGTGAACGCGCAGGACGGCGCCAAATCGCGCCATTTGTTTTTACTTTTTCCGCGGCCGCGTGTGTCATAATTGGGCAGGCCCGGTGATCTGGATTTGGGCCGCGAAGTTATCCCGGTGAAATTTGCTGCCCAAAATTCCGGAGCCTCCGAAAAGGAGGCCGCAACTCCCGATCGAGGAGAGGTGACACGGTGGCTGGTCGCGGGGAGCGAGGGCGATGCTAACGCGCTCGAGTCGTTGCTGCCCTTGGTCTACGAGGAACTGCATCGACAGGCCGTCCGCTTCTTCCGCCGGGAACGCGCGGGACACACACTGCAACCCACCGCTTTGGTGAATGAGGTCTACCTCCGACTCATCAATCAGCACGAGGTGAGCTGGCAGAATCGCGCCCACTTCTTCGGCATCGCCGCCCAAATGATGCGGCGCATCCTCGTGAGCCACGCCCGCGGCCGGGAGGCGAAAAAGCGGGGCGGCGCGGCCCAGCATATTACCTTGGAGGCGGGATTGGCGGCCGCGCCCGAGCGCGACGTGAACCTGCTCGCCCTTGACGATGCGTTGACGAGGCTGGAGACGATGGATCCGGACAAGAGCCGAATGGTGGAGCTCCGTTTTTTTAGCGGATTGTCGGTGGAAGCGACGGCAGAAGTGATGGGGGTGTCGCCGCGGACGATTGATCGGCAATGGCAGACCGCGAAGGCGTGGTTGCACAGGGAAATTAGCGCGGGAAAGGCAGCGTGACCTCGGAGCGGTGGAAGAGAATAGAGGCGCTCTTCGAGCAAACTCTTGCGACGCCCGCGGCCGCACGACCGCAGTTTCTCCAGACGATCGGCGACTCTGAAGTCCGCGGCGAGGTGGAGTCGCTCCTTCAGTCCCACTGGCAAGCGGGCGCTTTTCTCGACGAACCGGATCGTTTCTTTTCCAGCGAACGCTTCGAGGCAGACACGCTCTCGCCCGGCCAGGTCATCGACCGCTACCGCATCATCCGGGAGATCGGGCGCGGCGGGATGGGCGCAGTCTTTCTGGCGGAGCGCGCTGACGATGAATATCAAAAGCAGGTTGCCATCAAGCTGATCAAACGCGGCACGGACACGGATTCCGTCGTGCGACATTTTCGGAACGAGCGGCAGATTCTCGCTGGATTCGATCACCCGAATATCGCGCGGCTCCTTGACGGCGGCACGACGGAGAGCGGCCTTCCCTATTTTGTGATGGAATACGTCGAGGGGTTTCCCATCGACGACTACTGCGATGCGCACGCGCTCTCCGTGGTCAAACGGTTGAAGCTCTTCCGCGAAGTCTGCGCGGCAGTTTCCTATGCCCACCGTCACCTTGTCATCCATCGTGACATCAAGCGCTCGAACATTTTGATCACATCGGAGGGCGCCCCGAAGTTGCTCGACTTCGGAATCGCGAAACTCCTTCAGGAGGGTGATGAGCCGCTGGCGTCGATGACCGGGATGCGGCTGATGACACCAGCGTCCGCGAGCCCGGAGCAGATCCGCGGTCAGCCGGTGACTACGGCGAGTGATGTCTATTCACTAGGCGTGGTGCTGTATGAATTACTCTGCGGCCGTTCGCCTTTCCAATTCCCGAGCCAGTCACCGATGGAAATGGCGCGAGTGATCACCGAGTCCGAGCCGAAGAAGCCAAGCACTGCGCTCGCACAAACTGACAATCCGCAACTCGCACTCCGCAATCCGCGATTTGTGAAGGGCGATCTCGACAACATCGTGCTGATGGCATTGCGCAAGGAGCCGGAACGTCGTTACCAGTCGGTCGAGCAGTTCTCGGAAGATATCCGCCGGCATCTCGAAGAGCGGCCCGTGCAGGCGCGGAAAGATACAATCGGTTATCGGGCCGCGAAGTTTGCGCGGCGGAACAAGGCAGGTCTGGCTGCGGGTGTCCTCATCTTCCTTATCCTATTTGGCGGCATAGTTGCGACAAGCCGGCAGGCTCAAATTGCCATGAGAGAGAAGGCCCGCGCCGAGCGGCGTTTCAACGACGTGCGCAAGCTGGCGAATAGCGTCTTGTTCGATTACCACGATGCGATCAAGGCTTTGCCCGGGGCGACGAAGGTGCGGGAGCGATTGGTCAAGGACGCTCTGACTTACCTCGATAGTCTTGCGGGCGAAGCACACGGCGACCCTGCCCTTCAGCGCGAGCTGGCGGCCGCTTACGAGAGAGTGGGTGACGTGCGTGGAGGAGAATCGAACGGAAGCCTGGGCGACGTAGCCGGAGCGGTGGAGAGTTATACAAAGGCGTTCGGAATTCGCGAAGCGCTACTCGCTCTTAACCCTGGTGACACGCAGGCTCGACACGACCTCGCCAGCAGCCACCAAAAAATTGGCTACCGGCTGCTGGACACGGGTGAAGCGGGCAACGGCCTGGAGCATCTTCGGAGAGCCCTAACGCTCTACCTCGGCCTGACAGGGGAACAGCCGGCTAGTGACGACCTCCAGTTGGAGCTCGCCGGCACCTACAACAAGCTCGGAGCGGCAATGAACCAGCGTGGCGATTCGATCGGCGCGCTTCAGCAATATCGCGCAGCCATGGCAATCTGCGAAAAACTTGCCGCCAGCCATCCGCGAGACCAGGAGTACCGTCGCAGACTTTGGACTAGCCATGAGGGGATCGCGAATGTGTTGTGGTCTCAAGACGACATCAAGGGGGCCATTGAGGCCAACAGCAAGGCGCTCGCGTTGGGAGAAGCGTTGATCGCGGACGACCCAATAAATGCCGACTACCGCCGCGCCCTTGTGCTGAACTATCAGCATGGCGGCGACTATCGCAAAAAAAACGACAAGCGTGGCGCGCTCGAGTACTTCCGCAGAGCGGCGGCGCTCGACGAGGAGTTGCTCGCGGCAGACCCAGCCAATGCCCTAACCCGTATCGATCTCGGATATACGCACAAGAGGATAGCCGACTTCCTGGCGAATCTGCAGGATAATTCTCAAGCTCTCGTGCACTTCAGCAAAGCGCTGGAAATTTCCGAAAAGCTGGTATCAGACGCACCGGCAGATTTAACCTCGCGGTTGAGAGTCGCCACTTGTCGCGCTGGCGTAGCCGGGATGCAGGCGCGGCTTGGCGAGGTCGATCTCGCGCTGGAAGAATGTCGCAAAACGATTGGCCTCCTCCGCGAAATTACTGAAGATGCGACAAACGCCCACCAGCGATTCAAGAGAGCTGAGGCGTACGAATATCTTGGCTACGCTTATCTCGCGCTAGCCACGTCCTCGAAAGCGTCGGCCAGCGAGGCCAGGCAGCGTGCGAGCGATGCTCGCGACATGTATCGAGAAAGCCTGAATGTCCTTGAGGATTTGCGTAGTCGGGGCGCTATGGACATCAATGACGAGGTTTGGGCCAAGGAAATCGCCGCCCAGATTGCCAAATGCGACACGATTTTAGGAAAATAGCAAAGCGCTCCATCCATCACCCCAGCCTGTGATCAGAACGGAATGGCGCGCCCAGGAGGACTCGAACCTCCGACCGTCGGATTAGAAATCCGATGCTCTATCCGGCTGAGCTATGAGCGCAGAACCGGGGGATTATTCCGCCGCTCGTGAACGGAAATCCAGCGTTATCCGCGCTGCCTACTGCAGCGTGTAAGCTTCCACGACCGCGATGCCGCTCGTGCTGCCAGTGCCGCGCACGATTGCGGTGTAATTTCCGGGCGCGAGATTTTGGACCAGAGCCGATTCGGCGTCGTTTGAGGGCGGGACGGACGTTGCTTCGATTTCGCCCTGCTGACTACTGCCGTCGGGACGTATTTTCCAATTGTCGTTTGAGGCAATGATCGCGCCGCTGGCGTTGTGTAGTTCAAGAGTCGGATCTGCCAAGACACCCTGGATGCCGGACGCGGCGAGCGAAGGTCCAATTGCACGCAAGATCACCCGGGCAAATCCGCCGAAGGTGCCTCCATCGACGATCAATCCCCCGATCATCACGTTGGAGCCGGAATCGACGAACCCACGCGTGCTGATGTTCGCCAGCTTCGAATTGGCCGCTGGAGCCAGGTCATACACTTCTACAACTCCCACGCCCGTGCCGTTATCCTTTCCTGCGAGAACGGCGGTGTAAGCGCCGGGATTGAGAGTGGTCACGATGGCCGACTCGAGATCGTTCGTCGGCGGAATCGTCGTCGCTTCCACTTCCGTCTGATGTTCTTTCCAGTCGTCGTTCATGGCGAGGGTGACGCTTCCCTGATGTAATTCGAGCGTGGGATTCTGGAGAACGGCACCCACGCCGGAAAGGGAAGGACCTATCCCGCGGATGATAATTTTCTTCGGGTCAGTACCGGTGATGATAAATCCTCCGATGAGGACCTTGTCGCTCGTGAGCACCTGCAATCGCGTCGAGATGTTTAGCAGGTTCCGCGGAGGATCCGTGTTCAGCCTGAAAATTGTCCCATGATTGGAAGCGCCGCCTGTCGTGGTGGCTCCATAGACGTTGTGATTCTCGGCCTCGAAAACCTGGCTCGGGCTTCCACCTATGGCGGCGCCATCGAAAATGTAGGTGTTGACTTGCCCGGCGGGATCAATCTTAAAAAGAGTTCCAACGTTTGGAATGCCGCCGGTCTGCGTAGTGCCGTAGATGTTTCCGTCGGTGTTCGCGGTTAAGCGGGATGGTCCGGTTCCATTCACGCTCGTGAAACTGTAAACGGTGCTCCGCACGCCAGCCGATGTGACTTTGAAAAGCGATCGGATCGCTGGGTAATCAGCGACTCCGTAGAGATTGCCGTCGGCGCCCTGGATGATCTTGCCGGGATTGCCGCCGTCAATCCCGCCCGTAAAGCTGTATAAAATTGTGGCTGCGCCTGCGGGAGTGATTTTGAAGATCGTCCCGTAGCCGGTAAAAGTATTGGGCGGTGTCTCCGGACCGCAGAACGTGCTGCCGTAAAAATTGCCGTCCACTCCCTGAGTCAACGCGTTTGGAAAACTCCCGTCCGCACCGCCGGTGAAAGTGTAAAGGACGGTCAATACGCCTGCCGGTGTCAGCCGGAAAAATATCCCGGGGTTGTGCATGCTCGCCGGGTGATTGAAGAAGCCGCCGCTCGAGTCGCCGGCGGCGGTGCCATAGAAATTTCCGTCCGTTCCTTGAATCAGCGTAATGGCGTGAGTCCCTTTTCCGTCCTGGAAATGGTAGAGAGGCGTGAAAACTCCTGACGGCGTCACCTTGAAGATCATCCCGTTCAGATCACCGACTGCCCTCGGTGCGGTCGCGCCGTAGAGATTCCCATCCGCGGCGCCGACCAGAAGGATGGGGTTTGCTTCGTCCGGGGTCGACGCTTGGAATTCATAGAGCGCGGTAAGGGAACCGTCTGGTGCCAGTTTGAAAACGGAGCCATGATCCGAAGCGCCGTTGAAGCCGCCAAAATCGGTGCCGTAAAAGGTTCCATTGGAAAGCCGGACCTGGGGAAAGGCGGTGAGCGACTGGTTTAAGGAAGCTAACGGTTCGAGCGTGGCGCCCCGCAAAGTCGCGGCGAGGAGAGCGACGGCCAGGATTGAAATTTTTACGAGCCTAAGGATGCGATTTTTACGGTCGATGTTCACATGTCCGAGGGAGCAGGTTGTTGGCCATGCCGAGTCGGATGAAACAGTAGGGCGGAAGCGGAGCTTCGCGTCTCCGGCACGAGGGCGTGCCGGCTCCAGTTTACTCGTTGATCCGATGCTTTAGCTCCCAGACGCGGAGCGCGGCGAGCAGAAGACTTTTTGTCCGGGAGAGGGTGCCAACGGCCGGTAATTCTTTGACTGGGGCAGCAGACGCGCTGCTCTTCCGCGGGCGGCCCCGGCGCGCCTTGGTCTTGCCTGCACGGCGCGCAGTCTCGCTGATGGGAAGGTGGCCAGCGTTGTTCATGCCGGTTCAAAAAGCAGCTTCCAAGCCACTGCTCCATTCCCCGCTTTCTCCCTTGTGCGCAGGTCTGATCTCCACCAGTTTGCCCGGTCATGGCTGAGAATCGAACGCTGGGCTGCCTGAGCATCTTCCTCGCGGTCGCGCTCGTCGCCAGTTTGTTCATTAATGTCCTGCTCGCTGTGACCGCCCTTAGCCGCCTCGGCGCAGGCCCACAGTTCGCCGAGCCGACGCCGTCGTTTCGCGAAGTCCTCGTGCAGCGCGGCGCACGCGGGAGCGGCGACAAGATCGCGGTGATCACGATGCGCGGCCTGATCAGCTCGTCGCTCCCGGGCAACGTGGGAGACACGATGGTGGAGGACATGCGGCTCGCCCTCCAGCAGGCGCGTGATGACGACCACGTTCGGGCGATTGTTTTGGAAATCGATTCGCCCGGTGGGGAAGTGACTGCGTCGGATGTTATCTACAACTGGGTGGTCAAGACGCGGGCGAAAAAACCGGTCGTCGTCTACATGGATTCGCTCGCGGCCTCGGGCGGGTATTACGTCGCGTGCGGCGGGAGATATTTGATGGCGAACGAGACGACCATCACTGGCAGCATTGGCGTTATCATCCAAACGCTGAATTACGAACAGCTCTTCAACAAGGTCGGGCTCTCGGCGGTGGTCTTCAAAAGCGGGAAGTTCAAGGACATGCTGAGCGGGACGCGTCCGGTCACGCCGGAAGAACGCGAATACATCCAGGGCTTCGTCATGAAGACCTACGACAAATTTCTCGGGATCGTGGCGCGCGAACGGAATCTGCCCGCGGACGGGCTCCGCAATTCCGTGGCCGACGGCCGCATCCTGTCGGGGAAGGACGCGCTCGATAACAAATTGATCGACGGTGTGGGCCAGATCGAAGACGCGTTCACGAAGGCGAAGGAACTCGGACACGCGCCAGGAGCGACGATCGTGAAATACGGGCCGCCGTTTAGCTTCGGTCGTTTCTTGCGGGCCTTCGGGAGCGCGGACAACAAGATTGAGCTGACGCTTCCGAAGCAGTTGATGCCGCAGTTGGAAACGGGGCGCGCTTACTTTCTGCCGAGTTTCTACGCTCCGTAGGGTGGAGCGGGTAGCATGACCTTCGACGGCCTAATCCCGGCGCTGAGCGCTGTGGTCAATGCGTTCTTACTGGTGATCGGCGTCTACATTTACGCCTCCCTTCTGAGGCAAATCGCGGCGCGAATTCCGAATTCCGAGCCGCCGCCCATCCGCACGTTCGGTTTCCCGGAAGCGATGATCGCCGCCTCCCTTGCCTTGTTTTTTCTCCTCGCGCTGGCCGGCTCTGCTGCTCAAACCGCGCCGCGAAATCTGGGAACCCGCGATCTCGTGTTGAGTGCGGTATTGACCCTCGGTCTGCTCCTGGCACTCGCCGGATACCTGCGTCTCCGTCGCTTTGATTTGAATTTGATGGCCGGCTTTTCCAAGATCGGATTTTTCCGCACCGCGATCACGGGAGCGGTGCTGCTCCTCGCGGCCTATCCGCTGCTTTTTCTGGCGGACATCGTGACGCAGCGTTTCCTGCGCAGCGCGCCGCAAAAGCAGGCGATCCTCGAGTTGTTCAGCCAATCGAGCACCGTGGAGCAACGTATTCTCATCATCGTCCTCGCCGTCTCGCTCGCGCCGGTGGCGGAGGAGTTCATCTTCCGCTTCTTCCTATACGGAGTAGTGAAACGTTATGGCGGAAGAGTCGTCGGCATCGTGGCGAGCGCGCTCCTCTTCGCCGGGGTCCACGGCCATCTGCCTTCGTTCCTGCCGCTCTTCGCCCTCGGAATTTGTTTGGCCGTTGCGTACGAATGGAGCGGCTCGATTCTGCTTCCGATGATGATGCACGCGCTTTTCAATGCGGTGACCCTTACCGCGCTCGCCTTCCCCGACCTGGTCCAATGAAGCTGCGAGACGTCGGCGAAGACGAACTCCTCGAACAACTGCTGCCGAAATCGGAGCCGAATTCCGGGGTGGTCCTCGGTGCGGGCGATGACTGCGCGCTGGTGGAATCCGGGAAGCCCGGCCTCCTCAATCTCCTCAAGACCGATTGCCTCGTGGAAGGAATTCATTTCGCGAAGGAGACCCGGGCCGAGTTAGTGGGATGGAAGGCGATGGCGCGGCCGCTGAGTGATTTCGCCGCCATGTCCGGCTTGCCGCGCTTCGCGCTGGTCACCTTGATTGTGCCCGCAAACCGAGAGGTTTCCTGGGTCCGGCAGCTCTATCGCGGAATCGAAAAGGCGGCGCGGAAGTTCGAGGTGGCGGTGGTAGGCGGCGAAACAAGCGGCATCAAGGGACCCGCGGTGATTTCGATCAGCGTGACTGGTTTCGTGGAAAAAGATCGATGGGTGGGCCGCGCCGGCGGGAAGACTGGCGACGAGCTTTTCGTTACCGGGCAGCTCGGAGGATCGCTGCGCGGGCACCATTTGAAATTCGTTCCGCGGATTGCGGAGTCGAGGTGGCTTACCGAAAACTTCCGGGTTCACGCCATGATGGATCTCAGTGACGGGCTCGGAACGGATTTGCCGCGCCTGGCGCGGGCCAGCGGCGTTGGCTTCGAAGTGGATGAAGCGGCGCTGCCATTGAATCGCGCCTGCACCATCCGCCAGGCGATCTCCGATGGCGAAGATTACGAATTGCTCTTCGCGATTTCTGCCAAGGATTCGCGCTCCCTGCTCCCCCGCTGGCAGAAGAAGTTTCCGAAGGTTCCTCTCACCCGGATCGGCCGGCTAAATCGAAAATCGAAAATCGAGAATCGAAAATTCCCCCGCGGTTATGTTCATTTCCAAAAGCGCTGAGGAGACGGTTGCCCTTGGGCGCACCTACGGGAGCGATGCGCGCCGGGGCGATGTGTTTGCGCTGCGCGGCGATCTCGGCGCGGGGAAAACCCAATTCGTGAAAGGCTTCGTCGCGGGGTTGCACAGCAAAGCGGACGTGACGAGTCCCACCTTCGTCCTCGTCCACGAATACGGCGACGGGCGCCTGCCGGTTTATCACTTCGATTTCTACCGCGTCGAGAGTCGCGAAGCGTTGTCGCGTCTCGGTTTCGATGATTACATTTTCGGCGATGGCGTCTCCCTGATCGAATGGGCCGACCGGTATTCCGCTCTCATTCCGAGTCACGCGAAGTGGCTTTCGTTTGAGCTGCGTGATGAAAATACTCGAGTGATCACCGAGGGAGCGACCGGATGAAAACGCTCGCGCTCGAAATGTCCACCGCCCAGGCAAGCATCGCCTGGCGCGAAGATGGAGAGGCGTTGTTCGATGGCCGTTTTGCCGCGGACCGCAAACACTCGGGCGCATTTTTTGAAACCGTGCAGAAATGCCTGGAGCGATTCGGTCGCCCGGAAAAGATCATCGTCGGCCTCGGGCCGGGTTCCTACGCCGGCGTGCGCATCGCCATCGCGACGGCGCTAGGCTTGCGTTCGGCGACCAAGGCGCAGCTCGCGGGAATTCCGTCGATCTGCGCGCTCGACGTTGAAACTCGTGACTACTGCGTGATCGGCGATGCACGCCGACAAACGTTCTTCTTCGCCAAAGTCCAGAGTGGGAAACTGATCGAGGGACCCACTCTCAGAACGGTCGCAGAAATGGAAGCGACGATCGGCGAATCGACCCTGCCCGTTTATGCGTCCGAGCAGTTATCGCAATTTCTGGTCGCGAAATTGGCCTATCCTTCCGCCGGCCGGCTGGTGGAAATTGCTGGCCTTCACGCTGACAACATCGACGGCGCCCTGGAACCGATTTACCTTCGCGAACCCCATATTACGGTGGCGAAAGCGACGCCCGGATTCGCGCAGAAAAAATGAGCACGAAAGAAACTTACCGTTGCTGGGCTGAGATCGATCGCAATGCGTTGTTGCACAATCTCGACGTTGTCCGCGAACGGATCAGCCCGGCGGATGTCCTTGCGGTCGTAAAGGCAAACGCATACGGGCACGGCCTGGTGGGGGTAGCCGAGACGCTGGCGAGTGAGGTCCAGTTTTTCGGTGTCGCCAATCTCGAGGAAGCGCTCGCCCTTCGAAAGGCTGCCCTGCCGCATCCGGTGATTATCCTTGGGCCAGCCTTGCCGGGCGAACGAGCGACCATCGTTCAGCACGATTTCATTCCCACCGTCTCGGCTGTCGAGGAAGCGAAAGCGTTCGCCCAAATCGGACCGGTCTCCATCAATTTCAAAGTCGACACCGGCATGGGCCGAATGGGCGTGCCGGAGCCGCAATGGCTGGCTGCTTTTAAGACGGTATCAGCGCTGCCGAATCTCCGCGTGCACAGCGTGTCGACCCACATGCCGGTCTCGAACGAGGATGCCGGTTACACCCGCGACCAACTGGTTCGTTTTCGCAACGTCATGCGGCAATTTCGCACCGAAGTTCCCGGCGACTACAAGGCGCACGTCCTGCAAAGCGCGGGCACGCTCGCCTTCAATGACACGCCGCACGAAATCGTGCGCGCGGGCGTGATGCTTTACGGCATTTCGCCGTTGGCGGAATTCCAGAAGCTGCTGCGCCCGGTCATGACCTGGAAGACCCGCATCGCGCTCATTCGCGACATGCCCGCGGGGCACGGCATCAGTTACGGCCGCACATTTATTACACCGCGCGAGATGCGGGTGGCGACATTGTCGGCCGGTTACGCGGACGGTTATCCGCGACACGCGTCGAACCGCGACGCGACTATGCTCGTGCGCGGAAAGCGTTGTCCTTTGCTGGGCCGGGTGACGATGGACCTGATGATGATCGACATTTCGGAGATCACAGAGGCGGCCGTCGGCGATGAAGTGGTCTTGATGGGCCGCCAGGGCGACGAGGAAATTTCCACGACCGAACTCGCCGAGCGCGCGGACACGATTACCTGGGAAATCATCACGCGGATCGGGCCCCGCGTCCGCCGCGTGTTTGTCTGAGCGACATCAAGGAGCGGCGTTTTTCCAACCGCCGTCTGGGGCGATTTCAAATCGCCCTTCCTTGAACTGAGCAGGGCGTGTATTTGTGAGGCGGCAATGTTCCAAATCATCTTCAACGAGCTGAGCGCAGCGGAAATGGCGGCGTTGCCGAAATCGTTGCAGCTCGATCTGCTCGCGGAATTCCAAATCCTTCCCGAGGACCTCGATAATCTCGACAGCAGCCGGTTCGGCGTGATCGAGCGCGAAGGAAAGAAGCTGCATCGATATCGCGCGAAGGAATACCGGATCTATTTCGAGCGGACGCCGGAAGGCATCAGGGTCCATCGCGTCCTGCACAAGAACACGTTTCGGGATTTCCTTTTCCGCAGCAAACTCCCGATGGCGGAAGACGACCAGCTCGGAAAGAACCGCGAATTTTGGAAGCTGATCGAACAGGGCGAGCGGACGCGGAAAACATCGTGATCGCCCAGCTCGCCGCCGACGAAAATCTGCGTCAGCGCGAGTTCCCCATCTGCGCGCGGAAGATTTATTGCGCGCACGCGGCTGATTCGCCGTTGCCGCTCCGAGTGGCCAACGGGATGCGGGAGTCGATCGAGCGCGCCTTGGTCGATTCGCGGAATTACGATGACGAGGTGGAGCGGATCGAGGAAACAAGAACGCTGGTGGCGCAGCTGCTCGTGTGTGACCGGGATGAAATCGCATTCACGGGTCCGACGGCGAGCGGATTGAACACGGTGGCAAACGGATTGGATTGGAAGCCGGGAGACGAGGTCGTCTGCTACCTCGATGATTATCCGGCAAACGTTTATCCCTGGCTCGCGCTCGAGCGACATGGCGTGAAGCCGGTGCTCCTTGAAGCGGCGCGCATTGGAGAAATCACACCCGAAATTGTCGAGCGCGCGCTGACCGCGCGGACCAGGCTCGTCGCCCTCGCCAGTGCGAACTATGTCAGCGGCTATCGGATCGATCTCGAAGCGATTGGCGCGCTTTGCGCAGAGCGCGGGGTTTTGTTCTCGGTCGACGCCATTCAGACCATGGGCGCATTCCCGGTCCCGTTGAAGAATGTGGATTTCGCCAGCGCCGGCGCTCAGAAATGGATGCTCGGCCCTTCGGGCGCGGGACTCCTGTATGTGAAGAAGAGCCGGCACGACCTGTTGCGCCCGGCGACTATCGGTGGCTGGAACGTGGTGTCGCCGAACTTTATCTCGCAGCGCGAGGTGAAGTTCGAAACGGGCGGCCGGAAATTCGAACCGGGCGCCTACACCCACAGCGTCCTCGCCGGATTAAGAGCTGCGGTGGAACTTCTGCTGGCAGCGGGACCGAACGAAGTTACGCGTCGAATCAGCGCGTTGACGCAGATATTGCGCGATCGAATCGTCCCCGCCGGCTTTGAGTTTCTCAGCCCGATGGAAGAGAAGAATCGTTGCGGAATTTTGACCTGCCGTCATCCGCGTGTGTCATCGGACGCTTTGTGGGATTCGTTGACGAAGAACGATGTCGTCGTTTCGCTGCGTCGCGATCGTGCCGATCGGGCGTGGTTGCGGATCAGCCCGCACTTTTACAATACCGAGGCGGAAATCCAGCGGATGGCAGATCTCTTGATGGAAGGCATTCGCGAGTAGCGACCGAATAGAGCCCGCGCGCCGTGAAATACTGGGCGTTCATCAGCTATAGCCACACGGACAAGGAGTGGGGGGACTGGCTCCATAAGGCGCTGGAAACGTATCGTGTTCCATCGCGGCTGGTGGGAAAGGAATCGCGCGACGGAATTATTCCTACGCGGATCTTCCCGGTTTTTCGCGACCGGGAAGAGTTGCCGGTCTCTTCCGACCTGGGATCGAATATTAGCGAGGCGTTGCGCGAATCGCGGTATCTGATTGTCGTTTGCTCGCCGCGCTCGGCGCGTTCGCGCTGGGTGGGGGAGGAGATTAAGGCCTTCAAGTCGTTAGGCCGCGAAGATCGGATCCTGGCCTTGATCGTCGACGGCGAACCGAATGCCGCGGACGGCAAGCCGGGATTCAGTCCGGAAGACGAATGTTTTCACGAAGCGCTGCGTTACCGCTGGTCGGAATCGGGAGAGGTCACGGCGATTCCATCGGAACCGATCGCGGCCGACGCGCGTGAAGGGAAAGACGGCCGCAATAACGCGAAGCTGAAACTGCTGGCGGGTCTGTTGGCCGTTAACTACGACGACCTGAAGCAGCGCGATCACGAACGCCGGTTGCGGCGCGCGCGCAGAATCGGGATCGCGGCCTTTGCCCTGGTGGTAATTTTCGCGGGCCTCGCGGTTTGGGCAATCCTGGCGGCGCGGGAAGCAGCGCGCCAAAGGACCCAAACCCAGAGGTTACTCGTCGCCACGGATAGCGCTCGAGCCCAGGAGTTGTTCGATCGCGGAGACGCGGCCACAGCGCTGGCCTTCCTCGCTCGCGCCGCCGAACAGGATCCCGATGAGCGAAGTGTTGCGGCCGAGCGCCTTTGGTTTGCATTGACGCAACGCTCCTGGCCGCTGCCGCTGAGTGCTCCGATGCGTCACACGGAGGCGATCTCGAGCGCGTGTTTTTCGCCGGACGGCGCGAGAGTACTCACGGCCGGTCGTGACCTGACGGTGCATTTATGGAACACGAGATCCGGCGAAGCACTGGGAACTTCGCTGGTCCATCCCCGACCGATCCGCCGGGCTTTGTTTTCACCGGACGGACGTCGCGTCATTACGGTTTGCCTCGACGGCGTCGCACGAGTTTTCAACTTGGAGGGGGATAACTTCGGCCGGCCATCGCAGCTCAAGAATCCGGATTCAATCAACGCCGTGGCGGTGAGCGCCAAAGGAACTTACCTCGCGACCGGCTCCATCGACGGAACGGTCCGCTTCTGGAACAGCGCGACTGGACAAATGGTTGGCGAGATCAAGGTGGCGGAAAACGTTCACACCCTGGTGTTCCATCCCTCGGATGAATCGCAACTCCTCGGGCTGAGCGGCAAGACCGCGATTTTGTGGAAGGTGCCGGACGGCGTTTCGCTCTTTCAGTTCGAACACGGGGACGATATCAATTCCGCGGAGTTCGATCCCGAGGGGCGCCGAATCCTAACCGCGAGTAAGGATCATATCGCGCGGGTTTCGGATGGCGCCACGGGCAACCCGGTCGGGATCGAGTTGGTGCACGAGGCCCCGGTAACAAACGCAAAGTTCAGCGCGAACGGTCAACTCGCAGCCACGATTGTCGGAACCAAGGTGTGCATCTGGGAGTTGCGAAACCACGGCGTCCGCAAACAGGAACTGGCGCATGATGCCGTCGTGACTTCCCTGCAATTCAGCCACGACAGCCTGGCCCTGTTCACCGCGGCGGCCGACGGCAAAGTTCGCGCATGGAATCTGATAAACGGCCGGCTCATCGGTGAACCGATCATCGAACAGAGCGGCATTGTGGCGATGGATTTGCATCCAACGCGAGACAACCTGCTTTTGGGAACCGAGAATGGGACAGGGCGCGTTTGGCGGCCGCCGCCGCGCTATCCGTTATCAGATCGCCTGGCTCATGACAGCCCGATCGAAGTGATGGACCTCTCGCCGGATGGGGTCTTGCTCGCAACGGGAACCGGCGACGGCCATGGCTACCTGTGGGACCTGAGCCTGACCGGAAAGCCGCGGAGCTTATTGCCGCACAAAGCAACGGTGGTGAGTATCGCCTTTAATCCTGACGGCGCCTTCATCCTGACCGGAGGCGCCGATGCGACGGCGCGGATTTGGCAGACGAAGTCTGGCGAGGCGAACGGCGCTGCGTTGCCTCACGCGGCCACCGTTTCTCACGTTGCCTTCCGCGGTGACGGAAAAGTGTTCGCGACCGCAACGGAAACCGGAGTGGCGCAACTCTGGGACATGGTTTCGCGAGGTCGTATCGGCGATCCGATGCGGCATGAGCCTCACATCAGCGCGATCGAGTTCAGCCGCGACGGCAAACTGCTGGTGACTGCGGGCTGGGACGGCAAAGTTCGCCAGTGGAACGCCGCCACGGGGGAATCCGCTGAGCCGGGGTTCGGGGCCGCGCAGGAGATCACCTGCATGCGTCTCGCGCCCGACAACAACACGATCGCCTCCGGGCACCGCGATGGGACGATCAATCTTTGGTCGCCTTCCGGCAAGCTGCTCCAGGGGATGTCGCACAAGAAAGCGATCACCAGCCTGGCGTTCAGTCGCACCGGACAATATCTCGTGACCGGCTCGGAGGACTACACCGCATCAGTTTGGAACGTTGCGACCGGCCGGCCAGTAGGTGATCCGATCCGGCACGAAGCTCCTGTCACTGCCGTCGCCTTCAGTCCCGGCGGCGATCGCGTGGCAACGGCGGCCGATGACGGGACCGTGAGAATATGGGACGCGCTGACGGGCCAGCCGATCACTGAAACGTTACGTCATGACAAAGGAGTGACCTGCCTCGCATTCAGCCATGACGGCAAAACGCTTTTGTCCGCGTCGCGCGATCGCACGGTGAGAATCTGGGACGTGCCGGCGAAACTGACTGCGGCGGACCGCAAGGCGCTGGTGCAATTAGCGCGCGAAATTTCGCCGATCGGGCTGCAAAGTTCCGGTCGCACCGCCCTTCGCATCATCGAGCCCCTAGCGGCATTGCAGTCAGCCGGTCGGGAGGGACAAGGGGCCGCTGCGATGTTGCGAAAATGGTTTTTTGCCGATGTGCTGGAGCGCCCGCTCACCCCGTTCGCGAACATCAACCTGCGCACATTTATTAGCCATCGCAGCGAGGACAATGCTCCCGCCGCGGCCGAAGAAGCACTGTTCTGGCGGAATGGTGAGCGTCCCGTTGATCAGCGGTAGGCTAACTTCTCGTCGGAAACATACGGCTCCGCGGCCTCGCTGAGCCATTCCGGTTCCTGAACACTAGGGCCGAAAAGGACCTGCGAAAGGTCCAGCTTCGAAACCAGATAGCCGAAAGCCTTCCGTTTTCCGCCCAGCGCATCAATGGTGGCCCGGGCGAACATCGCCGCCTGTGGGTCCGCATCCCCGCTGACTTCGCGCAGAACTGGAATGCTTTGGTCGCCGAGAAGGAGGAACAAGCGCACGGCGCGCGAGGCGTTGTACCTGATCTGGTCCTGCCTTAAATGAACCGTGGCTCGCCGCAGAACCTCCGGCGTGAACAGCGGACCGTAGTCAGTGAGGATGCCCCTGTGTTTCGCCAGCCAGGCGGCCGCCCATAGCACGAATGGACTTTCCGTTCTGCCGATTTCCTCTTTCAGGTACGGATCGAATAACTCGAAGTGCTCATCCATGTAACGCCAGGCTTCCCAATGCGCTCCACTCCAGGCCAACCGATCCAACGGGTCTTTGAAGATCATGTCCGACTTGACGTAGCGATTGTCTTCACTCATCCGCGCGAAGACAAAACGGATGAAACGCTCGTCCGGCTGAAAGGATTCGGTGTTGAAGAGGACGTGAAGAATTGCGTCACGCCCCTGGCGATCGGTCCGGTAAAGTTCAGCAAGCAGGTCGTCCTTTAATTCTTCGCGGTACTTGAGCAGCCACTCCGTGGCGTGAGCGCAATTGTGCGGAACGTTGTCAGTGTGAATGTCGGCGAAAGCCTGGCGGACTTCCTCTGGGGGCGGAGCGGCGGAAAGATGATCCGCCTGGATCAACGCGATGATCGCGCACGACCAAGAAAGAAACCGCCGCTGGGCAACTGTTCCCATGGCCGGCTATCCCACCCGAAGCGGCGCGCTCCGTCAAGGAAAGCGATGTTGGCTCTTGCGGATATTCATTGTTCCGGACGTGGTAGTTTGATTCAATGCGCCTGTGGGCCGCGGACGACTCCTCTGTCAAAAGCCGGCGCAAATATCTTTGCTGCTGGTTTTCGCGATGACGATGTCGCTGACCTCGATCCGGGCCCAGACCCCGCGTGAGGCGGACCAGGATCTCAACGCGAGCTATAAGGCGGCGATGCAGGGGTTGGCGCCTGCCGCGCGCGAAAAGTTAAAAATCGCCCAGAGAACATGGCTGGCGTTTGTAGAGAAAAACAGCGCGGCCATTCGACTGGCAGCACGAGGCCCCGGAATTTCTTCGAAACGCTGCGAGGAGATCGAGGTCAAGGAAGTCGAGAATCGAGCGATGGACTTCAGTTACTCGAAGGAATCAAACCCGCCCGAGGAAATCAAAGGACATTTTCAGCGGGTCGACGCGGACTTGAACGCCGTCTACGGACGTTGTCTCGCGACGTTGTCGTCCGATGCCCAGGCGGCCTTGAGAGAGGCCCAAAGAGCCTGGGTCGCGTACCGGGACGCTAACCGCTCCTTTGGAACTGAGTTCCTGGCCGGGCTCACGGTTCGGCGCGCCGACCAGTTAAGTGACTTCTACATTGAGTCGACCACGGCGCCACCCAATGTGAGCCGTCCGAAGGCGGAAGCTAGTCCGCCCAATCCCTTCGAACGCGCGAAATAGTCGCGCCTACTTCATCAGCAGCACGGAACGGCTGCGTTTGATTTCGCGCGTGATCTTGCGGTGCATGTGTGCGGGCATGCCGGTGACGCGGCGCGGCAGAATCTTACCGCTCTCGGTCACGAATTTCTTCAACAGGTCGGGGTTCTTGTAATCGATCGCCTCGGTGGCGATATCGATGCGCCGGCGCGGCATCGTGCGATTGGCGCGGCGGAAAGCGGAACGGCGTTTGGCGGTTTTCGGTTGCATGGCTGTTTACCTCGTCTCGCGATGGAGAGTATGCCGCTTCAAAAACGGATTGTATTTCTTTTTCTCGAGCCGGTTCGGCGTGCGAATGCTCTTCTTGTTGCGCGTGGTCATGTAACGGGAGGCCGGCTTGCCGAGCGCCTTGGCTTCCGTGCATTCGAGCGTGATGATTTCCTGCGCCATAAATTAGTCCTTGTCGTCCGCTGCCGGCTTGGCTTCCTCTTCCTCGCCCTCAGCGCCTTCTTCGTCGGTCAGGCCGAAGAGCGACGTGACCGATTGCCGGACGCGCGAAGCCTTGTTCTGTTTCTCCAGCTGCGACTGGCATTCGACGGTGAAGCGCGCGAACGGGATCGCTTCGAGCCGCGCGTGCGAGATCGGTTTGCCCGACATTTCGCAAACGCCGTAGGTGCCGAGCTCAATCCGCTTCAACGCCTGATCGATCTCGTAAAGGGCGTCCTGTTCCTGCGAAAGCAGGCTGAGCGCGAAATCGCGGTCGTAAGCGTCGCTGCCGGCGTCGGCCTGGTGCATGCCGAATGCGGAAGCTTCGCTGCCCTCGGCCCGCGAGCGGAGATTGTCCTTCGCCACGCCCGCCATGGAATCGACCATCGCGTCGCGCAACTGGAGGAGCTTGTCCTTTTGTCCGCGCACGAACGGGTCGAGCTTCTTCTGCTTGTGGTTCTTGGTCGCGAGAATTTCCTGGGTTGGGTGGTTGGCCCCGAACTCCTTCCGCGCGCCATTAGCCTTGGGCGATTTACCTGGCCGAGCCGTCGCCGCTACCTTCTTCATCGCCTTGGCCGCCGGCTTCTTCGCGGAGCTGGCGATTTTCTTCGCCGGCTTCGACGGTTTAGCATGCGCCTTCGCTTTCGGGCGCGAGGCTTTCTTCGCCGGGCTTTTGGGACGCGGTTTCACATTCTTTTTTTTCGCGGAACTGGCCATAAATTTTGGGAGGCGCCCTTTGTTAGCTGGGCGCGAGCGGAGGCTTACTAAAGGGCATTTCCAGCGGGGCGCAAGGAGAGATTTCCCCGCTAAATGCGAGCAAAAAGGACCCTGTTTTGGAGGCCTTTACGAACTCGCGCTGGAATAATGCCGCAGGGCAAATCGCCAGAAAATCCGGGACAGAACAAAGGCGATCGATCCGGCGATCATAAGATGCAACATGAGCCAGGCTGGTTGGTCGAGCGGCTTGATCAACAACCGCGCGGGAATGTTCGCCACGATCACGACCGGAATGATCCAGCCAAAGATGAAGCGGAAAAGGCGTGGGAAAATCACGTCGGGATAGCGCGCGATGTGGAGGAAATTGAAGTAGCCGTAAACGAGCCCCTGCGCGCGCACGATCCAGAAACTGATCGCGGCCAGCGTGAGCATGATCGAGTAATGCACCGCCACCCCGAAACCGAGGGCCACCAGGTAAAGCGCGATCATGCCGGGGCTGGGGACGATTTGCAGCTTCGTCAGCGACACGATCACGACGATGCCGCCGAGGATCGCGTTCAACACGCTGTCGAGCCCGAACTGTTTCGTGGACACCGCGAATTGGCTGTCCATCGGCAGCACGAGGAGCGAATCGAGCTTCCCAGTGCGGACCAGCTCCGGGATGTTGGAGACGTTGACGAAGAAAAACGCCTGGAACAATTGCGCGATCATCTGGTGGGTCCCGACCAGCAGGATGACTTCCCATTTCGACCAATCACCGATGCGATCCACCTGCCCGAAGATGATGCCGAAGAAAACGATCTGACCGCAGAACCAGAGGACTTCCACCACCATCCAAAGGATGAAGTTCACCTTGAAACTCAGCTCACGGATGAGCGAATTGCGCAGCATGATTCCCCAGATCTCGAGATAGCGGCGCATGATGACAGTATTGTCGCAAGCGCTCGCGGCGAGTCTATCTAAGACTGCAATGACGAGCCAATCGCTGTAGCCGCGGCGGTCGGTCGCCGCGCTGGCACTAAGGCGCTGCCGCACACTCGCGGCAACAGAGCGCCGCGGCTACAGCGCTAATCGCAACTTCGCCATCCGCTGGCGGTTGTAATAACGTCAGCCCCGGATCATCATTCTGCCTGCACCCATCGATGTTCAAACGACCCATCCCGCTCATCATCGCCGCGGTTGTTCTCATCGCGGTGGCGCTGCTCCTCCGACGCTGCACGAGTAGCACGAGCGCGACGTTCCAGACTGCAGCGGTAACGCGCGGACCGATCACGCAGGCCGTGACTGCGACCGGCACATTGAACCCGGTCCAGAACGTCCAGGTTGGCAGTCAGGTCTCGGGCAACATCCAAAAGCTCTTTGCCGATTTTAATTCGATCGTGAAAGCCGGGCAGGTGATCGCGCAGATCGATCCGGTTGTTTTCAAGGCGAACGTCGACCAAGCCGAAGGCGATGTGGCAAACGCGCGCGCTGCGCTCGAGCTCGCGCGGCTGAACGAGGCGCGGATTCAGGCGCTGGTCGCGAAGCAAAGTTCCGCGCAATCCGATCTTGACCAGTCCACGGCGACTCTGCACCAGGCCGAAGCCAATGTGAAGATCAAGGAAGGCGCGTTGGAGAAAGCGAAGGCGGACCTGGACCATTGCACGATCACGTCGCCCATCGATGGCATCGTGATTTCGCGAAACGTCGATGTGGGGCAAACGGTCGCGGCCAGCCTGCAGGCGCCGATCATTTTCCAGATCGCTAATGATCTCGCGAAAATGCAGATCGACGCGAATGTCGCGGAAGCGGACGTGGGCGGAGTCGCCGTCGATCAGGATGTGGATTTCACCGTCGATGCGTTTCCGACCCGGACGTTCCAGGGAAAAGTTGTGCAGGTCCGCAACGCGCCGATCACCGTCCAAAACGTCGTTACCTACGACACCGTTATTGGCGTTAGCAATCCCGAGCAGAAATTGAAGCCCGGCATGACCGCGAATGTTTCCATCGTGGCCGCGCACCGCGATGACACCCTGAAAATTCCGAATAGCGCGCTTCGTTTTCGCCTTCCCGACCAGACTCCGAGCGCGGCCCCGAAACGCGACGCATCGCCGAGCGCGCGCGGACCGGCGAACAAACCTGGGGGAAACCGGCCTGAGCGTCGCGTGGAGCGCACGGTTTACGTGCTGGCTTCGGATTCTTCAAAGCCGACCGCCGTTACGATCAAGACCGGCATCAGCGACGGCGTTACAACCGAAGTTCTCGAAGGTTTGAAAGAAGGCGATCGCGTCGTAACCGGTATGACGGAGAGCGGGGCGGCGCAGACTCCCGCGAGCAATCCCTTCAGTGGCGGTGGCCCGCGACGTTTCTAGCAACATGAACAATTCCTCCGACGCCGTGGCTGTCCGGCTGGATGACGTTCGCAAGACATACCGCACCGGTGAAGTCGAAGTACAGGCGGTGCGCGGCGTTTCGATCGAGATTGGCCAGGGTGAGTTCGTCGCCCTGATGGGCTCGAGCGGCTCCGGCAAATCGACGTTGATGAATATCCTCGGCTGCCTCGACCGGCCCACGTCCGGTCGTTACTTTCTCGATGGGGACGACGTGTCGGGGTTAAGCCGCGACGAACTGGCGGACGTTCGCAATCGCAAGCTCGGGTTCGTTTTCCAGAACTTCAATCTCCTCTCACGAACGTCGGCGCTGGAGAATGTTGAGCTGCCGCTGCTCTATTCCGAAGTCGCGCTCACCAGCGAGCAATTGCGCGCGAAAGCGGAACATGTCCTGGCTTCAGTCGGGCTGGAGGGTCGCGGCGATCACACGCCGAGCCAGCTTTCCGGCGGCCAGCAGCAACGCGTCGCGATCGCGCGCGCATTGATCAACGATCCGGAAGTGCTGCTCGCGGACGAACCGACCGGCAACCTCGACAGCCGGACGAGTGTCGAAGTCATGGAGATTTTCCAGGGGCTGAACAACAAAGGGATCACCATCATCATGGTGACGCACGAGCCCGATATCGCCTCTTATGCGCGGCGTAATATCATCATGAAGGATGGCATGGTGCGCGACGACATCGTGGTTCAGAACCGTTTGAACGCCACCGCCGAGCTGGAAAAGATGACTGCGGGCGAAGCACTGGAGGTCGCGGTATGACTCCGAAGAACTTTGCCCGCCGGATGCGGCTCCTGTCCACTTTCAAGATCGCAGCGCGCGCGTTGCGTCGAAATAAAATGCGCTCCGCTCTCACTGCACTCGGCATTATTATCGGCGTCGGTGCGGTCATCGCGATGGTCAGCATCGGCAACGGCGCGAAAGCGCAGGTCGAGGCGCAGATCGCCGGGCTGGGAGAGAACGTCATTCTGATTTTCTCCGGCAGCACGACCGTGAGCGGCATCCGCACCGGGCAGGGCGGTGCCGGCACCCTGAAGATCGAAGATGCCCAGGCCATCAGGCGCGAAGTCCCTGCCGTCACCCTGGTGAGTGAGGAAGTGGCCTCGAACGCGCAGATCGCGTCGGGGAATCAAAACTGGTCCACCCGCATTTATGGCGAGTCGGCCGATTATTTCGATCTCCGCCAGTGGGCTCTCGCTGAGGGCGCTCCCTTCACCGAGCAAGATGTCCGCGGCGCCAACAAGGTGTGTGTGATCGGTCGAACGACAGCCACGAAAATTTTCGGAAGCGACGATGCCATCGGGCAGATATTGCGAATCAAGAATGTTCCCTTCCAGGTGACCGGCGTGCTGACCTCGAAAGGTTTGAGCACGCAAGGCACCGACCAGGACGACATCGTCATCATGCCCTACACCAGCGCGATGAAACGAGTGCTCGGCGGAGGAACGACGTTAAGAAATATCAACGCCCAGGTCGCCAGCGCGCACGATCTCGCACCGGCGCAGCAGCAGATCATCGCGCTCCTTCGGCAGCGTCATAATATCCGGGAAGGGCGCGACGACGATTTTACCGTCCGCACCCAGGAAGAAATTGCCGCGGCCGCGACCGCTACAACCGACGTAATGACCGGGTTGCTCGGCGCGATCGCGGGCGTTTCGCTTTTGGTCGGCGGCATCGGCATCATGAACATCATGCTCGTGAGCGTGACTGAAAGAACGCGCGAAATCGGCACGCGGATGGCGGTGGGCGCGCACGGGCGCGATATCCTTTCGCAATTCCTCATCGAAGCCATTTCGCTGAGTTGCGTCGGCGGCATCATCGGCATCCTTGTCGGCATTGCCTCGGCGAAAATTCTGGCGGCCGTGAAAAACTGGCCGGCTCTCATCTCGCCCACTTCCGTCATCGCAGCGTTTCTTGTTAGCGCGATAGTCGGCGTCTTCTTCGGATTTTATCCCGCGCGCAAGGCGGCGCAGCTCGACCCGATCGACGCGCTGCGTTACGAGTAATGCGGCTGTCATCCTGAGCGAAGCGCAGCGGAGTCGAAGGATCTCAAACCCTTCCCCGTTCGGCGATGCGAACAGAAAAGAAAGATTTAGAGATCCTTCGACAGGCTCAGGATGACAGGGTTGGGTTAGCTACATCTTCGGTACGCGGATTCGCCGCGAGGGCACCCACTCGTCCCACTTTGATTCGTAGTCCGTGTAATGAATCAGATGCACCCCATCCGTGGCCTGCAAAACGGTAGCCGGATACCAATGCTTCTTCCAAAGCACTTCGATCTTCGCGCCGTTCGCGTAACGAGCCGGCTTGATCGCCTGGAGATCTTCCGGCGCGACCCAGAGATCTTCATCGTCTTCGTAGCCAATGAAGTGAATCTTTAGCTTCTCGTTGCGCGCGTCGATGATTCGACAGGCGTACCAATCTCCGTTGCTATCCCGTGCCTTGGCCCGTTCGCCGATCCGCGAATTCCCTAACGGTTTCGCGGTGGCCAAAACCATTTCCGCATCGAATGCTTTCGTGTGCGCGAAAGTGGAGCGCTGTTCCTCGGCCGCGTTCATGTCGGCTTCGACGTGGGCAGCGAATTCCGAAAGCGTGACGGCGCCGTCGTGATTCAGATCAACGTAGGGAACGCCGCGCAGCGCGTCGAGCAGCGCTTCGGTGTAGGTCCAGTGCTCGGTGGAAGATTCGCTCGCGGCCGATGACGTCACGGCGGCATACGCCGGACCTTTCGATTGCTTCGTGATGGCGAGCCCGGCCTGTCCGGAATAGCAGCAATCGATCAGCCAGAGCACGCGGCTGCATTTGCTGCCGTTGATTTTCGCCGGGATCGAATTCACCGACCAGCCATCGACGTCGTCATCTCCCGCGTCATAGGAAGCGAGATAAACGTCGTTGCCGTCGTCTGACTTCGACCCGTGGCCCGCGTAGTAAACGATGAGAAGATCGTCGGCGCCCAGTTTCTTCAACTGGTCCGCGAACGCGCTGTCGATCCGTTGCTGGGTGGCTTGCTTGTCCTGGAGATAAACGATTTGTGCTTCCGGCACGCCCTTCTCCTTGAAGAAATCGACGAGCGTATTGTCGCGCCGGTTTTTCACCGGGAACGAGCCGTAGGTCTCCGAATGTTTCCAGCTCAAGACGCCGACGACGAAAACCCACGTTTTCTGTGGCTGCCAGCCGAGTTCCCTGGCGCTGACGCCGGTCGGAACCAGTTGAAAAACCAAAAGGACGAACAACAAACGCGCGATCGAGATTCTCATTTGCGGCGCCAATATATTGCATGGCGTTGACGATCAGCTACCGCTATCGGACTCTCGCTTATGTCACAGCCGAATCGTTTTCAGAGACTAGTGGCGGAAGCAAAGAAGCAGATCACCGAGATTTCACCGGAGGATGCGCAGAAGCAGACCGAACTCGGGGACGCGGTCCTGATCGATGTGCGGGAGGACGATGATTGGCGGGAGGATCACGCGAAAGGCGCGAAGCATCTCAGCCGCGGTGTCATTGAATTGGAAATCGAAGAGCAGGTCCCCGATCTCAAGACTCCAATCATCTGCTATTGCGGGGGCGGCAGCCGTTCAGCGCTCGTGGCGGAGAGTTTGCAGAAGATGGGATACGAGAACGTGCGTTCGTTAGCTGGCGGATTCCGCGCTTGGAAAGAAGCTGGACTGCCGAGCGCGGGGGACTAGCCAGAGAAGAAAACGCCGAACGCCCAATCGGCGGAAATGCGGAATCTCTGACTTCAACATTGGGCGTTGGGCGTTAATCGTTCGGCGTTCCCCCTTCTGTTGATCGCTACCCGCCCACGGCCTGGTAATGCCCGAGCCCGCGCTTCCACATGAAATGCGCGGCCGCCCACATGATGAGGACCCAGCCGCTTTGAACGGCGAGCGCCTGGACCATCTCGGCGCCGCGCAGGCGTTCCATGAAAATGGCGATGGGACAGAAAAGTTCGTAGTAAAACGGGAGCCATTTCAGCGCGGCCTGGATGCCGGCCGGCATGATATCGACCGGAAACATCTGGCCGCCGAGAAAATATTCGAATGAGTAAATGATGAAAACGATCGTGGAAATCTCCAGGATCCAGAACGCGAAAAGCGCGATCGTGTAGGTGATGAAAAACTGGATGAGCGCGGACATGACGAGCGAGAGGAACGCGCAAAAATAGGTCACCGCGTGGGACGGCAGGGTGAGATAATCGCGAAAGTAACAAAGGATGAGCGCGATCGGCGGGATGGTGACGGCGCTGAAAACGAGGCGGCCGCTGAGGAAAATGCTGAAGCGGTAGGCGAGGTAATTCAGCGGCTTGGTCAGGAATGAATTGATCTGGCCCTCGCGAATGTCGGAAGCGATCTGCCATTCGTCTTCGGTCGGCGTGACCAGGTTCGAGACCACGATGGTCAGCAGGTAGTAGTAGATCATCGAGCCGTAGGTGTAGCCGTGCATGCCGCCACCGGGCTCCTTGAAAACCGCGCGCCAGAGAAAGACGGTGCCCGCCAGCGGAATTAGTCCGAAGACGGCGCGCAGAAAATAATTCCAGCGATAAACGAACGTGTTCTGCAACCCGAGATTGAAAACGGTGAGATATTTTTTCACGCCACGGTCTTATCAAGGTTTCGAATCGCGCGATTATGGATCGCGGAGAGAAGGATGAGGGCGGCCACAGCGCCAATAAGCGCGAAGCACATGTCCTCCTGCGTATCCCAGACGTCGCCCTGGGTGCCGAGAAAATCGGTTGCGGCCGAGCCACTGACCAGCGCGGTCAACCATTCGATCAATTCATAAAGCGCGCTGATCGCCAGGCAAATCGACACGACCAGGAACGGAAGCCAATTCTTCCGGTTCAGCACCTTGAATCGCAGCAGGACTTCGCGCGCGATGATCGCCGGTAGGAGGCCTTGCATCAGGTGGCCGAGCCGGTCGTAGTGGTTCCGATGCCAGCCGAAGATGGGGCGGAGCCAATCGAAGAGCGGCACGCGCGCATAGGTGTAATGCCCGCCGACGCAAAGCACGCAGATTTCGAGCGCGATCAGCGTGTAGCATAATGTCGTGAAACGGAACCGGCCATAGGTCGCGAGCAGAAGGGCGAGGCCCGCCAGCCCCGGTGTGACTTCGAGCCACCAGGTGAAACGATCGTGCGGTTGCCAGCTCGACCACAGAATCACGGCGACCACGGTTGCTAGAAGCGCCAGATGTGATCGCGGAATATTTCTCATTCGTCAGGTCCGCGGTTTTCGCGCGAGTTCCACGGCCACATTGATCGCGGCGATCATGCTGTCAGGGCGCGCGATATTTTTGCCGGCGATTTCAAACGCCGTCCCGTGATCGGGGCTCGTGCGAGGAAACGGAAGGCCGAGCGTGACATTCACTCCTTCGTGAAACGCATGCAGCTTCAGCGGGATGAGTCCCTGGTCATGATACATGCAGAGAACGCCATCCCAGTCGCCGTTCGCCGCGTGATGGAAAATCGTGTCGGGCGAGAAAGGGCCGGCGACGTTCGCGCGAGATTCCGTGAGTCGTCGCAACTCCGCGATCGCCGGCGCGATGGTGTCGGTTTCTTCGTTCCCGATGCTTCCGGATTCGCCGGCGTGTGGATTTAAACCGGCGACCGCGATGCGCGGCTGGTCCATTCCGCGGCGACGAAGAAAGTCTTCCAGCAACAGGCCAACGCGAACGATCTCGTCTGTTTTTAAGGCACCCGGCACCTCGCGGAGCGGAATGTGGACGGTCACAAGCGCGACCGTCAGTTTCCCGCCGGTGAGCAACATTGCGAAATTCCCGGTCGCGCAGCGGTTGGCGAAAAATTCCGTCTGGCCCGGGAACTTGAAGCCGATGTCGTACATGCGCGCCTTGTTGATCGGGCCGGTCACGACCGCATCGAGCTCGCCGCGCAACGCGAGATCCGCTGCTTCCTCAAGCGCGTCAAAGGCGGCACGGGCGGTTTCCGCGGTGGGCTGGCCTAACGAGCAGATTATCTCCGGGCCGATAATGGAATACCGGGCGTCAGCCGGCAAACGTCCGGAAGCAAGCGCGGCGCGAACAATCTCCGGCCCGATGCCGGCCTGGTCTCCGAGAGTAATGCCGACCCGACAGCTCATCGCGCATTGTCACCAACGACGCTTCGGGTCGCAAGGTGGATCGCAGCGTTGGCCCCCTTAGAGCAAGAGCAAGAGAAAGGGCAGAAGCTAAAACTTCTGGATGTAGGCTTTCTGGCGAAGGCCGGCGAGCCAGAGTTCCTGTTGCCGCTGGGTTTCTTCCTGCATCAGTTTTTTCTCAATCTCCGGCCGCAGTTTGGTGAACGACGGCGTTTCGCCTCCGCGCTTCTCTTCGACTTTCAGAATGTAGAAATTCGGTCCTAGGTCGATGACGTGGCTGACGCGGCCCGGTGGAAGATTGAAGGCCACTTTCTCCAACGGCGGAGCCAGCGTCTTGCGCTCGATCCAACCCCAGTCGCCGCCCGCATCCCGGGTGGCGTCCTCCGAATACATCTGGGCCATGCGATCGAACGGCGCGCCGTCCGCCAGCTTGCCGAGAATCTCCTCGGCGATGGCTTTCTGCGCGGCGGTGTTTCCTTCCGCGGCGCGCGTCGGGATCATGATCAGCCGCACCTTTACCTGCTCCTTGGCGGTGAATTCCGCCCTGTGCTGTTTGTAATAATCCATCACCTTCGTGGGCGAAATCGTTGTGACCGGCTTCACGTTCTTGCTCCGCATCGCCGAGACGATGATCTTGTCCATCTCCATCTTCTTAAATTCGGTGAGCGAATAATTCTGGGCCTGCAGGGTTTTGATGAAAGTGTTGCGGTCGCCGCCGAAATCGTCGCGAATAATATCGTTGACTCGTTCTTCGACGAAGTGCTCGGGCAGCTCGAATTTTTCCTTGTGGAAGGCCTGGACGATGAGCTGGCGATCGATCAGGTCCTGGAGCGCGGCGGCGCGGGCGGCCTGGATTTGTTTGTCGAGCTCCTCGGCGTGGTATTGCGTCCGGAGCAGCCGTTCGCGAGGCTGGGAGAGGCCGCGCACTTGCGAATAGGTGATGATGTCGCCGTTCACGATCGCAGCGATCCCGTCGATGATGCGGGGCGGCTCTTCCGCCGCGAGAGCGCCGTGGCAAAGCGGCGAGAGCACCACGGTCACGGTGGCGGCGAGGGCTGCAAATAAGGGTCGAATCATGCGATCTAAATTTTCCTGGTTAGTTCCAAAACTTCCCCGAGTTGGCGCTCGATTCTATCAGTACTTATGCGAGGGAATTTGCCTCCCACAAGTATAAAATCCCCGCGCCGGGTGAGCATCAATTTTGCCTCGCGGACCTCGACTCGAGTGAGGCCGGCCCTGGCTGCGGCGAGCTTGATTTCGGTGAGAAGCAGGAGGTTGTCAACCGCGGCCGGAAATTTGCCGAAACGATCGCGCCAATTCTTGCGCAGCCGGTCGAGCTGCTCGCGGGTGGTGATTTCGGCCAGATGCCGGTAAGCCTGGATGCGGAGCGTGGGATCGGTGACGTAGCTCGTGGGAATAAACGCCGGCACGCGCGTCTCCGGGCCAGTCCTGACAAATTCGGCTTCGTTCGTGGCCACGAAATCGAACCGCAACTCGACTTCGAGCCGCGCCTTGCTCCGTTCGCCCTTCAATTGCGCCACCGCCTGTTTCAGGAGCTGGCAGTAAAGATCGAATCCCACCGCCATGATGTGCCCGCTCTGCGCAGTGCCAAGAATGCTGCCGGCGCCGCGAATCTCGAGATCGCGCATGGCGATCCGGAACCCGGCGCCGAGGGAGCTGTATTGTTTGATTGCGTTGATCCGTTTGCGCGCCGCACCCACGGTCATCATCTCGCGCGGCAACATGAGATAGGCATAAGCCTTGTGCTCGGCCCGACCGACCCGCCCGCGCAGTTGATACAAATCCGCCAGGCCGAACCGGTCCGCACGGTCGATGACGATCGTGTTCGCGTTTGGAATATCGAGGCCGCTCTCGATGATCGTCGTGCAAACCAGGACATCGATCTTCCCGGCCACGAAACGCGCCATGACGGACTCCAGTTCGTCCGCGCTCATCTGGCCGTGCCCGAACTCGACGCGCGCCCGCGGACAAAGCTCCGCGATCTTGTCGCGCATTTTCTCGATCGATTGGACGCGGTTGTGCAGAAAATAAACCTGCCCCTGGCGGTCCAGCTCCCGGTTGATGGCGTCGCGAATGATGCGCTCGTCGTAACCGCACACCACGGTCTCGACGGGCAAACGATTGAGCGGCGGCGTCTCGATCGTCGACATGTCTTTCACGCCGACGAGTGACAGGTAAAGCGTGCGCGGGATTGGCGTCGCCGAGAGAGTGAGAACATCCACCAGCTTGAACAGCTCTTTGAACTTCTCTTTGTGCAGGACGCCGAAGCGCTGTTCCTCGTCGATCACGACCAGCCCGAGATCCTTGAACACGACGTCGCCCGAGATGAGGCGGTGCGTGCCGATGACGATGTCGACCCCGCCCTCGCGGAGAAGCTCCAAAACTTTGCGCTGCTCGCCGTGCGAACGAAAACGGCTGAGCATTTCGACTCGCACCGGATAATCGAGCATCCGTTGCCGGAACGTTTCGAAATGCTGTTGTGCCAGGACCGTCGTCGGCGTGAGGACGGCGACCTGTTTGCCTTCCATGACCACCTTGAAGGCCGCTCGAATCGCGACCTCCGTTTTCCCGAAACCCACGTCGCCACAAATGAGTCGATCCATGGAGCGCGAGCGCTCCATGTCGTTTTTCGTCGTGGTGATCGCGGTGAGCTGGTCCGGCGTTTCGCGGAACGGAAACGAATGCTCGAATTCGCGCTGCCATTTCGTGTCCGGGCCAAAGGCATGGCCGAGTTGCGTCTCGCGCTCGGCCTGGACGGCGAGCATTTTTCCGGCGTAATCGAAGATGGAAGCGGCGGCCGTCTTTTTCGCGCGGGCCCACTTCGCGTCGGCGAGAGAACTGAGCGGCGGGGATTTTTTACCGACGCCGACGTAGCGCGAAACGAGATAGGCCTGTTCGAGCGGGACGTAGAGCCGTGAATCGTTCGCGAATTCAAGGGCGAGCGCTTCCTGCATTTCGCCGGCGGGCGAGGGGACCCGTGTCAGTTGCAGGAAACGGCCGACGCCGTGTTCGAGATGGACGACGAAGTCGCCTTCGTTCAGCTCGCTGAAATCGATCTGGGCGCGGTTGCGGCTGAGTTGTTCTGCGCGTTGGAGCCGCCGGCGGCCGTGCGTCGTGTAACGGCCGAACAGTTCCGCACCGGAAAGAACGACCAGCTTGCCATCAGGAAAAACGAAACCGCGTGGGAGCGTGCCTTCGACCAGTTCGATGCCGGCGATCGTATCGACCATGATCTCGCGGAAGCGCTCGATCTCGCCCTCGGTCTGGAAATAGATGACGATACGGAACTCGGCGGCCCGCCAATCGCGCAGCCGCGCCGCGAACTGGGCGCGCTTCGCCTCGACCAGCATGAAATCGCCGACCGCGAAATCGCCGACATCGCATTGGTCGAAGGCACCGCGAAAATCCTCCGGTTCGTCTCCGCCCAGCCAGCCTTCGCCAATCAGAATCTCCGCTTCGCTGCCTGCCTCCCCGGGTTCGATCTCGATGCGCAGATGATCGGCCGCGATGTAATCGCGGACGGAAGCCGTTTGATTTTCCGCGGCCTCGAGCAGGATCTCGACGCTTTGCAGGTTGCGAATGGAGGTCTGGTTATCGACGTCGAATTCACGGAGCGATTCGATGTCGTCGCCGAAGTATTCGATGCGGATTGGTCGCGCCGCCTGCCAGGAAAAGATGTCGAGGATGCCGCCCCGCACCGCGAACTGTCCGCGGGTCGTGGCTTGGGAGACACGTTCGTAGCCGGCGCCGACGAGCGCTTCGATCGTGCCCTCGAGTGGCGCTTGTCTTCCGCGCCGCAAGATGAGGACGGCTGCCTTCAGCGTCGCCGGATCAGGCGCAGGCTGATCGAGCGCGTCGCGCGTCGCGACGATGAGGTGCGGCCCTTTCTCGCGCTGGACGCGGTTGAGCAACGCGAGCCGTTCGGCGGCAAGCTCCGGATCAGGCAGAATATTTTCGACGGCCGCGAATTCGACTTCCGGAAGAAAGAGCGCATTCGGATGCCAGTTCAGCAAACTCTCGTAGAGCAATTCCTGGGAGCGGACATTCGGGCACAATACCCAAAGCGTTTTCCTGATTTCAGTCGCGAGTGCTGCGACGAGAAACGCCTGCGCCGACTCCGCGACGTGTGAAAAAGCGACTGGGCGCGCTCCTCCCGCGATCTCGCGGATTTTCTCCGAGATCGAGTCGGTGCGCGTGACGATGGAGGGAAGCGGATCGCCGGACGATTCTTCCACCGTCCATGTTCGCCGGATCGCAGCGAACTTCAAACCGGCGGTCCTACATTCGGCGTCCGACGGCTTCCGCGACGGCGCGAAGACGAGGAACGAGATCGGCGAAAACTTCAGGCAGGATGGCTTGCTCGCCGTCGCTCTTGGCGAACTGAGGGGAATCGTGCACTTCGATCATGACGGCATCGGCACCGGCGGCGACGGCGGCGAGGGCCATTTGGGGAACGAAGTCCCGCAGGCCGATTCCGTGAGTCGGATCGACCACGACGGGCAGGTGAGTTTTGGATTTCAGCAGCGGGACGGCGTTGAGGTCGAGCGTGTAACGAGTCGCGTTTTCGAAGGTGCGGATCCCGCGCTCGCACAAGAGCACATTCATGTTCCCCTCGCTCAAGATGTATTCGGCGCTCATGATGACGTCGCTGATCGTGGCGCTGAATCCCCGCTTGAGCAGCACGGGCAGATGACTGCGGCCGACTTCTTTTAGAAGCGAAAAATTCTGCATGTTCCGCGTCCCGATTTGCAGGCAATCGGCGTACTTCTCGACGAGCGCGAGATCTCTCGCGTCCATGATTTCGGTGATGACCGGCAAGCCGGTTTGACGCCGTGCTTCGGCCAGAAAACGGAGACCGTCCTCGCGCAGACCCTGGAAGCTGTAAGGCGAGGTGCGGGGCTTAAAGGCGCCGCCACGAAGAATATCCGCGCCTAATTCTTTGACGATGCCGGCAATGGAGGAGATCTGCTCCTGGCTTTCCACGGCGCAGGGGCCACAGATCAGCGCCACATTTTCGTCGCCGCCAATCTTCACGCCACCGATGGAAACGGGAGAGGCCGAGCCGCGAAATTCGAAGGAAGCGAGCTTGTATGGTTTCTCGAGCGGGATGATGGCTTCTACGCCCGGCATCGCCGCGAGCGGCTTTTCCCGGACCCGATCTTCCGCGCCGATCACCCCGATGATGACTCGCGATGCGCCGCGGCTGATCTGCGCGTCGAGGCCAAACTCGCGCACTCGCGCCACGACGCGTTCGATCTGGTCTTCGGTGGCGTTAGGTTGAGTAATGATGATCATGGCGTGGCTGGCGAGAGGACGATGATGTCGCTGCATGACGTGAAGTGCAAGCCGAGAGCCACCATTGTTCCCGGCGCCAGCCGCGATTGCCGCCGTTGTTTGAGGCGGCCGGCGCCGCGGAATTAGGCGTTGACCCTGGTCGGCCGTCCGTGTCAAAAATGCTCACGTTGCCCGGGACAATGCTATTTCGGCTGATGGTGCTGATCGGGTGCGCCACCCTTGTGTTGGCGAGGCCGACCTTCGCGGAGACACCGCCTCCGGTTACGCTCAATAACGTTTTCGATCCCGATTTGGCGGACGTTAAGCCGGCAGCCACGCAGGCGATCAAGGATGCGATCGACAAAACCAAAGCGAGCGAAGATGGTTGTTATCCTCCCCCGCTGGCGACCTTGACGGCCGAGGTCAAGGCGAGCGGCGATGCATCGTTCGAAGCCTCCCTGGGCAAGGCGCGCGCGGAGGCGCTGCAGCAAACCCTGGCCACCATGGGCTACGGCCAGGATCGAGTGAAGACCGCCTTCTCGAGCGGCAGCTCCGACAACGTGCAAGTCACCTACAAAATGTCGGAAAAGGACACAGACGCGCCTAGACTCAAGGTCACGTCGAATCCGCCGAAGGGCACGAAGGTCAAGGCCGGGGACAAGATCCATGTAACGATCATTGCGAGCGAACGGTACGCGGACGGTCACAAAAGTTCGCCCACCGGAGTCCAGTCCATCCAGCTCACGGCGAACGATGGCTTGGTGAAGAGCAAGGACTACGGAAAACCTCCGCAGCCTTGTGCGCGCCAGACTCTCGAGGTGGATTACACGGTTCCGAATAATCCACCGCCGCTCGTGCATCTCCACGCGCTGGCCGAGGATGGCGCCGGCAATCACGGTGGCGAAGACGCGGACTTCCCCACTGGCGACAAATGGGAAGGCACCTGGCATGTGACCGGTATCCACGATTCGCAACGCTATGGCGCCGGCGGAAAATTAGTGCGCCATCAAGAAACGCTCGATGGTGCCTTCGCCTTTTACGTTTCCGGCGATGGCGTAATCAGCGGGGAGGGGCGTGCCAGCATCGACGACCCGCCAGGAGTCGCGGATGAGTGCACAACCACCGTCACTCCTTCGCATTTTGACGTGCCAGTCCACATCACCGGCACGACTAGCAAAACGGCGGACGGTCAACCTCTGCTCACTCTTGAGTTAAGGCCGGACAGTATCCCGTTAACTTTCACGTCCAAATGTCCCAAAGGCACCGGCTCTTCTGCTTGCAACTGGCCCGAGTGCTCTGAGTCCCAGTGCGGTTGGAAGGTCACAATGCTCGCAACAGATCCCTCAACGAAGGAAGAGGAAACTCTCCATGCCTGTGGGCCGAACAACCGCACCCAGATCAAGGTCACCATCCACCGCGCCCAGCGCTAGGAACGAATGCGCCGGGTTTGTCGACTAATGACTGATCGTTACGGGTGTGCCTACGGAGACCGACCGGAAAAAGTTCTCCGCCATGAACTCCGGCATGCGGATGCAACCGTGCGAAGCCGGATAGCCGGGTAGATAACCGGCGTGCATGCCTGTCCCGCCGACAATGCGCATAAAATAAGGCATCGGTGCGCCTTTAAAATGCGTACCGGGCGGCTTGGGATCCTTGCCGACGTCAACGTTCGCCACGACCACTGTGTCGGCCGAATCGACGTAATCACCGTATTGGCTTGAGACGTGATTCTGATCTTTTTGGATGATCGAAAACGATCCCGTCGTTGTCCCCATGCCCTCACGACCTGTCGAAAGCTGGGAGATGCCAACCAACTGTCCGCCTTTGTAAAAATAGGCTTTCTGTTCCCCGAGCTTGATCTTAACCGAAGGTTTTCCTGGGGTGCCGTCGCCGTCCCAATAGGAAACACTGTCGCGCGGCGCAGCATTGGAAACCGGCGTGTTGCCATAGACGCCGCCGAGATATTGCGACTGCGCCGTCCGCGGATCGTCGCCGTCACAACCGACGAGGAAAAGGAGGGCCGAAGCGGCGAGAAGAAGCGATGAGCGGCGAAAAATTATGTGCGACATAAGCGGAATTAGAACGAGGCTTTACGGCGCGCAAAGTTGAAAGTCAAGATGACCGCAGACGTTGCGCGCCTCGAACTTTGACGGGAGGCGCTGGCTTGTATTCTGCTTTTTCTGGCAGAGAATTGCGACCGTTCGCCGCCTGCCACTCTCTCATGCCGACTTACGAATATTCTTGCGAGAAGTGCGCCGGCACCTTTGAGATCGTGCAATCGATGCGCGACGCGTCCCTGAAGGAATGTCCCAAGGAGCTTTGCCGCCAAAAAAAATGGGGACACGGCAAAGTGAAGCGGCAGATCGGGAGAGGCGCGGGACTGATCTTCAAGGGCTCCGGGTTCTACATCACGGATTATCGCAGCGATGCGTATCGCGAAGCGGCGAAAAAAGACGCGCCGGCCGCGCCAGCGACGGCCGACAAACCTGCCACCGCAAAAGAAGGCAAAGTCACGGCTGCCTCGACGGCGCCGGCGAAGGCTGAACCGAAACCGAAGAAGCAAACTACGGAATGATCAAGCTCATCTGTCCGGAGTGCCGCCGCGAAAACGAGGCCGAGCGAATTTATTGTCACGATTGCGGAGCGCGCCTCGACCGAACGGCGCTCGCGAAAGAGGCACCGAAGGGCGAAGACGCGAAGGAAACGCAGCGCCGCCTGAAGAGCATGCTCGATCCGTCGCGGGCGAAGATGCGGCTCATGTTTTTCAAAGTGAGCAAGCTGATCCTCGGCGCGTTAGTGGCGGCAGCGATCGTCCAGATGATTCTCCCGCCAGATGTTCCGGCACGCGTTAAGACGGGTGAGTTCCCGCCCCAAATCAATCTCGATCTGGAAAACGCCGCGATGAATCATAGCCAGGTCCCGCTGCGCTACACGGAAGCGCAGGTAAACGCCTATCTCGGCAACGCGCTCAAAAGCAAGCAGTCCGCGCTTAGCTCTCTGCTCCAGTTCGAACGCGCGGTCGTGACCTTCGACGAAACCGTGTGCCGCATCACAGCCGAGCGGTCGCTCCTGGGATTCTCCTTCTTCACTACCACGTCCACCAAGGTGACTTTGCAGGACGGGAAGGTGATCGCTTCAAATAACGGTGGAAGCATCGGGCGCATGCCGATTCATCCGTTGATCATGAAATACGCCGACCCGCTCTTCGGCGATCTCTGGACGGCACTGGATCGGGAACGGAAATCGGTCGCGAAGATGAGTGCGATCGAATTTCATCCGCAGGCCGTGGTGCTGATCCCGAACCCGTAGAAAAACGCCGGCCGGGCCGCTTTCGCGACCCGGCCAAAACGCCCAACCCAAAAAAGTTGTCGCGCTTAGGCGAGGCCCATCGTCCTGAGCAACTCGGGATCGATGAGGCCGTCGACGGGCAAGCGGTTGTTGCGCTCGAAAGCGCGAATCGCGGTGCGAGTTCCGGGCCCGATCACACCATCAACCGAGCCGTGGTAATAACCGCCACGGGCGAGCCGGCGCTGAACGGCGGCGACCGTCGCATCGTCATTGATGCCCCTGGCGGCGTAGACCGTGGTTCGCGGCGCGTAGTAGCCATAGTCATAGCCGTACGGATAGGAGCCGTAGTAAGGATAGCCGTAACCATAGCCGTAATACGGATTGCCGAGGCCGATGCCGAGATAGAAATTCGACCGCGGCCGATAATAACGGCGATGATTCCAATTGCTCGCCACGGTCCTTGACCTTTCGAACGAAGGCCGGGCGCTGGTTCTCGTCACGGGCTGGGCGATCGCGGACGAAGCCGCCACCGCGCCGAGCACGAGAGCGATGATAAGAAGTTTGGTTGTTTTCATTTTATTTCCCTCCTCTTGATTAGACGCCGGAAAGCCGGAAAAGTTTCGAGTTACTTACGCGATAAGAGAAAAATTATTTGGCGGGTTTTTCGCTCGCTTCATCGCCACCAGTCTTGAGAGGCTTACACGTGTGCGTCCCCCCGCTTACCGTCTTTTCGTGATCGGGATTTGCGCCTTGGGCGCGGCGGCGGCGCAACCGGTCGAGCAAAGTATCAGCACGTCACGACAATTCATTGTTTACGGGACCGACCTCGGAGTGCGCGGCGCGATTTGCGATCTCGCCGAACGCACGAAACGCGAGCTGCTCACCCTGTTCGCGCAACGCGACAACTGGACCACGGCCATTGTCATCAACGCGCAGTATCCGCGCGCGAACCTGCCGGAGTCGCCGCGGCTCCGTGTCGATGTCGCCCAGACTGGCTTTGGGTTGAAATTACAGCTCGATCTCGTGATCGATTCCGCGATGAGCCGGCCGGAAATCCGACGCGAGCTTCTGCGAGCTGTGGTCCTCGAAATGATCTACCGCGCTCAGCCAACAATTCCGGCCGGGATGGCTTACGTTTCGCCGCCTGACTGGTTTCTGGAAGGGGTGCCGGCCCAGCAATCCGATCCGCCGCGCGACCGTGTGACTGCGATCCTGACGGTGCCGATGTTGGCGAAAAATGTCTTGCCGCTCGAGAAGTTTCTGGCGCAACGACCGGAACTGCTCGACGCGCCCGCCCGAAATATCTATCGCGCATATTCCTTTGCGCTGGTCGACTTGCTCAGCCGCGCGCCGGATGGACCGCATCGTTTGGCGCAATTGATTTTAGATCTGCCGGGTTCCTCGAACGATCCAATGGCCGAGCTGCGCAGTCATTTTCCGGGATTGTTCGAGTCGGACAGAGCGGAGGCGACGTGGAAAAAACAGATCGCGCGCCTCGCCAGCGATCAGCCCTATCACTTGCTCGCCAGCGCGGAAACCGAACGGCAGCTCGACGAAATCCTCCGATTGAGAGTCGTCGATGGCAGTAGAGAGAAAACCTATGAGCTGACGCAGTTCCCGATTTTTCTGAAACAAAAACCGGCGAAGCCGAGACTGGAATCGCTTGTGCATGAGTTGAGGATCCTGGCCGCGCGCGCCCATCCTGTTTATGCGGCGATCATCGCGGACTATGCTGAGATCTCCGCGCTTCTGCTCCGCGGAAAGACGCTCGATGTTCCCAGGCGACTCGAGCGCTTGCAGAATTCGCGGAAAGCGATTGCGTCGCAAATGCGCGGAATCGACGACTACCTGAATTGGTTTGAGGCCACGAGCTTGGCTGGGCCGAGTGGCGAGTTCGCCGATTACCTGAAGGCGGCAAAGCGCGCGGCCCAGCCGGAGCGATCGAAGCGCGATTCCATTTCGGTTTATCTCGATGCGCTCGAAATGCAGTTCGAGCAGTGAAGGCGAGCGGCTCGTTAGGCAATCGGAGAGAGAAAAAAATTCGCACTTGCAGACACCCGGTCGAGGCACGGCTTGCGAAGTTTATTGCGAAAGGGAGAGGTAAAAAAGGGTATGAAACTAAAAGAAAAAATCAAGGAACAAGCGGCGGCGGGTTACATTTTGCTTTGGCTTCTCGGGATCCCGGTTCCAGTTCTGCTTTTGTTTTTTCTGCTGCGCGGTTGCACATAGAAAGCACGGGAACGCGCGGTAGAGGGTCAGCCTGACGAAAGCCGGCGTAACTGCCGGACTTTCGCCAGGCGATTTTTTGACGGGCCGCGTGTTTATCGCTCGTTGCTCTGCCGCGTGAAGTCGGTTAGGGAAACCCGCGATGGGTTCACCCGAACGTTTTGATTTCGCCAGCGATAACACGGCTGCGATCTGTCCACCGGCGTGGACGGCTCTCGCAGAAGCGAACGCCGACGCCGAGATTTCCTACGGCGACGATAAGTGGACTCGGCGCGTTGTTGCGCGGGTCCGCGAGATCTTCGAGACGGACTGCGATGTCTTCCTGATCTTCAACGGCACGGCGGCGAACGCGCTTGCGCTGGCGCAGCTTTGCCGGTCGTATCACGGAGTGCTTTGCCACGAAAACGCGCATAGCCAGACGGACGAGTGCGGCGCGCCGGAATTTTTCTCGGGCGGCGCCAAGCTGATCCCCACGCCGGGCGCAAATGGGAAGCTCGACTTGGGGAACATCGAAGCCACTCTGCAGCGCTACCGCGATGTTCATTCGCCGAAGCCGCGCGTCTTGAGCCTCACCCAGGCGACGGAACTCGGCACCGTCTATCGGCGTGACGAGATCGAAACGATCTGCGCATTCGGACGCGAGCATTCGATGTTCGTCCACATGGACGGCGCGCGGTTTGCCAATGCGGTCGCCGCGCTCGAATGCGCGCCAAAATCGATCACCTGGGAAGCGGGCGTGGACGTGCTTTGCTTTGGCGGGACCAAGAACGGAACGGCCGCGGGCGAGCTTGTGATTTTTTTCAGAAAAGAACTCGCGCACGAGTTCGATTACCGCGCGAAACAAGGCGGGCAGCTCGCTTCGAAAATGCGATTCCTGGCAGCGCCGTGGCTTGGATTGCTCACGGACAACGCCTGGCTCGAGAACGCCCGCCACTCGAACCGTTGCGCTCAATTGCTCGCGCGGAAACTTGCGGCCGCGCTTGGGATCGAACCCGTCTTTCCATGCGAGGCGAACGCTGTGTTCCTGCGCCTTCCGGAACAATTCGCCGCCCGGCTGCACGAAAGCGGCTGGCGTTTCTATAAGTTCATCGAGCCGGACATTTACCGCCTGATGTGCGCCTGGTCCACGACCGAACAACAGATCGACGAGTTTATCGCGGACGTAGCGAAATCTGTGGCGGCGAACGAGAATGGCGATAAATATAGCGCGTGAAACCGGCCGGACTTCTCCTTCTCGGGCTTCTTGTGCTCAGCGGTTGCCGCGCCGCGCATAATGTCGCCGTGAGCTCGTTCCGCGTCCTCGACGCGCCGGCGAATTACGTTCGCAAGAAGATCAATGGCAACACTGAAACGACGACGACGACAACCACCGTTTCTTCCGACGCTGTCACCACGCCGGGCAGAACAGTGACTCCATCGACGGCAAGTACGCAGCGGACGACCACCACGCAGAATCCGCCGCGAACCACCGTCAAGCCCAGCCCGAGCCCAAGGTCTTCGCCGGCGACGGTCACGGAAAAATCGAAGCCTTCCCCAAGCCCGTCGCGCACCACCACGACGCAATCTCTTCCGACCGCCAAGCCCGTCCCCGGAAAACCCGGCTATGTCTTTAGCCCATTCGATCCGAGCGGCGGCTATGTCGATGTTACCGGATACACCGCCGGCCAGAAAGTGAAGGATCCCTATTCGGGAAAGATATTTCTCGTCCCCTGATTCCGCTTCGCTTGACCGGCCAGTATTGCCCGGAATAGGGGAGTCCGTGTTTTTACGGAGGTCTGCGAAAATATTTCCGCAACTTTGCGCTACGCGTACGGTATCTGCTCCCTGACATTCATGAGCCGAGTCGGCCCTTTCCTTCAAGCATTTTTGAAAAACATGTCTCCGCGCCTTAACTCCCTCGCCGTTCTTGGCGCGATATTGGGGAGCGGCCTGTTTACCACCGCCCACGCCTATGTCCTCGAGGGCAAAAGCTGGCCGACGGGAACGACGATCCTGATGCAGTTGAACCTCGGCAGCGCCGGACGTACCCTTCAGGACGGCAACACATCGTGGGACGACGCTGTGCTGCCCGTCGCTGGCATGTGGAACCAGACCATCCAGCGCGTGAGCGTCAGCACGATCGTCAGCCCGCTCGTGCCGGTCTCCTCGGGCGACCGCATCAATTCCGTTGTCTTCACCACTTCAATTTTCGGACAGTCCTTTGGCTCGGGCACGCTCGCGGTGACCTATTACACCACTTCCGGTTCGAGCATGATGGAATCCGACACGCTCTTTAACCGGGCCGCCGTGTTCGATTCGTATCGCGGTCCCCTGCAATTCGTCCCGCATGGCACAGCGATCGCCGACATTCGCCGGGTATTTCTTCATGAGATGGGCCACACCCTCGGCCTCGGCCATCCGGATACGGGCGGCCAGCGTGTGACGGCCGTAATGAACTCGATTGTCAGCAACCAGGAAGAGCTGGCTGGTGATGATATCGCGGGCGGCCAATTTCTTTACGGTGTGGGGACGGGTCAGACGCCAACACCCACCTCTACTCCAAAACCCACAGCGACTCCCACGGCAACGCCAACACCGTCAGCCACACCGACCGGGACCCCTGGGCCCGGCGGGAGTCATCTCGTGAACATTTCCACGCGCATGAAGGTGGGAACCGGCCAGAACGTTCTCATCGGCGGGTTCATCATCAATGGCACGCAATCGAAGACGCTTGTCCTGCGCGCGATCGGTCCCTCGCTCACAGCGAGCGGCGTTACCGGCGTTTTGGCTGATCCCGTCCTCGAAGTGCACGACTCCGCTGGCGGCGTCATCGCTTCCAACGATGACTGGCGCGACGGCCAGCAGGCTTCCCAGATTCAGCAAGCCGGCCTTGCCCCGACGGATTCGCTGGAATCCGCCGTCCTGGTGACGCTGGCGCCCGGCGCCTACACCGCGGTTGTGAGCGGTTATGGCAACACTTCCGGCAACGGTTTGGTGGAGGCTTACGAAATGGATTCCAACGCTACCCGCCTGGTCAACATTTCCACTCGTGGTCGTGTCGGAACGGCTAACGAACCCATGATTGGCGGCTTGATCGCGCAGGGTGGGGTTAAAAAAGTAATTATCCGCGCTCTCGGCCCTTCGCTTGGCACTGGAGTGAATGCGATCACCGGCGCACTGGCGGATCCCGTCTTGGAATTGCGCGACGGCTCCGGGAATTTGCTCGCTGTCAATGACGACTGGGGCAACAGCTCACAGGTTTCGGAAATTTTGGCGAGCACCATCCCGCCCGTGAACCCACTGGAATCCGCCATCGTGGCGACGCTAGGCGGCGGTAATTACACTGCGATTGTGCGCGGCGTGGACGGCACGTCCGGCGTGGCCCTGGTCGAGGTGTTCGATCTCGATCCATAATCTTTATGCGTGAGCGAGTGGATGCTACGACAAAACAATGCGAACTTTCAGGAGGGCCAGCGACCGCGCGGCCCGTGCGAATCGATAACCAGACAGCCCCTTTTATGAAAATGCTTCGCGCTCTCTTATTGCTCACCGGTCTCCTGCTCGCCTTTCCGGCGGCACGCGCCACCACCGTCATTCCGCCCACATTCGACGAGCTGGTCGCCAATGCGGAGATGATATTCGAAGGCACGGTCACGGCAATGCGATCGGAGTGGACGGGCCAGGGAGCGGATCGGCACATCGTGACTTACGTGACGTTCAAGATCGAGGATTCCATCAAAGGCGCGCTCGGCGCTGATTACACGATTCGGATGTTCGGCGGCACCGTCGATGGCCAGACCGTGGAAGTGACGGACGCGCCGCGGTTCAAAACGGGCGATCGAGATATTCTGTTCGTCGAACACAACGGGACGCAATTCATTCCACTGGTGGGCATCATGCATGGACGGTTCCATGTTCAGGCCGACCCGAACGGCGCGAACGAAAAGGTCGCCAAGGACAACGGCGCGACCGTGGCGGATGTCACGAAGTTGGGTCAGGATGAGCGGGCGGCCGTTTCCGGCACCGCCCTTTCGAAAGCGGAGTTTAAGGCCGCGATCCGCCAGAAGATGGCGGAAAAAGCAGGGAAGTAACGAGCGTTATCGCGCTCCGTCTGTCTTGCGCTGCTGCGCCACCTGGCGCTTCACTTCGTTCGTTCGGTCGATTGAGCGCTTCATCCAATTATGCTCGCTGACGGGACGCGGTGAGGTCGTCGCACTTTGCGCGACTTTCGTTTCCGGAGCGGTTTTCTGTGGCTCGCTCCGCTTTTGCATGACGAACAACACGCACAGCCCAGCCAGGACCGCAATTACCAGCAACTTTCGCATGCCCAGAACAAGAGCAGAGCGCGAGCCATCGGTGGCTGCGTTGCTGTTGGTATTTCTCGATGGTAAGTAACGCCATGAATCCGGGAGCGAACGTGAGAGGGGCCCTGGCGCCCCGGCTCTTCGCCGTCCTATTGCTCCTCGCCACGCTTGGCGACGCCCGGGCGCAGAAATACGAAGGCCGCGAGCTCGTCCAGGCGAAGCTCCTCGCGGACGTTACCGCAGTCGTGCCCGGAAAGCCGTTCACCGTCGGTCTGCTGCTCCACATGGTTCCGAACTGGCACACCTACTGGAAATTTCCGGGCGATGCCGGCATCCCAACCGAAATCAAATGGAAGCTGCCCGAAGGTTGGAAGGCCGGCGAAATCCAGTGGCCCATTCCGCTGAAGCTGGACGAGCCCGGCGATATCCAAATTTACGGTTACCACGATGAAGTCCTGCTCATGCAGGAGATCACGCCGCCCGCGTCGTTGAAGGACTCCAGCGTGCAACTCGCGGCGGATACGAACTGGCTGGTCTGCGAAAAGATCTGCATCCCGGGCAGCGCAAGCTTGAAGCTGGACCTGCCGGTCGCGACGGAGAGCGCACCCGCGAACGAAGAAATTTTTTCGCGCTACCGACGCTCGCTTCCGCAAAACTGGCCCGACCCGAAGGTCGCGCGCGCCAATTGGAAACGCCAGGGCCCCGAGCTTCAGCTCACGGTTGAAAGCACGGCCCTGGCGAGTTACCCGGCGGCGGATTTCTTTCCGTTACCGGATCCGAGCGTCGTCGTAAGCCATCCGAAAACCGAACGCGGAGGCGACGGCAAAATCGTTTTTCGGATTCCAATCGAGACGGCGGACAAAAACCTCTCCGCGCTGAATGGTATCGTCGTCTTCGGCCAGAGCGAAAATGGAGCGAGCCGCAACGCGTGGGCATTGAATGCGTCCGCTATCACGACATCCGGTCCTCTCTTTTCCGAAGGCCTGGCCAAATTCCTTCTCTTTGGTTTTCTCGGCGGCTTGATCCTTAACCTGATGCCGTGCGTGTTGCCGGTGATCTCCCTCAAGATCTTCGGCTTCGTCCAGCAGGCGGGGCAGGATCGCCGGCGCATCTTGCGAAGCGGTCTCGCGTTCATCGCCGGCATCTTCGCGTGGTTCATTGGGCTGGCGCTTCTTCTCATCGGGTTGAAATCAGCGGGCCGCGAGATCACGTGGGCGTTTCAATTTACGAATCCATATTTCGTGGTGCTTATGAGCGCGGTGGTTCTCGTCTTCGCGCTGAATCTTTTCGGCGTTTTCGAAATTTCGCTGCCGCAATTTGCCAATCGCGGCGTGCTCGGTTGGACAGCGCGAGAAGGGGAGGCCGGGTCGTTTTTCGAAGGCGTTTTCGCCACCGTCCTCGCCACGCCCTGCACCGCGCCGTTCCTCGGCACCGCGCTCGGTTTCGCGTTCACGCAATCAGGCTGGACCATCCTCCTCATGTTCCTCGCTATCGCGACAGGCATGGCGTCGCCTTATTTCTTGCTGTCCGCTCAACCGGCCTGGCTGCGGCTGTTGCCGAAGCCCGGCGCCTGGATGGTCCGCGTGAAGCAGCTCATGGGCTTCCTCCTCCTGGCTACGCTGCTTTTCCTGCTCGCCGTTGTCGGCGCCGAACGCGGCGTCGAAGCGATCATCTGGACTGCGTGCTTCCTTCTCGTGCTCAGCCTCGCCTGCTGGATGAAGGGCGCCTTCATCGTCCCCACGGCTTCCGCTACCGCTCGTTTCGTTTCCCTCGCGCTCATGCTCGTGCTCGTGCTCGGAGGTGGCTACTATTTCATCGGCGAAAAATTCGCCGCCGCGAAAACCGTCTCGGCCGAAACGCAAACGGTGGGCGGTTGGCAACCCTTCACTCCGCAGTTACTCGAGACCGAGCTCAAACAAGGCCACGCCGTCTTCGTCGATTTTACCGCGGCCTGGTGCCTTACCTGCAAATTCAACGAAGCCAATGTCCTCGAAGCCGGCGCCGTTCGCGATGCTTTCCAGCGTCATAATATCACCAAGATCAAAGCCGATTGGACCAACGCCGATCCCGCGATCACAAAAATTTTGAAACAATTTGGCCGGCCTGGTGTCCCAATGTATGTGCTTTACCCGGGCAACCACGCGGAACCGATTTTGTTTCCCGAATTGCTCACTCAAAATCTGATCCTGGAGAAACTCGAAACCGTTTCACCGCACGTCGCTGCTGAATAAAAATATGAAAACAAAACTGCTCACCACGCTTCTCACTCTCGCCGCTTCCACCGCGATCTTCGCCGCCGATTCGCCCGCCGTCGGGACGACCGCGCCCGATTTTTCGCTGACCGATTCCAAGGGCAAGACCCAGACGGTCTCGCAATACAAAGGCAAATACGTCGTGCTCGAATGGTTCAATCCGGACTGCCCTTTCGTGAAAAAGCATTACGGAAGCGGCAACATGCAGAAGCTCCAGGAAGAACTTACGGCGAAGGGCGTTGTCTGGCTGAGCATCGATTCGTCCGCGCCCGGTCTTGAAGGGAATCTCAGCGCTGAGCAGGCTGAGAAGAAAATCGCCGAATGGAAAACGAAGCAGACCGCGCTCGTCCTCGATCCCGATGGAAAAGCCGGCCGCAGCTACGGCGCAAAGAACACGCCCCATATGTTTGTGATCAATCCCGAGGGCAAGATCATTTACGAAGGCGCCATCGACAGCAAAGCCACCCCGAACCCGTCCGACATCGCCAGCTCGACGAACTACGTGAAAGTCGCACTCGAAGAATCGCTTGCCGGCAAAACGGTCACCAACGCGAACACGAAGCCGTACGGTTGCTCGGTGAAGTACAAGTGAGGTAGCCGCCGCGTCCGCTGTCTTCTGTAGCCGCTTCGTTGTGCGGAGCGCGGGAGATGGTGTTGTCCTCTCTCACGCCGCCCACAGGGCGACGGCTACAGGATCGGACTATACGCGCCGCAGGATCGCCATCGGCGTCAGGCGCACGAGCAGCATTGCGATCTTCATCACGACGCCGGGCGCAACGATAGGCTTGTCGCGTTCGATCGCTTCGAGTCCCGCCCGCGCAACGTCCTCGACCGGGACGTGCATGAACGATGGACTCGGTCGCTGCTCTTTGCCGGAGCTGCGCTGCGCGACTTCGCTGAATTCCGTCGCGACCGGGCCAGGGCAAAGCGCAGTCACGGTGATTCCTGTTTTGCGGACTTCGCCCCGGATCCCATCTGAAAAGCTGGTCACGTATGCCTTGGTCGCCGCGTAAACCGCCAGATTGCGGATCGGCAGAAATCCAGCCGTCGAGCTGACGTTCAGGATCGCGCCACGCTTTTTCTGGATCATGGTGGGCAGCAGCGCGCGCGTCAGTGTCGTCAGGGCCACGATGTTCACGGCCAACATTTCCCGGACGCGCTTTGGATCGGCGGTGACGAACGACCCGCGATCTCCGAGACCGGCGTTGTTAATCAGAAAGTCGACCGTGATTCTTTCGCGCTCCAGCCAGGCGCACAGTTCGTCGACTTGATTCGACTGCGAAAGGTCCACGGCGCGGCATTGCACATTCAGGTTCGGATCTTTCTTCGTCAGCTCGTCGCGAAGCGCTTCAAGCCGATCAAGACGGCGTGCGACGAGCACGAGCGAGCCGGCGCGCCCCGCAAGCTGGCGCGCAAACTCCCGGCCGATCCCCGCCGATGCGCCGGTGATGAGCGCACAGCAACCCGCTAGATCGAAACCGCTCATGGCTGGCGCAGGATCGGTTCGAGCGTCCGCCAGACGAGATCGGCGATGATCCGGTGTCCCGCGGGGCTGGGATGAATCAAGTCCTGTTGGTTCAACTCCCGATGGCCACCGACACCTTCCAGCAAGAACGGAATCAAAGTCGCGTTGTTCTCACGCGCCAATTCGTTGAAGACACGTTGGAAACCAGCGGTGTATTCCGCGCCCAGATTCGGCGGCACCTGCATTCCGGCGAGGACGATCTTTACTCCCGGGTTCTTCGCCTTCGTCTTGTCGATGATCGCCTGCAGGTTTGTCTTCATTGATTTCAGGTCCAGACCGCGCAAGCCGTCATTGGCGCCCAGCTCGAGGACGAGCAAATCGATCCGCCGCTGCAAGAGCCAGTCGATCCGGCGCAATCCGCCCGCGCTGGTGTCGCCGCTCAGACCGGCGTTTTCGACCGTGTAGGACAACCCGGCCGCGCGAATTTTCTCCGCGACCAGGGCGGGGAAGGCTTCCGTTGGTTGCACACCCAGACCTGCGGTCAGGCTGTCGCCGAGGAAGACAACCGTTTTCGGTGCGGTTGGCGTTTCGGCGAAAAGCACCGCCGAAAAAATAGAAACGCCGAGAGCAAATGCGAAAATTGCTGGGATAGTCTGCTTCACCTTCGCGTAAGTAAGAAATTTCATCGTTAATGAGCGCTCTCTCGATCCTCGACGTCCAACATCTCACGAAAACCTACGACACTGGCGCGGGCAAGTTGACCGTTCTCAAGGACATTTCGTTCACTCTTCCCGCCGGCAGCACCTGTTCGATCCTCGGGCCGTCGGGTAGTGGCAAGACAACCTTGCTCGGTTTATGCGCCGGGCTTGATCGGCCGAGCTCCGGATCGGTTTTGCTAAACGGCATCACCCTGGGCGAAGAAAACGAAGATGAGCGCGCCCGGATTCGCAATGAACACGTCGGGTTTGTTTTTCAAAACTTTCAGCTCATCCCGACGCTGACGGCGCTCGAGAATGTCACCGTGCCGATGGAATTGCGCGGCGATCGCAGCGCCCGGCAGCTGGGCCTCGACTTGTTAGGCCGGGTTGGCCTCGCTGAGCGGGTGGATCATTATCCGGCGCAACTTTCCGGCGGCGAACAGCAGCGGGTGGCGCTGGCTCGCGCCTTCATCAATCGCCCCAAAGTCCTTTTTGCCGACGAACCGACCGGAAATCTCGACGCGGAAACGAGCAGTTCCGTTGTTGAGATCATGCTCGAATTGAATCGCAGCGCCGGCACAGCGCTTGTTCTCGTAACGCACGATTCCGATGTCGCGGGACTAACCGAACGGACGATCCGGCTACGCAATGGGGAGATGGTTTGACGCGCACGTGAGCGCCTCCTTTATTTGGAAAATGGCGTGGCGGGATAGCCGGTCGAGTCGGCGCCGGCTGCTGCTTTTCTCGATCTCGATCACGCTCGGCATCGCGGCGCTCGTGAGCATCGGCTCGTTTCGCCATAGCCTGGCGCGGGCGATCGACGACCAGGCGCGGAGTCTGATCGGGGCCGATCTCGTGATTAGCTCCACCCGGCCATTTCGCCCGGAAGATGAAGCGCTCTTGCACTCGTTAGGCGAAGCGCAGGCACGGGAGGTCCGCTTCACGACGATGGCTTCCTTCCCAAAGAGTAACGGCACTCGCCTCGCCACCGTCCGCGCGCTCGGGGGCGACTTTCCGTTTTACGGCCCCATGGAGACGGCCCCGCCCGCCGCGGCCAAAGAATTTCGCCAGGGCGGCCAGGCCATCGTCGATGAGAGCCTCCTTTTGCAATTCCACGCGGAGGTTGGCGATCCGATCAAGATCGGTGAATCTCAGTTCACGATCGCGGGCGCGCTCAAGAAAATGCCGGGCGAAGCCTCGGCCGCCGGGACGTTCGCGCCGCGCGTTTACATTCCGCTCCAGAATCTGGCGGACACGCAGCTCCTGAAAACCGGGAGCATCGCGCGTTATCGCGCCTACGTGAAATTTCCGGAGAACACCGACGTGGAAGCGCGCGTCGCCCTGCTCGGGCCGCAGATCAAACGCCTCGGCATGGATTACGACACGGTCGCGCAGCGAAAACGCGATCTCGGGACGTCGCTCGAAAATCTTTACCGATTCCTGAATCTTGTCGGCTTCATTTCGCTGCTGCTCGGCGCCGTCGGGGTTGCGAGCGCGATCCAAGCGCACCTGCAGCAGAAAACAAAGACCGGCGCGATCCTCCGCTGCCTCGGTCTGTCCGCCGCCGGAACGGTCGCCATTTATCTGGTGCAAACTGCGGCGATGGGACTCTTCGGCGCCGGGTTCGGCGCTCTTCTCGGCGTCGCCCTGCAGCAGCTCTTCCCGCGCCTCCTGATGTCGTTCCTGCCGCTGACCATCTCCACCTCGATCGCGTGGGGCCCGATCGTCGCCGGTGTTTTCATCGGATTCTCGATTTGCATCCTGTTTGCGCTCCCGCCGCTCCTGCGATTTCGCCGGCTCTCGCCCCTCCGCGTTTTTCGCGCCGCCATGCAAGTAGAACCACCGGGCCGCAAGCGCGACCCGATCATCTGGCTGGTTTACTTCGCGATCGTGGCGGGGATTACCGGTTTTTCGATCGCACAGACTGACACCTGGAAGCGCGGTTTGGTTTTTGCGGCGGCGCTTTTTTTGGCGGTCGGCATTTTCGCGGGACTCGCCAAGCTGCTGATCGTTGGCATTAAGAAATTCTTTCCGCACGGCTGGAGTTTTGTTCTGCGGCAGGGACTCGCGAATCTTTATCGGCCGAATAACCGGACGCTGTTGCTGACCCTCTCGTTAGGCCTGGGCACGTTCCTGCTCCTGGATCTTTATCTTTCGCGCGAAGTCTTGCTCGCCCAGTTCACCTCGGTGGGAACAGCGGGCCAGCCGAACATTTTCTTCTTCGACATCCAGCCGGACCAAAAAGCTGGCGTAGCCGAAACCGTGCGCGCCTCGGGGATGCCGGTGATCCAGGAAGCGCCGATCGTGACGATGCGCCTGGCGGAAGTGAAAGGCCGGAAGACGTCCGACATCCTGTTGGATCCGAAACGAAAAACCCCGGAATGGGAACTCGAGCGTGAATACCGGACGACCTACCGCGACCAGCTCACCGACACCGAAAAGGTCAGCGGCGGGCAATGGATTGGGCGCGTCGATTATCATCCGGGCGACACCGTGCCGATCTCGCTCGATGGCGACATCGCCAAGGATCTCGGCACGAAGATCGGCGACGAGCTGGTCTTCGACGTCCAGGGCATCATGATCAAGACGAAACTCGCCAGTACCCGCACCGTCGATTGGAAGCGGTTCCAGACGAATTTTTTCGTGGTGTTTCCAGCGGGCGTTTTGGAAAGCGCGCCGACCTTTCATGTTCTGGTCAGCCGGGTTCCGACGGCGGCGGACTCGGCGAAATTGCAGAACGCGATCGTCGCGAAATTCCCGAACGTCTCCGCGATCGACCTGACGTCCGTGATTCAAACCGTCGATTCAATCCTCAGCAAAGTGGCGCTCGTCATCCGCGTGATGTCTCTCTTCACGGTGGGCGCCGGCGTGATTGTGCTGGCGAGCACGATCTGGAGCGGACGTTATCAGCGGCTCCAGGAAAGCATTTTGTTGCGCACGCTCGGCGCCTCTCGCCTCCAAATCTGGAAGATCCTTTGCGCTGAATATTTTCTGCTCGGTCTTTTCGCCAGCGTCACCGGGATTGTCCTCGCTGTCGGAGCGAGTTGGGGCCTGGCGAAGTTTGTTTTCAAGCTCAGCTACGCGCCATCGGTGTGGCCGCTGTTCGTGGCGGCTGGCGCGGTGAGTCTTTTCACGGTTGCCGTCGGATTGATCGCGAGCCGAGGAGTTGGCAGCGCGCCGCCTCTGGAAATTCTGCGCGCGGAAGCGGAGTGAGCTGTAGCCGCGGCCCCGCGACTGCGGGATCGCCGCGAAACGAAGCGCGATCAGACGCGGCGACTACAGCGCTTTGCGTGTATCGAGGGATTTCAACTCGCTCTTGCTCAGCGGTCGCCAATGGCCGCGCGGAAGATCGCCTAGCCGCAATCGGCCAATCCGAATGCGCACGAGCTTTTTCACTTCGTAGCCGACCTCATAAAACATCCGTCGAATCTGGCGATTGATTCCCTGGCGAAGGAGGACGCGCAGCCGGGTCGGCTTGATGGAATGCACCGACTCGATTCGGGCGCGTTGTCCGTCGAGCATCACCCCCTTGTGTAATTTCGGTGCGAGCGCGGGGTCCCAGGGACGATCGAGAGTCACCTCGTATTCCTTTTCGATTTTGTAGCGGGGATGGGTCAGGCGTTGCGCCAGATCGCCGTCATTGGTCAGGAGAAGCAGACCTTCCGTTTGGGCGTCGAGCCGGCCGACGTTGAAGAGACGCGGCAAGTGGGGCGGGAGCAGATCGAAGATCGTATCGCGCACATTCGGATCGCTCCGCGTGGAAACGAAGCCGGCGGGTTTATGCAAGATGATGTCGAGCCGGCGCTCGCCGTGGACGAGTTTGCTGCCCACTTTGACATGGTCGCGTTCCGTCGGCTGCACGCTAAAGTCGGTGCAGATGCGGCCGTTGATCGTCACGCGCCCTTCGGCGATCAACGCATCACAATGCCGCCGCGAACCGAGGCCGGCCGCGGCCAGAAATCGGTTCAGGCGCATAGAAAAACGCGCGGTTAAACGTCCGGCTTGGTCTTCGGGAGGCCGACGACTTTCTGGCCTTCCTTGAACTGGCCGCGCTTCTTCAAGAGTTCGACGCGCTCGAAACGCTTCAGGACGTTCCGCTTCGCCGTGATGGTGCTGGCTCCTTTAAGACTGCGATGTTGCGACATAAAATTGGTCCAGTTTTCTTTGGGAAAGAGCGGGCACGTTACAGCGTGACGTGAGATTTTCAACTCGTCTTCTGTAGCCGCTTCGCTGTGCGAAGCGTGGGCGAGAACGACGCCGCTCTCGCGCCGCCCGGGCGGCGGCTACAGAAGTCAGCTGCTGCGATGCTCGGGGAAAAGTTCGAGTATAGCTTGTTCGTTCGCCTCGCAAATGCCGCGTTCCGTAATAAGCCCCGTGACCAGTTCCCGCGGCGTGACGTCGAACCCGAAATTTGCCGCGGGGCTGTTCTCCGGAGCCACCCGCACTTCGACGTGATTTCCGGCATGCCAGCCATCGGCGTAATTCACTTCCTCGGAACCGCGCTCCTCGATCGGGATTTCTTTCACGCCGTCGCGAATGTTCCAATCGAACGACGATGACGGGAGCGCGACGTAAAACGGCACCGCGTTGTCTTTCGCGGCGAGCGCCTTGAGATACGTGCCGATTTTGTTCGCGACGTCACCCGTGTAAGTCGTGCGGTCGGTGCCGACCATGACGGCGTCGACTTTCCCGCGCTGCATCAAATGGCCGCCGGCGTTGTCCGCGATGACGGTGTGCGGCACGCCGTGCTCGCCGAGCTCCCATGCCGTGAGTTTCGATCCCTGGCTGCGGGGCCGCGTTTCATCCACCCAGACGTGGACGGGAATGCCGGCGTCGTGCGCCGCGTAGATGGGCGAAGTTGCCGAACCGTAGTCGACAAACGCGAGCCAACCGGCGTTGCAGTGCGTGAGGATATTGACCGGCGCACCTCCTTTCTTCTCGCTCAGGCCGCGGATCAACTGCAGGCCGTGCTCGCCGATGCGCCGGCAATGTTCCGCATCTTCATCCGCGATCTCGCGCGCGGTTTGGAACGCAACGCGTTGTCTTTCCTCGGGTGATTCTGCCGCGGCGAGACTTTTCAGCTGTCGGTCAATTGCCCACGCAAGATTCACCGCGGTGGGGCGCGTGGCTTTCAATTGCGCCGCTGCCTCTGTGAGATCGTCCGACTCAAAAGTCGCCAAATACATTCCGTAGCCGGCGGCCGCTCCGATCAGCCCCGCGCCGCGGACGTGCATCTCGCGAATCGCAGTCGCCATCTCCGCCACCGTGCGCACTTCCTCGATCACGAACCGATGCGGTAACGACCGTTGATCGATCAATTGGATGACGCGTTCGTCGTCCGGCTTGGGCCAGATGGTCCGGTAATGTTGGCCGCGCACGTTCACGAGCCGTTAGAATGCGATCAACATCCATGCAAAGCTAGAGCGGAAAATCCCAATGGAAATTGTCAGCCCAACGCGAGGATTGCGCTTCCCGAACGCGCGGCTCGCTTTGTTCATTACCGGTCTGATCGTCCTCGCGTTCGGTCTGCTCGGACTGCGAAGTGTCGATTGGTTTCTGCTTAAGAAATCGCTCCGGCACAAATTCACGAAGATCGAATGGATTTCCACCAGCGAGCTGGCCGATTGGCTCGCGAATAAGCGCCGGCCCGCGCCCGTGCTTCTCGATGTGCGGACGCCGGAAGAATGGAACGTGAGCCATCTGCCGGGCGCGCGCCGGGTCGACCCGAGTGGCTCCGCCGAAAGTGTCGCCGCGGGAGTGCCTAAAGACACGCCGATCGTGACCTATTGCGCGGTCGGTTATCGCTCGGGCGAAACCGCGGACCGGTTACGCGCCGCCGGGTTCACCAACGTTCATAACCTCGAGGGCTCCATCTTCCAGTGGGCCAATGAGCATCGCCCGCTGGTGCGGGAACAGGAGCGCGTCAGCCAGGTCCATCCTTACAACACGTTTTGGGGCCGGCTGCTGAATGACGACGTGCGTGCACCGGTGAAGAAATAGCTGTAGCCGGGATCGGCTATCCCGGCCGCGTTGAGGCGAGGCAAACCAGGCTGGGATCGTCGATCCCGGCTACAGCTGATTGCTCAGGATCACCCGCGAGCCACAGGTCGAGACCTGGTGATAAATGTGGACGCGGTTGGTGATCAGCTTTCGCCAATAGGAAACGCGATCTTCATCAATGATGAGATAGATCGGGTTCGATCCATCCCAGGCTTCGAGGAGAAAATGTTCGTCGAGATATTTGTTCTGCGAGGCCGGATCCTTCTCGAAAAAGGCCGGCGCTTGATTCACCAGGAAAAATTTCTTGTCGAGATAGAAGCTAAGACTGCTTCCGTTGCGCAGCGATCCTTCGTAAACGACTTCGCCATTTCGACCGAGGCGGGGATTGAGGTAATCCGCCGCGTCCGCGAGTGAGAAAAACGGTGCCGCCCGGGAGCGCGCTTCGACCAGGCAAAAACCCACGGGCACCATCGTCGCGAGGGCGACAACGAGCGTGATTTCGCCGCGCTGCTTTACAACCAACAGCGCTCCGATGGCGAAAGTGACCAGCGAACCCACGGCGATCTGGGCGAGCGGACTGAGAAAAATCCACGTGCTCGTGTTGAATGAATGCTCGAGGAAACCCGCGGCAACGGCTGGCCGGTAGTAAGTCGTAGCGCCAATCGCCACGCCAACAAACAGTGCGAGAGTGATTCCGGCGACGCGCAGAGGTCGCGAGATACGCTCCCACGAGCTCGCGGCGAAGAGCGCGAAACCCGGCGCCGCGGCCAACGACGAAAAAACGTGGCGCTCCCCGGCCAGGATGGGCCCGAGAAGGCCAGCGGCGATCCAAACCAGCGGAAGCGCATCGGCAAAAGCGAATTCGTTAGGCCGAAATATTTTTCGCGGCGCGAAAATCAATCCGGGCAGAACCAGAAGAATCGCCGGAAACCACCAGGCGAAGTGGAAGAGCAGAAATCGCCAGCGCGGCAAACCGGCGGTGACGACGGTCTGGCCAGGAAAATTCTGCTGCGCCCAGACAAACCATGGGGCGACGAGCAGAACGAAGAGCAGCAGGTTTCTCCAGTGGAGCAAAAGTCGAAAGCGGAGACGGGCCTCGCGGAAAAAAATTGCGAGCAGACCGCAAATCGCGGCGAGATAAATCAGGGCGCCGGGACCTTTCGCCAGGGTGGCGAGACCGGCGGCAATCCAGACGCCGGCGAACCACGCCCGGCGGGACTTTTGTTGTTGATAGCCGCGAACGGCGCAGTAAATCGCGGCTGCGATAAAGAGCGCGAAAATCGCGTCCGGCGTAACCATTCGCCCGGGCAAAAATGCGCCGACGGAACAAACGTGGATGAGCCCCGCAGCGAAGCCTCGCCAATAACCGGCGAGCCGTTCGCCGATGAGAAACGTGAGCGCGACCGACCCGAGCATGGCGAGCGCGATCGGCAACCGCGCCGCGGTTGCGCTGAGCCCGAAGACCTTGAAGGAAATCGCAGTGGCCCAGTAAGCCAAAGGCGGGGTTTGCAGGAGGGGCGTGCCATCGTTCGTGGGCAGCAACCATTGTTTGGAGTCGAGCATCGCGCGCGCGCCACCGGCGAGCTGGCCTTCCGCGCCGTCATGCAGATCGCCCCACGCTGCCGTGCCGATATGAAGCACGGCCGTCAGCGCCAGGAGGAAGGCGAGAAGGGCGTGCCGGGTCGGCGGCGGGTTCAGGATTTGGGGCGCGAGGAAAGTGTCTTCGAGCGAAAAAGTCTGGGTGGCGGCGACCATGTTTCGTCAGGCGCCATCGGCGCGATAACGGTCCCAATCGTCGGGCACGCGCAATAATTTCGCTTCCGGCATCTGGATAATCGCGAGCATCTGCCGGCATTCGGCGATCAGCATTTCATCGGCGGGCCGGACAATCTTGAAAGCGCACGAGAAACGCACGCGCTCAAGCCGATCGAGCCGGCCTTCGATCACCAGCTTGTCGCCGAGCTTGGCGGCGCGCCGATAATCGATCTCGGTGCGCACGACCACGGGATACTTTTTCGTTTCCGCCATTGCGGCGAGCCCGAGGCCGAGTTCTTCGGCCAGGTGAGTGCGCGCGACTTCAATGAAGCGGAGGTAGGCGATGTTATGGACGACGGCGGCGCAGTCGGTGTCGAAAAACATCACCTGCACTTCGGTGCGGATCCGCGGCGCGCTCTCGTTCAACATCAGGAAGCATCCTAGCAGCGAGGATGGAGGATGGAAGATAGAGAATGGCGGACTAATTCTCGGACGTGGCTGGATTGCCCTTAGTCCGGGAAGTTTGCCAACGGTCGAGCTGTGCGGAAACGGCGGTCACGACTTCTTCGACGCTGACGGCTTTCATGCAGCGAAAATCGATGGGGCATTCGCGCAGGAAACAGGGACTGCATTCGACCTGATGCCGAAGGATGCCGTGACCAGATCCGAGAGGCCCGGTCAATCGCGGTTCGGTCGAGCCGAAGATCGCGACCACGGGAACGCCGATGAGCGTGGCGAGGTGCATCGTGCCGGTATCGTTCGTCAGTAACAACGCGCACTCGCCCAGCTCGGCGGCGAGTTCGTCGAGGGTGGTCTGGCCGATTCGATTCGTGCAATGCGCGCCGAGGGCTGATTCGATGGCTGCGCCTCTCTCGAGGTCGGCCGCAGTTCCGAACAGGACCCATTGGATGGAGCGCTCCTGCGCAATCTGGAGCGCGACTTCCGCGAAGCGTTCCGGGAGCCAGCGTTTCGCCGGACCATATTCCGCTCCCGGGCACAAACCGAGTTTCGCCGGCGCGCCGTTTGTTTTCAGACGCGGCAGAAATCTCCGCATCTCGGGCGTAGCGTGCGGCCCGCCCAGCTCGCGAACCATTCGCATGTATCGATAAACCTGATGTTCGATCGGACCGCGAACGGGTTCTTCGGTGACAATTTGATTCAGCAACCATCGGCGATCATGTCCGGGAAAACCGACGCGCCGTGGGATGCCGGCGAACCAGATCTCAAGCGCTGTGCGCAGCGAATTTGGAAAAAGGATCGCAACGTCGAAGGGCTGCTGGCGCCGAATCGTCTGGACGACGGAAACGAGCGAGCCCGGCTTCAAGGGCAACACCTCATCGATCTCGGGCACGAGCTTCCAGACGGAAGCGATTTTCTCAGGGGCCGCGATCGTGATGTGGGTATCGGGCCGCCCCGCTTTGATCGCGCGCACCGCCGGCACGCTAATCACGCTGTCGCCGAGCCAGTTTGCCGCGCGGATGAAAATCCGAAACGGCTTCAAATCCTTCGCGGAAATTTTCGGCGGCAGATAGATCCCGCGCTTGTAATGGGTGAGGAGAAAATTCGGCGTCGGCGTTTTCCAGCGATTGTGCAGCCAAAGCCAATCCTCTGGAGCTTTCCGGACCTGCTGCTCGATCGTCGCGTTCGCTTTCCAAGTGATGGAGTTGACGGAATCGCCCGGCGAATCAAGGCGCGGCGTGAAGATCATCCGCCAGCGCGCCGGTCCCACGGTGTGGACCGCGGCGGCCAGAACGGTGGCGCCGGTTCGTTTCGCGAGCAGACCGGGGAGCGCCGAGGTCGAGGCCAGCCGGCCGAATAAAGGAGTCCACACGCCATGATCGCCCGCGTGTTGATCGGCAAAAATTCCCAGGAGCCCGCCGGAACGAAGCAACTCGATGGGCTTATTAAATCCTTCACTTCGATCGAACAGTTCCGCGCCGGTGCGAGCCCGTCTCCGGCTAACGTCGCGGTCGATGAAACGGTTCCTTAGGCTTTGGTAGGGCGACCCAATCCGGTAAGGCAGGTAATGCGGCACGAGCTGGGCGGCCAATTCCCAGCTACCGATGTGGCTCAGCACAAGAACCACGGGCCGTCCGCTGCGCAGTTCATGATGCGCGGCCTCGAGATTTTCCGGCTCGACATACCGTGCCAGTTTCTCCGCGGGCATGGAGATCATCTTCAGGTTGCAAAGCATATTGGCGCTGAGGTATTGAAAATTCCGGCGAGCGATGCGGCGCAATTCACGGGGAGATTTTTCGTTCGCAAAGGCGATCGCCAGGTTGCGTTGCGCCAGGCGGCGATAAGGAACCATGAAGAACCAGCCGACCAGGCCCAGGAAGCTTCCGATGGCGAACAGGACCCGCACCGGGAGAAGGCTCGCGATGGCCGTGCCCGCGCGATACAAAAGATAAATGCAGAAGTCGAGCATGCCGGAGCAGCGAGCCGGGGGACTCGCGCCGAAGCGTAAATTTGCCTGCGCCGCGCTTCAATCAATATAATGTCGGGTGTGTTGCGGCCGCGCTCCCATTCCTTGCCATCCGGTTTCGCCCGATTCGTGGTCGAAAAATTTGGGCACGGCCCGTTTCTGGTCATTGGCCGCGAGAGCGACGAGCTGGAGCGGCAGTTTCGCGCGGCCGGGGCCACCGCGTCCGTGTTCGCTTCCGTAAGCGACCCTCCGGCCGCGTCATCGCAGAACGGGGTGGCGACGCGCGGAGGCCTGGCGATCTGGTTTTATCCTCACGACAACGCGGGCGACGCACCCGCGGCCGAGGCTCTGGCGGCGGCGGCGGAAAACGTTTTGCTCGTGCCCGAACCCGGTGCGCAGAACGCGGGCCGGCGGCCGGAATTGGTCCGCCATTTTTCGAAGGCGGGGCTGTTACCGGATTACAATTGCGACCTGGGGGCTCTTGAGCCGGGCGCACTTCACCTCGTCCGCGCGGCCGCGGAATCTGCGCCAGCGCTGGTGGCGGCGGTGGAAGCGGCCTTTGCTCGAGTCCAGCGGCAAGTCCACGGCCTGGAGCGGAGCCTGCGCACGCGCATGTCTGAGCTAGAGGCGGCCGATCAGCATATTTCAAAGCTGGAGGAGAAGCTCCTCAAGTTGAAGGAAGCGAAACAGCAGCTCAAGCAGCTGAAGGCCGAGAAACAGGCGCTGCGCAAATCGCCCGAGCGCAAGGTCGGCCAGGTCCTGCTGGCTCCCTACCTGTTGCCGCAGAGATTGGTGCGCGGGATCCGGAAACGTTTTCCGAAAGGAACTAAACCCGCGCGCGGTTCGAAGACGCCGAGCGAATATCAGAAGTGGTTCGAGACCCATCGCACCCCGGCCGCGGATTTCCCCCGGCTGCGGGAACAAGGGCACACTTTTAATTACCAGCCCTGCGTCAGCATCATCACGCCGGTTTTTAACACGCCTTTGCCCTGGCTCGAGGAGTGCGTCCAATCCGTTCTCGATCAGGTTTACGATCAGTGGGAGTTGATCCTGATCGACGACAACTCAGATGACGTCGAGTTACTAAAATTTCTTTCGGAATTGGCGGCTCGGGATCCACGAATCGTCCTGGACAAGCTCGACAAGAGAGGCGGCATTTCCGCGGCGTCGAACCGTGGGCTGGAATTGGCGAAAGGCGAATTCATCGGCTTTCTCGATCACGACGACGTGCTTGAACCTGACGCCTTGTTTCAGCACGTGAAATGGCTCCAGGACCATCGCGACGCGGATATGATTTATTCCGACGAAGACAAGCTGACCGAGGAAGGGCTGGACTCGCCGATTCTTAAACCGGACTGGTCGCCCGATTATTTTCTCTCCTGCAACTACATTTGCCACTTCACCCTTATCCGCGCGGATGTGCTCGAACAGGTCGGCGGCTTCCGGTCGGAATTCGATGGCGCCCAGGACTACGATCTTTTCTTGCGCGTGATCGAGCGCACTACACGGATCGATCACATTCCGCGCGTCTTGTATCACTGGCGCCGCAGTCGCGCTTCCACGGCCGATAACATCCGTCGCAAGCCGGGTTCACTCGAAACGGGACGGCTCGCCCTGGAAGCGCATCTCGAGCGCCAGGCCGCGCGTGGTCATGTGACGGTGGACTGGCGGACGCACGCTTACTGGATCAAGCGCGACCTGGCGGAGCCGAAACCGATCTCGATCATTATTCCCGTGCGGGACCGGGTGGATTTGCTGGCGCGCTGTTTGGATAGCATCACGCGCGAGACCACCTATGCGCCCTACGAAATCGTGATCGTCGATAACGACAGCCGAACCGAAGAGGCGCGCGCCTACTTGTCGGGACTCAAGCATCGCGTCCTGAATTACGGTGGACCGTTTAATTATTCCGCGATCAACAATTTGGCCGTCGAACAAACCGACAATCCCTGGCTCCTTTTCTTGAACAACGACACGGAAGTGATCGATGGCGATTGGCTCACGACGATGGCGGAGCATATCCAGCGGCCCGAGGTGGGCGCAGTCGGTCCGCGGCTGCTTTACCCGGACGACACCGTGCAACATGGCGGCATCGTCGTGGGCGTCGGCGGGATTGCGGAGCATGCCTTCCGCGGTTTTCCGGCGGAAGCGCCCGGGGTTTGCCGACAGCTTCAGGTGACGCGGAACTACAGCGCGGTCACCGGCGCGTGCCTGCTGACGCGGCGCGACGTTTTCAATAAAGTACACGGCTTCGACGAGGAACGGCTCCCGGTGACCTTCAACGACGTCGATCTTTGTTTGAAAATTCGGAGGGCCGGTTACCTGGTGGTTTACACGCCGTTCGCGCGCCTGTATCACCACGAATCGGGGACACGCCGCCGCACAGTGGAGCCGATGGAAACCGGGGTGATGCGGGAACGCTGGGCCGCGGTGCTCGACGACGATCCGTATTACAACCCAAATCTTTCTCGCGAGCGTGCCGATTTCTCGTTAGGCAAATAACGGGCTAGATTTTTTCTCATGGCGAAACAGGACAAGGAACTTTGGCAGGGGCTGAGCGCGGAAGCGCAGAAGGCGCTGGTCATGCGCGATTACGCGCCGCAATCTTTCGCGGACCGATTAGCCGGCGCGGGAATCGAAGCCGGCAAGCTCGCGTCCGCCGACCGCGCCACCGCGGAGAACCGCCAGGTTTGGATTCCCGGCGTCGAGGTTTTCCCGAGGCAAATTCATCACCAACGGCATCGCGGAGTCTTCGGCGAATTCGTTCGGCGCGACGACGGCGTGCTGAAACGCATCGGGTTTTGGCCGGGCCAATGGGCGAATGCGCGGATGTTCGCGCAGACCGCGAAAGGTTTTCACGTCCATCCGCCCGGCATCCCGGAAGGGACGAAACCGGAGGACTGGATGCGTCGCCTGTTTATCGAGGAGCCGGAGAATTACGCGTTACGGCGTTACGCCGACGAGCAATGGGATGTGATGTTTTTTGTCCAGGGCGTCGCCGAAATGGTCCTGCGCGACGTGCGCGCCGGAATGCCGGCACGGACGATGCGCTTCTTCGTCGACGGTGATAATCATCCCGGCGCCAACAACGTGGGCATCGTGGTGCCGCCCGGGGTCGCGCATGCCATCCGCGTCGAAGGTTCCGAAGACGCGATCATGGTTTACGGGACAAGCACGCCGTTTCGCCCCGAGTTCGAGGGCCGCATCGCGAGCGAGATCGAGACGGCGGCGCTGCCGGAATCGTGGGAACGATTCCTGAAGTGATCAGTGTCCAGTGATCAGTGCCCAGCAGGAATTGCCGTTTTTCTGATCACTGATCACTTCCCTATGAAGCGAAGCTTCAACCCAGCCGAACCGGAATTGATGGATCGGCCCCAGCCGGTGACGCCGGAGTTAGCGAGCGATCTGCGAAACCTGCGGCAGCTCAACCGTTATTTCGGCAGTTACCGGCTGATCATGCATTTCGTGCGGCGCTGGATCCAGCCGGGAAGCCGGATGCGGATCCTCGATCTGGCGACCGGGTCCGGCGACATTCCCCGGCTGGTGGTTGATCACGCACGAAAGACAGGCGCGAGTGTGGCGGTGGATGCGGTCGATCAGCAGCAATCGACCCTGAAAATCGCCCGGAGCCTGAGCGGCAATTACCCCGAGATCGATTTTATCCAGGGCGACATCCTGACTGTTGGCGGGGGACCGTATGACATCGTTCTCTGCTCCCTTGCGCTCCACCATTTCGACGAACAGGCCGCCGCGGACTTATTCAAGCGTTGTCGTGAGCTCTCCAGCCGGTACGTCCTCGTCTCCGACCTGCGCCGCGGCCTTCTGGCCGCGATCGGCGTCCATCTTCTTACCGCCTTGATTTTCCGCCAGCCGATGACGCGCATTGATGCTCGCCTGTCGGCCGCACGTGCTTTTTCCTTTGGCGAATTCCAAGCGCTGGCCGAACGAGCGGGGTGGCAAAACTTCGGCCACCGCAAATTTGCGTTCGCCCGCCAGGCGATCTGGCTCGGGCCGCCTCCCAACTAACCTTTCGCGGCGGCGGCGCCGTCTCTATTGAAGGAAATAAACCTGGACCACGCCGATGCCGCTGTCGTTGTTCTTTCCGCGCAATTGGGCGGTGTACTGGCCTGGCTGGATCGTAGTCACCAGAGCAGCCTCAAGATCGTGCCCGGGCTGAAGTCCGGTGGCCTCGAGCTCCTGTTGCTGGCTGGATTTCCAGTCATCATTTTCCAGGACGACCGTTCCCTGTTGATCCCGTAATTGAAGGGTAGTGTCGGGCAACGCGTTTGAAATTCCAAACTGCTGCAACGAGGGACCGATTCCCCGCACGACAACTTTGACTGCGCCGTTTTGGATGATGAATCCTGCGATCATTAGTTTATCGCCAGGCTGAACCACGCCGCGGGTGGCGATGTTGGCCAGGCGCGCCGCCGAACCGGCATCCAGATCAAAGGCATCGACCACACCGGTGCCCACGCTGTTATTCGCGCCCCGAACGACGGCGGTGTAACTTCCTGGTGCCAACGCCACGATGACGGCCGATTCAAGGTCATTCGTCGGCGCGATGCCGGATCCATTGATCTCGTTGAACTGATTCCCGGTAATGAGGCCGCCCGGCTGAGTGATCTTCCAATCGTTGTTCATCGCCACTATCGCGCCGGTGCTATCATGAATCTCAAGCGTGGGGTTAGGCAGGGCATCCGGGATACCGAATTGCGCGAGCGACGGCCCGATCGCACGGACAATGATTTTTTTAGAGGAACCAGCAGGTCCTTGAACGATGAACCCTTCGATCAATGCGTCGTCACCAGTCCCGACGCCGAGCCGGGTGGAGACATTTCCCACCAAGCCTGGGGGTGGGGTGCCGGGAGTTGAATCATCGATCAGGCGAATCAAGGAGCGCGAAGTGGACCCGCCGCTGAAGGTATAGGGGCCGCTGAGGAACAAGGAACCGTCCGGCTGTTTCTTGAAGGCGCTCGTTGTGATCCGAGATCGCTCGTCGCGTTGCACCGGAGCGACAAACGAAGTGTCCACCGAGCCGTTAGCGTTCAAGCGCGCCAGGCCAGCGGCCGGCACGCCGTTGAATTTCTCGAAATTTCCAGTGATGAGGAATTTTCCGTTCGCTTGGACCTCGATATTTTCGACTGTTGGCAAGAGCGTGGCGGTCTCCGTAATGCTAACCCACTGGGCGCCTCCGCCGGCATTAAAGGTGTTATCGATGGTGCCGTTGGGTTTGAGTTTGGCAACACTCCGCACGTTCGCGTTGCCGAACGAAGTGAAGCGGCCAACCACGATGATCGAACCGTCCTGCAGAACCTCGGCATCCTGGATCGAGTAGGGTGCCGACCAAACCCCATTCGGCGGTTGGACGGTTCCCCCGGTGACCGGATCGAAAACGACTGGAAAACTCGGAGCGGCGTCGGGCGGACTAATTTGCGTTTCGGTAAATGATCCGTCGGGCGTTCCATCGTCATTCAAGCGGATGAAGTGGAAGCGCCTGTCATTTGTGAAACGCAGCAGAAGAATTTTGTTGTCCGGCTGGATGCCAACCACATGGGTGCCGACATTCATTTCTATCAGAGTGCCGGTAACAGAATCGCGAACTACTTGGTCAGGATAGGGCGCGCCCGCGGAAGCGATTTGGCCATCGGCGTTCAGCCGCGCAGCCGCAGAGATAAGCGCGCTCTGGGCATCGGTTTCCGCGACGGTGAAGATTTTCCCGTTCGGTGCCACTGCGGCGTTTTGGCAAATGATACCGCTGTTCGTCGCGAAGCTCGTGTCTTCCGTGCCGTCCGGACGCACTTTGCCGAAATGAGGACCGAGGTCGGCCCCGATCCCGAACACAAAAAAGTTGCCGTCCGGCAAAGGTTTGATGCCTCGGGCGGTGAACCCATTGAGGAACCGATTGGGATCCGAACTTGAAAGCGTGAACGACGCATCGATGGAACCGTCGCTCTTTAACCTGCCCAGATTGTACGGGATTGCCGGATCCATTTGATCGACAAAGGTGACCAGGGCGGACCCGTCGCCGAGACGCGCGAACGCCGAAGGGGTGATCTCGCGCGCCGTCCGATGGCTGGAAACCAGACCAGGATCCACCGTGCCCGCCGACTTTAATCGCACCACCCCGTAATGGGCATAGCCGGGGGTCCCGCCAGCATCGACATCGGTGAAGAACCCGCCGACCAGAATGTCGCCGTTACCGGCGAGATTTGCCGTCAGCACTGTGCCCAACGAGGGATTGGGCGAAGTGAACCGAGCGTCATAAAAGGTTGGCTGATGAAATCCGGTGTCGATGGACCCGTTCGAGTTGAACCGATAAAGCGCGCTATTGACAGCGCCGAGGATCTTGCCATCCGGCTGCAGAACAATCCCGCGCCCTATGTAGCTCAGAGCGTTCAGGCCGGAAGAATCAAAGCCTGAATCAAGCGCCCCGGTCGCCGTCAATCGGATGATCGGCATCCGCTTGGCGCTGGAGCCTGAACCGATCCGGAAATTGCCCGCGACCAGGATCATGCCGTCGGGCTGAATCACCATTGCCTGGTTGGCGCTGAGTCGGGTGTAGCCCGTTGCCGTGAAGCTGCTGTCGCTAGAACCATCCGGGTTCAGGCGTGCAACCGAGGTGTTCGTGATGAGGGTAGCGTTATTAACACTTTGAAAAAAGCCACAGATCAGAATCTTGCCGTCGCTTTGAAGCGCTGCCGCAACTACATCGCCTCCAGGACTAACGGAAAATCCACTGTCGAGGCTGCCATTTGCAAGCAAGCGGACCATGAAGTTCTTCGACGAATTACCATTGAAGCTAAAAAATCCGACAACGATGATCTTGCCGTCAGGCTGAACCAGCAACTGTCTGACGAATTCGGATGGGTCGCGCCCGGCTACCGAGGCTGTGAAGGTAGGATCGATTGACCCATCGTTATTGATCCGCAGAATAAAATCGCCCTCCTTAACTCCATAAATGTAGCGGGTCGCCGCGACATAAAACCTGCCGTCACCGGTGGGCGAAATCGCCTGCACATCCTTATAATCGCCGCGGAAATCAAAAGACGTATCCAAGGTCCCATCTGGAAGATACCGAGTCAGCGGGCCGGCAGGCTGGTCGGTAAGCGTTTCCGGATTAGAGAGCAGAAAGTATTTACCGTCCGGCAACAGGACGGCTTTGCCCGGCAGAATGGACCTGGTGAACGTCGGCGGGACGAAATTATTGTCGACCGTCAAATCGGCGCGCGCGCCGAGGGTCATGGCAGAGAACGCGATGAGCACCAGGAAAAAGACGCGGACACGGGTGGAACGTTTTAGAATGATGTTGGACATAGAGATTGAAGGTGAGCTGGGGATTTATCCGGTGTTGGGAGGTCCAAGAGGAATTGCGGGCAAGGCAACTTACTGAAGGAAATAGACCTGGACTACGCCGACTCCGCTGGCGTTGCCTTTGCCGCGCATCTGGGCCGTGTACTGGCCGGGTTGAATCGTCGTCACGAGCGCTGCCTCGAGGTCGTGGCTCGGCTGCAGGCCCGTGCTCTCCAGTTCCTGTTGCTGACTGGTCTTCCAGTCGTCGTTTTCCAGCACGATCGCTCCCTGCTGATCCCGCAATTGAAGGGTCGTGTCCGGCAGCGCATTCGAAATTCCGAACTGGACCAGCGATGGCCCAATCGCGCGGACCACCGCCTTCACCGGCCCGTTTTGGACGATGAATCCGGCAATCATGAGTTTATCGTCCGGCTGAACGAAGCCGCGAGTGGCGATGTTAGCGAGGCGCGCGGCAGAACCGGCGTCGAGATCGAAGGCATCGACCACGCCGGTGCCAACGGTATTCCCCACGCCGCGTACGACAGCCGTGTAACTGCCTGGTGCAAGGCTGACGATGACAACCGATTCCAAGTCGTTTTGCGGCGCGAGGCCGCTGCCGTTGATCTCGGCAAATTGATTGCCGGTGATCAGGCCACCAGTCTGAGTTATTTTCCAATCGTTGTTCGCTGCGACCGTCGCACCGGTTGAGTCATGAATTTCGAGGATCGGATTCGCGAGCGCATCCGTAATTCCGAACTTAGAAAGCGACGGTCCAATCGCGCGTATCATCATCTTTTTAGAGGAACCGGCGGCACCCTGAACAATGAAGCCCTCAATCAACGCATCATCACCGGTCCCCACTCCGAGACGCGTGGAAATATTTACGGCACCCGGTTGCGGGTTGACGAGGCGAATCAGCGAGCGCGCGGCCGAGTCGCCGGTGAAAGCGTAGGGACCGCTGAGGAGAAACGAACCATCGGGCTGTGCTCGGAATGTGCTGGCCAGGCGGGAGCGCTTGTCGCGTTGCACCGGCGCAACGAAAGAGCCGTCGACGGATCCATCCGCATTTAATTGCGCGATGCCTGATGCGGCTGAGCCATTGAGTGCCTCGAAGGTTCCGGTAACGATGAACTTCCCGTTCGCTGCGGGCTCGATGTTTTCCACGGTCGGAAAAAAAGTGGCCGTTTCGGGCGTGCCGATCCATTGCATGCCTGCGCCCACATTGAAGCTCGCATCGATGGCGCCGTCGACTCAAGCCGGACGATTCCGCGCGCGGGAGAGTTTCCAAAAGTGGTGAAGTGGCCCGTCAGGATAATCCGCCCATCGGTTTGGACATACGCATCCTGCACCGGGGGCGTCGCGGACCAAACGCCGTCGGGCGGCTGCAAAGTGGTCCCCGACTGCGGATCGAAGACGAAGGGGAAGCTTTCGCTTAGGTCCGTCGGGACAAAAATTAATTCCGGGAACGTTCCATCCGCCGAACTATCTGCATTCAACCGGATGAGATGAAATCGCTGATCTTGCGAAAAATATTGGAGCAGGGCCTTGCCGTCTGGTTGCACGGCGAGCACACGGGTGCCCACATAGAGCGCATCAAGGCCTCCCGACGGGAAGCGAACGACCTGTCCGTTAATCGGGCCGCCGTAGTTGTCGAAGTGACCGTCCGCGCTCAGTCGACCAAACGAAGTGAAAACAGTCGTCTGCGGATCTGTGCCGGCGGTGAGAAGGATCTTACCGTCCGGCGCGACCATTGCCTGTTGCATTGGGGCGCCCTTATTCGTCGCGAAGGACGTGTCTTCCGTCCCGTCGGGTCGCACTTTGCCGTAGCCGAAATTGCCGTAAACGAAAAAGTTTCCGTCGGGCAGAGGTTCCAGACCGCGTGCGCTGAAGCCGCTGAGAAAACGGCTAGGATCGGAACTCGAGAGCGTGAAGGTGGGATCTACTGAGCCGTCGCTCAAGAGACGCGCTACGTTGTAAGGGATTGCCGGATCGATTTTGTCTCGGAACGTTGCCAGCGTAGAACCATCGCCCAGTCGGCTGAAACTCGAGGCCGCGGTCTCGTTCCCCGGGTGGTGGGTGGAAACGAGGTTTCCGTCGACATTGCCATCAGGATTCAATCGCACGACGCCAAAATGCGCATAATTCGGCGCCGCTGGCGGGTCAACGTCAGTGAATGTGCCGCCAACGAAAATATGGGCGTCGGGGGAAAGCTGGACCGTGTCTGGCGTGCCTGCCGAGGTAGCCGGGTCGAGGGTTGCGTTCATGAAAACCGGCTGCCGGAAACCGGTGTCCTTCGAGCCTGTGGTGTTGAAGCGGTAGAGCGTGTTACTCACTGCGGCGACGATCTTGCCGTCAGCTTGGATTGCGAGCTCGCGCCCCTGAAATGTGTTCCCAAAAACGACGCCGGAAGAATCGAAGCTCGAGTCCAGCGCTCCAGTCGCAGAAAGTCGCACTAGGGGCATGCGCTTGGTCGCGACTCCCGACCCGATCCGAAGGCGCCCGCAAACCAAAATCTGGCCGTCCGGTTGGACGGCGATGCCGCGATTGGGCCAAGATTCACGGGTAAAACCGGTCGCTTGAAAATTCGGATCGACGTTCCCATCCGCATTGAGCCGCGTAATGCCCTGAACGGTCACACCGTTCACACTGGTAAAGATACCGCCGATCACAATTTTGCCGTCCGTTTGTAGCGCGACGGAATAGATGTCGTTATTGACTGGGCTAGGCGCGAAGCCTGGATCCACGGTTCCGTTGCTCATGAGACGCACGATCCGATTGCGAGTCGCATCTCCCGCGAACGAGCGGAAAAAGCCGGCGACGAGAAGTTTGCCGTCCGCTTGGAGATCGAGTTGCCAAACGTCTGGGAAACTGTCGGTGCCGCCTACTGTTGCCGCCGCGAAGGTTGGATCGATCGAGCCATCGCCATTTAGCCGCAGGATCTGCTCGGCGTCTTTGACACCATAAAGGTAGCGAATTGCAGCAACGTAGAGTTTGCCGTCAGCCGTTGGAACAGCGGCACAGACTGTTTTGTATTCGCGGCTAAAACTGAACGACGTGTCCAAGGTTCCATCGGCCAAAAATCGCGCAATCGGTCCGGTTGTTTGGTCAGTGACCGTATCGGGATCGAAAAACAAAAGGTATCGGCCATCCGGCAACAGCAAGGCTCGCTCTGGCGGAGTTGCTTTCGCAAAGGTCGACGGCCGAAAGTTGTTGTCCGCCGCAAGATCGGCGCGGGCTGAAGCCGCAGAAAAGCCGCTGACTGAGAGAAGTGAGAATAGGAAGAGGCTTGTTTTGGTGCGAAGTCGAAGGAATTTCAGGGAGGTGTTTTGGATGTTCACGATGCTTGGGGCTGCGGTGAGAGTTTGGGGTGGGGAAGCTGGGGCGAGCGGCGAGAAGGATTAGCGAGAGCAATCCTGTCGTCAACAGCTTTCTTACGGAAAAACGAGAAAACGAATCGGCTTTGCCGTACCGTGTCCCGGTCGGCTATTTCCTTCGCCAGATTTGCTGGCAGCCTGCCCATCGCTGAGCAATCATTCCGGCGTGAATGTCGTCCGGAATATCGCTTCGGTTCTGCTGTGGCCGCGCCGGAACCCAATCCGGCGTGTGCTCGTGCCGACGATGGGGGCGCTGCATCACGGCCATGGCGAATTGATTCGGATCGCGCGCGAAGCGGCTGGGCCGGATGGCGAAGTGGCGGTCAGCATCTTCGTCAATCCGCTGCAGTTCGCGCCCGGCGGAGATTACGAAAAATATCCGCGACCGGAACAGATCGATGATGAGTTTTGCCGGAAGGCTGGCGTGGATATTTTGTTTCGGCCGTCGGCAGGGGACATGTATGCCGCGGATTTTTCCGTCGCGGTCGAGGAGGATTCGCTCGCCAACACGCTGGAAGGCAAGTCGCGACCCGGACATTTCCGCGGCGTCTGCACGGTCGTTGCGAAGCTCTTCAACATCCTCAATCCTGATGCCGCTGTCTTCGGCGAGAAGGATTTTCAACAGCTCGCCATTATTCGCCGAATGGTGCGCGACTTGAATTTTCCAGTCGAGATCATCGGAGCCCCGACTGTGCGCGAGGCGGATGGGCTAGCGTGTAGTTCTCGCAACCAATACCTGAGCGCGGTCGAACGCGAACAGGCGCCGGTGTTGCAACGGGCTCTGCAAGCAGCGCAGCAGGAAGTCAGGGGCGGAGAGCGATCTACGGAAACGATCCTGGCGGCGGCGCGTGAGGTCATCGCGACAGCCTCGCTGGTGCGGATCGATTATCTCGAAATCGTGAATGCGGAAACGCTCCAGCAGGCTGTGGAAGCAGATCCGGATTCGCTGATCGTCGTGGCTGCGTTTTTCGGAAAAACTCGGCTGATCGATAACCTGCGTCTCTCGTGAGGCGAAGACTGCAGGCGGCATGGCCCGTCTTCGTTTTACTCCGGCGGACGGTCTGCGTTTGACGCGGCGCCCTAAGCGAAGGCTGGTCCGCTTAGTGCTTAAGAAAACAGGCGCGGAAAAGAGCCGATGGACGGGGCTCGGGAAAGGGCTTGCCCAGCGGGGACTTTTCGCCTAAAACTGCTGCGCCAATTGTCTCAATGAGAAGGTTTTTCGCTCTCCTACTCCTCGTCCTGGTAGCCGCATGGCCGGTCCATGCCCAGTCGCCCTACGAGAGCAGCGCGGACTTTGCGAAATACGCCATGAAGCTCCGGGAGCAGGCGCTCCTGAAAGTAGAGCCGCAGGTATTCGTGCCCACGACGTCGCGCGCGAGCATCACGCGCTTCCCTTGGAAGACCGGCATCGTCACCACCGTTTTTTGGATTGGTGAAGCCGCCGGCGGCAATAACCCGGTGCCGAATGTGAAAAGTTCCTGGGACGCGAACTGGACCTCGAATTACGGCGGCTTCGATACGCCCGACGCCGGCTCGCGGAAGAACTACATCCCGGTCTCGTTCGTTCCGCGGCAGAACCCATTCTACATTGCCCTTCCCTACAACGACGTGACCCACGGCCAGTTCAAACCCGAAGCCGCGCTGGTGATCCCGTGGTTCAAGCAGGCCTACGCCGAGCCCGGCCGGTCCGTGTGCAAGGACCGCTGGCTCGCCATCCGCAAGGGGAACCGGACCGCTTACGCGCAATGGGAGGATTGCGGCCCATTCCGCACCGATCATTTTCAATACGTTTTCCAGAACGAACGGCCGAAGCCGAACCTGAACCGCGGCGCGGGTCTCGATGTTTCACCCGCCGTTCGCGATTACCTTGGCCTCGCCCCGACGGATGTGACTGACTGGCAATTCGTGGAAGTGCGCGATGTGCCGCCCGGACCGTGGCGGAACTACGGAGATAATAATCATTTCGTCATCGCCAAGCGCCTGACCGAGCAACGCATCGTGCAGGAAGCGACCGATAAGAAGAAGAAAGAGTAGTTTCTCTTGCCGGCTCGCTCGCCGCAGAAATAGTCAGAGAGCCTTCGACTCCGCTGCGCTGCGCTCAGGATGATAGCTCCTTAGACCGCCCGAGACTTTAAGGCGTGGGAGTAGTGTCAGGTGGCGGCGCGCTGGGTGTCGGGCTCGCGATCGGCAGCGCTCGTGGCGCGGACGGGGAGGGCGTCAATTTCGGTGGAATCGGAGTCGCCATGGCGAGCAATTCGGTGACCGTCACTGATTTGAATCCCTTCTTCATCAATTGATCGAAAGTTGCCGGCATTGCCTCGATCGTTGGCGGATGGATATCGTGAGACAGCACGATCGAGCCGGCCTTCGTCTCCTTGAGAATGCGCGCCGTTACCACGCTCGGTCCGGGCCGCTTCCAGTCCAGCGGATCGACGTCCCAAAGGATGATCCGGTAACCAAACTCTTCGTGGATCCACTTTTTTTGGCGCGCGGTGATCGATCCATATGGCGGTCGCATCAAAGTAGGTTTCTTGCCAATCGCGGCCACAATAGCGTCTTCGGTTTTTTGCAGCTCCCGGCGAACGGCGTCATCCGACATTTTGCCGAGATTCGGATGCGACCAGGAATGATTTCCGATCTCGTGTCCTTCCCGGACGGCTCGCTTGAGAATATCTGGATGATCGGCGGCATTTTGGCCGACAACGAAAAACGTGGCCTTGAGATGCCGCGCCGCGAGGAGATCGAGAAGCTTTGGGGTGAGCGTGGCATTTGGGCCGTCATCGAAGGTCAGCGCGATGAAAGGCCCATCGACATGGACGGAATTGAAAATGATTGCCGGTTCGGCAGGTGTCGGAGTGGCCTTCGGTTTAACGGGAATGGCACTTGGCTTCTCCGCTGCGACAGAGGGCCTGGGTTCCTGAGCGAAAGAGGCCGGCACGAGCAACAAAACGAGCGCGCCAATTACGATGAACCTTCGGAAAAGCATGGAGACGATCTAGCAGAGCCGACTTGCAACGCAAGCGACTGCGCGGATGCGCTGTGGAAGGGGCCGAAAACCACCGCACCCACGAATCTCCATCAAGAGCATGTTTCCCGACTTAATCCGCAATCTGGCAGTTATCCTGCTCAAACTAGGGGCATGACTCACTCCGCATAGCGCAATGGCGCCGGTGGGCGTGTCAGACCCGGCACCCACGTCGGTATTGGCTTCTCCTGAATGAAAATTTTGCTTGTCGAAGATCACCCTGGCAGCCGCCGCAATTTGCAGCGGCTCATCGCCAAGCGCGGCCATGAAGTGACCGCGGTGGCCAGCGCCGAAGAAGCGGAAGCGGCTCTCGCGAAGGAGAGCTTTCCGTTTCTGATTCTGGACTGGATGCTGCCCGGCAAAAGCGGGGTCGATCTTTGCCGCGAATTGCGCGGGTGGCCGAACGGCGACGAGATGTTTATCCTCCTGGTGACGGCGAAATCCGACACCGAAGACCTCGAACAGGCGCTCGAAGCGGGCGGGAACGATTATCTCACCAAGCCGCTCGATGTGGGATTGCTCGACGTTCGAATTTCCGTCGCCGAACGCCAGATTCGAGAACTCACGGAGCGTAACCAGGCCCGCGCGGCTTTGCTGGAATCCGCGCGCACGATGACGAACATTCTCGAGAAGACCACGGACGGATTTTTTGCCGTCGATTCGGACTGGAAGCTCACCTACGTCAACGCCGCCGCGGAAGCGATTTTCGGCCGGAAACGGGACGAATTAATTGGCGGTGTCCTTTGGGAAAGGTTTCCGGAACTCGTCGGTTCGGTCTTTCAGGAGAATTACGAAAAGGCGATGGCGGAGAAAGTGGCCATCGAATTTGAGGCGAGCGATTCTGGCGGCAAAATCTGGTACGATGTCCACGCCTACCGCAGCAACGGTGGTGTTTCCGTCTTTTTTCGCGACATCAGCGAACGCAAGAAATCGGAAACGGAACGGCTTACGACGAGCAAGCTCGAATCACTCGGCACGCTGGCGGGAGGAATTGCGCACGATTTGAACAACATCCTCACGGTCATTTCCGGGAACATCGGGCTCGCCCAGATCGAAGCGCCGGTGGATTCCGGCAGCCTGCTTGGCTTTCTTTCGAAGGCGGGTCAGGCCGCGCAACACGCCGCGCATCTTTCCAGTCAGTTGCTGACGTTTTCCAAAGGCGGCGCGCCCTTGAAGAAAGTGGTCTCGATGGGCGAACTCCTCGAGCATTCGGCCGAGTTTTCGCTCTATGGATCGAATCTGCGCGCGGACTTCGACATCGCGGTCGATCTCTGGAAGGCGGAAGTCGACGCCGGCCAGATCGAGCAGGTGGTCAATGCGTTGATGCTCAACGCGCGTGAAGCGATGCCGCATGGAGGGACCGTCCGCGTTCGCGCGCGCAACATGGTTTTCGAGGAGAACACCGGTGCGCCGTTGCCTGCCGGGCGTTACGTCAAGGTCACGATTTCCGATCGCGGCCCCGGCATTCCCGAGGAGCTCCACACAAAAATCTTCGATCCCTATTTCACGACCAAACCGACGGGCACCGGGCTCGGTCTTGCCATCAGCTTCTCCGTCGTCAGAAAACACGGCGGTCTGCTCGTGCTGGAGAATTCATCCGCAGAAGGCGCGGTGTTCGCCTTCTATCTGCGTGCGAGTGAAGGCGCGGCGAAGGCGAGTCCTGAATCGCGCGCCGCCAACCGGCCTTTTCATTACAATCACCAGCGGATTCTGGTGATGGACGACGAAGAGGCGATCCGCGAATTGACCTCGCAACTTCTCAGCACGCTCGGCTACGAAGTTACGGCCGTTCCCGACGGACTCGAAGCGGTCCGGCTTTACGAACGCGCTTTGCGAAAAGGCGAACATTTCCAGGCGGTAATCCTCGATGCCACGGTCCGCGGCGGCATGGGCGGCGTGGCCACGATCGAACGGCTGCGCTCGATGGATCCGAAAGTGAACGCGATTATTTGCAGCGGCTACTCGGACGAAGCGGCGCTCTCGGAATTTCTCGCCTACGGATTTCGCGGCGCACTTCCCAAACCGTTTACGCGCTCCGAACTTGCGGACGCGCTTCAGCGCGCTTTCGAGACGACCAGTTCGAACTGATCAGCCTTTGCGCAGTTTTTCGAGCTCCGCGATGAAGGCCTGCGGGCCGCCTGCCTGGTAACCGAGCGCTCCCAGCGGTTTGCCCTCGCTGTCGAACACGACCACGGTCGGAAACCCCTGGACTCCGTACTTCATGAGAAGGCGTTCGTTTTGGGCCGCGATTTCTGCGGGCATTTTCTTCCCGCGGGGGAAATCGAGTTCCAGCAGAACGAGGTTCTTGGTCGCGTATTCCTTAAATTCCGGTTTCGAAAAAATCTCCTTGTCGAGCATGATGCACCAGCCGCACCAGTCCGACCCGGTGAAATCCATCAGGAGGAGCTTGTGATTCGCCTGGGCCTCTTTTTGGGCTTGCTCGTAACTCGTCAACCAACCCGGCTTCGCCGAGACGGAAGGAGTAGGGGACTGCGTCGCCTCCGTCGTAGTGACCGGGCTCTCTTTCTTCGAGCACGAAACCGCCAGGAGCGCAGCAGCGATGAGGAAGAGTGGCCAGGGTCTCACAGGCGAAGCTTCCCGCAGCTTGCCAGTCTCCGCAAGCCGTGGCGGCTTCCGTACAAAGCTAGCCCGGCGCATTCACGCCGGGCTAAAAACTTAACCGAAAGATTATTTAAGGTGTCCGGAGACGAGCTTGGTCATCTCGAACATGCTGACCTGAGTCTTGCCGTTGAAGACCGGCTTGAGGTTGTCGTCGGCATTGATCATGGTGCGCTTCTTTTTGTCCTGACACCCGTTTTTCTTGATGTAATCCCAAAGCTTTTTCGTGAGTTCGGAGCGCGGGAGCGGCTTGGAGCCCACGATGGCGGAAAGCTTTTCGTCGGGCGTGACCGGCCTCATGAAGGCAGCATTCGGTTTGCGTTTCTTACTGGAAGTGGTTTTCGGCATAAAGGCTTGCTTAATCTCTCCCTCGGAGCAGGGCAATACTATTTTTCCGTTCGGAGAAAAGATTTTGCGCTCTCAATTTGAGCGCTTCACCACCATGGCGGCGACATCATCCGGCGGCGGCTTGTCGCCGTTGCCATTCATCGCGCCGTTTACGACCCGTTTAAGCAAAGCATCC
>JBEEHR010000028.1:0-43597 GCA_041167505.1 Verrucomicrobiota bacterium
AACACGATCGAGATCATCAACGGTCTCGAGCCCGGCGACCAGGTCATCCTTTCCGACACCAGCTCGATGGACGCTCACGAGCGTATCCGCCTTAACTGATAACTAACCAACCACGACCTAACGACAACGACCAGACCCAAAACCCAACATCATGGCCTCAACTGAAACCATCAACGAACAACCGACGCGCACCTCCAGCGGCAACGGCTCCGCCACCCTCATCCACCTCGACGCCGTCACGAAAGTGTTCCTGACCGACGAAGTGGAAACGCACGCTCTTTCCGGCATCCACCTGGATATCCGGACCGGCGAATACGTCTCGATCGCCGGGCCATCGGGCTGCGGCAAATCGACCCTGCTCTCCATTCTCGGCCTGCTCGACACGCCGTCGGGCGGCAGCTATTCGCTCAAGGGAACCGAAGTGGCGAACCTGTCGTTCCCGGAGCGCGCCCGGATTCGCAATCGCGAGATCGGATTTATCTTCCAAAGTTTTAACCTCATCGGCGACCTGACCGTTTATGAGAACGTCGAGCTGCCCTTGACCTATCGCGGCATGGCCTCGAGTGAGCGCAAAGGTTTCGTGCTCGAAGCGCTGGAGCGCGTCGGCATGGGCCATCGCGCCAAGCATCTGCCCAGCCAGCTCTCGGGCGGCCAGCAGCAGCGGGTCGCGGTCGCGCGCGCTCTCGCGGGCAAGCCGGCCATTCTTCTCGCCGACGAACCGACGGGCAACCTGGACTCGCGCAACGGTGAAGCCGTCATGGCGCTGCTCAAGGAGTTGCACGCCGGCGGCGCGACGATCTGCATGGTGACGCACGATCAGCGTTTTGCCGAGAATGCCGATCGCACAGTTCATCTCTTTGACGGCCGCGTGGTCGAAGATCGGATGGCTGCCTAACGAATCGTTGGTTAGTTAGAATCCTGGTCATGTAAACTTAAGCCTGGGGTCAATGTTACGGGATCTTAGATACGCTTGTCGGATGCTCGTAAAGACCCCGGGGTTTACCAGCATCGCCATTCTGGCGGTCGCTCTCGGCATTGGCGCATCGACGACGATGTTCTCGTCGATCAACGCGCTTTTGCTGCGCCCGATGCCGCTCCTCCAGGACCAGGAGCGGCTCGTTGCGATGTCCGAGTTTTTCCTCAAGACCCCGGACCAGGAGGCGGGCACGTCTTTTCCCGATTACCTCGAATGGAAAAAGAACGCGACCACGTTCGATGGCATCGCCGCCATTATGCCGGCGACCTTCATCATTTCAGGCGGTGATAAACCGGAGCGTTATCTCGGCGGCCAGATTTCCGCGGACGCTTTTTCGTTCCTCGGCGTCCAGCCGATCCTCGGTCGCCAGTTTCGTCCGGAGGAAGATGAGCTAAACGCGCCGCCGGTCGCATTGATCGGCTACCAGGTCTGGCAGGAACATTTCGGCGGCGATCGCGGCGTGGTCGGCAAACTCATTCCGATCAACGGCAAGCAGGTCACCGTCATCGGCGTCATGCCGAAAGGCTGGCGGTTCCCGGAAATTTGCGATATCTGGATGCCGCTCCAGATGGAGGAGAAAGATCATCCGCGCGGCAATTTCTTTCTCGATTGTATCGGCAAGGTGAAGAAAGGCGTCTCGATCGAGCAGGCGCGCGCCGAGCTGGAGGCGATCACGGCGCGGATCGCCGCGCAGTATCCGGAAACCAACAGCGGGTGCAGCGTGCACGTGACGTCGTACCGGGAAGAGATGGTGCGGAACTTCAAGACGCTCACGTTGCTGGTGATGGGCGCGGTCCTTTTCGTGCACCTGATTGCGTGTGCGAACGTCGCGAATCTTCTCCTGGCGCGTGGCGCGACGCGCGCGAAAGAAATCGGAATCCGTCTCGCGCTCGGCGCTTCCCGGCGGCAGATCATTAGGCAACTTCTCGCAGAAAGCATCGTCCTCGGACTGGTGGGCAGCGCCCTCGGCCTGCTCTTTGCCGTCTGGGGAGTGGACCTGATGCTGACCGCGCTTCCGAACGAAGTCCCGTACTGGATCCACTTCGATTTCGACTGGCGGGTCTTCTCCTTTGCCCTCGGCATCGGCGCGTTCTCCAGCGTTCTCTTTGGATTGTTGCCCGCTTTCCAAGCCTCGAATCCGCGGCTCGTCGATGCTCTCAAGGAAGGCGGCCGCACTGGCGCGGGCGGAGCGAAGGGCCAGCGGATGCGCAATTCGCTCGTCATCGCCGAAGTCGCGCTCGCTCTTGTGCTCCTCATCGGCGCGGGCTTGATGATGCGCAGCTTCATGTTCCTGCAGAAAACCGATATCGGGATGGACCCGTCGCGCACCCTGACTTTCCGCGTCGGTCTGCCCGAGGCGCAATTCCCTGAAAACGAAACCGCCCCGCGTTTCTTCGAGCAGCTCATTCCGAAGCTGGCGAACCTGCCGGGCGTCGAGAGTGCGGGCGCGACGACTTCGCTGCCGGCTTCGGGAAATATCGGTACGAGCGCGTTCATTCTCGAAGGCGAACCCGAGCCGAAGCAACTCCAGGACGCGCGCCAGATGCGCGGTCTCGCGATCACACCCGGTTACTTGCAGACGGCGCGCATCTCGCTCCTGCGCGGACGGGATTTCTCCGCCGCCGATAGCAAGGACGCGCCGCGCGTTGCTTTGATCGATGAAGACGGCGCGCGCGCCTGGTTCCCGAACCAGGATCCGATCGGGCATCAGTTACGCAATCTCGACAAGCCGGGCGAACCTCCGAAATGGGCCGCCATCGTCGGAGTCGTTAGGCCGATCATTTACGATCGCCTGACGAATCATCGGCCGATGCCGGCGATTTATTTCGCCCAGAGCCAGGTTTCGGAGCGCTTCATGTCGGTCATGGTTCGGACGAAGACCGATCCTGCGAAGTTCTCGAACGTCGTGCGCACCACCGTTCTCGCTGTGAACAAGGATTTGCCGATTTATCGCGTCCTGACGATGGATGAAGTCGTCGCCCAATCATTCTGGGACCGCCGTTTCTTCAGCACCCTCTTCACCATCTTCGCCGGCCTCGCGCTCTTCCTTGCCTCGCTCGGGCTTTACGGCGTGATGGCGTATTCGGTGCGGCAACGGACTCAGGAAATCGGCGTCCGGATGGCGCTCGGCGCGCAGACCGGCGACGTTCTGCGTCTCGTCACCGGCCAGGGACTGCGGCTGATTTTGACCGGTCTTGTGATCGGATTCGTGAGCGCGTTTTTCCTGGCCAAACTTTTGTCCGGCAGTCTGCACGGAATTTCCGCGCACGATCCGCCGAGCTTTGCCCTGGTGCCGATAATTTTGTTCATCGTCGGACTCGCTGCCTGTTATCTGCCGGCGCGAGCGGCCATGCGTTTGGATCCGATGGAAGCGCTGCGCTACGAATAAAGAGAATGACGAATTCCGAATGACGAATGACGAATTAATGACGAAGCCAAAATGCCGAAGCGAGCGGGGCATTCGTCATTTGCTCATTCTTTCGTCCTTCGTCATTCGTGCTTCGACACTAATTCTATGATCCGAGAATTCCGTTTAGCTTTCCGTAATCTTGTAAAGACACCCGGGTTTACTCTCGTCGCCGTCATCACCGTTGCCCTCGCGATCGCGGCGAACACGGCCGTGTTCAGCCTGGTCAACGCGCTCCTGATCCGTCCGTTGCCTTTCAAAGCGCCGCAGAATCTCGTTCTGCTCTTCGAAAAATTCAGCGGCCAGGGGCTCGACCAGATTCCGGTTTCCGCGCCGGAATATCTCGATTGGGAAAAACAGACGCGCAGTTACGAGCGGATCGCCGCGTTTAACTTCGCGGACTTCAACCTCACCGGTGGCGATACGCCGGAGCGGATTCAGGGCGCGGTTGTGACCCCGAGTTTGTTTCAGCTGCTGGGCGTGGCTCCCACCAAGGGTCGGGCTTTTAACGACAGCGAATTCGGCGAAGGCAACGACGGCGTCGTCATGATCAGCGAACGACTCTGGCGGCGGCGTTTCAATTCCGATCCACAGGTCGTAGGTACGCAAGTCTCCATCAACGGGCGCAGCGTCACTGTCGTTGGGATCATGCCCGCGAACTTTGAATTTCCTCTGCCGCTGTTTGGCGTACAAGGCGGAACCTTTGCCGAACGTGCGGACATGTGGAAGCCGATCGCGTTCACCAAGTCCGAGCTGGAATCGCGAGGCTCGCGCAGCTACGGCATTATCGGCCGGCTGAAATCTGGAGTTGCGGTCGCGCAGGCGCAGGCAGAGGCGAACACGATCGTCGCCAATTGGCATCCGCTCTTCCCGGACAACTACGAGCCGTCAACGAAGTTCGGCGCGACCATTTATCCGTTGCATGACCTGGTCATCGGCGGGATGAGGCCGGCCCTGATGATTCTTCTCGGCGCGGTGGCAGTGGTGCTGTTGATCGCGTGCGCGAATCTCACCACCATGTTACTCGCGCGTGCCGGAGCGCGGGAGCGCGAATTCGCGATTCGTCTCGCGCTTGGCGCCGGCCGGATGCAGCTCGTGCGCCAGATGCTTTCCGAAAGCGTTCTTCTCGCGATCATCGGTGGAACGGCCGGCGTCGTTCTTGCGATTTGGGGATTGGATCTCCTGCGGTCGATCGGGGCGCAGACCGTGCCGCGCATCGCCGAGGTAAATCTGGACCTGCGCGTTCTCCTGGTCACTCTCGGGACGGCGGTCGTAACCGGAATTGTCATTGGACTCATTCCGGCGCTGGCGAGCGGCAAGCCGGAATTAACCGAAGCGCTCAAGGAAGGTGGACGCGGCGCGACCAGCGGCCTCCGCCGGAATCGTCTGCGCAACGCGCTGGTCATCGCGGAAGTGGCGCTCGCCCTGGTCCTGCTCGTTGGCGCCGGCCTGTTGCTGAAGAGTTTCGTCCGCCTGCAGAACGTGCACCCCGGATTCGAAACGAAGAACGTGCTGACGATGGAAGTCGCGTTGCCGTTGCTGAAGTATCCGCGCGGCAAACCGGTCGCCGACTTCTATGCGGAAGCCACCCGGCGCGTGAAAGAGCTGCCGGGAGTGGAAGCGGCGGCGTTCACCAGCATTCTGCCGCTGAGCGGGACTAACAGCGACAGCTCATTCGCAATCGAAGGCCGCGATCCCGCCGTCGATAAAGTTTATCCCGACGAAGAGATTCGCGACATCACTCCGGAATATTTTTCAGTCATCAAGGTCCCGCTGTTGCAGGGCCGCTTCTTCAACGACAGCGATCAGTTCGATGGCCCGGGCGTCGTGATCGTCAACAATTCGTTCGCGAAAAAATGGTTTCCCAACCAGGACGTAATCGGCAAACGGATCACCTTTAGTGATACGCGGAAACCGGATGCAAAATGGATGACTATCGTCGGCCTGGTGGGCGATATGCGGCATCGCGGGCTCGATCTCGATCCAAAGCCGGAATACTACGGCGCGCACAATCAGACGCCATACCGCGGCATGATCCTGGCGGTGCGCAGCGCGCAGGACCCGCGTTCGCTGACCACGGCGATTCGCCGCGAGATCAGCCGGCTCGATCCCGATCTTCCGGCCGCGAACGTGCGCACCCTCGAACAAGTCGCTGCCGATTCGATCGCGCCACGGCGCCTCTCGGTGGTCCTGATCGGAGTTTTTGCTGTCGTGGCCCTGGTGCTCGCGTCGGTCGGCATTTATGGCGTGATGTCTTTCCTTGTTGTGCAACGCACGCATGAAATCGGGGTGCGGATGGCGCTGGGCGCACAACGGGCCGATGTCCTGCGCCTTGTCATTGGCCGCGCCGCGAAGCTGGTTCTCTTCGGTACCGGTATCGGTCTTCTTCTCGGTGTTCTGAGCGGTAGCGCGCTTCGCAGCCTGCTTTACAACGTCGGCGCGTTCGATCCGACGACGTTCCTCACCGTGACTTTCGCGCTTTGCGCGGTCTCGTTCCTGGCCAGTTACATTCCCGCTCTGCGCGCCACCCGGGCCGATCCGATGATCGCGCTCGGCCACGGATAACTGCGAGATGGACACGCTTCTCCAGGATATTCGGTTCGGCGCGCGGATGCTTTTCAAAAGTCCGGGCTTCACGGCGGTCGCGATCATTTCTCTCGCCCTCGGGATCGGCGCGAACACGGCGGTCTTCAGCGTGATCAACGCGGTCCTGCTCAAAGCGCTGCCGTATCACGAGCCGCAATCGATTGTCCTGGTCTGGGGCGAAGACAAGACCGCGGGCAGCTCGCGCGAACAGATGTCTGCCACCGACGTCGCAGATTATCGCGCGCGCAATCACGTCTTCGAAGAGATCAGCACCTACGCGGATTTCCGCCCGATCTTTGCGGACAACGGCGATCCAGAGCGGGTGCCCGGCGCGCAGGTGGGCGACGGCTTCTTCACAGTGATGCGCGGCCAGCCATTGCTGGGTCGTGTTTTCACGGCCGAAGAACAGGTCGAAGGCAAAGATCTTGTCGTGGTTCTCGGTTACGGTTTGTGGCAGCGGCGTTTCGCCGGCGATCCGAACATCGTCGGCAAGACCATCCAGCTCAGCAGCCGTGCTTACACCGTCATCGGCGTGCTGCCAGCGAACTTCCAATCCTTGCCTACGGGATTGCTCGGCGCCCCCGCGGAATTTTACCGGCCCGTGGCGGAGTTGCCTGACGAGAAGGATCGCAGCAGCCGGCATCTTCGCGCGATCGCGCGACTCAGGCCGACCGTTGCCCTCGAGCAGGCACAAACCGAGATGAACCTGATCGCGCGGCAGCTTGCCCACGAACACCCGAACGACAACTCGAGCAGCGGCGTTCATCTTGTGACGTTGCGGGAAGACCTGATCGGCGGTTTGCGGCCCGCGCTGCTGATGCTTCTCGGCGCGGTCGCTTTTGTGCTGCTAATCGCCTGCGCCAACGTCGGCAATCTTCTCCTGGCGCGTTCCGCTTCTCGCCATAAAGAGATCGCGATCCGCGCGGCGCTCGGCGCCGGACGCGACCGGCTTGTCCGGCAATTCCTGACCGAGAGCCTGCTGCTCTCGCTGGCCGGCGGCGCGCTTGGAATCCTCGCCGCGCTTTGGGGCACCACGCTTATCGAAGCTTCGACGGCGAAACTCCTTCCGATGCTGGGCCACATCGAGATCGACACAACCGTGCTCGCGTTTACGGCAGCGATGTCGGTATTGACAGGTGTGATCTTCGGGATCATTCCGGCCTGGCGGGCGTCGCGGCCCAATTTGAACGAAACGTTGTCCGACGGCGGCCGCCAATCCGGCGCGGCCTCGACGCGAAGTCCGTTGCGCAGCGCGCTGGTTATTTCCGAAGTCGCGCTCGCGCTCGTCCTCCTCATTTGCGCCGGCCTTTTGATTAAGAGTGTGATGCGCCTCCGCGACGTCGATCCCGGCTTCAAGCCGGATCGCATCGTCACGATGAATGTTTGGCTCCCGGGCGCGAAGTATCCGAAGGCGCCGGATTGGAACTCATTCTACAACCGGATGCTGGAACGCATCGCGACGATGCCCGGGGTCGAAGCCGCCGGCCTAACGAGTGTTCTTCCGGTCAGCGCGAATTTCGACAAGCGCACGATCGAAGTGGAAGGCCAGCCAAAAGGTCCGGGTGAAAATCCCGACGTCGATAACTACATGGTGTCGCCGGATTATCTGCGCGCGATGTCCATCCCGCTGATCCAGGGCCGCGGTTTGACTGCGCAGGATAACGAGAACGCGCCGCTTGTGGTGCTGGTGAGCGAAACCATGGCGCACAAACTGTGGCCCGGCGCTGACCCGATCGGCAGACGCATCCGGTTTTACAATTCCGATCCGAAGGAACAGCGGCTCTGGCGGACCATAATAGGCGTCGTGCGCGACGTGAAGCAATACGGCCTCGATACCGCCGGCCCGATGGCGATGTATGAAACGCTCGCCCAATTTCCCTCCTCCTCGCTCACCCTCGTGGTGCGGGGGGCGGCCGACCCTGCGACAATGATCGCCGCGATCCGCCGCGAGATCGTCGCCCTCGATAAGGACCAGGCTGTTTTCAACATCGCAACCATGGAGCAGCTCGTCTCCGATTCGATCGCGCTCCGGCGTTTCTCGATGTTCCTGCTCGGCGTCTTCGCGGCCCTGGCGCTCATCCTCGCCGCGATCGGAATTTACGGCGTGCTCGCGCAATCGGTTTCGCAACGCACCCACGAGATCGGAATCCGCATGGCCTTGGGCGCGCAGGGCCGCGACGTTCTAAAACTGGTCGTCAGGCAAGGCATGTCGCTCACCGGCGTGGGAATCGCGGTGGGTTTGGTGGGCGCGTTCGCGCTCACGCGCCTTCTCGCCAGCCTGCTCTTCGGTGTCGGTGCCACCGACCCAAACACCTTTATCTGGATCCCAATCCTTCTAGCCGCCGTCTCTTTCCTTGCCTGCTTCATCCCGGCGCGTCGCGCCGCAAAGCTTGACCCCATTAAAGCGTTAGCCAGAACATGAACGCGAGCTGGAGCGACATCAAGGAGCGGCGCTTTCCAAACCGCCGTATTTTTCAGCGGTGTTCCAGAGGGCGGTTTGGAAAGCGCCCTTCCTTGTTCCTGAGGCCGTGCTTATGAACACTCTTCTTCAAGACGTTCGATACGGACTGCGCATGCTTCTCAAGCACAAAGGATTCACCGCTGTCGCCGTGATCGCGCTCGCTCTCGGCATCGGCGCGAACACCGCCATCTTCAGCCTGGTGAACGGCGTTCTCCTTCGCCCGCTTCCGTTTCCGGACGCGGAACGCATCCTCTATTTCGAAGGCAAAAATCCTGCGGCGGGCATTACCGACAGCAACGTCTCGTTCCTCGACTTTACTGATTGGTCGCAACAAACCGATCTCTTCGCGAGCACCGCCGCCTACTGGACCGGTACCGCCAACTTTGGTGCAGATGGGGCGGAGCCGGAACGCGTGCCGCGCGCGGGTGTCACGACCGGGTTCTTTTCCGTGCTCGGTGTCCAGCCTGTTCTCGGGCGAACGTTCGTTCCCGAAGACGACAAAGGGTGGCCGCAAACCGTCGCGATCATCAGCCACGGCTTATGGAAGCGCCGCTTCGGATCTGATCCGGACATCGTCGGGAAACAGGTCCAGATGAGCTCAAGATCTCTCACGATCCTCGGCGTGATGCCCTCGGGGTTTGAATACCCGGAGCTAACCCAGGTTTGGGTGCCGACTGCGGTCAATCTCTCGGACGAACCGCGCGATAACCGCATGTGGTCGGCGATCGCCCGTCTGAATACCGGTATCGATCTGAAGCGGGCGCAAACCCGTCTCAGCGCCATCAATGCGCAGCTCGACAAGCAGTTTCACCAGACGAACAAAGGTTGGGACGTGTTTCTTTCGACGCTCCACGAACGGCTCGTTCGCGAGGTAAAACCGTCCCTCCTCGCGCTCCTCGGCGCCGTCGGATTCGTGCTGCTGATTGCCTGCGCGAACGTAGCCAATCTCCTTCTCGCCCGCAGTGCCGCGCGGCAAAAGGAAATTGCGATCCGGGCCGCGATGGGCGCGAGCCGCACGCGCGTTCTGCGGCAGATGTTGACGGAAAGCATCCTGCTCTCGGCGATCGGCGGGGTGGCGGGACTCGTCCTCAGTATTTGGTTAACCGATCTGCTGATGTCGATGTTGCCCGAAGGCGCACCGCGGCTCGAACAGATCGGGATTGATTATCGCGTCCTAACGTTCGCTCTCGGCGTCTCGGCCCTTGCCGGCATTCTCTCCGGCATCGTCCCCGCGCTCCAAGCCTCGGATCTCGACCTCACCAGCGCATTGAAAGAAGGCGGACGCAGCGGCGAAGGACATCGGCGGACCAGTGCGCGCAGCCTGCTGTTGATCGGTGAGGTAGCCCTCTCGCTGATGCTGCTGGTCGGCGCTGGATTGCTCATCAAGAGCTTCCTCCGTCTCCAGGAGGCGCGGCCGGGCTTCAATGCGCACAACGTCCTCATCGCCAATTTGGCGTTGCAGGGTCCGAAATACAAAGAGGATCGGCAGTGCGTGGAATTTTTCCGGCAACTGAACGAACGGCTGGAAGCGCTGCCGGGCGTGCAAGCGGCGGGAGCGAGCGTCAATCTTCCGCTCAACGCGAGTGGTTATGCGATCGGACGCGGGTTTATTCCGGAAGGCCGGCCGCTCACGGTGGACGAAGCGAAGGACGCGATGTTCTCCACCATCACCGGCGATTATTTTCGGGCCCTGCAAACTCCGTTGCTGTCCGGACGCACCTTCGAACCTCGCGACAATGCTGACGGACCGAAGGTGGTAATCATCAACGAAACCACCGCGAAGCGTCATTTCGGTTCGCCCACAGCCGCGATCGGCAAACGCCTCAGCATCTGGTCTGCATTTCGAGGGCATCGCCGCGATGAAGAATTCATGCGCGAAATTGTCGGAGTGGTCGGGGACACGAAGACGGGATCGCTCACCGGAGAGGAGGACATGCAAATCTACGTTCCGCACGCCCAGGACTCCCAGTGGAATTTCATGGGGCTGGTGATTCGGACGGCTGGCGATCCGGCCGCCTTTGCCACCACCTTGCGACGCGAAGTGCAGGCGCTCGACAAGGACCAGCCCATCTACAACGTCCGCACGATGGACGATGTCGTCGCGAACTCGTTAGGCACGCGCCGGGTCTCAATGCAGCTCTTCGCCGTCTTCGCCGGAGCCGCCTTGCTCCTCGCCGCCATCGGGATTTACGGCGTCATGGCTTACTCGGTCACACAACGCACCCAGGAGATCGGCATTCGCATGGCGCTCGGCGCCCAGAAATCGGACGTGCTCGCGCTCGTGATCCGCCAGGGAATGACGCTGACCGTGATCGGCGTCGTGGTCGGCCTGGCGGGCGCGTTCGCCCTTACGCGTTTGCTGGCCAACCTTCTCTTCGGAGTAGCGGCGACCGATCCGCTGACCTTTGTCGCAATTCCGTTGTTGCTCCTCTTCGTCGCGCTGGTTGCTTGTTATTTACCAGCACGGCGCGCGGCTCGCCTCGATCCGACCATCGCGCTCGCGCGAACCTAACCAGTTATGTCTATGATCAACCTCAAACACCTCGAACGCTTTTACCCGCTCGCGAAGGGCAAATTCTTTTACGTCCTTCGCGACATCAACCTGGAGGTCAACGAAGGCGACTTCGTTTCCATCATGGGCCCGTCCGGGGCCGGCAAGTCATCGCTCCTTCACGTGCTCGGCATGCACGACCACGCCTGGAGCGGCGAATATTTCTTCGACGATGTCGGCGTCCACAACCTGAAGCCAAAGGAGCGCGCAACTCTCCGCAACGAGAAGATCGGTTTCGTCTTCCAGGCTTATCATCTCCTCGACGACCTCACCGTTTACGAGAACCTCGACATCCCGCTCTCCTATCGGCACGTCAGCAAGGCCGGTCGCGATTCGATCGTCTGCGACACGCTGGATAAGTTTCACATCGTCGGGAAGAAAGACCTTTATCCGCGGCAGCTGTCGGGCGGCCAGCAGCAGCTGGTCAGCATCGCCCGCGCGATGATCGCGAACCCGAAGCTGATCCTCGCCGATGAGCCCACTGGGAATCTGCATTCCGATCAGGGCAAGGAGATCATGGAGATGTTCAAGAGCCTGAATGCGCAGGGCACGACCATCATCCAAGTGACGCATTCGGATGTAAACGCCAGCTACGGGAATCGGGTCATCCAGCTCCGCGATGGATTCATCGTATGAATGACGAAGCACGAATGACGAATGACGAAGGAATGACGAAGCTCGAAATTCCGAAACGTGCTAGCCCCTCGATCCTTCTTCATTCGGTCATTCTTTCGTCATTCGTCATTCGTGCTTCGTCATTTTTTTTATGCTAACCGACCTCAAGTACGCCCTGCGAATGCTGATCAAGGCTCCGGTGTTCGCCGTCATTGCCATCCTCACGCTCGCTCTCGGGATCGGCGCGAACAGCGCGATCTTTAGTGTCATCGATACGGTTCTGCTCCGCCCGTTACCCTTCAAGAATCCCGACGAGATCGTCCACGTCTGGGGGCGCTACGCGAACGACAGCGGGCGCGTGCGCGGCAATGTCCACTCGTTTCCCGACTACGTGGACCTGCGCGACCAAAGCCAGAGCTTCGCTGCGATGGCCGCCTACACTCGGACGGGTGGAACGTTGTCGCTCGCCGAAGATGCCAGGGCGCTCGAAGGAATCGCGATTACGCCGGAGGTGTTCGATGTCCTGGGCGTTCCGCCACTATTGGGCCGGGGATTCACGAAGGAAGACGCCAAGAACGACGCGGACCGAGTCGTTGTTCTGACTTATCCGCTATGGAAAACCGCGTTCGGGAGCGATCCGAACATCATCGGCCAGAAGGTCACGCTCTCTGCGCGGCCGCACACCGTTATCGGCGTCATGCCTCCCGGTTGGAAATTCCCGGTCGAGGACGAACACATCGATTATGCGCTGCCGCTTGAGTATCTCGGGCAGCAATTCCTCGGTAACCGCGGCTCTCACTTTCTCACGGTAGTAGGGCGGCTGAAGCCGGGAGTCGAGAGTAAGACGGCGGAAGCAGAGCTGACCGCGATCGCGAGCCGGCTGTCGAAGCAATATCCGGATACGAACATGAACTTCACCGGAACCTCGGTCGTGAAATTGCATACGGATGTTGTCGGCGACGTTCGTCCCGCGTTGCTGGTTTTGCTCGGCGCGGTTGCCCTCGTCCTGCTGATCGCGTGCGCGAATGTGGCGAACCTTCTCCTGGCGCGCGCCGCTTCGCGCAGCCGCGAGATCGCGATCCGGACAGCGCTCGGCGCGAGTCGGGCGCTGGTCATCCGCCAATTGCTCTGCGAAAGCTTTCTGCTCGCGCTGCTCGGCGGTGGCGCCGGCTTGCTCCTGGCCTGGTGGGGCGTCGATCTGCTCGGCGCGGCCGGTCCACAAGGGTTGCCGCATCTTGGCGAGATCAAAGTGAACACGACCGTGTGCGTGTTTACGTTCGTGCTCGCGGTGGGGAGCACGTTGCTATTCGGTCTCATTCCCGCTCTCCAGGTTTCGCGGCCCGCGGTGAATGAGTCGCTCCAACAGGGTGCGAAGGGATCGACTGGCGGATTGCACACGAATCGTCTCCGCGCTTTTCTCGTTGTCTCGCAGGTCTCGCTCTCGCTGCTTTTGCTCGCGGGCGCGGGCTTGTTGATCAAGAGCTTTTACAACCTCCGCGCCACCAATCCGGGGTTCGATCCGGTCCGTGTCATGACGATGTCGATCAATCTGCCGCGGATTCGTTATCCCGAGGTCGACCAGCAAATCCGCACTTACGACCTCATTATGGAGAAGCTCGCCGCGATCCCCGGGGTGGAAGCAGCGGGCGGCGTGAATCCGTTGCCCCTGGGTGATAACCAGCGCTCCTATTCCTTCATGCCGAGCGGCGCGGCGCCTTTGCCGCGCGGCAATCATCCCGGCGCGAGCTATCTGCTGGTGAAACCGGATTACTTCAAGACGATGAAGATCCCGATCCTGCGCGGGCGCGATTTCAATCGCTCGGACACGAAGGATTCACCGCTCGTGATCATGATTAACGAAGCCTTTGCGCAAAAACATTTCTCAGGGAAGAACCCGATCGGCCAGCAGGTGATGATTGATCAGCCGGAAAACAAGTCCAACACGCATGAGGTCGTTGGCGTGGTTGCCAACACGCGCCATGATTCGCTCGCCGAGCCGCAGGGCCCCGAAATGTACGTCCCGTTCGCGCAGGATCCGGGTCGGAGTCTCGATATCGTGCTGCGGGTCAGCTCGGCGAATCTCGTCGGCCTGAGCGCGGACGTGAAACGCGTCATTCGCGAAATCGATAAGGACCTCTACGTCCCGACGCTCGACCCGATGACAAAATTTGTCGCGACTCATCTGGCTCAACCGCGATTCAACATGATGTTGCTCGCCGTTTTCGCCGCCGTGGCGATGGTGCTCGCGGCCATCGGCATTTACGGCGTCATCGCCTACAGCGTCACGCAACGGACGCGCGAGATCGGGATTCGGATGGCGCTCGGCGCGCAGAAAACGCAGATGCTCGGAATGGTCCTGCGCCAAAGCATGATGCTCGTGGTCATTGGTCTTGCGATTGGCTTCGTCGTGGCGCTCGGCGCAACGCGAGTGATGTCGACGCTGCTCTACGGTGTCGCCGCCAATGACCTCTCGATTTACGCGGTCGTGATCGCGCTGCTGAGCGCCGCGGCATTTCTCGCCAGCTACGTTCCCGCCCGCCGCGCCATGAAAGTCGATCCGATGGTGGCGCTGCGCTATGAGTAAAGGATCGCAATCGGCGATAGCAACCAAGGAGGGGCGCTTTCCTAACCGCCCATCTTACCGACGGCGGTTTGGAAACCGCCGCTCCTTGATGTCTTTCCGACACTCGCGCGCGAAACTATGATCTCTGATTTCAAATACGCGCTCCGCTCATTAGCCAAGCGTCCCAGTTTCTCCCTCGTCGCCATCCTTACGCTTGCCCTCGGCATCGGGGCTTCGACCGCGATTTTCAGTGTGGTCGATGCGGTCTTGCTCCGGCCCTTGCCGTATCCATCGCAGGATCGGCTCGTCGAAGTGACGGAGTTGAATGAAGCCGGCCGCGGGATGCCGTTCGCGGAAGCGAACTTCAACGATCTCGCCGCGCGCAGCCGCAGCTTTGAAGCGATCGCGACCTACACGCGCAGCCCCGAGGCGGTTGCGGGTGGGAAGGAGCCGGTGCGGACGAATGTCTCCGCTGTCTCGGCCGATTTCTTTCGCGTTCTGGGCGTCGCGCCTGCGCTTGGCCGCCTTATTTCCGGGGAGGCGATGCGCGAAGGCAATCAGGTCGCGGTGGTCAGCTACGGGTTTTGGAAACGAATGCTGGAGGGCCGGACGAACCTGGATGGAACTTCGCTCCGGTTTGCCAATCGCAGTTTCGCGGTGATCGGAGTGCTGCCGCCGGAGACGGAATTTCCCGCCGGGGTCGATGTTTGGTTTCCGAGCGCAATCTTTCCCTCCTATGAATCGCGGACCGCGCATAATTTTCGCGCTATCGGGCGGCTGCGCCCCGGAGTTTCGTTCGGCCAGGCGAGCGGCGAAGTCGCATCGATCGGCAAGGCGTTGAAGCAGACCTACGGTTCGCAGACCGACGCCGCGAGCTTCGGATTGCAATCGTTCCGCGAACGTTTCGTCCGCGACATTCGCAGCATTTTGCTTTTGCTCTGCGGCGCTGTCGGGTTGCTGCTCGCGATCGCGTGCTCGAACGCGGCGAATCTTCTGCTCGTGCGCGCAACGGTTCGGCGGAAGGAAATGGCGTTGCGCGCAGCCCTGGGTGCGTCCCGAGGCAGACTCGCGCGCCAATTCATCGCCGAAGCGTTGGTGCTCACGCTTGCTGCCGGTGTGATTGGGACATTACTCGCCGCGTGGAGCGTGCGACTAATCGTCGGGCTTTATCACGGCAATCTCCCTCGCATCGGCGAGATCGGGATAAGTACGAGCGTGCTCCTTTTCACTTTATCGGTGTCGCTGTTGATCGCAGTGTTCCTCGGCTTCGTGCCGCTCATTCATGCATCGCGTCAGCGGTTGCAGAACGATTTGCAGGAGGCGGGGCGCGGCACTTCCTCCGGCGCACGGCAAACACGCGCGCGCAATTTTCTCATCGTGGCGCAGGTCGCGTTGACCCTGATGCTGCTGGTCGGCGCGGGTTTGCTCGGCCGAAGTTTTCAGCGGCTGCTCTCGGTCGACCCAGGATTTCGCGCTGAAAGTGTCGTGGCCATGACCGTGTTGCTGCCACAACCCGAGGAGCCGGCGGCGATGAGAGCGCTGGCGCAATTTTATCATCGTTTGTTTGAGCGACTCGAAGCGCTGCCGGGCGTGACCAGCGTCGGTGGCACAAGTGCGCTGCCGATGAGTGGTAACGGCGCGAACGGCACCTTCATGGAAATGCGCAGTGGCCAGGCGCCGGCGACGATGCAGGAATTCATCCGTCAAATGGACGCGCTCCCACCAAGCGAACGCGCGCGGGACGCGGACTATCGCGCGGCCAGCGCCGGGTATTTCACGGCCATGGGAATTCCACTGATTCGTGGCCGCCTTTTCCAGGAGGGCGATGGACCGGACTCGCCGCACGTGGCGGTCGTGAGCCAATCGCTCGCCAAACGTTATTGGCCTGACGAGGATTCGATCGGCAAAGAGATCGAATACGGAAACATGGATAGCGATCTGCGTTTGTTGACGATCGTCGGAATCGTAGGGGACGTGCGCGACAACGGGCTCGATCGCGATCCGCGACCGACCGTTTACACAAACTACTTCCAGCGACCGGCGGCGACGGCGGAATTTTCCATCGTTGCGCGCGCGCAGGGCGATGCCGCGGTCCTGACCAACGCAATGCGGCGCGAAGCGCGCGCCTTGAATCCGGAAATGCCGACGAAGTTCGAAACGATCGAAGAGATTGTTTCCGCGTCGTTCGACAATCGCCGTTTCAGCATGGTGATGCTGGGAGTGTTCGCCGGTTCCGCGCTCATCCTCGCGATGGTCGGTCTTTACGGCGTGATGGCATACATCACGTCGCAACGGACGCACGAGATCGGCATTCGGATGGCGCTCGGCGCGCAGCGCTTCGATATGCTGAACCTGATCTTCCGGCAGAGTTTTACCCTGGTGCTCTCGGGCGTAGCTGTCGGAATTGTGGCGTCGCTCGGTCTTACGCGTTTGCTCGCGACGATGCTATACGGCGTGCAAGCCACCGATGTCGTGACCTACACCGGCGTCGTCGGCCTCCTCGTCGTGGCCGCGGCGCTTGCCAGTTACATTCCTGCCCGTCGCGCCATGAAAGTCGATCCCATGGTAGCGTTGCGGTATGAGTGAGCGTGAGGAAGGTTCTTCTGTAGCCGCTTCGCTGTGCGAAGCGCGGGGATTCGGCCCCATTTTCTCTCACGCCGCCCACAGGGCGGCGGCTACAGCGTTTTGCGCGTTGGCCATTGCATTCTTTTTCTTCGCGCGAACCGCCTTCGCGGTGGAACCGCTAGAAGAAGTCCTCGACCAGAAATACGAATTGGATGCAACGGCGACCGTGAGCGTTGCAAACACCGATGGCTCGATCCGTGTTTACGCAGCGGAGGGACCGGGCATCACGATTCGGGCGTTCAAGAAGGCCTACACGGAAGAACGCCTGCGAGGAATCGTGGTCGATGTAAAGGCGACACGAAGCAGCATCGCGATCACGACCAGTTTTCCGCCGCGGAAGAACGCGCTCAGCGATCGGTCGGGAACCGTCGATTACATCATTATCGTCCCGCCGACCGTCAGGATCACCGACCTCAGCCTGACGAACGGAGAATTGCTGGTGGAAGGTTTGCGCGGCGGCAGCGCGAAAGCGCATCTGGTGAATGGCTGGTTGGCGGGACATAACTGTTTCGGCGACCTCAATCTTACCTTGGAGAACGGGCGACTGGATGTCGCCTACGATTGGTGGGAGAACAATAAATTCTCGGTCAAGGCTTCGAGTACCCGCGGAAACGTGCGCGCTGTCCTTCCGAGCGATGCTTCCTTCGGCCTCAGCGCGAGCGCGCTTGAAGGCAGAGTCGCAAACAATTTTGAGACAACGAAGACCAGCTCTGACGACGTGGTTCATTCCGTGGCGACCGTGATCGGCTCCTACGCAGAGGCCGCAATCTCACTGGAAGCCGGCCGTGGGAATATCCGGATCGACAAGACCTACTGAGGTCTCTGACGGCTAACCTTAGAGCCGGCACGCCCTCGTGCCGGGGGGGAACGGTATCGATTCTCCCTTCAGACGGCCTGAGGTCAAGCCGTCTCCATTAGGTTCAGTCACTTCGTTTCGCTTGCGAGCTCCAGCCGCGCCCTGCGATCCTGCTCCGCTTTCACCAGAAGGCCGAGCCGCCGATAACATTGCTCCCGTTTTTCCAACGCAGTCGCCGTCTGGTTCGCCTCGATCGCGTGAGTGAATGATTCCACCGCAGAAAGCGTTTCGCCGCGCGCCATCTCCAACTCGCCGCGATATTGCCAGGCTGTCGAGAAATTCGGATCGAGCTCTGTCGCCCGCTTGATTTGTTCGAGCGCTTCGGCGCCGCGGCCAAGTTTCGTCAACGCGTAGCTCGCCTCGGCGCACGCGCCGGCCGCTTTTGGATCGAGCGTGACGGCCGTCTGCGCATCCTGCAGCGCCAGGCTCGGCTGGCCGATCTCGTTCAATTGCCAGGCGCGTGAGACATAGAGCTCCGCGTTGTTTCGCTCCGCCGAAATTTCGGAGTCGAGCCGCGCCATCGTCTCGAGAAATTCGGGAGCGAGCCGCTCCAGCCGGATCGACTTGTAGACACCTGATTTCTCGCACTCGTCCGCTCGCCCGAGGGCGATCAAGGCGAGCGCCTGAAATAATTTCGGGCGCACCGCCCAGGTTCCGATTTTCCCCGCGGCCTCCGCGTCTTCGAGCGCCAGCTCGGGATCGTCCGCGCGCAGAAACAGAAGGGCGCGATCGGCCAGCAAGCCGGCATCGTTCGGTGAGATGGCGAGGGCCGAATCCAGTTCGCGGATTTCGGCGAGGAATCTTCCTATCCCTTCGAATAGCTTGGCGCCGTGTTCCACTTCCGGATCGTCCGGCGCCAGCGCGTGGGCTTTGTCCAGGTCTTCGAAAGCGTCGTGCCAGCGATGCAGGCGCCGCCGGCACAATGCCCGATTGATGCGGGCGCTCGCACTCTCCTGCACCGCGATGAGTGCGGTCCAGGCCGCGTCTTCCTTGGTCCAGAAATGCTGTCGCCTTTCCAGTCGCGCGATCTTCTCCAACACCCGAACATTTTTCGGGTCCGCTGCGGCGACCTTTTTCCAAGCGGCAATTGCCCAGGCATCGTCTTTTTTCGCCGCCGCATAATCGCCGGCGTATTCATCGAGATTCAGGGACGGTGCAGGGACCGCGTTCCGCCAATCATCCAGGCTCTGACTCACCCCTGCGAGGTCGTGCAGTCCAAACTGCGCGCGGACGAGCCGGTCCCAGGTCCCATTATCATGCGGCCTCAACTTCAGATGGCGCCGCGCGAGCTCGACGGCGCGCTCATAAGATCGTTCCTCGAGGGCTTTGCGGAGTTCGCCCCGCAACGCTCTTTCCTCCTTCGACGCAGCGCGATGACACGCTGGCAGCGCCAGCAAAGCAGCCGCCATCAGCAACACCGCTAAGGCGCGAGCTTGACGAAGGAATCGAAACCGCATTGGCTCAAGGTTGGTCAGCAATCGGAAATCCAAAACCGAAAATCTAAAATCGCAAAATGCCTTCGTTCGACATCGTTTCGGAAGTGGACGCGCAGGAAATTGATAACGCGTTGAATCAAGCGCGCAAGGAACTGGCGACCCGCTTCGATTTCAAGGGAAGCGTGGCCGAAATCGTGGCCGAGAAAGAGAAGATCACGCTCACGGCCGAGGACGCGTCGCGCTTGCGCGGTCTGCGCGAGATTGTGATCACGAGACTGGGGAAGCGTGGCATCGATCTTCGCAACGTCGAGCAGGTCGAGCCCGCCATCTCGCCGCTGGGCCATGCGCGGCAGGAGTTAAAGATCCAGCAGGGGCTCGAAGGCGACAAAGCGAAGGAGATTATCCTCGCGATCAAAGGGCAGGGCTTCAAAGTGCAAAGCCAGCTCCAGGAGCGCCAGATCCGCGTGACCGGCAAGAAGCGCGACGATTTGCAGGACGTCATCGCGTTCGTCCGCAGCAAAGACTTCGGCGTCGCCACGAACTTCAAAAACTTCCGCGATTAAAACGCTGTAGCCGCGGCGCTCTGTCGCCGCGTTTTTCTTGTTGATGCACGGCGCGGCGACAGAGCGCCGCGACTACAGCGAGTTAGCCGCCTTGCACCGGCGGCATGATCGAAATCTGATCGTCCGGTTTTAAAACGTAATCGCGTCCAACGAACTCAACTCCGCTGGCGACGTGAATGCTCTTGTCCCATTCGCGCAAGGCCGGCGTCCGGGAGTAGAGCAAGTCGAGAAGATCAGCGGCCGTTCCTCCATCCGGAACCTCCAAATCCATCTCGGATCGCCCGACCAGATCACGGAGCCGCGAGAAGAACTGCACGTGGATTTTCATTCACGGGTTACGCGGTCGCCGCGATCAAATCTTTCCGCAGTACGCCGATGAATGGCAGATTGCGGTAGCGTTCCATATAATCGAGTCCGTAACCGACCACGAATTCGTCCTCGATCTCGAAGCCGACATAATCCGGATCCACCACGCGCAAACGCGTTTTCTTCTTATCCAGCAGCACGCAGATGCGAACGCTCTCCGGACCGAGGGATTCTATTTTTTCGCGGATGGTGGCCAGCGTTACCCCGCTGTCGAGAATGTCATCCAGGAGAAGAATGTGACGTCCGGCGATATCGGGCAGCAACACCTGCCGAAAAATCAGCTCGCCGGTTGTCTTGGTGCCGCCGTGGTAGCTCGCGACGCTGAGGCAATCCAATTTCAGCGGCAGCGGAATGCGCCGGAGCAAGTCCGCCATCAGGATCACGCTGCCGTTCAGGATGGCGATGACCGTCAGTTCCCGATCGCGATAATCCTCGGAAATTTTTGCCGCCAGCTCGTCGAGGCGGCGATGGATTGTCGCTTCGTCGAATAGGATCCGCTCCATGTCTTCTTGCATCGCTCGGGAACTATCGAGCGTTCGCACGTTGGTGCGAAGGCAAAATTTCCGGTGATTGCGCCCGCTCACCTGGTCGCTAGCGTGCCGGCACGGCCATGAGCGTTCGCAGCGAGCAATTCGAAGTCCGCACCAGGGGCAAGGGGACCTATGAAATCACCGATCAGGTCCAGCAGATCGTCAAGGGAAGCGGCATCGCCACCGGAACCGTGACGGTCTTCGTCCAGCACACGAGCTGCAGCCTCGTCATCATGGAAAACGCCGCCCCGGCCGCGCGCCGGGATCTTGAAAAGTTTTTCGAACGGCTCGTACCGGAGGATGCCAACTACGAGCACGACGACGAAGGACCGGACGACAGCACGTCGCACATTCGGATGGCGCTCACGCGGACGAGCGAAGTAATCCCGTTGTCAGGTTCGCGAATGCAGCTTGGAACCTGGCAGGGGATTTTCCTCTTCGAGCATCGTCGCGCCGCGCACACCCGAAGAATCGTGGTGACGGTGATGGGCGAATAGGTAGGGACGGCGCGCTGCGCCGTCCGGTCGTTGCAGCCTGAGCATTGCGGACGCCGCAGCGCGGCGTCCCTACCTGTAAATCGCGTCGACCAGCCGCAGCGACTTCTCGTTAGGCAAGAGTGATTGCTCCATTTGGTTCATCACGTAAGCGAAGGAGATCCCATTCTCCGGGTCGGCGAAAGCATTGCTGCCGCCAGCGCCTGGATGTCCGAACGCGGATGACGCGGGGCCGAAGATTCGTCGCGGAGCGTCCGGCGAATCTTTCATGAAGCCGGCAGAGAACGCCGTCGGGATTTGCAGGATGCGATCGACGCCGGAAGTCAGCGTCGTGGTCATGAGGGCAATCGTTTCCGGGGAGAAATAGCGTTGCCCTTCAAGCACCCCATCGTTCGCCAACATTCCGTAGAACTTCGCCAGCGACGAAGCGCTGCCAATTCCGCTGAACGAGACGATGTTCGCGGCGCGATTCTCCGCCGTGTTCATCGCGGCAATGGAATGAAGGCCCGCCGGCGACGTGAATGTTTTCCGCACCAAGGTGCCCGGCGTAATCAACTCGCGATAAAACTCCGCCGGTGTCTGTTCGCCGCCGGCTTTGGCGGCGTGGATGGTTGCCATGCGTTTGTGCTCCGCTTCGGGCAACCCGATCCAGATGTCGAGCTCGAGCGGCTCGGCGAAGGTGGTTCGCCAGTATTCGCTAACGCGCTGATCGCTGATGCGCCGCGTCAATTCGTCCACGAGAAATCCGAACGTTCGCGCGTGGTAGCCATGCGCCGTGCCCGGTGGCCAAACTGGCGCCTGCTTTTCCAGCGCCGCGATCACGGCGGGATAATCGAGAACATCGATCGGCTTATCCAGCGCGCTAAGCCCAGCCTGATGGGAAAGCAGTTGGCCAATGGTAATCGCACTCTTTCCCGCCTGTGCGAACTCCGACCAGAACTCCGCCACGCGATGCTCCAGCGAGATCGCCTGCTCTTGCAGCGCATGGAGCAGGCACGCACTCCCCAGCCCTTTCGTAGCCGACCAAACGAGAACGATCGTGTCTGCTGTCCACGGCTGTTCGCGCTTCGCGTCCCGAAATCCACCGTGTAGTTCGACGATCGGCTTTCCGTGTTGCCAAACAGAAACCGCCGCGCCGAGTTCGCCGAAACGCGTGAAGTTTTCTTCGAATAGAGCTGCGAGGCGCTCGCGTTCCACCGTGGAAAGTAGACCAAGGAGGGCGCTTTCCAAACCGCCCCTCCTTGAGGCTGCTGGAAATCGCGTAGCTCAGATCACCGCGTGGAGCGCCTTCAGATCAGGATCTTTTTTCGCGAGGTCGCGGAAGGAGCTGTCCATCTTGAAACTGATCTGCAAATTCGCCTCGGCGTCGCGGACGTTGCCGAGCAGAGCTTCGTAGCACCCCATATTGTAGTAATAGATCGGCTCTTTCAGGAGCGCGACGGGGCCGGTGATGAGAAGCTTTTTCGCTTCGGCGGTCTTACCAAGTTGGTGGAGGCAGAAACCGGCATGGAGAAATCCCGCGCCGGCATCGGGAGCGACACGACAGAGCTTTTGACTGACGCGAAGAGCGAGCGTCCATCGTTTTTTCTTCATCAGATGATGGAGGCGAAGTTGAAGGACTTCGGGGCGGGTCTGGTAGCGCGTGTCGATGGCGTCGAGTTCGGCGAGCGACTCGCGTGTCATGCCCAGTTCTGCGTAACCGCAGGCGGCTTGCAACTGCCATTCAAACTGCACGCCTCCCTTTTTTAGCACATCGCTTGCCAAGGAGCTCCGCGGCCATCCTGTAGCTACGGGCCTGTGGCCGCCGATGCTCGTTGCGGGACGGCCCGTAGGATCGTAGCTACAGGAGGAGTTGTTCGAGCTCACTCAGCCGGCGGTTGAAAAGCGCTAGCGTGCTTTCGATTGGCGCGGGCGTGGTCATGTCGACCCCGGCCAGGCGAAGCGTTTCGAGCGGGAATTTTGCGCCGCCAGATTGCAGGAAAGCGAGGTAGGCCTCCACCGCGCCCGGTTGTTTCGCCAGCACTCTCTCGGAAAGCGCGATGGCCGCGGAAATGCCGGTCGCGTACTTATAAACATAGAACGCATTGAAGAAATGCGGAATGCGCAGGCACTCGATGTCGAGCTGAGAATCGAGCACGACGCCGGAGCCGAAATAAGCCTGGAGAAGCGCGTGATATTCCGATTTGAAAACGTCGAGGGTGAGCGCGTCACCGCGTTCTTCGATGGCGTGGATGACCTTCTCGAACTCGGCGAACATGGTCTGGCGAAAGAGAGTGCCGCGGATGTCATCGATCTGGCGATTGATGATGTAGGCGCGCATCTTCTTGTCCGTGGTCTTTTCGAGCAGGTGATGGGTGAGTAGCTCTTCGTTAAATGTGGACGCGACTTCCGCGAGAAAGATCGGGTAGTTGTAATCCTGGAACGCCTGCGAGCGCTGCGCGAACCAGGTGTGCATCGAATGGCCGGCTTCGTGCGCCAGGGTGTAAACATCCGAGAAGACGTCGCTCTTGTAATTCATCAGGATGTAGGGCGGCGCGCCGAAGCTTCCGGAAGAAAACGCGCCGCTCCGTTTTCCTTTCGTCTCGTACCGATCGCACCAGCGCCCGCGCAAACCTTCGCTCAACGTCGCGGTATATTCGTGCCCGAGCGGCTCGAAGGCGGCAAGGATGGTGTCGGTCGCTTCATCGAACGAAACGTGCGACTCGATCTCCGCCACGAGCGGGACGTAAGTATCGTAGTGATGCAGCTCGTCGAGGCCGAGCGAGCGTCGGCGTAATTCGTAGTAGCGAAACAGCGGCCCGAGGTTGTTTCGCACCGCCGTGATTAGCCCGTCATAGACCGCGGCAGGAATGTCGTCCCGAAAGAGCGAGGCTTCGAGCGCCGAGGGATAATTCCGGGCGCGTGCGCGAAAGACATCCGCCTTTACGGAATAGGCGAGCGAGGACGCCAGGGTGAACTGGTGATCCTGAAACTCCTCGTAGAACTGGTGGAAGGCACGCTTGCGCAGGGCGTGGTCGCGCTTCACCAGGAACGAGCCGTAAGAACTTTGCGTGAGCGGTTTTTCTTCGCCCTTGTCATCTACAAGAACGCCGAACTTCATGTCGACATCCGTGAGCTGCGAAAAGGTCTCGTCGTACCCATCGAGTGCGGCGCTGCCCAGCGCCATGAGCCGCTCTTCCCGCTCCGACAAAACATATGGCTTCATCCGTCGGATTTTCCGAAGCGCGATTTTCCATTCATTTAAGGCGGGGTCTTCCAAGAACTCGGCGAACTCGTCGTCGGGAATTCCCTGAATTTCCGGGGCCAGGAACGAACTGGCTTCGCCGATCTTTGTGAGAAGATTTTGCATCTGGCCCATGCGCGCGAGGTAATCGGGATTCGCGCTGTCCTCGGCGAGTTGGAGGGAGGCGTAGTGGTAGAGACGCTCGATCTTGAGGTCGAGGGATTTCTCGAAATCGAGGCATGCCGCCAGGGTCGCAGCTGACTGGCCGAGGCACCCCTTCCAGTCCGTTATGGTTGGGTAGGTCTGCTGGAGCCAGGCGAAATCCTCGGTCCATTTGCCGGCCTCGCTGAAGAGATGGGAGAGATCCCATTTGTCGGAATCGGGAACGTCGGTGCGGATGAGAGTTTTGGCGGTGGTCATCGAAAGAAGAGGGGAAACCTCCTTCGCTTCGCTACGGCGGGCAAGCTGTCCAATTTACTCAGCGGTCGGTGACCGCTCGCATCGCTGGATGGCGCGCAATCCGGCGCATGGCTTTGCCGAGCAGGCCAAGACCCGGCGGGATCCTATGCCACGGGGATGCGCCGGACGGATGGGGAAGCGGGATCAGATCGAAGGCGCGATGCTTGTCCCGGATGGGGAAGGTGCGGCCGATGATTTGGTCGAGCTTCTCCAACGGGAGGAACTGGCCGATGGCGAGTTTTCCGACGGGAATGATCAACAGCGGTTGCAGAAGATCGATCTCATCGTTCATCCAGGTCGAGCAATTGCGGATTTCGTCCGGCGCGGGAACGCGGTCGCCGCCGGCGGGGGTTTTGCCAGGAAAACAGCGGCAGACGGCGGCGAAGTAAATTTGCGCGCGCACTTGTTCTTCGCTCATGCCGCAGAATTGCTGGAACCAGCCGAAGAGCGTGCGGCCCGCGGTCCACGCGAACGGTCTTCCGAGCACCGGCTCTTTCACGCCCGGCGCCTGGCCGATAAGCATGATCTTGCTACGGACCGGCCCGCCTGAGACCGGCGGCGGCAACATTCGCGGACAGCGGCGGCACTGGAGCAAACGGGCGACGTGCCGATCGAGCAGTTGCTGGTCACGCGAGGCCCGGGACATTCGCAGGTGTTAGTGCAGGAAGCTGCGGTTTACAAACGACCGCTCCTTGCGCACTCGCTCTCCAGCGCAGACCTTCGCGGGGAAAAGATGGCTGTTCAATTTAGAGATTATTACGAGACGCTTGGCGTTTCCAAAACCGCGACCGACGACGAGATCAAGAAGGCGTTCCGCAAGCTGGCGCGCAAACACCATCCCGACGTCAACAAGGACAAGGCGACGGCGGAAGAAAAGTTCAAGCAGCTCAACGAAGCGTACGAGGTCCTGGGCGATCCGGAGAAGCGGAAGAAGTACGATGAGCTGGGCGCTAATTGGGATCAGCCGGGCGGATTCCAGCCGCCACCGGGATGGGGCGGGCAACAGCCGGGCGGTGGATTCCGCCGCCATACCTCCGGTGACGGTGGCGTTGAATTCGAATTCGGCGGGACCGGGTTCAGCGATTTCTTTGAACAGTTCTTTGGCGGTGGCGGCGGCCGCAGTGGTTTTGGCGGGGGCGGTTTTGGACAGCGGCCAAGAAGCGCCGAGCGGGGGAGCGACGTGGAAGCCGACATCATGGTCACGCTCGAAGAAGCGTTCCATGGATCGAAGCGCCCGATTTCCTTGCGCCGCGGCAACTCAAACAAAGTGGAAAGTTACCAGGTCAAGATTCCGAAAGGGGTGCACGAGGGCCAACGAATCCGGCTGGCTGGACAAGGCGAGGCCGGTGCGGGCGGTGGGAAAAGCGGCGATCTTTTTCTGCGCGTGCGCCTGGCGCGACATCCGGATTTTACAGTGGAGGGAAACGATCTGATTCACGAAGTGAAGTTGCCGCCCTGGCAGGCCGCGCTCGGCGGAGAGTTGCGCGTTCCCACGCTGGAAGGTCACGCGAAGCTGAAAATTCCCCCGGGTACGCAGAGCGGACAACGCTTTCGCTTGCGCGGTCACGGACTTCCAACGGCGGGGGGAGAGCGCGGAGACTTGCTGGTCGAGGCGCAAATTCAAATTCCGAAAAAGCTCGGCGAACGCGAGCGCGAAATTTGGACGCAGTTGGCCGAACTTCACGGCACCGCCCAGGCCTAGACGCTTTCGCTCGACAGTTGCGCGCGCCGATTTAAGAATGCCGCAGATGAAAATCTCGCTCGGTACCGATCACGCCGGTTTCCATTACAAAGAAAAGGTCAAGACGCTGCTGGTTGAGCTGGGCCACGAGGTGAAAGACTTCGGCACCTTCAGTGAAGAGCCGGTCGACTACCCGAAGTTCATCCGGCCAGCGGCAGAGGCGGTGGTGAAAGGTGAGTGCGATCGCGCGATCGTTTTCGGCGGTTCGGGGAACGGCGAGGCGATGGCGGCGAACAAGGTGCGCGGAGTGCGCTGCGCGCTTTGCTGGAACGAAGAGACCGCCCGGTTATCGCGCCAGCACAACGACGCAAATGTGCTTTCGATGGGCGAGCGGGTGATCCCGGAGGAGACCGCGCTGGCCATCGTCCGGGTCTGGTTGACGACCGATTTCGAAGGCGGTCGGCACGCTGAGCGTATCGCGCAGCTCGAGCAGTAATCAGAACCAGCGATCGGCTGCGACCGCGGCGACAAACAGCGCACTGACAAAGGCGTTGCTCTGAAAAAAAGCGCGATTGATCGCGGCGAGGTCAAGCTTCCGGGCGCTGCGATGTTCGTAGACGAGCGCGCCGGCGATGAACGGCATCGCGCTGTAATAGATGATCCCGAGTTTCGCCGTTAACCCGAAAGCGACCAGGGCGACGAACATCACAAAGTGGAGCCACTGGGCAAATCGCAGGCTGCCGGAGATCCCGAGACGAACCACCAGGGAATGCAATCCTTCGCGGCGGTCAAAGTCCGCATCCTGCGTCGCGTAGATCAGGTCGAAGCCAGCCACCCAGCAGATCACGCCCACCCCCAGGACCAGGGGCGGCAGATCGAGCCCTCCTGTTTGCGCAATCCACGCCCCGGCCGGCGCAACCGCCAGGGCGAGGCCGAGGAAGAAGTGAGTCCCCTTCGTGAAGCGTTTTGTTAGCGAGTAGAAGAAGCTGATCGCAAGCGCGACCGGCCCGAGTATGGCGGTCATGCGATTGATTGCAGCACTTGCGGCAAGAAAAGCAGCGGAACTGATGGCCAGCAGCCCCCACGCGACCGGTTTCGCGAGAAGGAGATGTCGCGCGGCAGTTCGCGGATTTCTTTGGTCGATAGACCAGTCACTCACGCGGTTGAAAAGCATGGCCGCAGTCCGGGCGAGCACCATGCAGGCAAGGACCAGAGCCAATGTCCGCAAGCCGGGATGCCCGTCGGACGCCACCAATAGTGCGCCCAAGGCAAAGGGCAGGGCGAAGATAGTGTGCGAGAAGCGGATCAGGCGGAGGAAACGCGTGACGGCGTTCGGCGGAGCTGAATCGATTTGCACTTAACGATGGTCCTTCAGTAACTGCTCCAGCCGTTCGCGGGCGCGAGACAGGATTGGCAACCCGTGAGCGAAGAGCATTCGATCGAACGAGTAGTCCAGAAGCCGCGATAACGACCCGCGCATCGCTTTGAAGTTCGAGCAGTACTTCGCGGGAAGGAGCGCGAATCCATACGGTTCGAAGTTAATCAGCGCATCCCCGACAACCATTGTTCCGTCGCCCACCGCACTATGGATGGCGATTTCGCCGGCAGGGGCGCCCTCGACCTCGACAGCGGTTAGTGCTGTCAGAAGGCCTTTGTCCTGAACCGGAGTGGCTGACGGCAATCGCATGGCGCCGATCAATGTGGCAGACAGGTAGATCGGGACCGCAAACTTCTCGGAGAATTGCGCCGCCGCCCGCTCATGGTTCTCGTTTGTGACGATGATTCCCGCGACTTTGAGCTGGCCTGCCAAACTGGCGACCGCTTCCGGCGCCAACGGAATTGGATCGATAATATAGGCGCCTGAAGCGGTTTCCAAGGCGGTGGAGAACAGGTCCGCCTTTACCGACCGGTCATAACATCGCCAGATGGAAATTCCGGGAGATACCGGTTCGATTTCAGAGGCGACAGGCATGGGAAAGGGATGATCGACGCTGGGAAAGGCGCCCTCAAGATCCGTTTGAGGCACTAAGGCGAATCCGTGGTGGCACTGTAGATGCTATACGGAGTATAATTACCATAACATGATCACCTTCTCCTACCAAGCCCGAGACATGTCCGGCAAGATCGTCTCCGGAATCCAAGATGCCCTTAACGAGGACAACGCCGTCACCAGCCTGATGAGTCGGGGCTTGATGGTTTTATCGCTCCAACAAAAATCGGCTGTCACCAAACAGCGCAAGAAAACCTGGACCGTTAAAGAAACCGACCTCGTTCTCTTCACCCGTCAGCTCTCAACCATGATCGAGGCCGGCATTTCGCTGGTCCAGGCGATGACCGCGCTCTACGACCAGTGCGATCCGAAAAAGCAGAAGAGCCTGCGCCACATCATCAGCGACGTCACCACCCGCGTTCAGGGCGGTGAGACCTTCCACGAATCGATCGCGAAACATCCTCGCGTTTTCGATCGCCTTTTTGTGAGCATGGTGAAAGCCGGCGAGCACGGCGGCTTGCTTGCTGAGATTCTCGATCGGCTGGCCGGCTTCCTCGAAGCGAGCGCCCGCCTGCGCAAGAAGGTCAAGTCCGCGATGACTTATCCTGTCATCGTCATTTGCATCGCGATGGCCATCACGACGTTTCTTATCGTCAAGGTCGTTCCAATCTTCGGCGAAATCTTTAAAGACTTCGGCTCCAAACTTCCCGCGCCTACCCAGTTTCTGATCGACGTCAGCGATTTCATGCGCGGCGAGTGGTACTTCCTGATCCTCGGTATCTTCGGGATATTCTTCGGTATTCGCACCTTCCTCCGGTCAACGCGCGGCAAACAAATTTGGGACAAATGGAAGCTCAAGCTCCCGATCTTCGGGCCCCTCATTCACAAAATCTGCATGTCGCGTTTCGCCCGCACCTTCGCGCAGCTGATCCGAAGCGGTGTGCCGATCCTCGAAGTGCTCGACATCGTCGGCGGTGCTTCTGGCAACCACGTTGTCGAAACCAGCATCAACGGCGTCGCCTCAGATGTTGAGAAAGGCGACAACCTTTCGGTCGCGCTTTCCAAGAAACCGATTTTCCCGCCGATGATGCTGCGAATGGTCGCGGCCGGTGAAGCGACCGGCAAGATCGACACGATGCTGGAGAAGATGGCCGATTTCTGGGACGAAGAAATCGAAGCGATGCTGGATGCCCTGACGTCGTTGATCGAACCGCTCCTGATTGTTTTCCTCGGAGTAATCGTGGGCGGCATCGTCATCGCGATGTTCCTGCCGATCTTCAAACTGAACGAAGTAGTTTCGCAGAGCAAAACGTAATTTCGCAGAGCAAAAGCTAAGGAGAAGCCTCGCTCATGTGTGGGAGGAGTGGGATCGCAAGATCCCACTCCTTTCGCGTTTCTGGGCCCGCTTCGTAATCGTGCTCCTGCTCGTGATCGTGATCGAATCCTACCCGGCCGAGCACGAGCACGATTACGAAGCGGGAGCGGAAGTAACGCTCTCGACCTTGGCATACATCTCGCGGTAGATCCGCTCGATGGCGGCCGTTGGATCCTCCAGCATCATGTTCTCCTTGATGACGCTGGCGTAGATCGCGAACGAGAGCGGCGAGACAACGGGAAGCTCCACGAGCTTCCAGTCGAAATCCTGGACGTCGGCGAGAAATTCGTAGGCTGCTTCGGCATCGAGAAAAGTGTGCGTCGCCTGACGGTACGCTTCGACGAGCAGCGGATGATCCGGTTCGTGTCGCTCCAGCACGCGAAACAAAACTTCGGCGCTCCAGCTGAGTTGCTTCTGCTTCCGCTGTTTCCCCGGCAAATTCCGCGGCACCATCAGGCCTGTCTGGGCGACGCCGCGGAACTGCCACTTCACCAGCTCGGATCCGCGCAATGCCGCACTGAGATCGCGCTCGGCATTTTCGCGGAGGAAACAATCCCGTAGCTCCGTCAGCGGCAATTCCTGGAACCGCCGCAAAGTCAGGAGGAATCCGTAGTCGTCGATCGTGACCAGCGCGTTGCCGCCGATGCGATTCTTCACCCGTAACGCCACGATCCGTGAGAGCGCGTCGTTTGCGCTCCGTCCGATAAGTGAATGGAAAAAGTAATGCGCATGATTCCCCTCGCAATACAGCTCGATCAGCATTTTTTGGCCGACTGGAATTTCCGAGACCCTGAGCTGCGCGCGGAACAATTCCACGATCGCCTGCGCATTCGCGATCGAGATTTCATATCGTTCCACGAGCCAGTCCGCGATCGCAGCGTCGTCGGAACTCTTCCGAACCTGCGCTTCGAGTTCCGTCCGCAGTTGGCGAACCGCTCGCGCCAGCCCCGAAGTAAGCGGCATCTTCGCGGCGTTCCAGCGCGGGACCGTCGGCAAAAGCCCGTCCGCGCGCTCCACGTACGCTTCCTGCACGCCGGTATCGATCAACCGCACGATGCGTCCGCCGAGAACGAACAGATCACCGATCTGGAGTTGCTTGATAAAGTTCTCTTCCACCGAGCCGAGCCGTCGGCGTCGCAGAAGCACGTCGATAAAACCTTCCGAGTGGATCGTGCCGATGTTGACCAGGAATTCGCGCGCGATCCTTGGATGCGCCAGGGAAATCACGCCATCGTCGATGCGAATTTTGCCGAACACGCCGGCGTATTGTTGTTGCAGCGCGGCGCCGCCGCCTTCCAGGTATTGAAGGACGCGATCGAATTCTTCGCGGGTAAGATTGCGGAAGGGATAAGCGCGACGGACCAAATCGAAAACCTCATCCGCCTGGATTGGCGCACTCGCCGCCAGGCCGACGATGTGTTGCGCGACGACGTCGTACGGCTTTTCCTGGATCTTGATCGGATCGAGCGCGCGTTCGCGGACCAGCTTCGCCGTCACGGTCGCCTCGACGAGATCGTTGATGTTGGTGGCGACGAGCACCCCGTGACTGCTGCGGTCGAGCGAATGCCCGGAGCGCCCGATTCGTTGGATCGCGCGCGAAACACCTTTCGGTGTCGCGACCATCACGACCAGATCGACCGCGCCGATATCGATCCCCATTTCCAGGCTCGTCGAGCAGACCACCGCGCGCAGCTCGCCGTTCTTGAGCCGGTCTTCCACTTCGACCCGCACACTGCGATCGAGCGAAGCGTGATGGATCTCGATCTGCGGCGCGAGGTCGGGCAGCAGTTCCTTTAGCCGCAGGCCGACTTGTTCCGCGGCCGAGCGGACGTTCGTGAAAACAAGGACCGATTGCCGGCGTTGAATCAACTCAGCCAGCTCCGCGTAAAGCCGCACGCCGGTATAGCCCGCGGGTGGATACGGCTTGCGCCGGATCGGCGAAAAAACTTCGACCAGCGATTTTTTCTCCGTCTGCGCTTGAGCGATCCGGCACTCGCGTCCTTCGCCCACGAGAAATCGCGCCAGCAGATCGAGTGGTGCCGCCGTCGCCGAAAGTCCGATGCGGCAGAGCGGCGTCACATCGCTGCCTCTTCTGTAGCCGCTTCCCTGTGGGAAGCGTGAGAGCGACTTCGCCACCTCTTCTCCCGCGTCGCCCACAGGGCGACGGCTACAGAAATCTTGCCGCAGCCTTTCCAGCCGCTCGAGCGACAGCGTAAGGTCCGCGCCGCGCTTGTTCCCGGCGAACGAATGCAGTTCATCGACGACGACAAACTCGCACTCGCCAAAATGGGCCGCGTAACTTTCCTGCGCCAGCATCACCGCCAGGCTTTCCGGCGTCGTTACGAGAATATGCGCCGCGCGGTCCCGAAATTTCACGCGCTCGCTCGAGGGCGTGTCACCTGTGCGCAAATGAATGCGCACATTTTTCTCAAGCCCCATTCCGACAATCGGCGCCCGGATATTTTTCCCGATATCGTAAGCGAGCGCGCGCAACGGCGAGACGTAGATGCATTGCACCGTCGACGTCAGCGTCCCCGCATCCAATTTCCTCAGCAGCGCATCGAAGATCGCGAGAAATCCCGCTAGCGTCTTACCGCTACCCGTCGGCGAGGTAAGCAGGATCGATTCACGATCCAGGATCGCCGGCACTGCGAGCAACTGCGCGTGCGTGAATTCCAGATAGGTTGCGCCGAACCACTCCGTCAGCTTTGGATGCAGGCGCCTGGTCAACGACGCCTGGGCAGACTCGCCCGTTTTTGCGCGTGCGGCGGCTTGCTTCTTCCTCATCCCACAATCACTGTGGCACGCCGTCGCCGCAGGATCACCCGGACTTCAATCCGTGGCGTCTCGGAACGCCGGCGCACCCGAATGGACTCTGCGGATCAGAATACTGACGAGACACGCCACCTCAGCGCCGCGCCTGCTTCGCCCGTCTGGCGGCGGATTATGGATGGCGTACTCATCCTTGTCGTCTGCGCGCTGATAGGTGTCGCTGTCCGCGCCGGATGGTTCGCAACACACGACCTGCAATTACCGTTCGACCACGACCTGTTTCGCGACGCCGCTTCCGCCCAAAGCATGATCGACGGCCAATTTCCCGCCGACCCTTATTATAAGGGCGAACAAAACTGGTACAATCCGCTCGGCCCCGGCTTCGTCGCCCTGCTTTCGCGCGTTATTGGCGTTCCACCTGTCGAATTCTATGCCCGGCACGGCGCTTTAGCCGGCATCGTTATTCCGCTGGGATTCCTGATCCTTGGTATGAGCTTGTTCGGGCGGTGGGGTGGTGCCTTGGCGCTCTTCGCGTTTCTATTTCTTGCCCCCGGCTACATTTCCTCGTGGGCGGCGCCGAGCTATTCGCCATGGCTCTTTGCGAACCTCATTTCGCTGGTGCCGTTCACCCTTACCTTGACCACTGCGGTTTTGGCCCGGCGAAACGATCGGACATTGGTTTGGATCGCGTGCGGACTTCTTCTGGGCGCGACCTTCCTCGCGCATACCGCGTCAGCTGTTACCGCCGGATGCATTGTCGTCGCGCTGGCTTGGAAACGAAAACAATTCATCGCGAGCGTCGGCCGGTGCGCGATGATTTTGGTTGCGGCCCTGGTTGCCAGCGTGCCCTTTCTTGTCTCGATCGCGGGTCATTATCATCTCCAAGTCCAAAACACCGCGCCGATAGACTACGTATTCATCGAAACCGAGGTCGATCGTTTCGGCGAGCTGCTTTGGAATTCCCTGACGCTGGGCAACGTTGCTGCGCTGGCCGGTTTCGTTCTGCTTTTTGTTCGGCGGCCGCTGCCTGGTGTTCGGACAATGTTCCTCGTTTGGATCCTTGTGGCCGGCGCCATGTTTACTCTCGGCTACGCCCGGCAGCTTTGGCCGCATTACAAATTACCGGCGCTCGTCCCCGCGTTTCATTGGCTGTTTCAACTCCGTCTCGCTGTTCCATTGCTGGCGGGATACGCGCTTTGGTCGTTGTCCGGCGCCCTCTCCGCTTTGGTCGGCCGCGGGCGCACGTTGCCCGCCCCTGTCTTCGCCACCGCGATCATGGCCGGCCTGCTTTTCTTCATGTATCCGAAATTCGCCATGCGTTACGATTTCACCGCCGCTCGCAAGGTCGCGATTGAATGTGCCGCGGTGCCGGGCGCGACGGAAACAATTGCCTGGATGCGCAGCGAACTTCCGCCCGATGCCGTTGTCCTGGCATCGCCAAACGACAGCCTTGTCTTACTCGGTGCTTCCGGCAAGAAAGCGGTCGTTCTCGACCCGGAATTCTCCAATCCGTATGTGCCCTACGCCCCGCGCGCCGAGGCCGCTGAGACGCTTTTCCAAGCTCTAATTGGTCACGACGGCCCGGGATTTCGCCTGACCGCGGCCAAGTACGACGTCTCGTTCATCCTGCTTAGCTCCACCTCCGCCGATTTCCTTCGAGCTTGTATCAGTGCGCCCTTCGTGAAACTGATTTTCTCCAGCGGCGCCTACGTCGTTCTGCGTCTTGAACCGGAGGAGAGCCCTTCGAGCTAACGGTGCGCTGTAGCGGCGGTCCCGCTTCCTCGGGATCGCCGCGTCCCCCGAAAGTTCAGACGGCGAAATTCTCCTCGACTCGTTATGGCGTTGCGTCCACTCGCTTCAATCCCGGCATCGTGAAGGAGATTGTTTTGAGTTCCGCGGCGAGCGTCTTGGCCTGCTCGGCCGTGAGTTCGACCAGCGGCGGCCGCACTTTCGCCCACGCCGGATCGTTCGCGTAGATCGCGATGGCTTGCTTCAGCCCGCTTATCATCGGGTATTTCTTGCCGAACGAGTCGCGAATGACATTTAACTTTGCCTGCTGGTCGTCGGCATCTGCATTCTTCCATTCCGCGTAGAGCTGGTGAATGGCGGCCGGGTTAACGTTGGCGGTCGCGGAAATAGTGCCGGCGCCGCCATTCCGCATATTCGCGAGGAGGAACGATTCGCTGCCGACAAACACGTCGAAACCGGACTGGGCGAACGCGTCGAGGAAAATCCTGGTGTTGTTCCAATCGCCCGAGCTGTCTTTCATCCCGGCGATTGTGCTGGGATAGGACTTAAGCAGGCGCTCGACCAGGCTCGCGGTAATGCCGACCACTGCCACCGGCGGGATATGGTAGAGATAAATTCTCAGCCGTGGATCGCCGACGCGCTGCACGACCTCGCTGAAATATCGGTAGAGACCTTGTTCGCTGACACCTTTGTAATAGAAAGGCGGCAGCATCAAGACCCCCGCGCAACCATGCTTTACCGCCTGCGATGTGAGCTTGACGGTTTCCGTTATGGAGCAGCAACCGGTGCCCGCGATCACGCGCGAAGTGTCGACTCCGGCCGCGACCAGCTCATCGAGTAGCGTCGAGCGCTCTTCGGCCGCCAACGAGTTCGCTTCGCTGGTGGTCCCGAACACGACGAGCCCGCAGTTCTGCGAAAGCAGCCATTGGCAATGCGCGAAGAAACGTTCTTTATCGGGCGAGAAATCAGCTCCGAACGGAGTGACAACAGGCGCCAGGACGCCGCGGATACGCGCGCCTTGAATCAATTCGTCACTGGTCACTGGTCACTTCCCCTGGCACGCCGTGCTGTTCTTCGAAGCACGATTCGAAACTCTTCAGGTCGACCGACACGCGAGGCTGCGCGCCTTTCGGGGCGGCCCTAAGATATTGGACGGGCCACGCGATCGACTGGTCAAGTTCTCGCGCCGCTCGCAACGGCCAGTATGGGTCGCGCAAGAACTCGCGCGCCATGATCACAGCATCGGCCTGTCCCGTCTGGATGATATGCTCCGCCTGGACTGGATCGGTAATCATCCCGACCGTTCCCGTCATGATTCCGGCTTCGCGACGAATCTTCTCGGCAAAGGCTGTTTGGTAACCGGCGCCGACGGGGATTTTCGCGTCCAGCGCGTTTCCACCAGAAGAACAATCAATGAAATCCACTCCCATCTGCTTCAGCTCTATCGCGAGTTTCACCGACTCATCGATATTCCAACCGCCCTCGACCCAATCCGTCGCGGAGATGCGGATGAACAGCGGCAATTCTTTCGGCCACGCCGACCGCACGGCCGTCACTACCTCACGACAGAGCCGGGTTCGATTCTCGAACGAACCGCCGTAATCGTCCTTACGTTGATTGCTCAACGGCGATAGAAACTCGTGAATCAGGTAGCCGTGCGCGGCATGGATCTCGATGACGCGGAACCCTGCCTGGCAGGCCCGGCGAGCGGCCGCGGCAAAGCCTCCTATCACTTCCTGAATGCCATCAGTCGTGAGCGCCTGCGGCATCAGATACGTGTCCGAGAACTTTAGCGCGCTCGGCGCGACAACCTTCGTCCAGCCGCCTTCGCTTTCGGCAACAGCGTCGTGACCTTCCCAGGGCCGGCTCGTGCTCGCCTTGCGGCCGGCATGAGCCAGCTGCATTCCCGCGATGCTCCCCTGTTCATGAACGAAACTGACAATGCGGCTCAGCATCTCGATATGCCCATCCTCCCAGATGCCGAGATCCTGCGGGCTGATGCGTGCCTCCGGCAGAACCGCCGTTGCCTCCGTCAGGATCAATCCCGCGCCGCCCACTGCGCGGCTGCCGAGATGAACGAGATGCCAGTCGTTCGCGTAGCCGTTCTCGCTCGAATACTGGCACATCGGCGAGACGAACACCCGATTCGCAAGAGTCAGATCTCGAATCGCGAGCGGATCAAACAGGCCAGGCATGGTGAAAGGTCGGAAGTCAGATGTCAGAGGTCGGAAGTCAGTAACCCGAAGGCGCCGGATCAGCAAAGTTCAATTCGAGCCATTGCGGCGGCGCCGGCGAAATCCCCGATCGCTGAACTTTCAGGGGGGCGTTGGAAACGTATCGCCAAACATTGGATTGCCGCTCTTGGATTGCTCGCTTGTGGCCTCATCCTGGATGACATCCCAGTGTTCGACTAGAAACCCGTCCTCGATGCGAAGGATGTCCGCTGCAATCCAGTTCACGGGTTGGCCGATGCCGGAAAATCGCCCGTGCACGATCACGAAGTCACCCTCGGCGACCATCGTTCCCGATTCGTACCGCAGGGTGGGTGGAAGGGTCTTGACGAGATTGAACAGCCCTTCTCTGCCGGGTTGAATGTGAGCGCTGTGCTGGATATAGGCCGGAGACCAATAGTGCTCAGCCGCTACGTAGTCACGTTGGTTGAACAGCGTGTCGAAAGCCTGGAGAACGAGTGCCTTATTTCTTTCTTGTTTCGTCGGGCTCATTTGAAATGACTCGCTCTATTATTTCATCTACGCGCTCGGGATAGAATGCAACATGCCCTTTGATCTGCTCTCCGGCAGGAAAGGGATCCTCATACCACCACACCGCATTGACGGATTTTTTTCCCCCAGCGGGAATGCTGTAGTAACTGCAGTCGCCTTTGTAAGGACAGTAGGTAGCGTGATCCGTTCGCTCCAACTGGGAAAAATCCACGTCATCACCTGGAACATATTCCACCGGCGGATAGTCCGCTTCGCGAAGTGTCAGGGCGTTGCGGGTATCGGCAACCACGCGGCCCGCGACGGATACGACAACGCGAGCGGGATTGCGCTGGATGGAAATCGGATGATCTGGACCCGGAAGCTTGACCTGTTTTCTCATAGGAAATCTCCGTTCGGCAGCCGCCTTTGAATTTAGTCATCCAGGTTTCCTCCGTCTACTGGGATGGTCGCACCGGTCATGTAAGAGGCGTTTCCGGAGGCTACAAAGACGATCACCTGAGCGATCTCCTCCGGTGTTCCGAGACGTTTGACGGGAACGGTCGAGACGAGTGCCGCCTTGTTTTCATCAGTGTTGGTGAAGCGTGTTAGCATGCCCGTATCCGTAGTGCCCGGAGCGACTACGTTTACCCGCACTCCGGTCCCCGCCACTTCCAGGGCAGCGGCTGGCCGCAGCCGCGCGAGGATCCGTAGACTTGTCCCGTGGCGAAACTCCCGTCGCTCGCGGCGAACTGCACGGAGATCGACGCCAGCTCAGCCGGTTGGCCCGGCCGGCCGAATACTGTCTTGCTCCCGAACTCCTTCAATTTCTCCTGCGTCGCACCGCCGCTCACCTGGAGCGGCGACAACGTCCAAAAGATCACCAAGCTGCTCGCCTCGGAAGACGGCAAGACGTATCTCGATTTCGATATCGGCAAAGGCATCGATGTCGGCCAGACCATGACGCTCCACTGGGATAAATCGACGAACAAATCGGGTTGCGAATGGTATCTCAAAGCCGTCTATGCCGACAAATCAGTGGGCGAAGCCGTGAAGTTTGATTTCTGCGCGGAAGACCTGCTCATCTCTTTCTGATCGCGCCCTTTGATTCCGTGCTGTAGCCACGTCGCTGTGTCGCCGTGTCTCTTCGGAACGCCTCGACACCGCGCATTCTAAACTGGCTCTGTGGCCCGGCGGCAAAATCATACTTCCGGGTTTACGGGGAAGTGTTTGTTCTTCAGATTCTCGGGGACGCGCTCGGTTTGTTCCGACTCGATTTCTTCGGTGGCGGCGCCGAGAGCCTCATACGCTTCGCGGCTTTTTTTCGCGCGGCACATGTAGGCGGTGGCGTGGGCGAGGGGGATGCGGGCTTCGGGCAGGCCGATGAATTCGACGGCTTGCTGCGTGGCGATAGCGAGGGGGAGCGCCTCGGGGTCTGCCAGGCCGACGTCTTCGCTGGCGAAGATGACGATGCGGCGCGCGATGAAACGGAAGTCTTCGCCGGCGTGGAGCATTTTCGCGAGCCAGTAGATGGCGCCGTTCTCGTCGGACGCGCGCATGCTTTTGATGAAGGCGCTGATGGTGTCGTAGTGGGCGTCGCCCTTCTTGTCGTAGACGATGGCTTTGTGCTGAATGGAGTCCTCGGCGACGGCGAGGGTGAAGTGGATGATAGGTTCGGCGTTGTAGCCGGGATCGGTGAGCCCGGTTTTGGTTTTCGTAGGCTTGGGGCGGCCGGAATCAGCGATCCCGGCTACAGCGGGAGTCGTCAACACACCGACTTCGAGGGCGTTCAGGCATTTGCGGGCGTCGCCGTCGGCGAGCTTGGCGAGGTGGGTGCGGGCGTCGGCGTCCATCTGCACTTTGTAATTGCCGAGGCCGCGCTCTTTGTCATCGAGGGCGCGGTCGATCAGTTCTTCGAGCTGCTCGACCTTGAGCGGCTCGAGCTGGAAAACCTGGGAGCGTGAGACGAGGGCGCTGTTGACGTAGAAGAACGGGTTGTAGGTGGTGGCGCCGATGAGACGCAGGTTCCCGCTCTCGACGTCGGGCAGAAGGATGTCCTGCTGCGCTTTGTTGAAGTGATGGATCTCGTCGACGAACAGGATCGTTTTTCGGCCGGCGCTGCGGAGACGGTTCTGGGCGGCGGCGACGACTTTCCGCATCTCGGCGACGTTGCTTTCGACGCCGCTAAGGCGTTCGAATTTCGCGTGGGTCATGTCGGCGATGACATGGGCGAGCGTGGTTTTGCCGGTGCCGGGCGGCCCGGACAGGATCACGGAGGGCAGGCGGTCGGCTTCGATGGCGCGTCGCAATAATTTGCCTGGCCCGAGGATATGTTCTTGGCCGACGAATTCATCGAGCGTGCGCGGACGCATCCGGGCGGCGAGGGGAGCGGAGGCGTTCACGGCCTCTTCGTTCGGTTCGTCAGAGGGTTGAAACAGGTCCTGCACGATCAAAAAATACGGAGCGCGAATCGCGGCGCACCTTATATTCGCGCCCATGCGAAAGACTGCTCTTTTTGTCTCACTCTTTTTCGGCGCGCTCGCGTTGGCGAACGCGGAATCGCGCCTGCCGTTCGGCACGGTGTTCAAGGGGCGCGATCAGTTCGACAATCTGGTAGCAAAGGCGAAGGCGGAGAACTGGAAGGCGCTGCCGATCGGGGAACGGACGGCGGCGGTGGGACGCGCGCTGGTGGGCACGCGCTACAAATCGTTCACGCTCGAGATCGATAACCGGATCGAGGCGCCCTCGGTGAATTTCCAGGGGATGGATTGCTGGACGTTCTACGAGAACGCGCTGGCCTTCGCGCGGATGCTGAATGACCCGGAGGAGAATTGGACGCCGGAACAGATGCTGCATTACATCGAGGTGGATCGCTATCGCGGCGGGACTTGCACGGGGGAATATCTTTCGCGGCTCCATTATCTGGAGGACTGGTTGGCGGATAACGAACGGCGCGGGCTAGTCGATGACCTGACGCGCAGCCTGGGCGGGACTAGCGTGCCGCACTCGGCGAGGGAGATGACGGTGGGGTGGAAGCATTACCGTTATTTGAAGGCGAACCGCGCATTGCTGGGACCGCTGGCCCAAATGGAAGCGCGGGTCTCGAGTCGGCCGATGTATCAGATTGCGAAGAACCGGGTGGCGTCGATCGAAGGCAGGCTGAGGAGCGGCGACATCATCGGGATTATCTCCCGGGACGGCCCGGGCCGGTACTCGACGTCGCATGTGGGACTGGCGGTTCGGCAATCGGATGGTTCGCTGCATTTCATGCACGCGTCGTCGCCGCGGAATTACGGGAAGGTGGTGATCGATGCGACGCTCTCGAGTTATTTGGCGCGCTATCGGACGGATTCCGGAATTTTGGTGGCGCGACCGTTGCGGTAGAATAGGACAGGCACGGCGGATGCGCCGTATTAGGCGGCGGTCTGGAGATCGATGACGAACTTGGCGCCTTTGCCGGGGCCGTCGCTGAAGGCGCGAATTGAGCCGTGGTGCATTTCCACAATCGCCTTGCTGATGGCGAGCCCGAGGCCGAGGCCTTCCCTCCGGGTGCCGCCTTGTTCGAACGCATCGAAGATTCTCTCGAGGTGCTGCGGCTCAATGCCGACGCCGCTGTCGATGATCTCGATCCACAAAGCCTGTGGTTGTGGATTCGAGGTGCGGATCGTGACGACGCCCTGGCCCGGGGTGAATTTCGAAGCGTTCTTCAACAGGTTCCAGAACACCTGTTGCAAACGGGGCGCGTCCGCGAGCACGAAGTGATCGGAGGCGTTCAGCTCCATCGAGAGTCTCAATTTTCGCGATGAAATCTCGTCGCGCACGATTTCCATGGCGTGCCCGAGCAAGTCGTGTGCATCGGATTTGCGGAGCTGCAGCTGAAGTTTGCCGCGTGCGATGCGGGTGAGGTCGAGGAGATCGTCAATAAGGCGCGCCTCCAGCTCGACGTTGCGGCAGATCATCCGCAGCCCCTCGTCGATCTCGGGTGGGACTGAGGGATCGTTTACCATTCCGCCGGCCCAAATCAGGATGGGGGTGAGCGGTGTGCGCAGTTCGTGGCTGAGCGTGGCGAGGAAACGGTCCTTGGCGGCGTTGGCGGATTCGGCGGCTTCTTTCTGGAGTTTCAGTTCCGCGTCCAATTGGCGGCGATGAATGAAGAGGCCGATCTGGCTGCCGAGCGCTTCGATGAGCGACAAGAGATCTTCGTCCGGCTTCACCGTTTGCAGACTGAACAATTCGAGGACGCCATTCAATTCGCCCTCGGCGACGAGCGGAAAGGCGAGAGCGCCTTTCAGATTCGCGGCCGCGGCGGCGGCGGCGCGAGGGAAATTACGATCGACGGAAAGGTCCTCGACCCAGACTGGTTTGCGGGACATCGCCACGCGTCCGGGCAAACCCACACCACTGATGAGGACCGTCGCCTCGGTGGTTTTCGAAAAAGTGTCCAACCCCGGCAGGTCTGCATGCCAGGTGACGGAACATTCCAGGCGTTCCTCCGCGACCTCGCGAAGCCAAATGGAACCGGAAACCCAGTCGCCGATCGCAGCGACCGATTCGATCACACGGGGGCCGGCTTCTGCGGTCGACCATGAGCCGGCCAGGAGATTCGCGACGGCATATTGGGCGGTACGGCGGCGTTCGTTCTTGATTCGGTCGCTGATGTCGCGAGCGATCTTCGAAGCGCCAATGATCTGGCCCTTCTGATCTTTCAACGGCGAGACCGTGACCGAGATATCGAACGACGTGCCATCTTTGCGGCGACGAACCGTTTCGTAATGGTCGATGCGCTCCCCGCGCCTAATCCGTTCAATGATACCGGGCTCTTCATGTTGCCGGTCCGCCGGGATGAGCGTGAGGATCGATCGCCCGATGATCTCGTCCGGCTCGTAACCGAAGAGGCGTTCGGCCGCCGCGTTCCAACTGGTGATGGTCCCGTCCAGGTCCTTGGTGATAATGGCGTCATCGGAAGATTCGATGATGGCCGCGAGGCGCCGGCTCGCTTCTTCCCCGCGACTTCGATCCGTAATGTCACGGAGGTAGGCGGTGAACGTCGGCTCGGCGTCGGACCGTAAGGCGGTGATCGCCAGCTCGACCAGGATCGGGGAGCCGTCCGCGCGGACCGCCGTAACTTCGAGGCGTTTTCCGAGCACGGGGCCTTCGCCGGTTTCGAGGTAATGCCGCAGTCCGGCGCGGTGACGCTCGCGCAACTCGGACGGGATGATGAGGCTGGCGAGTTCCTGGCCGATGGCCTTGTCGCGCCTATAACCGAAGACGCTTTCCGCGGCGAGGTTGAACTCTGTTACGTGCCCGCTGGCGTCCATCGAGATGATGCAATCGAGGGCGGAATCGAGCAGCGCGCGATTGACGCCGCCGGGCCCGACGTTCGAAGGATCAGGAGAAGGAGGTTCGTTTTTGGGTTCCATCAAGTCGCGGGCCTTAGATTACCTTCGCGCCGGACGTTTGATTCGACCGCCTCGGGTAACGAGTCTGGCTCAAGTGGATGGGGAATCGAGGTCGATCACCTGCTGACCTTGTCGGGCGAGAGCGAGCGGGAGCTTGATCCGGTCGAGCGCGCGGCGGAAGCGCCGGCGCCACGGCACGTCGCTGTGGGTGGATCGAAAATGAGGATGAATTTCGACGCCACCCTGCTGGCAAAGCGAAATCGCCTCCGGCGTCCAGAGACCGCGGACGATGGCTGACATGAGATAGGGGATCGGCACATCGCGCCGTTGCGAATAGGAGAGGGTGAGAAGGTCGCTGGTGCGTTCGCTGGCGCGGGCTTCCATGTTCCAGGCTGATTCGCCGGGACGAAGCGTAGCCTGGAGGACTTCTTTTTTCCAAAGCGTCGCCTGCAGGCGCGTGCGCCCATCGGAGTCGCGCGGGACGACGCCGAACCGGTCGTTCAACGGCTGGAAATTCCGTTCGAGGACCGAGCGCGCATAAAAGCAAAACGAGGCGGCATCGTTTTCAAAGGCATAGGCAAAATCCCCGGCCAACTGCTCGTTCTTCACGGCGCCATTGAGGAAATAGTCTTCCTGGAAGTAGAGGATGTAGGGCTGGGAAATTGTGGCCAGGGCGACCGCCATGTTCGACGCCCAATCGCGATCGGGGCCGACGGGGATGGGCTGGACGATGTTGGAACGAACCCGGAGCCGGTTGACGATCAGGTAGACCGGGAAGGGACAGTCGCTCCAATGTTTCCGGAAGAAGAAGACGAAGGGGCGCCAGGCATCGAAAAATGCGTCGCAGCTCGAAACGACAATGGCGACCGAGCTGGCGAACGCTTTCAGCTCCGGCATTCGCAATTCGTGCGGCAGCCGCATTCGCCGCGCAAGAGAATTTTTTCGGCGAATCCGCCGGTGCGCTTGCGGCGAGCGGGCGTTGCGGGTAACCTATTGTCCTCTAAAAATAAGGGGGCGTACTGGCTTCGACTCGTAGTTTGAAGCGCAGGCGGCATGTCGAGGATGGTTCGTTGGCCTCGTTAAAATCCGGACCAAAACAAATAAACGCAGATCACCAAGATCTCGCTCTCGCGGCTTAATTGACCGTGATGTTTCCGGCTAGACGCCTGCTATGGCTGGGAACATGGACAGCAGGCTAATCGTCCGGCGGAGCGACCGCGT
>JBEEHR010000029.1:0-78989 GCA_041167505.1 Verrucomicrobiota bacterium
GAAACGCTCGCCCGCTACATTCATCAGCGGAGTTCCGAATCGTTGGCGACGGCTCGCGTTCGTCTTCACGAGCGCTCGGATTTCTTCGCCGAGTACTGGAGCGGCGGAAGATTATTCCTCGGCCTCCAGGCCGCCTTCAGTGCCGCGCATTGCCTAAGGAGCGAGCAGTTGAGCGCTGAGGAAAACGTCGCGCTCTACGGGAAGTGCAATAATGCCCGCGGCCACGGCCATCTTTATCTCACCGAGGCAACCGTCGGAGGCGAGCTCGACGAGCGCAGCGGGACTTTGATGTCTCTCGATTCCCTGAATGAAGGAATTACCGCCGCGTTGCAGCCCTGGCAAAACAAACATCTCGATTTGGAGATGGAAGAATTCACGGCGCGACCTTCTACCGGCGAGAACATAGTCCAATCGCTCTGGCCCCGATTCGATTCGCGTCTCGACGGCCGGCTCATTCGATTGCGTCTCTGGGAAACCGCGAACAATCGTTTCACGCTACGCAGACTGTAGCGCCGCCCTCGGGCGGCGCGGGAATGCGTGTAGTCGCTCTCACGCTTCGCACAGCGAAGCGGCTACAGGGGGCGTTCTGCCGGCTCCAAGCTCGTCTTGTGATACGTCACCAGCCGGAAACCCCACTCGATTAGCGTCGCGTTATCCTTGTCGATCGTCTTCCGCCCGTTCAGGAACGCCATCACTTGTTGCTTGAGTGCGTTCTGCTGGCCGGTCTCATCGAGGATTTCGAAAATCTCCATGGAGAGGAGCCAATCATCTCCGTGTTCCTTTTGCTGGGTCTCCCAGATTTCGCCGAGCCGCTCGTAGCCGACTTTGCGTTCGCGGATGTCGCGCACTTGCGCGTAAAGACTCTCCAGCCGTTTTCGCTTCGCGTCCGAGGGCGACTTGATGGTTCGTTCCCGCGGAACAAGCGCGACCTGGTTGTAGGCGTCATTGTCCGCCGCGCCGTTGAACACCGAAACGATGCGCGAGCCTACCGCCATGTCGTACGTTCCCCAGCTCGGATCGAACAAAACGCGGTCGCCGTATCTGGCGGTGCAATCGGAAAACGTGATGAGGAACAGTTTTCCCTCGCGGCGCAATAGCTTTTCGATCTTTCCCTCAACCACCACGCCGCTGGCGAATTCCAATTTCGTTCGCTGGCCTTCGGTTAGTTCGGTTTCTTTCCAGTCGCCGATCGGCGAACCGAATCCGTCCTTGTGATAATCGATCCCGTGCCCCGGCAATTCCTTGTTGCCGATCGCGAGCGCGCTCGGGCCCGTCGTTCGCAAATAGATAGCCGCACCGTCCTTGCCCGTGACGACCTCGGTAAACGTGCCCGACACCTGGAGGCCGAATGAATATTCGCATGTCGCCGTATTGTGGCAGTCGATCGCCTTCTGGATTCCTTCCAGATCGCCGACGCGGAACGCCATCTTGCTCGCGAATTCTTCCAGCACGTCGGAGAGCTGCTTGAAATCGCGCGTCACGAAAAGTTGCGGCTGCTTCGTCGTGATATCGAAAGGCACGTTCTGCGCGTCGATCGAGTACGGAATCTTCTTCACGTGCGGCTCGAGGCAGCTCACTGATTCACCGATCGAGGAAAGCAGACCCGCCCCGTAAATCTTCGGCTTATCCAGCGGCCCGATGAGCCCGTATTCCACCGTCCACCAATGCAGTCTCGAAAGCAGCGCCATCTCCGACGGGTCACCCAAATTCTTCTGCCGTTCTTCCACGAGCTTCGTCGCCGCGTCGATCTTGTCCGCCGGCGTGTTCGGTTGCTCCTTCAAAATCGATAAGTGCCGGATCGCTTCGTAGAGCTCGAAATCTTTTTTGGACGACATCGCCTTGGCGCCGACCTCGCCGAAGCGCTGGAGGTAATCAGCATATTCGCTATCGACAATGATAGGTGCGTGACCCGCGGCTTCGTGCACGATGTCGGGCGCCGGGGTGTACTCGATGTGATTGATCTGCCGCATGTCGCACGCGATCACCAAAACGCGATAAGCCTGGAATTCCATGAACGCCGCCGGCGGAATGAACCCGTCCACCGCGACACCGCCCCAGCCAATCTTGCCGAGGATTTCATTCATCTCCTCGATCCGCGGGATCCGGTCGAACGAGATGCCGGTATCGAGCAGCCCCTGGAAATAAAGTTTGTGCGCGTATTCGCGGAGGAAAAACATGTTCTGCCTCATGATGAAACGCCAGACCGCGTGATCGACCGGCGTGTATTCGTCGTAACGCTGGTCGACGGCGAATTGGAGGAGATGCTTCGGAAGCGCGGCGACGGATTTGTTGTTCGTCGAAATGGCGTTTGATTTCATAGGCAGTAGCTCTCGGGCGCGACGCAACCTAAAATAAGATCGATTGAAGACTCAGCAAGCGCATTCACCTCTCGCGGAAGGTAGGGGCGACGTCCGGCGCCGTCCACGGCTGAGTCCCGTCCTCTGGCTGAATCTGGTTTGCCTGGATGCGCCGCTCGTCGCGGTCGCCTGGCTGTGGCTCTTCGCCCGGACGTTCCGGGTTCCATTACAAACCGGGAACAGCGTGGCGCTCTTCCTGACCGCGTGGCTGATCTACCTGGGCGATCGCCTGGCGGATTCCGCGTCGCTCGAACCCGACGGCCCGCAGTCCCAACGCCAGCAATTTTGCCGGCGGCACCGCCAGCTTTGGATCGTCATGATCGTGTTCGTCGCGGGATTCGACGCTTACATCATCTGGCGCACCACCGCGTTGGAAACATTTCTGGCCGGCGCTGGCGTGGGTCTGCTCGCGCTAATCTATCTGGTGATAAACCATCCGCTCGGTCTGATCTGGCGTTCGCTTCCCGCGAAGGAACTCGCGATCGGCGGTCTTTTTACGGCCGGTATTCTCGTGGCGTTGATGCCGGCGTTTTCCTTTCGGCAAATCCCTTTCGCGATGTGTGCGCTGCTCTTTGCCGCACTTTGTGCGCTGAATTGCATCAGTATCGCAAGTTGGGAACGGGAACTGGATCAGGCACAGGGGAAAGTTTCTATCGCCACCCGGCATCCGAGGTTTACGCGACATGCGGCTCTCATCTGCGCTGTTCTTGCCGTGACCTCTTTGGCATTGGCGATCGTCCAAGGTCCGGCCGCGCCGATTCTCGCCTGTATCGGTATGAGCGCGCTGCTTCTCGCTTGGCTGAATGCGACGGCTGATCCCCAAGAAGCGGCGGTTTACAAACCGCCGTGGGCGATTTGGAAATCGCCCTTCCTTGATTTCGATCGCGATCAGCGCACGGCGCTCGCCGATTTGGTTTTGCTCACGCCGATCATAGTTCTGATCGCAGCCGCGCTGTGAGCTTCGACTCTATTGCACCGGCGTATTCGACGCTGGAAACGATCGCCTTCAGCGGCGACTTGCAGCGGGCTCGGGTCGCTTTCCTCGACGAAATCGGCACACCGCGACGAGCGCTCATCGTCGGGGAGGGGAATGGGAGGTTTCTGTGCGAATTGCTTCGACGTCATTCGATCATCGAGGTCGATTGCGTGGACGCGAGCCAGAGAATGCTCGATCTGGCGCGGGAACGGATCGAGCGCCGATTACCAGCGGACGCCGCCCGCGTCCGTTTTCTCCGACACGACATCACGTCTTGGACGCCACCCGAAGCGTCCTATGATTTGATCGTCACTCATTTCTTTCTCGATTGCTTTTCGGAAGCTCGGATCGCCGACATCGTGAATAGACTTTCGCGAGCCGCAACTCCAAACGCGACTTGGCTGCTGGCGGACTTCTGCATGCCGGCGGGCGCATTCGCGCGCATTCGTGCCGGCCTTTTGTTGGCGGCGATGTATCGATTCTTTCGATTCACTTCCGGGATCGAAGCGAGGGAATTAGATGACCCGTCGCCTTTTCTTCACACCGCAGGATTCGCTCTGGTGACGCAGCATTTGTTTCGAGGCGGAATGGTGAAATCGGAGTTGTGGCGCCGAATGGCGTGAGTGCTCCCACCCCGCTGTCATCCCGAGCCGCGGAGACGGCGAGGGACCTCTCAATCGGTCAACCACTTTCGCGAAACATAACGCGTCATCGGCGCGAGCAGCGTGATGTTTCGCGGTAGCGTAAGCTACGACTGTGAGGTCCCTCGGCGCGCTTCGCCAGCCTCGGGATGACACGCATTCCGTTCCGCCTCTACCTCCGTCCGGCTTCCTGCTCGGCAGCTTGCTTCCGCGCCGCGCGGGCCCGGGCCACGCGCCGAGCAACCCAGCCGACAGCGCCGAGGATCAAAGCCCACGGCGCGAGGAACGCGACCGCCACGCCGATCATCCGCGCGCTCCACATCAACGCAGCCGCACCCTGGCCGATGGTGCGGCGCAGTGTGGCCCACATTCCCGTATCAGCCGAGATGAAGTTTCCCTGGCTGTAAATCGTCATTGAAACGTCGGCCGGTGCGTTCGCCTCGTCGATTTGAGAATCCGGGCGATCATCACGGCGGACACTGACATTCTCTACCTTGCCGAGACCGTTAAGAGCCTGCATCAACGCGCTGTAATTCTTCATCGGCACGCGCAGCGAAACAGTCGAATATTCGCGTCCGTTCGGATCGCGCGAGAACGACGAGCTGCGAATCCGCCCACCCTGTTGCTCGGCGATGGCGCGCAGTTGCTTCGTCTTTTCGCTGACTTGCGACGTCTCAATCCGAAGAGTCGTTTGCTGCAATGCAGTCTCCTGTTCGTCGCGCGACAGGGTGATGTTCAGCTCTACCTTGTCGCGTTCCGTCTTGGCATTTTCGCCCAAACCATCGCCGCCTTGGGAGACGCGCTCGGTCGTGACCTGGAAATTCTCGACGCGCGCCATGCCTTTGATCTTGGCGATGACGCCTTCGCTTTCGTCCGGTGCGAGCAACAAGCTCAACCGGGCGGAGACGCGACCGGTGTTGTCCCGGTCGATCTGGGCATTGGTGATCTGCACCTTTGGCGAGGCCAGCGCCTTGATCTCGTTGTAGGTCTTCTCGACTTCGGTCGCGTAGAGCGAGAGCTGCGCCTTCTCCTTCAGGAGGAACGCCGCCGGAAGGTTCATGTTCTTTTCCGCCAGCGTGATCGTGACGGTCGCGAACGCCACCTGCGAATCCATGAACTTCAGTTCGCCCTGCATCGTTTCGATCTGCTCGCGCACCCGGCCGAGTTCCTTCTCCACTTCGAGCAGGTCGGCGACATCCTTGCTCTTCGTTTTCAAAATCTCGATGAGGCGTTGCTCCATGAGCCGCGCGTTCTTCAACCGCGATTCCGTGTCGAAGTAAGCCTTCGTGACGTCCTCTGTCGTCAGCGCCTGGTTCTTCAGGTCACCGATGCCACGCAGTTTCCCCAGAAACCGATCGAGATTATCCGGCAGGACTTTGACCACGATTTCGCCGCGCAATTTCCCGTTCGCCTGTTTCTCCGAGCTGGTCGTCGCGACATAACCTTTCTCCTCCGTAGCGAACGCCGTGATTTTCTGAATCGATTCGTCAAAGCTGGCGACTTCCAACTCCGCCGTCGCGTTCCGGATCAGCTTCCGGTTCGCTGTGGGTCCGACAGCGGAAGGCGACGTGGGACGCTCTTCCACGAATTCCGGAGAGGTCTCCGCGGGTGACGTCGGTGCCTTTTCGTCCTTGGCCTGCATCTTCTTGGTCTTTGGAGCAGTCGACGTTTGCCGCGACAGCACGTCCGCGCTGTAAACGGTGACGGGCAGAGATGTCTCTGTTTGGGGCTTGTCTTGCGGGGGTGCGGGAGCAGGAGCTTGCGAAACCAGATCGGCGCCTTTCGAGCGTCCATCCGTTTTTGCGAGGACCCCAAGATCGCGAGTCGCTCCCGGCTTATCGGTTTCGGCTTCGACGGTATTCGAGATGTATTCGCTGCGCTGCTTCTGCGTCGCCGATTCGCCTGTGATCATTTTTCCCATCTGGGCGAGCGCCAGCAAAATGGCCGCGACCGCGGTGACCTGAACAGCGCGCACTCGCATTAAATCGGTAATCAGGCTGATCAGCCCGCTGCGTTTCGGAACGCGATCGCGAAATTGCGAGACCATGCGTGTTTCGAATCCGGCATCGGCCTTCTTTTCGGCCATCGTTTCGTTGAGAATCCTGTTCATGTTTTTTCCTTCCTGAAAAGCCTGGCGGCATTCCGCGCACTCAACCAGGTGGGCGTGGAATTCGTCGCGTTCGGCAGCCGTCAATTCGTCGTGGAGATCGGCCGCGAGGAGTTCGTCGATTTGTTCGTGGGTCGTAGCCATAAGAGTTTATCCGATTGAGGCCAGCGCCGGTTTGAGTCGTTTCCGCATGAGGCCGAGGGCGCGGCCAAGGATTCCCCGCAGCGCGCCGTTCGTTAGGCCAAGAGTTTGCTCGATCGTCCCGTAATCGAGATCTTCGAAATAACGGAGCGTCAGAGCCACGCGATGCAGCTCCGGCAACTGCGCCAGGGCCGAGCGGACCTCGCCATCGAGGTCCGCTGTTTGGCTGGCGTTCTCTACCACCTCCTGCGATTCAAAATTTTCCGACAACGGTTCCGGCCGCTTCTTTCTGGCGAGATCCCGCGCCCGATGTCGCGCGATGGTCGCCAGCCACGCCGGCAGCTTCGCCGAATCGCGCACGCGCCAGCGCGATTTCCACGCCTTCACGAAAGTGTCCTGGACGACGTCCTCAGCTTCCTCGCGGTTCTGCAGAACCCCGTACGCGATCGCGAACAGGTTCCGGCTGACGGAGCGAATTACCATTTCGAAAGCCTCGCGGTCGCCCTGGACGGCGGCGCGGAAAATTGCCTGTTCGGATGAGTCCATTTTTGTCGATCTACCAGCCTAGACGCACGAGCTGGCGATTCCGCGCGGAAAATTTTGGAGAGCGATCGACCTCGCCGTCATCCCGAGGCTGGCGTAGCGCGCCGAGGGACCCCCCAATCGAAGGGCAAATCACCCAAGTCCGCTTTCGCGATCCACGCAGGTCGGAGTGGCGAACATGCTAGCGCTGGGTTGTGTGACTTTAGAGCGTCTGTGAGGTCCCTCGGCGCGCTGCGCCGGCCTCGGGATGACCCGCGTATCGTTACCGGAAGATCGAGACGGCGTTGCCCACGGTGACCAGCTCTCTCACCCGCGCCGCGTCCCAGTTGGCGGTGCGAATGCAGCCGTGGCTCGCGGCGCGGCCGATGGTCTCGGGATTGTTCGTGCCGTGAATGCCGACGTGCGGCTTGTTCAATCCCATCCAGAGAATGCCGACCGGATTGTTCGGGCCCGGCGGCAAATTGTAGAAGACGCTGGATTTCTCGCCGTGCTGGAGGACACCCTCGTCGTGCCGGAACACGGGGAGCGTCGCGATCCCGAGAATTTTCCAGAGCCCCATCGGCGCGGGCAACGTTGAAGAACCGGGCGTGATTGGGAACTCAGCGACGAGCTGTTTGTCGTCGTAGATGAGGAGGAAGCGGTCCTTGGTATCGATGTAGATCTTCCGGTTTGCGAAGGCCGGATTTTTTTGGGCGAAACCTTCGTGCAGATCCTCGATCTTGAATGGCAGCACGTTCGGCACTTTAACCGTGTCACCGACTTTCAGGTTCTCCAGCTTCATCCCGGGGTTAATCTTCTTGAGGAAATCCTCAGCAGAATGATATCGCTCGGCGACGAGCTCGAGCAGCGATCCGTAGTTCAGGCGCTTCAGCTTCTCTTGTTCGGCCGGCTTGCTCGCGGTGGCGCCCACGAAGTTTTCCGCCTCGGGAGGGATGGTAAAACTCGTGTAGGTCTCGGGCACCTGATCGAGCAGCCAAGTATCGACCGCGCCGGTTGCGGCCATTCCGTGGGCCTTCTTATAGTGGATCAGGGCTTTGCCAAAAAACTCGCCCATTCGTCCGTCGATCTTGCCGGGGCCGAAGTCGTTATTATCGAGAAAAATCTGGAGCTTTACACTGGTCTCTTCGTCGTAATTCGGCAGGGCCACCGGGATCGTTTTCTCGACGGCTGCTTTAGATTTAGGAGATGGTTTCGGTCCCGGAGTCTCCGCTGTTTTAACCACAGGCTTGGCGGCGACCGCGGCAAACGCGAACAGGAGAATCAAAACTCGGAAATACATCGGCGAAGTAATCGGCTGTAATCGCAGCGCAAGCAAACGCGTCATCGAATCGCGCCCGCCGGGAACATGACTTTGTCCGGCTCGGCGTTGAGGGCGGCGAGCAGCTTCGGGATCAGCCGCGTCTTCACCGCGCCAGCCTCGCGCGGAGGGACGACGTAACGCACGATCGCGTCGATCCAGGTCACTTCATCGACTCGGAAAAAGACGCGGGGATGCGCGCGGACTTCCAATTCGTTCACCGGCGTCTTGGCCAGCAACTCGCGGTAGACGTTGACCCGATCTTCCATCTCCTCGCCGATTTCTTCCTCGACGATTCGTTCCATGGTCTGCGCCACGAATTGCAAGTCGCTCTGATAAGCGATCTGGAATTTGATCTCGTTCCAAATGTAGGGGAAGAGCGGCCAGGAATAGTTGTAAACCATTTCGCCGAGCACTTTCGCGTTCGGGAATTTGATGACGCGGCCGCTCGGGTGCTCGGTAGAGAGGAATGAGCCGCCGAATTCCCAGAGCGTCGTGTCGATGTAGCTGACGTCGATCACGTCACCGGTCGCGTCGCCGATCTTGATTCGATCGCCGACGCGATAAGGACGGCGCACCAGGATGTAAATCCAGCCGATGAAACTGGACATCGGCGTTTGGATGGAGAGCCCGACGATGATCGAAACCACGCCCACTGAAATCAGGGCCGTGTACCAATTGGCGAAGAAGATCGAGAGCCCGATCAGCACAATGAGGATCCCGACGATCAGGTGCAGAATGCGCCGGAGCGTGAACGTCGTTGAGGCATCCGAGACCCGGCCGATGGCGTAAACCGAGACAGCTTTTGCTATCGCCAGGACAACGACAATGAAGACCGTGGCTCGGATGGCGCGCTGAAGCAGGTCGAGCTGCGCCTGCGGCAGAGGAACGAGTTTCCAACCAAGCAGCAGCCAAACGACGGCGCAGCCGAGAAGCACGAACACGTGGGTGGCGAACCAGAACTTGTCCGTGGTCTGCGCTTTGATCTTCGGTTTGCCGCCCGTTTGGGCGAGCGCCTCGCGCACCTCGTCCTTCTGCTTCAGCTCTGTCAGCGTTTCCGGCATCCCTACTGAATCGGAAAAGAGCTGGCGATTGAGTGTTTGAGCGCTGTAGCCGCGCTCAGTCGCCGCGTCTGCTTCGTTATCGTCGGACGCGGCGACAGAGCGCCGCAGCTACAGCGCCGTCTTCACCCAGCAGCGCAGCACTTCGGCCACGCTCCAGGCTTGCGCGATGCAGCCGCCGGCGGTGTGCGGTTCGCGAGCATCGAAGACTTCGCTGATCGTGCCGATGCCGTTTTCATTCATGCTCTCGGGAAAACGTTCGAGGAATTTTCGCGCGCTCGTCTTCTCATCGGGATGCACTTTGAGCCACGCATCGATGAACGGCCCGATGAGCCACGCCCAGACCGTGCCTTGGTGATATGCGCCGTCCCGCGACCGAAGATCGCCTCCGTAAATCGGTTTGTAATCGGGATGGTTCGGCGAAAGCGAACGAAGCCCGACGGGCGTCACGAGCTCGCGCTCCGCAACATCGATCACTGATTTCCAGCGGGCTTCGTCCAGGACCGGATGGTCGAGCGAGATCGCGAACAACTGGTTAGGCCGGCAGGCCGAATCGCTCACGTTCCCGCCATCGACATCGACGACATCGTAAAGATATCCGCCCTCCTCGAACCAGAACCGCCGGTTGAAAGATTCACGGGCGCGATCCGCATGTTGCGCAAATCGCTGCGCCGCCTCGCCGTCGCCGTGTTCACGCAACCAACCTTCCAGCAACTTCAACGCATTGAACCAGAGCGCGTTCAGCTCCACCGCTTTTCCGCGGCGCGCCGTCACCACCCAGTCGCCCATCTTCGCATCCATCCAGGTGAGCTGGTAACCGTCCTGGCCTTGCGCGAGGAGGCCGTCCGCCGGGTCGACGTGAATATTAAATTTCGTCCCGCGCAGATGGTGCTCCGCGATGTCGATCAGTATCGGTAGCAGAAGACGCAGGGTGATTCGGTCCTCGTCCTTTTTTAGATAGCGGCCCAGTGCGTGAAAAAACCACAGCGTCGCGTCCGCGGTGTGATAAAGGCCTTCCTTTTGGCGATCCGGAAACATGTTCGGGATCAACCCATCGCGAACGTAATGCGCGAACGTCCGCAGGATGTAGCCCGCTTCGAGACAGCGGCCAGTCACCAGCGTCAAACCTTCCAAGCTGATCATCGTGTCGCGCCCCCAATCGGTGAACCAGTGATAGCCTGCGATGACGGTGCGAACTTCATCCCCGGCCGCGTGAGCGCGCGCCGCTTCCTGGGCGCGACCGGCGGGTGTGATCACGAATTGGTCGCCGGCGAAGACGAGTTCCGCGGCGACTCCTCCGCGTGCCTCCGGGTCGGCATCTTCCAGCAGCCGAGCCCGACGTTCGCGCTCCGCTGCGAGCACCTCCGCCGGACTCAAGACATCGATGATATCCCACGGCTCGGTCGAACCAATCAGGGTCGCGGTCCCTTCATTCGCGAGATCAACCTGGAAAAATCCCGGGCTCCAGAGCTCGCCTTGGTGCGCGTAACCGCGGGCCTGTTCGGTGCGATAAACCACTTGCTGGATCCTGGCGGCGGCGATGGTGAATGCCGTCGCGCGTCCGCAAAGCCGCATGCGCAGCGGTCCAAATTTCCGACGCGCCGACGCGATCTCGTAGCGTTCCTCGATCGCGCTCAGTTTGTAAGGCTCCGCTAAAGGGAGATCGACTGCATCCTCGTGATGCCGGAAATGAAACGCCGGCCGCAACTCGAGCCGCGGCGGCTTTCCCGCCCCGTGAATCTGGTAACTGACGTGCACGGTGTTTTGCAGATGCGGCATGGAGACACGCTTCTCGATGACGAAATCGCGGACGTGGTAAACCCAGATCGGCATCCCGTCTTCGAGGCGGAATTCGCTCAGATACTCGGCGCTTTTTAGATCCAGCTGGCCGCCCGCGCGTTCCTCCGCGCCTAACGACACCACCTCATCGTTCTCGAAATGCAGAAACTCCGAGACATGATTCCACATCACGACGCGTCCCAGCGGCGCCGGTAACGCGGCTACCAGCAGTCCGTGATATTTACGCGTGACCGCGCCGGAAACGGTTCCGGACGCGTAACCACCGAGGCCGTTGGTAACGAGCCACTCGCGATTGAGCAGAACTTCGCGCGACGGATGCGAGGGATCCCACGCCATGGATCGCACCACGACCGGGCTGCTACTTGGCTTTGTTTGCATGCCTCTCAATTGGTTTGCGGCGGGGTCTCGTTTCTGGAATGGCGCGCAACGCGACCGTCGCTTCAGCGGGCAGAGACCAGCCTTCGTCAGAGATCGGTTTCACCGCGCCGGGGCCACCATAACGCTCATCGTCACTCGACCAAATCATCTCCCATTCGAAGCCGAAAGGCGGCGCGAGGAGCGGCTCGGGGGCCGGGATGAATGGCTGGGCGGGTCCCAGGTTCACGATCAACAATCGTTCGTCGTCGTGTTCGCCGAAAAAGCGGAGCACAAAACTTCGCTCGCCCAGGACAGCGCCGTCCACGCCGCGAAGAATTTGCCGTTGGAACCGCGAATCCTCATGCCGGAGCCGGATCAGATCGCGATGCAGATCGTAAAATGGACGCCCGGTCTCACGTTCCGCCAGGTTCAGCTTGCAACCTTCGAACGTTTCCCGGCGCGTTGGAACCGGCAAGGTGCGCTGCACTTCGGGACTGGCGATAGAGGGAAACTGCGCCAGGAACTCAAAGCGCCCGACGCGGATCGCTTCGCGCAAATTGTCGTCGCCGATGTCCGCAAAAAAAACAAAGGGCGAAGTCGCGCCGAATTCCTCGCCCTGGAAAAGCAGCGGCGTCCAGGGACCGAGTAACAGAAGTGCCGTCATCGCCCGATAGACGCCGGGAGAACTCTCGAAGCGCATCCGGGCGCCCTGCGCGCTATTGGCCACCTGATCGTGATTCTCGAGAAACGAAACGAACGCCGCCGGGGGCGCGTCCAAAGCCGACATTCCACGCTCGGCGTCCTGCCACCAGTAGGGCTGGCCTTGAAAAAGGTAACCGTATTTCGCCGCCGAAATAAATTCCTGGGGGCGGCCGCGGTAATCCGAATAGTACGCTTCATGCCGGCCGGTCATCGCGACATACGCGCTGTGATGGACATCGTCATTCCAGACGCCGTCGAGATCGTCCCCGCCAACGCTCCGCGGGCGAATCAGCTTCGCCTCCTGCGGCTCGTTTTCCGCCACCAGAATAATGGAGCGGTTCCCGGCCGCCAGCCGCGCGGCGCGCCCGATCGCGCCCACTATGTATTCGTCCGATTCGTCGTGGATGCTTTGGGTCGCGTCGAAGCGGAATCCGTCGAAATGGAATTCCTGGATCCAATACCGGCCATTGGTGACAAAGAATTCCCGGACGGGTTCGGAGTTTTTCCCATCGAAGTTGATCGAGTCGCCCCAGTCGTTGCCCCGTTCGGGACGGAGATAATCGCCGGAGAAGACCCCGAGATAATTTCCGTCAGGCCCGAAGTGGTTGTAAACCACGTCGAGAATCACCCCGAGGCCTAACGAATGCGCTTCATTGATGAACGCGCGCAAATCGTCGGGCGTTCCGTAAAGGCGGGTGGGAGCGAAGAGATCGACGCCATCATATCCCCACCCAAATTCGCCGGGGAAATCCGCAATCGGCATCATCTCGACCACGGTGATCCCGATTCGCGCCAGCTCCGGCAGCTCCTTCATTGCCGCGCGCCAGGTTCCTTCCGGCGTGAATGTGCCGACGTGCATCTCGTACATGATCTGCCCCGGCATCTTGATTCCCGGCCACGTCTGGTCTGTCCATTTGAAGTCGGACGGATCAACCACGCACGATGGCCCATGTGGCCCTTCCGGTTGGAAACGTGACGCCGGATCGGGATAAAGATCTCCCGCGCCGTTCAACCGAAACCGATAGAGCGATCCCGCCTCTGCCTCGATCGCCCCGGAAAAATATCCCACCGCATCGCGCTCGAGTTCCGCAAATGTGAGAGGGGCCTGAGTGCTCCGACTCTTTCCGAGTTGGCCTTCGATTGCCACCTCGAGCCGCTGCGCCTTCGGTGCCCAAACTCGAAAATGGACTTTCCCATCTTTGGTCGGCTCCGCGCCAATCGGATAGCGGCGATCGATCTTCACGTCGGTCATCCCACTCTTTCGCTCGGCGGTCAGGCTGCGGTTGTGCATGATTTCTCTTTTCGCCCGCAACATCACAACGCTAGAAAGAAGCGCGGAGTTCACCGATGCCCGGACTCATCGAACGTTACACCAAATGGCTCCACACGCAGTGGCCGGCCGGGACTGTCGAGAAGCTCCCGGTTTCCGGTCCCGGCGGAATCACGGCGCTGCCGGGCGTGCGCATCGTCGGTGATCTAACCGGGATTCCGCTCCTGAAGTTTTCCTCGCACACGGGTGCGGAAGCGGTGCGGGAGATTTTGAAGGAGGAAGGCGGACGGAGGAAGGTGGAAAGCGGGATCCTTGATCTCGCGATTATCGGGGCGGGCGTGGGGGGAATTTCGGCGGCGATCGAGGCGAAGAAGGCGGGGCTGAACTTTGCGATTTACGAAGCGACGGAAGTTTTTTCCACGGTCGTTAATTTTCCGAAAGCGAAGCCGATCTATACCTATCCGACGGAGATGAAGCTCGAGGGCGGGCTGCAGTTTTCGGCCGACGTAAAGGAAGCGCTCGTGGAGGAGATGGAAGCGCAACGGCGCGCGGCCGGGATTGAAGTGACGGCGGCGCGGGTGGAGCGGGTCGAGTCGCGCGGCCGCGATACCGTGACGCTGCACATGAGCGATAAGATGACGGTGACGGCGCGCCGCGCGATCGTCGCCATTGGGCGAAGCGGAAATTTCCGCAAGCTCGGCGTGCCGGGCGAAGAACTCGAGGACAAGGTTTACAACCGGCTTTTCGATCCAAAGGAGTTCGCCGGGCAAAATGCGCTCGTTGTGGGCGGCGGCGATTCGGCCTTGGAGACCGCGATCGCGCTGGCGACGTGCGGCGCTCACGTCACGCTCAGCTACCGGCGCAAGGAAGTGTCGCGCGCCAAGCCGGACAACATCGAGAAAGTCGAAATGCTCGTGCGCGATGCCTCGGCCGACGTGCAAGTCGAGAAGCCGACGTCCGAGCGGGTCAACACCGCCGTCACTTCCGGCATGCGCGGCCAGAAATCGGTCGGCTCGCTGAAACTGGCGCTGGGTACGGAAGTGACGCGGATCGAGCGCGAAAACGTGCATTTGAAGCCTGTAGAGGCAGGCGTGTCGCCTGCCCGGGAGCAGGGTCCCGCAGCCGACACGGCTGCCACTACAGGTGAGCTGCCGAACGACGTCGTCTTCACCATGCTCGGACGCGAAGCGCCGCTCGATTTCTTTCGCCGTTCCGGCATTCCGATTGCAGGCGAGGGGACTTTGCGCGGCTGGATCGCTCTCGGGCTGTTCGTCGCGTTCTGCGTTTTCATTTACGCCTGGAAGTCGGAGGGGTTCGCCAAGAACTGGCTCAATCCCTGGCCGGAAAATATGCCGGCGATCATCAGCTCGTTAGGCGGCTGGTTTCAATCGCAGGTCGCCGATCGTTCGACGTTGCTCGGAACGCTCGCCCTTTCGCTGAAGAGCCGGTCGTTCTATTACACCTTTCTTTACAGCAGCCTGATCGTCGGGTTCGGAATCACGAGAATTCGCCGGCGCAAAACTCCTTACGTCACGCTTCAGACCATCGTGCTGATGCTGGTGCAAGTGGTTCCGCTGTTTCTCCTGCCGGAAATCGTTTTGCCGTGGCTCGGTTACGACGGCTGGTACGATCACGGGTTCGGCAAAACGGTCGCCGATCATTTGTTCGAGTCTTACATCCCCGATGCGCAATACGCCGCGCATCAATGGCCGGTTTGGGGACATCCGCGCGCTTACTGGCGTGCTTACGGATTCATCCTCGCCTGGCCGCTCATGGTTTATAATGTCTTCACCGACGCGCCGCTGACCTGGTGGCTCGTGATCGCGTTCATCCAGACCTTCGTGCTCATCCCGGCGATCATCTGGCGCTGGGGCAAGGGCGCGTATTGCGGATGGATTTGCTCCTGTGGCGCGCTCGCGGAAACGATGGGCGACAACCAGCGCCACAAAATGCCGCATGGCCCGTTCTGGAACCGGTTGAACATGGCAGGGCAGGTGATCCTCGCGGTGGCGTTCCTGCTTCTCTTCGTGCGCGTGCTGGGATGGATCTGGCCGCAGTCCGTTTTCGCATCGGCGTTTCACTTATTGCTCGAGGGAAAAAATAGCGGCGGCCAGTTCGTCACCTACGCGAATTACAAATGGCTCGTGGATGTTTTCCTCGGGGGCATCATCGGCGTGGGGCTCTACTTCAAATATTCCGGGCGGGTCTGGTGCCGGTTCTTTTGTCCGCTCGCCGCGCTCATGCACATCTACGCGCGCTTCTCACGGTTCCGGATTTTCCCCGAGAAATCGAAATGCATTTCGTGCAACGTCTGCACTTCGGTCTGCCATCAGGGGATCGACATCATGAATTTCGCGAACAAAGGTCTGCCGATGCAGGACCCGGAATGCGTCCGTTGTTCCGCCTGCGTCCAGGAATGTCCGACCGGGGTGCTGGCGTTTGGGCATTACGATGGTAAACGGCGAATCGTGCTCGACAAAATTCCAGCGTCGCCCGTGCGCATGCGCGAAGGAGCGTCGGCGTGAGTGCCAACACGCAGATTCACGTCGTCGATCACCCGCTGGTCGCGGCCAGCCTTTCGATCGTCCGTGCGAAAACAACGACGCCGGATCTGTTTCGCAGGCATCTCCAGGAGATTTCCGTTCTTCTCTTCGTCGAGGCGTCTCGGCAGTGGGAAACCAGAGCGATCGAGGTGGAGACGCCACTTGCTCCTTGCGCCGGCGCAGTGCTGTCGAAACCAATCGTTCTCGTGCCGATTCTTCGCGCCGGGCTCGGGATGCTCGACGGAATTCAGCGGGCCGTTCCCGATGCTTCAATCGGCCATGTCGGTTTGTATCGCGACGCGGAAACGCTCCTGCCAGTTAGCTATTACGAGAAGGTCCCAGTGAATATCGCCGCGGCCGAAGTGCTGCTGCTCGATCCAATGCTGGCCACGGGCAACAGCGCCTGCGAAGCCGCGTCGATCCTGAAAGCGCAAGGTGCTGTGAGCATCCAGTTTCTTTGCGTCGTCGCCTGCACGGCCGGCGTCGAACAGTTTCAGCGCGCCCATCCTGACATTCCGATTATCGCGGCGGCGATCGATCCGCTGCTGGACGATCATGGTTACATCGTCCCCGGACTGGGCGATGCCGGTGACAGATATTTCGGCACCGGATAGCTGTTCGTCTGTAGCCGTCGCCCTGTGGGCGACGCGAGAGAGATCATCGACGCGGAAATCCACGCTTCGCACAGCGAAGCGGCTACAGAAGAGGTCTTCAGCGTGCGTTCTTCGGCCACTCGCGCGCGAGGAAATTATCGTACACGCCGCGCTCGATTTCTTTCACGAGATCGCCGAACGATTCCTGCTGCAAAATGCAACCGCGCGCCGTCTGGACTTTCGCGTCCGTCGTCCGCAATTTTTGCAGCGCGCGCTCATACACCGCCCGATCGCGAAGCCGCAAACCGAGGAGCGCATAAAGTTGGCCGGCCGGGGACGCATCCGAGAGCAACTTTTCCAAGCGGGCGGTTACCCCGGATTCATTGAGGACTTCGCGCAGCGCGCGTTCGCCTTCCGACATCGAGCCCGCCGCGCCGATGCCGCCGAGCGCGAAGAGCTCTGTCTTCCGCAACGTCACATCGGGAGCAAACTGCTCAGATCGAGTAGTGGGAACGAGGAGGATCAGGATCGCTATCGCCGACAGAGCAGTGCGCAGTCTCGCAAGTTTCATCCCCGTTCGACGAACGTATTGAGATGACGTGGCGAAAAGCTTTCGCTTTTTCGCTGCCCTGAGACGAGGCGGGCTCGACTTAAGCAGCAGGCTGCTTCTGCGTGGCGATCTTGGCGCTGCCGACAAAGCTGGCAGCTTCGTCGACCACGAGGCGCGGCGCTTCGATGTCACCATTCACGGTGCAGCCGGCGCGCAATTCGCAGCGCTCAGCCGCAGTGATGTTCCCGTTCACCGTGCCGTCCACGATGACCGACCGGGTTCTGATGTCGCCTTTGATCCTGGCATCCTTGCCGACGGTCAGCCGGCCGTTCGAATCGATCTTTCCGTCGACTTCGCAATCGATGAGGAGCTCTTTTTGAAATTTTACCGTGCCCTTGATGGAAACGCCGCTCGATAACGTGCCGCCACTGCGGGAAGTCTCCTGCGCGCCGTTTTGCGTAGGCTCGGGTTTCGCGGGCGGAGCCGGAGGGGTGGCCGTCATCGGCATCGCGGGTTCCACTTTTCGGGTGCTTGAAAACATCTGCATCGGGCTTGGGTCTCCTTGAAAGGGATCATGGGACACTTATTCACAAAGGTCAACCGCAGGTTTGAAAAACTGGAGCGGAAAATCGTCGATCTCACGGCCTGGGGGCAGGCCGGCTCCGGGAAAAAGCGATGAGGTAGACGGCCGTGCCGCACACTCCGAAGATCGCGGCGCCGATGAAGTTTGCGCCTGGGCTCAGTTTCCAAAGCAACGCGCCCAAAATCGCCCCGGTGCTGACCAGGAGATCGCGCACCAGATAGTAAGCGCCGATCATCTGACCCCGCCGCTCCGGCGCGCAGTAGCCGATGATGAGCGCCTTCCTCGACGTGTCGCCGAATTCTTTCAGCCCGCGGATCGCGAACGCGAGCACAAGCAGCATGAAACTGTTGGATAACCAGAGCGCCACCGGGAAGAGCGTGAAGAACCCGAAGGTCGCGAGCACAAACGGTTCGCGCCCGTGTTTGTCGGCGAAATGCGAGGCCGGAATGATGCAGGCGCTGGCCACGATAACTTCCACGCTCGTCAAGATTCCGACCTCTTTCGCGTTCACGCCCACGTAATCCATCGCGTAGATCACCACCCAGGCGAACGGGATTCGTTCGCAGAACCGAATGAGAACGTCGCTCAGCAAAAGCCGCCGCAGCGGCGGATCGAACGCGCGCAGACTGCGCCAGAAATTCCAGCGTTCGGTTCCGGGGATGGCGGCGGCCCGTTCTTCGCGCAACTGGCGTTGCACCCAAATCGTCGCGGCCGAAAGCAGGATCGAAATCGCCAGGCCGATGCGGACGCCGTTGATAATGCCGAAGCGGTCGATGAGAACGCCGCCGAGAATCGGCGCCACCATGATCGGCAATCGTTTGATGACCGATTGCATGCCGACACCCATCGCGTGCCGATTCGGGTCGAGCGTCGCGCCGATGAGCGAGAAAGTGGCGGGGAGCGAGAAGCAGGTCCACGAAAGGAAGAGAAACATGCCGGCGATGACCCCGCCCCAATGCGGCACGAGCAGCACCAGCGAATAGCCAGCGATCGAAAAAAGATTGAAGGCGAGGAAGGCGCGCCGGTGTCCCCAGCGATCGACGAGGAGACCGCCGGGATATGCGTAGATCGCGCCGAGAAAAGTCCGAAGCGCATCGAACAGCCCGATGACGAAAATGGTGGCGCCGAGAATCTGAAGATATTTCGGGATGAAACGGATCCAGAGTTCTTCGCCCGCGCCGATGACAAACGTCGCGATGAGCAGGATGACGAGGTTGCGCTTGAGGCCGAAGAATTCAGCGGTGCGTTTCCAAAAGCTCATGATGGAAGAGTGGATGGTTCCATGGCCGGAGAGAGGCGATGCTAATTCCCAAGTTCCAAAACCCAAACCCCAAGTAAATCCCAAATCTCAAAATCCCAAAGGTCGCCCAGCGCTGCCTTAATCCAGTCTTGGGATTTCTATCTTTGCTTGGGATTTGGGGCCTGGGAATTGGGATTTCCGCGGCACGCGGCAAGGCTGGCCGCTCGCAGCGCCCCCGAAGCGTGCTTAAACTGCGGCCGTGCGCGCGGGCTGGAAGAAATTTCGTTATCGGGTCGAGTGGCTCGCTCTCAAAGCCGTGGCCACGGTCATACCGCTTCTTTCCCGCAAGTCTTGTTGCCGCCTGGGGCAATCCATCGGCGCCCTCGCCGCCAGGTTCGACCGGCGTAACCATCGGGTGGCGCTTAGCAATCTGGAGGCCGCGTTCGGCGACGCCCTCTCGCCGGCACGACGCGTCCAGCTTGTCCGCGAGTCCTACCAGCAGTTCGCCCGGACGGTGGTTGACCTTTTCTGGAGCCCGAGCCTAACGAGGCAAAATTATTCGCGCCATATCGACGTCGTGAATCTCGAGGTCGTTCAGGAAGCGATGAAAACGGGAAAGGGGATCATCTTCGCCTGTTTTCATTACAGCAACTTTGAATGGGTCGCGATTGCCGCCAATTTCTTCGGGGTGCAAAGCGCACTTGTAGCGCAGGAATTCAAGAATCCGTTGCTCGACAAAATCTTCGTGAGTCTCCGGGAAAGCAGCGGACAACGGGTCATTCCTCGCGACGGGGGGGTCCTCCGCCTTTTCAAAACGGTACAACGCGGAGGACACGTGGCCATCCTGACCGACCTGACCATCCCCGCGCAACTGCCCACGGTGGTCATCGATTGCTTCGGATTGAAAACGAGCGTGACCTTCGCCCATGCCTGGGCGCACCGGCGCGCCGGCGCCACCATCATCAACGTCCACGCCGAGCCGCTTCCGGGCGGACGTTACCGAATTGTTTTTCATCCCCGGATCGAATTTTCTCCAGACGCATCCTTCCAGGAAATGGCTCAGGCGTGCTGGGATCAATTCGAGCCGTTCGTTCGCGCGAACCCGGCGCCGTGGCTTTGGATGTACAAACATTGGCGTTATCGGCCGCTGGCTGTCGATCCAGTGTCGTATCCGTTTTACGCGAACATTTCGCAGGATTTCGAACGCCGGCTGGACGAACGCGCGCGCCATCTCGAGCCGATGACGTCGACGGCAATGCTCCCTCCAGGAGTGATTCCGTGAGGCGCGCGCTATTGACAAAACCCGCACAATGCGCTTTTCCAGTGGTCAACTATGCAACAACTTTCCCGCCTCTTCTTTTGCCTGTCCGCCGCGGCCGCCCTTTTCCTGACGAGCTGCGGAACGATGACGACGGTTTCCACCGGCAATTACCACGTCATTGCCCACAAGCCGCACGATCCGTCGAAGGTCGAAGTGAAACTTTCTCTTGCGACGCAGAATCTTTACGTCGTTGAGCCCGACAAGGAAGGCGACCGTCTCTTGATGGCGGTCCAGGGCAACGTGGGTAAGCCGGGCGACGCGACGCCTACGGGCGATTACACCATCTACAATAAGGAGAAACATCGCCGCCGCGCCAGCGAACCGGACCGTGGTTACCCGATGGCCTACTGGTGTGAATTCAAGCCAGCTTACGGATTCCATGAAGGCTTCGTTCATCCTGTTCCGCATACGCATGGCTGCGTTCGCTTGCACCGGGAAGCCGCGGCCCGGCTTTTCGCGCTGACAAGGATCGGGACGAAGGTGCATATCGCCAACACCCTTCCCGAGGACAAGAAGTGGGGTAGCGAAGTGCGCCGGCTGGATCAAAGCAGAGATCCCGATCCGCCGCGCTCCTTCATGATGTCGGACGCCTGGTTCAAGGATCCTCCCGGACCGCTGCTGGTAGACTGATCTGGATTCCCGGCTAAATTGGTTCGGTAGCGGCGAGCATCGCGACGATGCTTTGCGGTGCGCTCGTCGTTAAACAGGCAGCCATGAGCACTAATCTAATTTCCAGCGGCACGACGGCGCGCGAGAAGGTGAACTTGCGTACGCCGGAAGTGATGACCGCCGTGCAGGAGCAGGTCGAATCGCATTACCGCAGCGACATCGTGGACAAGGTCCGCCGTGCCGGCGGCATTCTGTCTTGCGGCGATATCACGGTGCGACTGGCGAAGCAGTTCGGCTTTTGCTATGGCGTCGAGCGCGCGATCGATCTGGCTTACGCGGCGCGGAAGGTTTTCAAGGATCGCCGGCTCTTCATCGTCGGCGAGATCATTCACAACCCGGAGGTCAACGAACAAATCTCCTCGTTAGGCATCAAGAACCTGATGGGGAACAACAAGCAGGCCGACATCAGCGACCTCGGCCCGGATGACGTGGTCATTGTCCCGGCCTTCGGCACCGAACTGTCGATTCAGCAACAGATCAAGGACCGCGGCTGCCAGATCGTCGATACGACCTGCGGCGACGTGATGAGCGTTTGGAAGCGGGTCCGCAAATATGCCAGCGAATCGGCCACCTCGATCATTCATGGCAAGGCGGAGCACGAGGAAACCAAGGCGACCAGCTCGCGCGCCCTCGGTGACGGGAAGGGACATTATCTCGTCGTCCTTACGCTGACCGACACCGATTACGTTTGCGATTACATCCGTCACGGCGGGGAGAAGCAGGCGTTTCTCGAGCGGTTTCGCAACGCGCATTCGCCCGGGTTCGATCCCGATCTGCATCTCAAGACGGTCGGCGTGGCGAACCAGACGACGATGTTACGCGGCGAGACGGAAGAAGTGCAGCGGCGTATCCGGCAGGCGATTGTCGATCGCGACGGTCCCGCGGGGGCGACGAACAACTTCCGATTTTTCGACACGATCTGCGGGGCGACCCAGGAACGCCAGGATGCGTTGCGCGAATTGCTCGATGTCCGGCTGAATTTGCTCCTGGTGGTAGGCGGCTACAACAGTTCGAACACCTCGCACCTGGCTGAAATGGGCGAGGAAAAATTGCCGACCTATTTTGTCCGGAACGCTTCGCGCCTTCTATCTGAGAAAGAGATTCTGCATTACAATCTGCACGAGAAACAGGAAGTGGTCGCCAAAGATTGGCTGCCGGTGGGCCCGGTCGTAGTCGGCATTACCGCCGGCGCTTCATGCCCGAACAACCTCATCGAGGAAACACTAGTGCGCCTGTACGAGCTGCGCGGCATCTCGCGCGAGCAGCTCGAAGCCGCGGCGTAAGGACGTTGTAGGGCGTTTCTGTGAAACGCCAACCCTTTCATGTCGATCGCGGCGTCTGACACAGACGCCCTACGAACTGACCCATCTACAGACGCGCGATAAACCGTCCAGCCGCGAAGTCTTTTCGTATGCGTGCAATCTGGAAAGGCAGTATCAGTTTCGGTCTCGTCAATATCCCGATCGCTCTGTATCCCGCGACGCGAAAAGAGGAACTGAAATTCCGGCTGCTCCGCGCGAAAGATCTGAGCCCGGTGAATTACAAACGCGTCGCGGAGAAGGACGGGAAGGAAGTGCCCTGGGGCGAGATCGTGAAGGGCTACGAATACGAAAAAGGAAAGTTCGTCGTCCTAAACGAAAAGGATTTTCAGCGCGTCGATCTCGAGGCCACCCAGACCGTCGATATCCAGGACTTCGTCGACCTCGATGAGATCGACCCGATGTTCTTCTATAAACCGTATTACCTCGAGCCGCAGAAAGGCGGCGACAAAGCCTATGTCCTGCTCCGCGAAGCGCTGGCCGAAGGCAAAAAGGTCGGCATCGCGAAAGTCATCATCAAGACGCGGCAGTATCTCGCCGGGGTAAAGGCGTTGAAGCACGCGCTCGTCCTCGAGCTGATGCATTTCGCCGACGAGCTCTTGGATGCGGAGAAGCTCAATGTTCCGAAGAAGCTCGAAGTGGGAAAACGCGAGTACGCAATGGCCGAGGCGCTGGTCAAGAGCATGAGCTCGAAGTGGGACCCCGAGAAGTACAAGGACGATTACCGTGACGCGCTCATGGAAGTGATCGAGGAGAAGGTGGAATCAGGCGGGAAAGAGATCGATGAAAAACCGAAAGAGAAGAAGTCGTCGACGAAGGTGATCGATCTCGTCGCCGTGCTCCAGGAAAGCCTCAAGGCGCAGACCGCGGGAAAGAAGAAGAAGAGCGCGCCAAAGAAAGCGAAGCATCACAAGAAAGCAGCGTAGTTTTGTTTTCTGGGGAGCGTAGGCCGCCAGCCTGCCCACCTCGGCAGCCCGCCGAGATGCGTCAACGCATAATCCGCTTTCGGCGCGTTCGTGTAGCCGGCAAGCTGCTGGCTGGCAGCGTGCGATCCCCCAGCAACAGCGTGCTGCGGCTTATAGCTCAGCGAGCGCGTCGGCCACTGCGTTCTGCAACTGGCGTGGACCAGTTCCGCCGAGACCACCATCCACGCTTTCGAGGCGCCGAATCAGGTCGATCACGTCCCGTCGTGCATACGGTCCGCCCGCCGCGGCGCAGAAATGGGTCCGGCAGCCGAACGGCCGCGAGTGGTAGATAAGACAATCGCCCGTCTGCGAATCCAGCAACGGGCAAGCGCCGGTCGGATTTACCGGCAACGTCCTGCGGCCCGTCGCTCGAAGCGCCTTCGCCGCCAGGAGCGCTTCGCCTTTCGTGAGGTACGGGGTGCGACCGGTGAGTTTGAAATGGCAGCACTCCTTCACGCGCATGCAATTGCGATCGATTGGTCTCGCCGCCAGATCGGCATAGACCTGGCGAACCTCATCGAGCGCCGGCTCCGTTTTCACAATGTATCCTACACCGCCATGGCATGGCCCGCGATCCAACCAGTCGTCCACGCCGCCTGGAAGTTAAATCCGCCGGTGATTCCATCGAGGTCGAGCAGCTCGCCGGCGAAATAGAGCCGCGGCGTGATCCGGCTTTCCATGGTTTTGAAATTCACTTCGCGCAGATCGACGCCGCCACAGGTGACAAATTCTTCCTTGTTCAGCGACTTCCCGTTCACTTGGAGTTCGGTCCGAGCCAGGAGATGCGCCAGGCCGGTTGCGTCCCCTCGCGAGAGCGTGGTCCAACGCGTTTCCCGGTCAATGCCAGCAGCGAGCACTAGTTGCTCCCACAAGCGAGCGGGCAGGGAGGCAACGGGTGAATTCATCACGTGCCGATTGGGATTCGAATTCCGGAACGATTGCAGCTCCGCGCGGATTTCCTCTTCGTTCAGGGCCGGCACCCAGTTTATGCGCAGGATAAATTCGTAGTCCATCCCGTGCAGAATGCGCGCGCCCCACGCCGACAGGCGAAGGATGGCGGGTCCGCTTACCCCATTGTGAGTGATGAGGAGCGCGCCCCGTTCCCGCAATCGCGTCCCGGGAACGGAGGCTTCGACGTTCTGAACGGAAACGCCGGGCAGCGAACGCAGCCACGGAGTCGCCACATGAAATGAAAAAAGCGACGGCACTGCCGGCAGCAGAGTGTGACCCAAACCGCGAGCGATCCGCTCGCCGCTCATCGAGCGCGTTCCGCCAGTGGAAAGTAGAAGGCGATCGCAGTTTGTTGTATCGCCGGCGGCGAAGTGCAGTTCAAAACCATTTGCCGATCGCGCGACAGTCTCAATTCCTTTGCGGGAGAAAAGCCGGACGCCCGCTGCCTTCGCTTCGTTCATCAAACAATCGATGATGGTTTCGGAGGAATCCGTCACGGGAAACATCCGGTCGTCCTCTTCTGTTTTGAGCCGGACGCCGCGCTCTTCGAACCAAGCCACGGTATCGCCGGGCGAAAACCGATGGAGCGGCGAGATGAGCGCGCGCTCGCCGCGCGGGTAACGCTCGCTCATCACGCGCGGTTCGAAGCAGGCATGGGTGACGTTGCATCTGCCGCCGCCGGAAATCCGCACTTTGGTCAGAAACTCCGAGCCGCGTTCGTAGATCGAAACTTCGTTTGCGGGATTCGCCCGCGCGCAGGCGATCGCCGCGAAGAATCCCGCCGCGCCGCCACCAATGATCGCGATCTTCTCCGGCACGGCTAGTTCACTTCGTGACCGCGGCCGCTGAGCAGATGCCGCAGTGTCTGAGCGTTCTTGATCGCAAATCCTTCGCGATCGTTGTCGAAATAAATCCAGGCTTCCCGCGCGGCGCTGGTCTCGATCTTCCGCGCCCACTCGTTGAGTTCTTCGACGCTGTAATCATGCCGATACCATCGGCTGCGTCCATGCAGCCGAGCGTAGATCACGTCGCTGGTCCGAACCAGATCGTCCGGCAATCGCGGCGCGCTCACGCCGCAAAAAATCAGCCCCCGTTCGCGAAACCGCTGGTAAACGGATTCCCGCCACCAGCTCTTATGCCGGAACTCGACCGCGTTCCGGTATTGCGGATCAAGCTGGCGGATAATGCTGGCCAGGCGCGACGGCGTGTAGCGATGGCTCGGCGGGAATTGAAAAAGAAAGCAGCCGAGTTTTCCGCCCAGGATCTTTTCGATACCGCAGAATTCTTCCACGAGCATGCGCGTCCGGACAAGGCGCTTCTCGTGTGTGATAAGGCGGTTCACCTTCACCGAGTAGCGAAAGCCTTCCGGCGCATTGCGGCGCCAGCTTTTCACCGTGGCGATCTTCGGCCAGCTATAGAACGGCGCGTTCAGCTCCACCGTATTGAAGGTCGACGTGTAATGCTTGAACCAGGTGTCGGTCCGTTTCGTATCCGGATAAAAGATTCCGCGCCAATGCCAGTAGAACCAGCCGGAGCACCCGATATGAATTTGCATCGCTTCACCGTGACGCAGCCGACGCTGCAATCAAGGAGGGGCGATTTGGAAATCGCCCGCGTTGAAAGTCGGCGATTACAAATCGCCGCTCCTTGGTAAGAATCTTGACATCGCAACGGACTCCTAACAGCCTGCGCTCATGAACTCACTGAAGCGCTTTGCGGATCCTGCGTACTGTCTCATGCGCCTGGTCGTCGGCCTGCTTTTTGCATGTCACGGCGGGCAAAAGATTCTTGGTTTTCCACCGGTGGCGAAAGCCATGCAATTGGACACGCTCGGAATGGTTGGCGGCTACATCGAGCTCATCTGTGGTTTTCTCATCGCTCTCGGCCTGTTCACGCACCTCGGGGCCTTCATCGCCTCCGGCATGATGGCAGTGGCCTATTTCATGGTTCACGCGAAGGGCGGTTTCTTCCCGATCATCAACCGCGGTGAGCCGGCGGTCTTCTATTGCTTCGTGTTTCTTTATATCTTTTTCTACGGCGGAGGGAGATTCAGCCTCGATGCCTTGATCTGGAAGCGCGCAGCGACGGTGCCACCTCTCGCCTGACAAGCCATGAAGAACCTGGTTTTCGCGGCGGTTCTTCTTTTGTTCGCGACCGGCGCTTCCGCTCAGGATTGGGCGAAAGCACGGCTGGAAAAATCTTCGCGGCATGGGGAATGGGTTGAGTTCAAATCCGGCGAACGCACGATCAAGGCGTTTGTGGTCTATCCCGAGCGCAAGGACAAAGCGCCTGTCGTCCTGGTTATCCACGAAATCTTCGGCCTCACCGATTGGGTGCGCGGCGTCTGCGATCAGTTGGCCGAGAATGGGGTCATCGCGATCGCCCCTGATCTGCTGAGCGGCCAGACGTACGCGGATATCGATGGCGCCCGGAAAGCGATTTCCGCTTTACCGAAGGAACAGGTGAAGGCCGATCTCAACGCGACCGCGGAGTACGCAGCGACGAAAATCCCCGCAGCGAATGGTTCGCTGGCTGTCTGCGGATTCTGCTGGGGCGGAGGATGGGCCTTTGGCTACGCGAGCGCGAACCCGAAATTGAAGGCGGCGTATTCCTTCTACGGCGTCGCCGTAGACAACGCGGAAGACGCAGCAAAAATCGCATGCCCTGTTTACGGATTCAACGCCGAGAACGACGCACGCGTGGACGAAACAATTCCGAAGGCTGAGGAACTGATGAAAGCCGCCGGGAAGAAATACGAGCCGGTCATTTACAAAGGCGCCGGCCACGGCTTCATGCGCGAAGGCGAGGCGTCGACGGGCACTCCGGAGAACAAGAAGGCGCGTGACGATGCATGGGCGCGATGGAAGAAGTTGCTCGCGGAGCTCGCAACTTCGAAGTGAATGGTGGGGCCGCGGCGCCGCTTCACTATTCACTGATCACGTCGCGTTCATTTCCCCAGCTCATCCGCAAGCGCGTTCGCATCGTAGACTTTCCGCAGCGCTTCGGTGATCGCGGAGGAATCGACGCTCACGGCGCGCGCTTCCTTGTCCGAGAAAATGCAATCGAGCACGAGCGACTGGATGTTGCCGTCAAAAATGATTCCGACGAATTCATTCGCCTGGTTCACGACGGGGCTGCCGCTGTTGCCGCCGATGATGTCCGCGTCGGAAACGAAATTGAATTTCGTTGCCGGATTCAGCGTTGGCTTCTTATCCACCCATCGCTGGGGAAGATTGAACGGAGGCTGGTTGTTGTGCTCGGTGGCGCGCGCGTAGAGACCGGCGAAATCCGTGAGGGCTGCGACCGGTTTGCCGTTCTCCTCGTAACCGCGGACGGAACCATAGGAAAGCCGAAGGGTAAACGTCGCGTCCGGATAGTTGCTCGTGCCTTCGATCGCAAAACGCGCCTTGGCGATGTCGCCGTAAGCCTGCTGTTTGGTTTCGTCCTGTGTGTCGTAGATTTTTCGCGCGGCGCGGGACGGCCCGTCGATCAGGCGCGCGAGCTCAATCATCGGATCTTTCGCGGCCGTCACGGCTGCGGCGCCGCCTTCATAGAGTTGCTTCCGCACGGCGACGTCTTTTAATTTTGTGCCCTTGATCAGCTCAGCCGCGCGCGCCGTCGGCGATTTGCCAGCGAGGACTTTTTGAACCAGCGGATCGGTCGACCCAAAACGGGTGGCGAGATCGCTGAGCGAATCGGTTAACATGACCTGCTCGAGATCGTCGTAAACCGGCTCGCTGGAGAACAGATCCAGCTCGAACGATTCCTTGTTGCTGTCGCGAAACTCGGCGAAACGTTCGCCGTTCGGCTTTGGCCGTTCATCGCCGGCGCGCAGGAGGCGGCGGGCATACTTGAAAAGGGTGCTGTAAAAGCCGCGCGGTGCGCGATAGCTCGCGGCCTGTTTGCCGCGGAATGTTTCGTAGTAACTGTAGATCGGCAGGATCTTCGCGGTCTCTTCCTGTGCCTTCTTGATTCGATCGTAGGCAGTGAGATTAGCCGTCCACTTCGCGTCCTTCGTCATCGCGTCGCGCAATTTTTGTTCGCGCGCTTTCAGGGAACGATCGATCTCTGGATCAAGCAACGCCGCGAGATAACCATCGTAACGTTTTCGATTATTTTCCACGCCGCGGACAAACTCTTGCGCGCGTCGTTGATTTTCGAAAGAGCGGTCCGCCCACGCATGGAGGAAAGTCTCGCGTCGATAAAACATGTTCAGGAGGTACGGCACTTCCTGGTCGCGTAGGTCGGCCATTTCCGTGACGGAGAGTTGACGGTCGGTCCGGCCAGGATGGCCACTGACGAATGTCAGCTCGCCATCCTTCGGCCCCTCGGAGTTCCATTTCAGGAAATGTTCGATTTTCGCGGGCTGGCCATTCTCGTAGGCGCGAAAAATACAGATATCGAGGTCGAACCGAGGATACTCGAAATTATCCGGGTCACCGCCGTAGAACGCGATCTGTTCTTCGGGTGCGAAGACGATCCGGACATCGTCGTAGCGCTTGAAACGATAAAGGTGATAGGCGCCACCTTGATAAAGCGTGACCACATCGGAACGCAGTCCCGTTTTTTCTTTGCTCTCCTTCTCGATTTCCGCGACCGCCTTCTGTCGCGCGGCCGCCGATTGCTCGGCGGTCATCCCTGGTTTCAGGGCGGATGTCACCCGCGGCGTCACGTCCTCGATGGACATCAGGACGTTCAGCTCGAGGTCGGTCGCGCGCGCTTCTTCAGCCTGCGTTTTCGCGTAGAACCCGTCGCGGACGTAGTTGTTCTTTTCGCTGCTGATCTTCTGGAGCGTGTCGAGGCCGACGTGATGGTTCGTGATGCAAAGGCCGTTCGAGGAAATGAACGAGCCGCTGCCACCCGAGTTGAAGCGGACGCTCGATTTTTGGAGATGCTCCAGCCACTGCGGCGTGGGCTCGAAATGATATTTCTCCTTGAGCTGCTTGAGCGGCGGGTTGCTGAACAGCCACATGCCTTCATCGGCGAAGGCGGGAGAGAAACCGGCAGCGATTACGATCAGGGCAAGGAGCGGCAGGCGAAAAGTGCGGTAAGCCATAGGACGTGCAGCTTAGAACAGCGGCGCGCGCCCGCCACCGATTATTCAAGCCACTCTCACGCTTCGCACAGCGAAGCGGCTACAGAAGAACATTGATCCACGCCTCTTCTGTAGCCGTCGCCCTGTGGGCGACGTGAGCTCGGCGATGCTCCCGCAACAATGCCACGCGGGCGCAGAGGAGTCCGTAACGAAAGAGGAAGGCTACAATCCGACCGGATGCCGAGCGTCGAAGCCGCGTGGCAAGCGTTCGGTCGATTGCCAACGCGGCGCCCAGCGGCGAGAAGGATTATGCGGCGACGTAGTGTCCAGCCGCAGTCCGGCGATGACTGCGAAGGTGTGGCCGTTCCGAGCGTAAACCGTGATCCATTTCCCGGGACCGCGGCTGCCATAGGCGCGGAACTCCTTCGAGCTCATCGGCACGCTGACGAGACCAGCGCCGGCCAGCGCGTAGGAAACAGTGCCGGAACAATCGTAGGCATTGTCATGAAAGGTTTTGTGCCCACCGCCGTAGCGATATGGTTTGGTGCGCAATTGGTTCGCCGCCCAGATAGCGCGCTTCACGGAGGCGGGGGCGTTGGCCGGAGCCGACGCCAGACTGTCGTGCAACAGCGCCACGTTTCCCGGCGTAGTCGGGCCGGATGACGGGAAAGAACCGGCGGCACTCATCGATGCCGCCGCAATCAAAACGGTGGCGCCTACAAACAATTCTCGAACAGCATTTCTCACGGTTAGCTCAATTCAGCGGTTGATGTGCCTGCGGGTCTTTTTCAAATATCGGCGCGCCAGACAAGCACAATCTTCTGGCGCAAAGCTTCAAGGAGCGGCGATTTCACAAATCGCCGTTTGTTTCGTCGGCGGTTTGTAAACCGCCGCTCCTTGATGGGCCTGGGGGATTAGGACGCGCTAGATACCGTGATGCGTCAGGCAAGTCAACGGCACCTCTCAGTTTTTTTGCTGAAGCGCGCTTACCTTTTCCTGGGCCCGGCTGACCTCGGATTTTCGGCCGCTGCCCATAACGAGAAGTTTTTTTTGCCGCTGAAGATTGAGCATGGCGGCGTCGAGTTCCGCTTTCTCTTTCTTCGCCGTCGCGGATTCGGCCTCTTTCATGGCGGCACCGGCGAGCAACTGCGCTGCTTCAAATTCAGGTTGGGAAATTTCCCGGGCTTCGAGCCGCTCTTGTTGCGCCACGACATTCTGCTTCGCCAGTTCGAGTTTTGCCTCCGCCAAATCCGCTTCCAACCGGATCACTTTTAGCGCGCGATTCTCCGCATCGACTTTCGCGATGATGCCACTCTTGTACATACGCTCGCCGGAAGCCGCGCTTTTTCTGGCTTTCTCGAGGGTGGCGGCGATTTGTTCGGGATCCGGCACCGGTTTTTGGTCCGGCGATCCGGGCGTGGTGTAAACGATGTTTTGGTTCGGCGCTTCCTGGATGAGCAACGGCGGCTCGATGTCCATCGGCTCGCTTGGATCGGTCGGGAGCTGTTCCTGCGCTGGGATGGTCGCCGCGAAGGCGAGGATAAACAGCAATGCGATCGAACGCATCATGGCCGGACTTTATCACAAATGTCCCTGGAAGCAGAAGCTCAAATGCGAGCGCGCGAACGGGGCCGCAGTCGCGATTCATCAACAATGGCTTTCGACGATCGTGGGGAAACGGGCGCTGACGAAACAGCAACAGTGCCGCGCGGAGCCGGTCACCGGCGGCGGCGCCCAGCCGATATCAAGTCGCTGGCGCTCACCGGCCTCTTCGTCCTGGCGGTATTTTACACGATGTATTTCATGCGCGCGATGCTTCTGCCTCTGGTGCTGGCGTTGCTGCTCAGTTATCTCCTGGTTCCGCTGGTGCGGGGGCTGGCCAGGCTGCGAATCCCACCCCATTTGGGCGCGGGCATCGTCCTGCTCGCCCTTATTGGCGCGATTGGTTACAGCGTCTCACGTCTCTCCGAGCCGGCCGCGGGCTGGATCGAAAAAGCCCCGTACAGCCTCCAGCAACTCAAACAAAAACTGGTGCCGCTAAAGAAACCGATGGAAAAAGTGGCTGAAGCCACTGGAGAAATCGACAAGCTGACGTCGCCGGAGGAATCGCAGGCGAAACCGCAAACTGTGGTGGTGAAGAAGAATGCTCTCGCCGAGGTCTTCACCCAGGGCCCGGAGTTCGTGGCGAGCGCGGTCGTCATGTTGATCCTGCTTTATTTTCTCATGGCCTACGACGGGGTTTTCCTGAATAAAATCATCCGCATCACCCCCCGATTAGGCGACAAAAAGCGCGCCGTCTCGATCATGCGGGAGATCGAGATCCAGATTTCGCGCTACCTTCTGACCATCACGGCGATCAACATCTGCCTCGGTTTCGCCGTGGGAACCACGGTTCATTTTCTCGGAATGCGCAACCCGATCATGTGGGGCGTGATGGTGGCGATGCTGAACTTCGTGCCGTATCTCGGGGCGCTCACCGGAATCATCTGCATGACGCTCGGGGCGGTGTTGAGCTTCGACAGCCTGGGGTACGCACTGATTATTCCCGCCAGCTACCTGCTCATTGCCGTCCTGGAGGGAAACTTCATCACCCCGATGGTGCTCGGGCGGTCGCTCACGCTCAATCCGGTGATCATCCTGATCGCGCTCGCATTCTGGGGATGGATGTGGGGGATTTCCGGGATGATTCTGGCAGTCCCGATCCTGGCGACGTTCAAGATCTTCTGTGACCACATCGAACCGATGGCACCGGTTGCTGAATTCATGAGTTGAAACGGTGAAACTAAACCGCTTGAATGACTTGCCCGTGATTTAGTTAGCCAAACGTAATTCAATTTTCATTCAATTCGCCCCACCGGAAGACTCTCTCGACGCCTATGAAATCTCTTCGCCTGATAGTCGCCGTGTCCCTGGTCCTCACCGCCTCTGCCAGCGCAGAGACCGTCCTGCGAGTGGGCCATTTTCCAAACATCACCCACGCCCAGGGTTTGGTGGCCCACAACCTTTCCCGCCAGGGGAAAGGGTGGTTCGAGGAGCGTCTCGGCCCCGGGACGAAAATAGAGTGGTTCGTTTACAACGCCGGCCCCAGCGCAATGGAAGCGGTCTTCGCCCAATCAATCGATTTGACCTACGTGGGTCCGGGCCCCGCCTTGAACGCTTATACCAAGTCAAACGGCGAAGAAGTCCGCCTCATCGCCGGCGCAGCCAATGGCGGCGCGGCGCTGGTTGTTCAGCCAGATCAAAACCTGAAAGTCGCCAGTGATTTTCGCGGCAAGAAAATCGCCACGCCTCAGCTCGGCAATACCCAGGACATTTCCTGTCGCGCCTGGTTGATAGCCGGGGGCCTGAAGATCACCCAACTGGGCGGCGACGCACAGGTCCTCCCCACGCAAAACCCCGATCAGCTCCAGCTCTTCCAGCAGAAGAAGGTCGATGCTGTCTGGACCGTAGAACCGTGGGTGTCGCGTTTGGAGAGGGAATCCGGCGGGAAGATTCTGATCGACGAGAAGGATGTCGCGACCACTGTGCTGGTCTCGAGCGCCAAGTTTCTCCGGGAACAGCGCGAGCTGGCGAAGAAATTTGCCGAAGCGCACGCCGCGCTCACCGATTGGATGATGAAGAATCCCGATGAAGCCCAGAAGCTAATCAAAGCGGAGTTGCTAGCCGAAACGAGAAGCGACATGGCGGCCGACCTGATCGCGCAATCGTGGAAGCGCATCGCGTTTACCGCCGAGACGCCGCGCGCTTCCATCGAGAGCTTCATGCAGAACTCGCTGAAGACGGGGTTCATTAAGTCGGCGCCCGATCTCTCGAAGCTTTTCGAAAAACCCTGATGTCGCTGCAGGAGGAACTCCTTGGACTTCCACCGGCCAAGCTGGCCGTGGAAAACGTTTCGAAGTGGTTTCGCAACAGCCGCCAAAACGTCCACGCGCTCGATAACATCTCGCTCGAGATCGCCGAGGGCGAGTTCGTTTGCCTGGTAGGACCGAGCGGCTGCGGGAAATCGACCCTGCTCGATATCATTGCGGGGCTCGAAGTCCCGGACGAAGGGCGCGTGATGGCAGACAACGAGCCGGTCCTAAGTCCCGGCCGCCACCGGCTGGTGATGTTTCAGGAATCCGCGCTCTTTCCGTGGCTCGATGTGCTCGGCAACGTCATGTTTGGTTTGAAACTGAAGCCCGGCCTCACGAACAAGGAGCGGCGGGAGGTGGCGAAGTTCTTCATCCAGCTCGTCGGTTTGGAGAAGTTCACCCGCGCGCATGTCCACGAGCTTTCCGGTGGGATGAAGCAGCGCGTCGCGCTGGCGCGGGCCCTGGCGCCAAATCCGCGGGTGCTGCTCATGGACGAACCGTTCGCCGCGCTCGATGCCATGACGCGCGAACAACTTTACAGCGACATCCAGCGCATCTGGCAAAAGCGCCGTAAGACCATCCTCTTCGTCACCCACAACGCGCGCGAAGCCGTTTGTCTGGCCGATCGCGTCATTTTGTTCTCGCGCAACCCGGGCAAAATCCGCGAGCAGTTCGAAATCCCGCTTCCGCGTCCACGAGACATCAACAGCATCGAGCTCGCGGAGCACGCGGGTAAGCTTACGCGCGCCTTGAAAGGTTATGCAGAAGGGGAGGTAGCTGAGTAATGAGACGCTTCCTTCTCGCGACTCTGTTCTTCCTGGTCCTGATTGCCATCTGGCACTTCCTGGTAAAGGCCGGAATTTATTCGCCGGTCCTGCTACCTTCGCCGCAAAGCGTAGGTGAATACCTTATCGGTGCGGCGCGAGACGGCACGTTACTCGAGGCGACTAGTGTTACCGTGCGCCGGCTACTGATCGGTTACTTCATCGGCATCGCGATAGGTCTGCCCCTGGGCCTGTTCACCTCCGCCTCCAAGTTCATGGAGGATACAATCGGAGTGCTCGCCCTTGGTCTTCAGACCTTGCCAAGTGTTTGTTGGATTCCGCTTGCCTTGCTTTGGTTTGGCCAGACCGAAAGCGCGATGTTGTTCGTTGTGGTTATGGGCACGGTTTGGTCGGTGGTGATCGCGACGGATACCGGGGTGCGAAACATCCCGCCCATCTTTGCCCGCGCCGCGAAGACCATGGGCTCAACCGGCCTGCATAAATGGACCAGGGTAATCCTGCCGGCGTCGTTGCCGTTTCTCGTCAGCGGGATGAAGCAAGGCTGGGCTTTCGCCTGGCGCTCGCTGATGGCAGCGGAGATTTACGTCACTATCCTAACGGGGTTTGGTCTCGGCCATTTGCTGCACTACGGCCGGGAACTTAACGCCATGGAGCAGGTCATCGGTGTCATGCTGGTAATCATCGCCATCGGCCTTCTCACGGACAAGATCCTCTTCTCGCCGGTCGAACGGTTCTTGCATAACCGCTGGGGCACGGGACTCAGATAGCACCGCTGTAGCGGCGGCGCTCAGTAGCTGCCGTTAAGGGCTAGTCTTTGATGCTCAGCAGCGTCTTGATCTCTTTCCACGCCTTTTTGCGCGAGCCATCGTAGGCCTGGGCATCGTTCTGCTTGCCGCTGGCGATGTAGTCTTTCAGGTCGTTCGCTTCGCGGAGAACGAGGTCGAGGACTTCGACCGTATTCTCCACAAATTGGGCGTCACTCTTACTCAGCGTGTCGGCGTTCACCAGCTTCGTCAGCTGTTCCTTCATCCCTTTGGTCACGTTGACGTAAGTGTTGACGATCGTGGTGGCCTGCTCGGATTTGTAAACCTTGCCACCATAAGCGTCCGCCAGGGTGCCGACCGCCATGTGGGTGAGCAGAACCGATTGGCCGGTGGTGTAGCCGAGCGAGCTGAGCAAAACCGTGTCATCCGCGGCACGAACCGAAGCGGTGGCCAGGACGAACGCGGACAGGAGAGCGAGAAGCAATTTGGAAGTCATAAGGCGGGACGTTAGTCAGCCGTTTTCGCGAGCACAATGCAAAATCGTGGCGGAATGCCAGAAAATGCTCGACGCCATCCGGGCCGGGGTGGAAAAAGCTCCCATGGAAACTCCGATGCAAGGACAGCCGGTGCCCGGATGGTGGAACCGGAACTGGAAATGGTTTGTCCCCACGGGCTGCTGTCTCGGTACCTTGCTGGGCCTCATCCTGGCGGTGGCAGTGTTTGGCTTCAGCATCTTCGCCATCTTCTCCGGAGTTTCCGCCGCGTTGAAGGGTTCAGAGCCATACAAAGTCGCAGTCGCGCGGGCCAGGGCCGACGCCAAAGTGGCGACCGCTCTCGGCAAGCCGCTCGACGAAGGTTTCCCGTCGGGCTCGATCAATACGAATAACAATACTGGGGACGTCGACCTGAGCATCCCTGTCTCCGGCCCGAAAGGAAAGGGGACGATCTACGTGGTGGGGACCAGATCCGGAGCGACGTGGACCTACTCCAAAATGTCAGTGACGATCGACGGCTCAGGCGACACGATTGATTTAAGCCCGTAGCGTTGGCGTTTCGCGGAAACGCCCTACAATTCGGCGTGAGCGAAAATCCAGTCCCGTCGCGCCTCGAGCTTTCGAGCGATGAAATGCGCCGGCTCGGTTATCGCGTCGTCGATCTCCTGGTCCAGCATTTCGCCGGGATGCGCGATGGGCCCGTCGGCGCGAAGGGCGCACCCGAGGAATTGATGGCGCGTTTGTCCGGACCTCCATCCGAGACGCCGACCGATCCGCACCAGCTTCTGGCTCACTTGGAAAAAGAAGTTTTCCCAAACAACCTCCACGTCGATCACCCGCGGTTCTTCGCCTTCGTTCCCGGACCGGGAAATTTTGTCAGCACAATGGCCGACGCGCTCGCCGCCGGTTTCAATGTATTTAACGGCACCTGGCTGGGCGGCTCCGCCGCCGCGGCGATCGAGCTGACGGTGATCGATTGGTTCCGCGGATTCTGCGGTTTTCCGGGAACGGCCGGCGGACTTTTCGTCAGCGGAGGTTCCGCTGCGAACCTGACCGCGCTTCATGCCGCGCGCTGCGCAAAGCTTGGCGATCGGATTCAAGATGCGACGATTTACTTCTCAGACCAGACCCATTACTCAGTCGAACGAGCGTTGCGGGTGATTGGTTTTTCGCGGGAACAATTCCGGAAAATTCCGTCCGATGATCGGTTTCGTTTGCCGGTGGAAATCCTGCGCCAGGCGATCCGCGCCGACAAGGAAGCCGGCCTCCGTCCTTTTTGTGTGATCGCCAATGCGGGCACGACCAACACCGGCGCGGTCGATCCGCTTCCGGATCTCGCGGATCTCTGCGGCGCGGAAGGAATGTGGCTTCACGCCGACGGCGCCTACGGAGCGGCGGCAATCATCTGTGAGCGCGGGCGCGAAAAATTAGTGGGCCTCGATCGCGTCGATTCGCTCTCGCTCGACCCGCACAAATGGCTCTTCCAACCTTTCGAGTGCGGCTGCGTCCTCCTGCGCGATGCCGCGTATTTGAAATCAGCTTTCCAGTTAATGCCCGAATACATGCGTGACGTGCATCGCAACACCGCCGAGATCAATCCCGCCGATTACGGCATCCAGCTCTCCCGCGGATTTCGCGCGTTAAAGGTCTGGTTGTCCATCAACACTTTCGGTCTCGCCGCTTTTCGCGACGCGATCACACGTGGCTTCGAGCTGGCCGAGTTTGCCGAGAAAGAACTACGCGGCCGCCGGCAATGTGAAATTCTTTCCCCCGCGGAAATGGGGATTGTCGCTTTCCGTTTCGGGAAGGATGATGCGCTCCAGACCAAGCTGATCGACATGATGCTCACGGATGGTTTCGCCTTCCTTACTTCCACCACCCTAAAAGGCCTGACCGCCCTCCGCCTGTGCACCATCAATCCGCGCACGACAGAGGAAGACATCCGCCAGACGATCGACCGCCTGGAGAAGTTCGCGGCCGGCTAACTACTGTCCGCGCCCCTGCGGCGCGAATGTCTCGCTTAGCGCTGTAAGCGCGCTTTCATATAAGCCTGGGGCAACGCCCCAGGACCAATGATCGTATAAATAGATCCAGCGCTGAAAGCGCGATTCAAAGCCGAATGAATCGCGCCTTCAGCGCTGCTGGTTTTTTTGGGCGCAAGGATCCCTGGGGCGTTGCCCCAGGCTGTTTATGATGGCGCGCCTTTGGCGCTCGACAGAAAGTGTGGGACGCGGCGCTGCTGCAAGTCAGAGCGCAAGCAGGTAGATCGCGGCCAGCGTCACAAGAAAATACGGCACGAGCGTCGCCGCGCCCGCGTAATCCTTTGCCATCCGCTGCCCGAAGAACAGGGCAAGGAGCGCGAAGGCAGCTACCAGCGCGCCGTAGAACGCGATCGTGGAATCGCGCCGGAAAAAGACCCACACGCAGCCCACGGCGGTGAGACCGCCCGCCAGCAATTCGAGGATTGTGACGATTGTCACCATCGCCGGAACGAACCCGGCCAACGGGCTCTTCGCGAAATGTCCCTTCAGCCATTCCAAATTCCCGCGACGGTCGACGACTTTGTCGATTCCCGATTGGAGAAAAAGGATCGCCAGGAACGCGGAGGATAGAACCTGCGTTCCATGGATCGCGCCCGCCGTCGTGTGAAGATCGTGCATCGGTTGCTATTGCATTGCGAGTCGACCGCGTGTTGCAAGAAAATTGTAGGGCGTCTGTGTCAGACGCCTGAGGGACGACGGCGTTTCACAGAAACGCCTTCAAGCCATTTCTCTAGCACTACGCTACCGCCGCGTGCTCACGCGCTTCGGCGTTTGCCTGATGCCGCCGCTGCTCCTGCGCGACGAACGCGGGCGCCGACGGCGTATGAAATATCTCCAAGTCGTCCACGTCGTGATCGGTCACGGGCGTGAGCGCGACATCCATGTATTTGAACCGCTTCTTGTCTGCCTTGATCCGCTTGTAAATGCCGCGCAGCCGGAAATAGAGTCTGGCCAGTTTGTAGATCTTGATTCCCGATCCCACCCAGTATTTCGGATAGAACGTCCAGATCGGCTCGCGCGGCAGACCCGGCCGCCGGTCGCGCCGGGACTTCAATCGGATCACCCCGCCCTCCAGCGGATGCACTTTCTCGAGATGGATTGAGCTCATGAACCAGGTGATGAGGACGAGCGCATTGTTGGCTCGCCCTTTCTTGGCGACCAGCCGCTTCAACACCGTCTCCATGTGTTCCATGGTGTAATACGTTTCCCACGCGGTCAGGTAAGCGCGCTCCCATTCTTCGCGCGACATCTTCGGATGCGCCGTGCAGACGTGGTTCAAATCGTATTTGTTCAGGTCCGGATCGACTGCGATTCCGGCGTTGACCAGTTTCTGGTGGTCTTCCGAGCCCGGGAGCGGCGTCAGGTAAAAGAACTCGAGAATATCGAGCGGTAATTCCTTCTTCACGATCTCCACGTCGCGCTTAATGGATTCCACCGTGTCGTTCGGAAAGCCAGTGATGTAACCGCAATAGGTGATGATCTTCGCCGCCTTCCAGGCCAGCAACATCTTGCGATACTCGGTAATCTTGTTCTGCCGTTTGTGCGCCCCGGCCAGGCTGTCCGGATTGATATTCTCCAGGCCGATGAAGACGCGCCGCACGCCCGCCGCCGCGCACTTCTCGATGAAGTTCGGCAGCTTGTGGCAGAGCGTGTCCACCTGAATAATGAACGACAGCTTCAGCTTATCGACCTCGCGCAGGCGAATGATCCGATCGAGGATGACTTCCCAATCCTTGTTGCGGGCGAAATTGTCGTCGGTGATGAAAAAGCTGCGCAATCCCTGGGCTACGTTCTCGCGGATGATCGCCTCCACGTCATCGGGCGAGCGGCGACGCGACTTCCGTCCCTGGACGTTGATGATGGTGCAGAACGAACACTGGAACGGGCAACCGCGTCCGGCGTCGAAGCTGGTCACGTGGCCGGCCGTGCGGGCGGCGCGCACCGCGCTGATGAGCGGAATCGGCACGCCTTCGATTCCCGGCAGGTCCGCCATGTAATTATAGAGCGGCTTCAGCTTCTTCGCGTAAGCATCCTGGAGCACCATTTCGAGGCGCCCTTCCGCTTCGCCGGCAAAAAGCGAGATGCCCATGGCCTTGGCGCGATGAATGTCCGCATCGTTTCCGCCCAGCATGCTCATCGTGCCTGAAACATGGAACCCGCCGATGGCCACTTGTACGCCGCGCGCGAGCAGCGGCTTCGCCAGGTCGAGGGTGCGCGGAAACTGGTTGGATTGCACGCCGACAAACATCACCACGCCCGCGCCAGCATCCTCGATCATGCGCGCCAATTGTTTCGGCCGGATGCGCGTGTTCGTTTCGTCAAAAGGATGGATCTCGATCTCGACGTCGTCGCCGAGGACATGGCGTTGCCGGCAGTCGCGCGCCAGCCCGTAGAGCGCCGCGAGCGAGTTCGACGGGATCGTCGAGCGCAACCATTGGATTACATACCCGTCGTCGTCGTAGTGCGACGGCTTGAGAAGAATCAGGCAGAACTTCTTCATCGCGGTGGGTAGAGCAGAGGCAGGCATTGGTCTCGAAGGCGCATCATACACAACATGCTCCGCTCCGATAGGGAAAATTGCCCACTCACTGCGGCGCGTATCCCTCTGGGGAGCGCACGCGACTCGCGTGCTGGTTTTGGCGACTCGCCAAAAAACAGTCTTTATTCTGCGTTTTGGAAGTTCGCGATCACGAGGTCGCGATCGCCAGCAGGCGAGGCGCGTGCGCTCCCCAGAAGTCGGCAACCGGAGCGGTGGCCCTACAATTTAAGAAGCAAGATCCCAAGATTCTTTTTCTGACTTTCAGCCTGGCTGATTGTCTTGACCGGGGTGGCGCTTAGATTTGTCGGATGAGAGTAGCCCTAATTACCGTCCTCCTCGCCTCCCTGACGTGCCGAGCGCTCGTTGCGGCGACCAACGAGCCCGTTTACCTGGGGATTGATGCGAAGGGCGTTCGCCATGAATCGAAGGAGTCGGCTGGAAACGCGCCCTGGATGCGCGATGTGGCGTTTTCCCGTGCGCCGAGCCCGTTACCCGGGGACCGAACACGATGGTACGAGGGCGTCGGAATTTTCAGGCTAAGGATCGATCCGCCGACCGGCGCCACCAGAGAGATAACGATCGTGCGATCGACCGGTTACACGGCGTTTGACCGCAGCGCCTTGCTCGCGCTCAAGCTCTGGCGGTTCAAGCCCCAGACTTGGACGCAGGTAGACGTGCCGATGCTTTTTCAGCGTGGAGGAGGAGTCCTGTTCTTTCCGCGATATACCACTTTGCCGGTGCGCCGGTAGCGGGATGGGGAGAAAGGTGGGTCAGTCTTAGAATGTAGTAATGAAAAGTCTCCTGATGACGAAACCAATTGCGGCCTGCTGACTTTCTTCCTTTCATCGACGCTCTTCGCTGAAGCGCCAGCCTCGATTCCAAACGTCGTCGACGCGAAGGGCGTGCGGCATTCGTCGAGCGAGTATCTCGCTGACGCAAAGTAACAGTTTCGTTACTGAGCATTTCTTTTCGATACGCGCGAGGTGCTTCATAAACGCGCGCATGAAACAACATACGAGCGGCGGAACAAGAGCGACAGTAGCAGCTGCGGTACTAGCTGCGGTCATCGCAATCACCATCCAACCAATCCCGGTTCGCGCCTCCGGCGGCAGTGGCTCCGGCGGCGGCGGTGGCACTTCCGGGGGAGGGTCGGTACCGCCGTCCTCGAGTATCGGCGTGCTGGCCTACTCGAACATCGGGCCCGTCATGCCGCCTGCGGACGGCGGTGGCTACGCGATTCTCGGTCTGCAACCGGCGTTCACTGACGGCACTCAGTTCTTCGATTACGTAGCAGACCGGTTTACCCCAACGACCTCGGGTTTCCTCTCCAGTGTCCGTCTTCCCATCCATCAGTATGCCAGCGGCGGGAATGGGCAGTTCACTCTGCGTTTCTTTAGCGATGACCTGCTCGTGCCCGGAACGCTGGGAGCGCTGATCGGCTCCTGTTCGGGCCAATCTTCCAAGGGCACTAACACAGCGGCGTCTATCGTCAATATTTCCAATGGGCCAAAGCTGGTGGCCGGCCAGATGTATTGGATGGAGATAATTCCGTCGGCGCAATCGCGGGAAGCCTGGGTGCCCAGCCAGGTTCCAGTCACCGGGATTCACTATTACATCGATCCTTACTCCACCATCTACTATCCGAATATGGAACAAGGCTCGTTCGAGATCTACGTCATGCCGTAACCAGGAACCACGTGCCCCTGGGTTCCATTCCCTTGGGCGATACAACGGCGGACGTTTCGCGCGTTTGGAGATAACAGGGCCTGGCGGAGTTCGGGGCTTTGCTTTTGGCGGCCATCTACGCCGGCGGCCGAAGACAGGCGCTGTCTGACCGCACCCGACGATGGCAGGGGCTGGCTCGGGCGCAATTATCCTTGTGTTAGAAGGGAAAACATGGCCAACCTCAGTGGCATGAAACAGTTCCTCCTGGTTTGCTGCGCAACCGCCCTCTCGCTCTCCCTCGCCCAAGCGGGCTCGGAATCTTACAGCAAGGAAAGCAAAGGAATGACGCCGCAGCCATGCCCGAGTTGGTACGCGGACAAGGAGTGGAACCTGAGTATCTGGGGGACGTACGCGTTTACGGAAAATGATTATCCGACTTTTGAGAATTCGATTTTGTCGACCGGGGTGATCTTCATCGGTCCCGGGCTTGATCCCAATTCGAGAAGTTACGACCGGTATCTGGAGGCCGACCATGCCTGGGGCGGTGGCATCGACGCGAAGTATTTCTTCAAACGCTATTTCGGGATCGGCATCGAAGGTTTTGCTGTCGAAGCCTCACGTTCAACCGCCACGGTGACGCCTTTACCGTCGCCTGTCGGCTCGTTGTTTCGATTCGATCCGCGGAAGGAGGAGCGGACGATTGGGTCGCTGATGGGGACATTTACCTTTCGTTATCCGATGGGCTGTTCGCGCTTTGCTCCTTATGTGTGGGTCGGCGGCGGTGCGATCTTTGGCGGCGGTGAAGTCGAAAAAGTCCTCATCATCGATCCAATTGCGGGGGCGAGGGCAAGCCGTTTCAAGACAGGCAGTGAAACGAAAGCCATCGGGCAGTTCGGAGGAGGCGTTGAAGTAAGACTCACGCCGCACATCGGCTGGACAAACGACTTTAGCTGGAACGTGATCGACGGCCGGAGTAACAACTTCGGAATGGCTCGGACCGGAATTAACTTCGCATTCTAGGTTGAGCCCTGAGTTTCCAGCGCACGCCGGCGAAGTAAACGAAGTAGTAACCGACAACGACCGCGCCGACTGCCATCGAGCCGGCGATTCCGGCCGATGCAAGCCACGACGCATCTCGCGCGGTCGTGTGCCAGGCGTGCCAGATTCGCCAGAGGCCGTAGAGCAGGCGCGTGACGACAGCCAGAGTGAGAAGAAGGACCAGCCAGCGGTTCGGTGTGTAGTGTAAACCCTGCGGCGTTATCTCCCATCTGGTCAAGGCCAGGCCCAGCAAGCCGAGCAGAAAACCGGTGAACAATCCCGCAAGCGAGTAACTGAACGCATGCGGAACCCAGAACGTCGTCAACGCCGCGACCCATACGAGGAGCGCGGCCGAGAGTGCGAGACTTGCCAGGTTGATGTTGGCGGCCCATTTGCGTCCGCGCCGGCGCATCGTCCCGGTGCGATAACGCAGATAAAGCAGGAATGGCGTTGCGATGACCAGCGCGATCATCAGAAGCAGGACGAGGATTATTGGAATCAGCGGCACGCTGCGACTCTACAATGAGTTAAACCTTGCGACGCGGGATTGTTGTAGCGGCAGTCTGCGACCGCCGTAGGTTCAGCGTGAATGTGAAGATTTCGGCGGTCATAGACCGCCGCTACAGCGAAGATATGACCGCGCCGAACGCTTACTCGTCCCGCTGGTTTGAGTCCTTTCATGTGGGCGTCGCGGAGACGCGCACGGAAAAAGAGGTGGGGTTTATCTGCGCGTGTGCGCCGTTACCGGATTTTCAAAAAGTTCTCGATGTGTGCTGTGGCGCCGGGCGGCACGCGCGCGCACTGGCAGCCCGACGCTACACAGTTACCGGTGTGGAACGCGATGCGGCTGCCGTAGCACAAGCACGTGAAATGGAGGGCGGTCCAAGTTACATCCAGGCGGACGTGCGGGATTATCAACCGGAGCCTGCCGCGCAAGATCTCGCCATCCTGATGTCGCAAAGCTTCGGTTATTTCGACGCCGCCGCGAACCGCGATCTCTTGCGGCAGATCGCGAAGGGAATCCGCGATGGCGGCCGGATAATTCTCGATGTCTGGAACCCGGAGTTCTTCGCAGCACATCAAGACGAGCGAGAGTTACAAACGCCAACGGGTCTCGTGCACGAAACGAAGCGGGTAGAAGGCAATCGGCTCTTTGTGCACCTCGATTATCCCGGCGGCGGACAGGAGGACTTCGAGTGGCAGCTCTTCACCCCAACAGAAATGCGCTCGATGGCTGAACCAGTTGGGCTGAACCTGACGATTGCTTGCACGGATTTCGACGCAATGACACCGCCGAGTCCTGAGAATCCGCGAATCCAGTTCGTCCTGCAAAAGTGAAAAAGCCAGGACGACTGCTCGCCGTGATTTGCCTCGCAGGCCTGCTTGTTGGCCCAGGGGCTGACGGCTCCGGTTTTCCCAAGCCCCCGAAGTCAGCCGCCACGCGCAAGGAACTCGTGCAACATTTCGGCACGACCATTGGATTTGGAGAAGTTGTGAAATGGGAATTCACCACGGCGGGGCACGCTTACTACCGCAGTCGCGCGCAACAGGCCTGGGTCTTATTTATCGATCGGGTCATTGAGCCAGCGATCAAGCTTTCCGCGGAGATTTCCAGCGACGACCACTTACTTGTTCTCAAAGACATGGAGGGCAAAGTCGTCGAAAAGCAATCCATCCGGTCATTGCCCAGATAGGCGAAAATTCTCACGTCGTGCTGGAAATCCAGGACGTGACGGGCAAAGTGGGGCACAGATGAAAAGATGGTTGTGCTTTGTGTCATTGCTGGCGTCGACGGCGCTGGGCGCGCCGGTGAATCCAAATGCCCTTCGGGCCGCGGCGGCGTATTCGAGAAGTGCGGGCGGGACATCGTTCCTGGCGTTGCAAAACGGGCAGACGTTGCTGGAACAATCGGCGGGCGAACCGCGCAAGATCTATAGCGGGACGAAGGCGTTCTGGGGATTGGCGGCGCTGGCCGCGGTGGACGATGGATTGCTGAGCCTGGACGAACACGTCTCCGAAACGATCCCCGCCTGGCGCGCCGACCCTCGCAAAGCGCGCGTGACGATCCGGCAGCTTCTCGATTTCTCGTGCGGACTAGAGCCGGTCTTTTCCTTGCACAACAATAATCCCGGCGATCGCGACAGCATCGCGATTAGGGCGCCCCTGGTTGCGAGTCCGGGAAGCGCTTTCATTTATGGGCCGAGCGCGCTTCAAGTCTTTCACGCGGTGTTGAAAGAGAAGCTCAAAGGCGAATCGCCGACTCATTATCTGGAGCGACGCGTTCTGCATCGCCTGGGCCTCGGGTCGCAACGTTATCTAACCGACAGCGCCGGGAATCCATTGCTCGCGGCGGGCTGGCTCCTCAGTGCGCGCCAGTGGTCCAAACTCGGTGAGGTCGCACTGAATGGCGGCGCGCCCATTGTCAGCGCCGGATCGATGTCTCAATGTTGGAGCGGGTCGGGGGCGAACCAGGCCTTCTCGTTAGGCTGGTGGAATAACCGCCAGGCTCCGCGCGGTCGCGAGTTCGATATCGAGGCCATGCTGGTTCCGAGGTGGCAGCGGCAGAGTTGGGGAGGAACGGTCCTTTGTCGTAACGCTCCGAGTGATACCGTCGCGTGTATCGGCTCGGGATATCAGCGCCTCTATGTTATCCCGTCAATGAACCTCGTCGTGGTGCGGCATGGGTCGGGGTCGCGCTTCTCGGACGCGACGTTTCTCCGGCTACTAGTGGGTCGATAAGCCTTGTAGCTACTTCGGGGTGGCAACGATCAGGGCCGACTGGCTTGGTTTCCATTGGTAACCGAAGCTGAACGGCAATGGAGCTGGCCGGCTGGCGTTGGCATCGTGCGCCAGGTCCAGCTGCCCGTTCTTGAGGAAGCGGCTGATCGGACCGATATAGCGGCCATGAAACCGGACGTCCCATTTGTCTTTCGGGAAGAAGCGATAAGGAATCCCGGAATCGTCCTGGAGGATCACTTTGCTATGGGCCAGGAGATAGCCGCGCACTTTCGAAAAGTTATCCGAATGCATCAGGTAGGAGGCTGCTTTCAATAGCGTCAATCCAGGGCCTTGCTTTTCGCAGAAGGCGCCAAAGTTCGGGTTCACCTTGATAGCCCAGTCAGCCAGGTCCGTGGTGAAGTAGTAGAGAGTTTGGGGACGACCGGCCGGTCCGGTGAAGGTGATCTTCACTCCCGGCGTGGTTCCTTTTCCTTCTGGAACAAAAGCGCCGGTCTTATCGAGGGCCACCGTCTCTACCGAGTCGATCGTGCAACCGGCGCGCGCGAGAAAAACATACAGGACAGGCAGAGTGCCGCTGAGCTGTACCTGGCGCAGGTCTACCTTCATCTTCTTGGTGATGAAGAAGCTCAAGCTCAGGACCGAATCGAGCGACCGGCGCAAGTTCCCGAGGGCGGACGGGAGCACGCCGTTTGGAATTTTCGAGATGTCGGGGATCGCTCCGACCGGTTCCGTGCCGCACAAGATGTAAGTGCTGGCGTTAGGAAAGAACGCGTTGGCGTAGAGAAAGTCCGGGCCACTGAACATGTAATACATCGGTCCGTTATCCTGATAGGCGGAGCCGAGGGCTTGCGGCGCCCAGGCGCGAATCTTCGCGAGCTGCCGATCGTCGAACTGCTTCCAGGCGCGATCCATTTCGGCGGCATGCGCCTTCCAACCCGATGCCTTGGCGTAGCTTTCGAGGGAGGTGCCGTCCACGGGCAACCCAGCCAGGAATTTAGCGGTGGCATCGGGGGTCGAGTCCGCCGCCAGCAAGCGCCCACACGCAAGAAGAGAAACAACGAGGAAGATTGGTAGGCGCACGATGCGAAAGAATCTTATTTTCGCGTGGCCATCATAAGGAGGCCCCGCTCTCTTTGCCAATGATAACCGAAGGCGAAGCCCAGCCCGGGCGGCGGCGGTTGCCGGTTGTAGATCGCGGCCAGCTCCGGTTGATGGTACTTTCCGAACATTTCCTCGTGCGGCACATACACCCCGTAGCAATCGACTTTCCAATTCTTCGGGAAAGCCCGCAACGGGATACCGGAATCGTCCTGGATAATCACGCGGCTGTTGTTCAGGAGAAAATTCCGCACACCGGAGAAGCCTTCGGTATGCATGAGGTAAGAGGCAGCCTTAAGCAGGCTAAGACCCTGGCCTTGCGAAGCGCACCATTTCAGGAACGGAGTTGGGCCGCCGGAGAGATCGGTCTTGAAGTAATACAAGGTCTGGGTCGGACCCCCGCGCGTGGTGAAATTGATCTTCACACCTTCCGCCGGGCTCTTGATGTAAGTCGTGTCGAGCACGGTGCAATTCATCCGGGCCAGGAAGACATAGAGGATCGGAAGGGTGCCGCCCATGTTGGCGCGAGTGAGATCGGTCCGCATGTCCTTGGTGATGAAATAATGCGTCTGAAGGACGGTGTGCATCGAGTCGCGCAAGCTGTTGAGATCGGTGCGGAGTGCGGCAGGATCCATTCGCGCGAGATCAGGCACCTGTCCCACCGGCTCGAGTCCGGCGAGAATGTAAGTTTTCGCCTGGGGAAAGAAGAGGTTGGCGTAGAGGAAATCCGGGCCGCCAAACATATAGAAGACCGGGTTGGTCGCCGCGTAGTACTCGGGCGCGTTCGCCAGCATCCAGGCGCGAATGGGCCGGACCTGGTAGAAATCCTTCTTAACCCACGCGCTATCGAGGTTTCGCGCATGATCGATCCACGCCGGGTCGTGGGTGAGGGGAGCGAGCGGCCCGCCCACGGGAATACCGGCCAGGAAACGCGCGGTGTCATCGAGGATGGCGCCTTGCGCGAGAGGCGGAGTCGCCCAAAGAACCGCCAGCGAAAGGAGCAGAAGTCGTTTCATGAATGCGCGTAAGACGATCAAGTTGCCTTTGTTTTCGGCGAAAGAAAATAGACCGCAAGGCCGAGAGCCATGAGCCAAAGACCCCGCAGCGACGGCGTCCGCGTGTCGGGATCGGCCAGCATGTGTTCGAGCATCCAAAGGCTAATAACGAGGAAGATCAGCGGGGTAATTGGATAACCCCAGGTCCGGTACGGGCGGGGCAGATTCGGCTGCCGCCAGCGCAGGACGAAGACACCGAGCACCGCCAGAGCCGAACAGAGGGTCAGGCTGAATTGGACGAGGTTCACCGCGGTTTGAAACGTGGTCGTGAGAAGGAGCACGATGACGATGGTGAATTGGGTGAGGATCGCGGTCGTAGGAACGCCGTGGGCGTTACGTCGCGCTAGCCAACCGAGCGCGCGCAGGTCTTCCCCCATCGCCGCCGTAATGCGGGGCCCGATCCACATCATGGCGCTCACCGTCGAGACCAGGCCCAGGCAAATGAACAACGCCATCACTTTCGCGCCGGAGAGACCGAAGATGTGCGTGCCGGCAATCACGGCAACCTGCTGTTTGCCGATCATCTCGGCGACCGGCGTTGTCCGCAAAAAGACGGCATTCATCGCAAGGTAGAGCACCATGACCAGGACCGTTCCCAAACCGACCGAAAGCGGGATCGTGCGCGACGGGTTGCGCAATTCACCGACGATATACGTGGACGCATTCCAACCGGAGTAGGCATACATCACCCAGTAGAGGCTGACAGCGAATGGCGCGCTCAGGATCAAAGCGCCATCAGCTTTCGTCGGAAGGAAGGAGACCGGCTCGCTCGATCTCACGCAAAAGCCCGCCACGATGATGACGAGAATGAGCGCGATCTTCAAAATCGTGGAGCCATTTTGAAACGCGCTGCCGAGCTGCAGGTCACGGAGCAAAACGACGGTGCAGATCGTTACGACTGCGAGAGAGAGAACCAGCGGATTCAATCCCGGCACCACCTCCGCGAAGTAGGTGCCGAAAGCGATGGCCGCGATCGCCACCGGCGCGGCGAACCCCACCGTCGCCGAAATCCAGCCCGCGAGAAATCCCACGGCCGGGTGATAGATCACGCCGAGAAAATGATATTCGCCTCCCGACCGCGGCAGCGCCGCGCCCAACTCCGCGTAGGAGAGCGCGCCGCACAGCGCGCAGATGCCGCCTGCAATCCAAATCGCCATGATTGCAAAACCGGTGGGCACGCCGGCCACTTGAAATCCGAGGCTCGTGAAAATCCCGGTGCCCACCATGTTGGCCACCACGATGCAGGTCGCGGTCATCGGAGAGATTGTGTGTTTGCCGTCCGCGACTGCAGCCATTCGGCGACTGATGTAGAGGGTCTCCGCGTTCGAGTCAATGACGCCATCCAGTCAGGACGCGCGGCGGAGCGCAAGACCCCGCTTGTTAATGACGGGAGGATTGACATCGCCCGTTTTTTCCGCAAAAAGAGGCGCCGATTCTCTCACCCATGAACCAGCTCAAGTTTAGATTCCTCCTCGATACCTTGAAACGCCTTGTCCCTCCGAGCCGCTATCGTCCAGTTGGGACGATAGTATTTATTGCGATCTTATTGGGTACCGGTGTCGGTGGATCGCAAGCCGGCACCGTATCGCCATCTAACTTTTCCTTCACCGGCAGTCTGGCGACTGCGCGAGATGGGCACATCGCGACGCTTCTGCCGAGTGGCAAGGTGTTGGTCGCAGGCGGGAGCGACGGGCAAACCCCTCTCGTAACCGCCGAGCTGTACGATCCGGCTACGGGCCTGTGGACGGCAACCGGCAACGTTGTCGCACCTTTTGTATTAGCTACGGCAACCCTCCTGCAAAATGGCAACGTGTTGGTGGTAGGCGGAGGGGCCAGCGTCGTCCAGCTCTACGATCCGGCGACTGGAAGTTGGAGTGTTACCGGCAATCTCCATCAAGCGCGGCGATTTCACACCGCCACTCTCTTGCCGAATGGAAAGGTGCTTGTGGCAGGAGGCTCCGCAGGAGGCACGAGTTCGGGCAGCGCAGAGATCTACGATCCGGCCAACGGGACTTGGGCCATCACCGGTAATATGGGGACATTTCGCATGAATCACACGGCGACTTTGCTGCCCAATGGCACCGTCCTGGTTGCCGGGGGCTCCCACTTTACTCCGCCTCCAGGATCCGTTAGCGAGGATCTGTCCAGTTGCGAGGTTTACAATCCAGCGAAAGAGAGTTGGACCGGCACCGGCAGTCTCCAAAGCCCGCGGGATAGTCAAACCGCGACTTTGTTGCCGAACGGCCAGGTACTGGTCGCGGGCGGTAGTTATGTCAACAGTCTCGGCACCGCCGAACTCTACAATCCCACGACGAAGACTTGGGACACCACCGGCAATCTCACGGCCGAACGGGTGAATCACACGGCGACTCTGCTGCCCAGCGGCAAGGTGCTGGTGGCAGGCGGATCCGCTTTCGCTTCTCAAGCCACCCATTTCGGTGCGATCGCTGAGCTTTTCGATCCGGCGACTGGGACTTGGAGCCTCGGCACCGAGATGCGAAGAGCCCGGGCGGCTCATACCGCCACGCTATTGCCCAATGGCCAGGTGCTGGTGGCAGCGGGTGACTTCGGCCCACCCCTTTCCAGTGTGGAAATTTACGATCCGACCACGCTCAGTGCTCCGCAGCAATTACAGAATATTGCCACGAGACTCAACGTTCTGGCCGACGACAAAGTACTGATCGGAGGTTTCATCATTGCGGGGAGCGTGCCCAAGAAGGTGATGTTACGAGGGACAGGTCCATCACTCCCCTTCGCGGGAAGCCTCGCGGATCCGACGCTCGAGCTGCATCTCGCTAACGGGTCCATGGTCACAAATGATAACTGGAAAATTGACGACCAGACCGGGCAGTCCCAGGAGGCGGCGATTCGAGCGACCACGATTCCTCCCTCAAACGACTTGGAAGCCGCGCTGGTGCGGACTCTCGACCCCGGCAATTACACAGCCATCTTGAGGGGAAAGAACAACGGCCAAGGGATTGGACTCGTGGAAGTGTACGACCTGGACGCGAATGCCCCGGCCGAGCTCGCCAATATCAGTACGCGCGGTTTTGTCGATAAGGGAGACAACGTCATGATCGGCGGTGTAATTTTGGGGCCAGAGGGTTTGGGTCGCGGCGAGATAATCGTGCGGGCCATCGGTCCTTCCCTGAACGTCGCGGGCACGCTCGCCGACCCGACCCTGGAGGTGCGTAATAGCCAGGGCGACAAGCTCGCATCCAACGACAATTGGAAAATTGACGATTCGACCGGTCAATCGCAGCAGACCAAAATCGCCTCGACGACCCTCGCGCCTTACAATGATTTTGAATCGGCGGTTGTGATCATGCTTTCGCCCGGCAGTTACACCGCGATCGTGGCCGGCAAGAGCGGGAGCACAGGCATTGGGTTGGTTGAAGTTTACAATTTGCATTAACGCGATCTTCCTGACCAACGCGGGCGATCGGTCAATCCCAGGGCAAAGATCACTTGCTGTCAGAACCCGCGTGGGCAAAATATACGTCCCGTCGATCGACGGTGCGTCGCGATCCAGAGTAGCTCAGTGGTAGAGCGGTCGGCTGTTAACCGATTGGTCGTAGGTTCGAATCCTACCTCTGGAGCCAATCGCCTGCCGGGATCAAATCGTGGCTACGCGTGCTGCGTAATAATACCCGACACCGCGGACCGGGTAATGCTGTTATAGCCGCATAATTCGAGCACAGGTTTCTCCTGCGACTGCGGATTACCAGAGTTTGATCGTTCCGGCCCAGGATACGGGGCCGCAGTGAGGTCAGCTTTCTTTCGTGTCCTCTGAAGAACTTCCCGGGGTCTGCCCAATTGGGTCAGCCGAAGGATCACTCAACAATATTAGAACTGACAAAATGAACTATCGAATTAATGCACTTCGTCTCGGGCTCGTCCTGAGATCTTTCCTCGCGGTCACCGCGCTATCGACCCTGGCGACGCACGCCCAGGCACAATCTCTCGGATCAGCCGAGAATTTCGCCGTCCTTGGCGCGTCCACCGTGACCAATACCGGCGCAAGTCACTTCGACAGCAGCGTCGGCGTTAGCCCCGGCTCCGCCATCACTGGATTTCCTCCCGGAATCATCATCAACGGCGGGCTCCACGCCGCCGACCCTACCGCGACGCAGGCCCACGCTGATTACGCCGCCGCTTACACTGCCTTTGCCGGCCTCGTCTCGCCGCCTGCCAATGATTTGACGGGTGCCGATCTCGGCGGCAAAACGCTCACTCCCGGCGTTTATCGTTATGCCACTTCGGCAACCTCAAACGGGCTTCTGACGTTTGACGCCCAGAATGATCCGAGCGCTCGCTTCGTCATTCAAATCGGCACTACGCTGATTACCTCCAGCAGCTCGTCAGTGTCTCTCATTAACGGAGCCGACGCCCGGAACGTTTACTTCCAGGTGGGCACCTCCGCTACGCTTGGCAGCGGGAGCACCTTTATCGGAAATATTCTCGCCTACGCCTCTGTGACTACGGTGAGTGGAACTACGGTGACTGGCCGACTTTTGGCGCTAACTGGAGCTGTCACCCTCGATACGAACAACGTCACAAGTCCAGGGTTGACCCCGGCTGCTTCGCCAACCCCGACTCCCAGTCCCGCCCAGCTCCTCAACATCTCCACGCGCCTGAACGTGCAGACCGACGAGAACGTTGCGATCGGTGGATTCATCATTACTGGCAACGCTCCCAAGAAAGTAATCGTGCGCGGAATCGGCCCGTCGCTCACTGGCTTAAGTCCGCTTCTCTCTGATCCCGTCCTCGAATTGCACGGAGCGGACGGCTCGCTCATCACCACCAATGATAACTGGAAAGATACCCAGCAGACTGAAATTCAAAACAGCACACTCGCGCCGACCAACGACTCGGAATCAGCAATTGTCGCGACCTTGGCGCCCGCCAATTACACGGCAGTGTTACGGGGCAAGAATGGAACAACCGGCATCGGTCTGGTTGAAATGTATGACCTGGATCTGGCGACCGATTCAAAGCTGGCCAACATCAGCACCCGCGGATTGGTGCAGGCAGATGGCAATGTCATGATTGCCGGCTTTATCCTCGGAAACGGAAATGCCAGCGAAAAAGTAATCGTCCGCGGCATTGGGCCTTCGCTCGCGGGCATTGCAAATGTCCTGGCGGACCCGACGCTGGAACTTCACAACGTCAATGGCACGCTGCTCATCTCCGATGACAACTGGAAGGATGACGTGAGCCAGGCCGCGCTGATCACGGCCACCGGGATGCCGCCTCAGAACGACCTCGAGTCGGCGGTCGTCATAATCCTGCCGCCTGGACAGTACACCGCGATCCTATCGGGCAAGAATAGCGGCACTGGCGTGGCTGTCGCGGAAGTCTATCATCTTCTGTAAATAGTTATTCGCTCTAACCCCAACGACCGCGCTGACTGCGGCTCCGTTGGGGTTTTTGCGTACCCGCCTTGTATGCGAATTTTCCGCGCCGAGAGCTCGGCGGACGATTTGATTTGCGTTCCGGCATCTGGCCTTCATAATGCCGACTTCAAGACGCGGGGTGGAGCAGCCTGGTAGCTCGTCAGGCTCATAACCTGAAGGCCGCGGGTTCAAATCCCGCCCCCGCAACCAAAACGATGGGCAGCGCTTATCGTGTATACGTTCTGAAGAATCCTTCGGGCAGATTTTACATCGGCGTGACTGCGAACGTCGAACAGCGGCTTGCGGAGCATAACGCCGGTCGCTCGCGCTGGACCAAAGGAAAGGGTCCGTGGCACCTAGTCTGGGAGAGTGAGCCACTATGTTTGAGCGCTGCGCGCAAATTGGAAAATCGTCTGAAGAGACAAGGCCGCGGAAAAGGATTCTACTCAATCACGGGTCTAAAAAAGATCGGCTCATAATCCGGCAGCCGCCGGACCGCGGGTTCAAATCCCGCCCCCGCAACCAAATTCCCCTCGCGCGTGACGCCACTACCGCGTCTATGTCCTTCAGAATCCCGCCAAGCGATTTTATATCGGCGTCAGCGCGGATGTTGAACATCGGCTCGCAGAGCACAACGCCGGCCGCTCGATATGGACGAAACGAAAAGGTCCGGGGGAGCTTGTTTGCACAAGCCAACCGTCGTCGCTGCGTGCTGCACGCACGTTGGACATTCCGAAGAGAAGGAATCGAATCGCTGAAATCGTGGGTTCCTGCGCAATGATCGTTCGATCAACGCAGATGATAAACCTCGACCAATGCAATCCCGGTCGAGTCGTTTTTCCCGCGAACGATGGCCGTATAATTGTCTGGCGCGAGGGTCTGCAGCAGGGCCGACTCCTGATCCTGTGAAGGGGGGATGGTCGTCGCCTCGATCTCCGCCTGCTGGCTGCTTCCATCGGCACGTGTTTTCCAGTTATCGTTGAAGGCCACGAGACCACCGTTGCCGTCGCGCAGCTCTAGGGTCGGATCGGCCAGCGCGCCAGAAATCGGAATCGACGGACCAATTGCGCGCACTACGACTGTGGTCGTCGCGCCGATCGTTCCTCCACCGACAATGATCCCGCCGATCATAACGTCGTCGGCAGTCTGCGTGAGACCGCGCGTGGAGATGTTCGCCAGGGCGGCATCGGCGGCCTGATCCAAATCATAGACTTCAAATAAGCCGATCCCGGCAGCATCATCCTTCCCTCGAACCACGACGGTGTAGGCGCCCGGATTAATTACTCCCCAAAGGGCGGACTCCAACTCGTTCTTCGGCGCCAACCCGCTGTCGATGATTTGCTGCTTGGTCGCGGCATCGCCCCAATTGTCATTGGTGGCCAGCAGCTCGCCCGAAGGGCCATGCACTTCGATCACAGGATCGGCGAGCGCTCCAGCTATCCCCAACGACGGTCCAATGGCGCGAACGAGAACAGTCTTGGGCTCTGTTCCTGTGATGATAAAGCCGCCGATCATGGCGTTATCACCGGTCTGGATATGCACGCGAGTGGAGATATTAAGCAGATGAGGGGACGTTGGCGGTTCCGTGTAGAGTTCTGCCTTTCGGCCAATTTCAGAAGATCCTCCGCCCGCGATCAGGACTTGTGCGTTAGGCAGGAGCGTCGCCGTGTGGGTACTGTGCGGCTGCAACATGTTGCCGGTTAGATGCCAGGCGCCGGTCGCGGGATCGTACAATTCGGCGGTCGCGAGAGCACCATTCGCATCGCGACCACCTGTCACCAGAACCCTGTTGCCCGCCAGCAATGTCGCCGTGTGATAAGAACGACCACCCGACAGGCTGCCGGTTGGCGTCCAAGTTCCGGTTGAAGGATCGTACAATTCCGCGCTTTGAGCCGGCGTAGAGGTACTCACCGAATTGCCGCCGGTAACTAACACCTTGCCGCCATGCAGCAAAGTCGCGGTATGATCCGAACGTGGTTGCGTAAGATTTCCGGTTGGGGTCCAAGTCCCCGTCGCCGGGTCATAGAGTTCCGCGCTGGCGCGAGTGGAACTCGAGTTCCAGTCATAACCTCCGGCCACCAGCACTTTCCCGTTGGGCAGCAACGTCGCGGTATGCCGCGCGCGTCTGTCCGCCATGCTTCCAGTCGCGCTCCAAGTCCCGCTCGCCGGATCGTAAAGAGCCGCGGCATTGGTATGAAGGTCCAAGCCCTGGCCCGAAAAGGCATGGCCTCCGGCGACCAGCACTTTGCCATTCGGCAGCAAGGTCGCGGTATGTTCGCCTGTTGCGCTAAGACTTCCGGTGGGTGTCCAAGCACCACTCGAGGGATTGTAGAGTTCCGCGCTTCCGAGAGCGTTGGGGTAGATCGTGCCTCTGACAAAGCCGCCCGCCACGAGAACGTCGCCGTTAAGTAAAAGCGTCGCCGTGTGCTGAAACCGTTCTTGATTGAGGGGGCCAGTAGCGGTCCAGGTTCCGGTCGCAGGGTCGTACAGCTCGCTCGGCTTTTGGTCGGGGCCTCCCGGAGGCGCGAAGTGGTCGCCTCCCGCGGCGAGGACTTTTCCGGTCGGCAACAACGTCGCCGTGTGAGCGAAGCGGCTGATTGCCATGCTGCCAGTATCCTCAAACTCTCCTGGAACGCCGGCGAGCGACTGTGCTGCCACGAGAGCGATGCAGAGGCCAGGGAGAAGAGAGTTCAGAGGCGGGAAGCATTTCATGGGACCACAATCGCCGGCGCGACTTCTTTCGGCAATAACAAAATATCTGTCGGTCCCGCCCAAAAAGGAATCGAATTCGCCAGCGCATGGAGCCGAAAGCAAAACCCAAAATTCTCGTCGGCACGGCCAGTTGGTCGGACCCGGGGTTTGTCGAACATTGGTATCCGAAGAAGATGCCGGCCGGCGATCGGCTTGCGTGGTACGCGCAGCATTTTGAGATGGTCGAGGTGAACTCGAGCTTTTACTCGGTGCCGGACGCGCGCCTGGTGGAACGCTGGTCCCATAGCACGCCGGATGATTTTGTATTCGATATCAAATTGCACCAGCTGCTCTCGCGGCATTCGGCGAACCTGAAATTGTTGCCGCCGGCTTTGCAGAAGACCGCGGAAGCGGATGCCAAGGGCAGGGTGAAGCTCACGGCGAAAATCGAGCGGGCCATGATTGACGAATTTCGCCGGCCCCTGGAAATTCTGCGCGCCGCCGGCAAGCTTGGCGCCTTGCTTCTGCAATTGTCGCCCGGGTTTTCGCCGAAGAAACATCAGCTCGGCGAGCTCAACGACTTGTTAGGCGCGCTGGCTGATTACCGGATCGCGGTCGAGCTGCGAAACCGGAATTGGGTGGAAGGCGAGAACCTGGAACCGACGCTGAGCTTCTTCCGCCGGCATTCCGCCACGCTCGTTTCGGTGGATGCTCCGGCGCAAAAGCATTTCACGATCATGCCGCCGGACCTGAATGCGATCACGAACACGGAGCTGGCTTATCTGCGCCTTCATGGGCGTGATGCGCACGCTTACACCACCGGCAAAACGGTAGCCGCGCGCTTCAATTACGATTACAGCGATGAAGAGATCGAGGAAGTCGCCGAACGCGCTCGCGAACTCGGCAAAGAGGCGAAAGAAGTCCACGTCGTCTTCAACAACAACGCGCTCGATTACGCGCCGCACGCCGCGCTCCGGATGCGAAAAGCACTGGGCCAAATGATTCCGTCCACGGCGCGGCAAACGGAGCTATTCTAGGCCATGGTCGATCCGCGCCTCGACGAAACGCAGCTGAGCCAGCCGGCAACCGCCGCCGAGCCGCGCGTCAGTCTCTGGCGGCGGCTAAAACGCTGGATGCGCGCGCATCACATGACGCTCATGACGCTGCCGGATACGCCGCACGCGATCGCGCTCGGTTCGGCCATCGGGATGTTCTTCGGGTTCACGCCGCTCTTCGGCTTGAAAACTGTCCTGGCCTTCCTGACCACCTGGGCGTGCAAGGGAAACAAGACCGCCGCAGTCATCACCGTGCAATTGCACGATATTCTGCTGCCCGTGGTCCCGGCGATGTTTGTCTGGCAATACAAACTTGGCATGTGGGCCTTGTATCACCGCCTTCCCCAGCGCCCAGGTTATCGCCGCGTGGCCCTCTCGGACTTCATGGAATGGACAACGTTTCTCACCGTGGGCCGGCCGATACTTATTGGGTCGCTCTTCTTCGCAGTGCCGGCGGCTTTGCTGGTTTATTTCGGGTTGCGGGGGGTCCTGATTCGCTCCCGGGCACGAAACGAAAAGCCAGCGGGTTGAATCTGCTTCCGTAAGTCGCGGCTCGCCGCTAGAGTGAACGATATGAAATTCAAAACGATCGCGCTGTGCGTGGTGCTCACGGTCTCTCTGGCTGGTCTTCTCCGGGCCAAAACCCTGAAGTTCCCGAAAGACAACCCGCAGTTCAGCGTGACTTTCACGAGCGACTGGAAAGCTGAGATTACCGACGCGGGCATCATCAGCGCGCAACCGAAAGGCGCCGCCTACGCGATCAGCATTTTCCCGGTGCAGGCGACTAACGCCAAGGGTGCGATCGAGGAAACGTTTAAAGAGGTCGAGAAACGTTTCGACAACGTCAAGCCGAGCGAGCCGGCGGAATTCAAGACAGAGAACGGCATCAAGTTTCTTGAGCGTGATTACACGGGCAAGGACAAAGGCTCCCCGCGGACACTCGCCATCCTGGCCTTCAGCGTGGACAAGCAAAGTTACTTCGCGATTTTCCAGGCTGGCACTCCGGAGGCGGATAAGAAATACACCGAGGACGTCGCGACCATCGTAAAATCGATCACCGCGATCAAAGGCGATAGCGACGACGATTAGACTCGCGAGGCAACAGTCCTGAATTGGCAGCGCGTACGGGAATCGAACCCGTCTTTCGGCCTTGAGAGGGCCATGTCCTAACCGATAGACGAACGCGCCAGAAGGGGTGCGGCGAAAATCCTAGCGGGTAATCGAGGTTCGGCAAGCCGCCTTCTCGGCCGGTGACGAGTCGTTAGGCCTAAATTCAGGGAGTGGCGCTTGGGCTGGGGGTCGGCGTCGGGTCCGGGTGGAGGGTCGGTTGGGCCAGGCTGTTGAGCGCTTCCTTCTTCTTCTGTTCCAAATACGGTTTTATTTCGGGAGTTTCGGCAAGCGCCTGCATGTGGGCGTAGAAAACCTTATAATAGGTGCGCATCAGATTGCGCTTTTCCACATCCGTCCGCGGCCGCGCGGTATCGACCGCTTTTTTCGCGGCGATGACCTCGGGATCGGCGCTGGCGCGGTTCTTCAGCTTCCGCCATTCCAGATGGAGCCGTTGTTCTTCGACGGCCTGGCCTAACGAGGAATGCTGGAAGGCCGCATCGAGCTCGGGGAGCGAGGGCACGGTTTTCTTGGGCACGGGCGACGTGTTCGGAACCAGCGGCGAAGGTTCCACCGTCATCGGGATGTCAGGGATGTCGAGTTGCGGCCGCGCGCTCGGGCTCGGCGCAGGGGTTTCGGTGGCAGCCGGCAATGGCGGCTCCTGAGCACGCAGGATAACGACGCCGAAGATTAACGCTGCCATTGTCGCCGAAAGAAATTTCATTCGCTGTCGCGATTGCGATGGTCGGGGTGACAGGATTTGAACCTGCGACCTCCTGGTCCCAAAGTAGGGGGCGTAGCCTAGGAGATCAAGCTCTCCTTCGCACTGTCTCGCATTGTCTCGCACCATCTCGCACGAATCGGGTTGCTTTAGGGGCGATAAAGGCGACAGTTTTTGGATGCCGCGCCGCCCTTCGCTTGAGCCGAAGAAGACAACAAAGCCTCATGCGCCTTGGGTGGTCAATCTTCCCCCTTCGCTCAGCAGCAGGGGGGTGCGGGAGCGCCGCTACTTTGACAGTCGGAAAGTTGGGGAGGAATTTTGCAAACAACAGCGCATCCGGCTGGAGAATTTCGGAACGGCTTCCACCCTTCTGTCGGCGGGCAAAGTCGAAGAGGCGGCGGGGGCTTTCGACCGATTAAAGGGGACTGGTGCGACTCTAACAGAAGCGGTCGAGCACTTCCTTAAATGGCGAAGGCGGCAGGCCGGCAGCGTTTCATTCAAGCTGATGCTGGAGCGGGTTCAGGAGGCTAAGAAAGAGGCTTCGCGAAGCTATCGGAATACTTTGCGCTATGCGCTGAGTCGCTTTTCCGAGTTGCACGACCGCCTCGTCAGTGATTTGGCGCCCGACGATATCGAACCCTTTCTGACGGGGGCGACGGTGAGCATTCGTCGACAGAATTTGGTGGCCCTGCGCGCCGCGTTCAATTTCGCAATCAAGCGCCGATGGTGTGACGGGAATCCGATTCTGCTTATGGAGATTGGCTCGCTGAAACCGAAGCGGGAGACGCTCACCAACGATCAAGTCAAAGCGCTGTTGAAGGCAGCCCTGGAAAACGATCTTGAACTTTTGCCTTACGTTCTTCTCTGTCTGTTCGCCGGCATTCGACCAGAAGAGGTACGGCGGCTTCCCGCCGATGACATCAACATGGACGAGAGGTTCATTATTATCAGCGACGAGGTCTCTAAAACGGGGCGGCGGCGCGTGATTGAAATGGAGCCTCTTCTTGTTCGGTGGCTGGAATTCTATTTATCTACCGGGGGGAAGCTAAAGCCGGGCACGCTGGCGGCCGCACGCGATAATCTCCGCAAGCGACTTCGCGCGCTTCGCGACCACGCTGGCATCAAGCCTTGGGTGCAGGACGGACCCCGCCGCACTTTCGCGTCGTGCTGGCTGGCTATGTATGAGGACGTAAACCGGCTGAACAATTTAATGGGGCACACAGACCCGACGATGTTGTTTCGCCATTACAACCGAGCAGTCACAAAGAAGGATGCTGCTGCTTTTTGGGCGATTGAGCCGCCCTCGCGTTCGGCGAAAAAACCTTTTCGGCGAGTTAAAGTGAAACACCCCGGCGCGCCTGGCACCGGCAGACAGTTCAACGAGAAATACCGGTTGGCGGCGTGAGAAATCCTGAGCCGCTCTTGCTGGCGCTTAAAACCGGCGGAGGAAGAAAGCGCGGCTAAGCTTGCGGCCTGAGTGGAAGCCGTCCCGCCTAGATTGCGCCGGTGTTGACAGGGGTGTATAATACCGGGCAATGAACGCGGTTTTTTTCAAAAACGCGCCCTCCGACGTTGTCTTCGTCGGTGGCGATCCCAATACCCTAAGAGAAGTTCAAACTGCAGAACTTAGCGTCTTTGGGGATGACGGGTTGCGTGACCGATTGAACAATGCCCTTCGCAGTCGCAAAATCGGTGTCCTTGGTTTCGCCGTTGAGGAAGAGGGCTTGCACCTCGGCGATCGTTAGTTGGCATCGTTCCGATAAGATTTTCCCGATCTTATCTTCAAGAGCCTTTATTTGGCTCAGGAGTTCCTGAATCTGAGAGCGGTTCAAGTTTACTTTTTCCAAGCCCATCGCAACGCCGTGGAAAAGAAAACTAGCGTGCGGTGCCGCATGTCTTTCGTCGGCAGCTTGGAATATCACATTGGCGATTGAGTCAATTGACCCGTTGTTGTGCATGACCAATTTCACCGGAAGCGCCCGCAGATAATTGTAGATCGCGATTCCGGCATCAACACTGCCACCAGGAGATGCAAAGAGGAAATATAACGTGGTCGGATTCTCGGCTTTAATAATCTCGGCGCAGATCGTCATGAACTTGTTAGCGCTCGCATCGTCAATTTTGCTGAAGAAATTGATGTAGACGATTTTTTCCGGAGGTGCGGGCGGCGCTGGGGCTGGCGAAGGGGTACCATTGCTCATGACCTAAAATCAGCCGCAGGCGGTAAGAGAGCAAATTTTATCGAAGGATAAGTGGTCGGGTCGGTATTCAAATCCGCGGAACGGCTGTCAACCGCCCGACCTAATCCAAGTCCCGAACTCAAGGGGAATCAGACCGGACTGAAGAGTGACCCGGATCGAAGCGGATTGGCAATTCCAATCTCCCCAAGCAAGGTCTACAGAAACTCGCGCTGCGCGACGTATTCCGCTTCTGTGTCGCGAATGCAGTGTCGGGATTCTGGTTTGCGATCCGAGCGAACGTTGTGGATCAGCGGTCGGATTTCTTCTTCGTTGCCGTAGCCTTGGGCGACGGAGTGGGTGACGTTACGAGGACGCTCTTCGCGTCAGCTTTTTTAACCGGCAATGCTTCGCCGGATTTGGTGTCGAATATCGTTGTTGCCGAGAAATGCCTCGGCCCCGTTGTGACTGGCACACGGTCACAGGTGAGTGGCCCGGCTGTTCCAGAACAAGTCGAATTGCCGTTCGGAAGGGTCGTCCATTCGCCGCTCTCACCCTTCTTGGAAGGCTCGCAACTCCGGGTGCAACCGTTACTGAATGTCTTCTCCTTAGCAAAAGCACTGAAGGTGCTTACGAGAAATAGCAGGCTGATCGTGAGGGAAACAATTATTTTCATGGATCGATCTTGTGGGGGCAGCGACGCGCCAGTCAAGCTCTATTGCAATTCATCGCTTGCGCCCGCCTGCCGCAGGCCGTTCATTGCCGCGTCGCTGCGTGAACAGCGGTCGCCAACTCAGATCCCGGTCTAATCAACCGGCGGCGCAAACAACTGAGAGAACAAGCCTGTGTGGGGATAGTCGTTCCGGGTGATGCCGTGCGGCGAAAAGGTTCACGCCTTTCCTGCACAGGCTTTTTTTATCCAACATGAAAAAACTGAAGACACAGCGCACGCTGGACAAAGAAGTGGCAAATCGGGTTGAGAAAAACATCTTAATCGAGTTGTATCCATCAGCGGTAAAACAGGTCGTGTGGTATTGCCAGCAATTCGGGCGTGATCCGCGGGATGTAGTGAGTGGAATCGTCGCGAACGCCGTGAGACGCCTTCGTGAGCGTTATGACGAAACAACCGGCGGATGCAGCGATGCGACCGCAGGCGTTCTTGAAGGAGACGTGGTCAGCGCACAGCGACAGGGCTGCACGGATGACCGCGCGGTCGGCGAAACCCGCCGTCTGCTCAAGACTCTGCCGGGTGGACTGACAACATAACGATTAGTTTTAGAGCCCCCTAAGTTTTGGTTTTCTCGCGCCGAGAAGGGCGCGCCGCAAAAGTCTCCACGCAAGGTTGCGGACACCTAACGCAGGTTACCGATACCTGCCCGGCCAATGAAGAGAACGTCGACGCGCGCTGGTATTTCGAACGCGCCGACCGCTCGTCACCGGCTTAAAGATAGCGGAGCACGTCCCACGGCCCTTTCGTCCGCCTTTGCCTTTGCCCTTGCATCCGCGCTTCCGCCTGCCCTTGCGCCTGCACATAGGCGTAGAGGTCTTTTTCGAGGATACGGGGTCGGCCGACTCCGCGAATCAACGGCAGTCGGTTCCGTTTGCGAGTGGACATGCGTTGAACGGTCGCAGGTGAGAGGCGCAATAGTTGGGCTACATCGGCGATGTAAAGCATCCTTGTACTAAACGGGTCGATGTTCGTCGGGTCGTGGGTTTGCGGACTCTCGAATTCCATTTGCAGCCTGCCACTCGGGAGCACAACGCAACTGAACGCGATACAACTTAGTTTTTTCATAAGAACGCGATCTTGGCTGCCCGTGAGCGGCCCGCGCAACTGTTCATTTGCCGCGTGGGATGATGTGGGATGATGTCGGATGATCCTTCCTTGGATCGTGGAGTTGGTGCACCCCCCGCCTGGAATCTTTTTGGCCAGGCAATTAACTGAACCGACGTTCGATGAACTCGAAGGGGAGCGATTTGAATCTGCCGCACAACTTCAGCTTTCGTGGACGCCTTGATGAGCGGAAGAAGAAACGCGATGGCCGAGATGCTACCTTTTGATACAACCTTCACTATTGCGAAGGCTGTCATTTGCGAGAAACTGGTCGGTAATGTCTAAGACTACCGTGGGAGCGGCCTCAATCGCCGTGACTTTCCTGCTCACCGTAGCCTCCACTGTTGCCCCGGGCATCCCCGAGGAGCATCGAATGAAGGCGTTTGTTGCCACCTTGATCTTGCTGGCACTCGCGTGCGCTTGGTGGGTATGGGCTAAGTTCTTTTCTCGTCAATCTACGCCGCCGGTTTCCGCACCTAAGGAGAACGTCTATGCCGCAAACGTAAGCGGCAACGTAGCTGCCGCCGGGCGGGATGTTCACCAAACGATTTATCAAGCTCCGCCATTCGTCACAGCATCGCCCCAAGCACCACAGCGGGCGGAGTTTTTCTACAACCCCGAACGTAGTAAAATTACATTTCGTTTTGGGCACGTCCCGGCTTTTGATAAGACGTGCGCGATAGTCGATCTCCTTCTGCACTTCGATAATCGAGGGAATGGGCCTGCGTATAATCTGGCGGCGGACATACACGGCTGTTGGATACATGATGAGCCGCCAAGGGCCGTTCGGATTGATCGAATCGAGCCGACTTTGGATAAAATTCTCCAAGGCGACGGGCGCAGTTTGAATTTTGCCTTCTCACGTCCGGCAGGCACGTCGCAGCCGGATGGAACGGGCTTCCTTACCCTGAATACCCGGAAAGATATTCTGGTCGTCCTGATTGAGATTACGTTCACACAAACCGCAGGCAGTGAAGATGTGTGTAAGAACGACCCCATCTGGCTCACTTGGACTCCGCAGCGACACACCGATATAGTGTCCACTACTCATTCGGATGTGGCCATTGCGCGACCGGCGATAGATCGCATTAGACAAGGCGGCATTGATCGCACGGAACGAGAGCCTCAGTCAGTGTTCGTTGCTCTCGATGAACTAAAGGAAATGGAGCATGAAGGCCAGAAGATGCTAGACAGGATGTTTCTGCACGGGGACTTCCCAACGCTCCCAGAACTAGGCGACTTTTTATCGCGAACTCTCGCGGCTGCGCGACAGAAGGTGTTTGCGCCGCGTGTGACCGCCAAAGAGATCGGAAAGTTCCAAAAGGAGTGGGACGAAACGGAGTTACTTCAGCAGAAGGCAATGCTATATGATGCCGGATTTTTGAAGGATGACTCACCGGATTCAAACAAACTAGGAACAGTCGATTTGCTCTACAGTCGCGTTCAACGTCTGAAAGAACTAATTGCTTTCATCGAAGATGATTCAGCTACGCCGCCTGCTTCGTGAGTTCTGCGTATGGCAACTTCTTGGTTTTCACTAATTTCAAGCGTATCGCCGAACAAGAATTTATTCTCCCGATTGCTAAACCGATGCCCCAATGCTCTCACACATCGAGTCGCTAGAGGTGCTGGCACTTGGTGAGTCGTGACCCCAAAGATGCGCGGCGTCTCCGCAGTTCAGATGGAGCAAGAGAACGACGATTGGAATGAGGACGAGCGCGCCGAAGCTGAGTTAACCGTCAGCGGCAATCCGCTCGCAACGGCAAAGCTGCTCAGCGATGTCGAATACGTCATCGCTTCTTACAAGGACTGGGTGTTCAACCCGGAGATGCCGAGCGACGATGAGTGGGACCAATTGATGCGCCGCGAGAATGCCGCGAAAGCGAACGTAACTGCGTTCGTCGAAAATCTGTACGCGATTGCCAACTGTATTGAGAAGGGCATCCACGGAGTTCTCTGTCTGTCTTGGGAGACCGATGTGAATGTGTATGTTTCTCTGGCGAAAGCGGTAGACCCGGCAGCGATGACGGACATCGAATTAAAACGCGCGCGCCGGCACTTGGACTCGTTCTGGTACTTCTTGCAGACGACTGATGAGCGGGCAGCGAAACGATCGCTCAAATTTTTCGAGATGTTACAGTCGGTCGTTCAGCGCGAACTTCGACGGCAGATAGAAACATCTTTCGAGACCCCGGAACAGCGCGACCCCCTTGACTGACCGTCGTCGCCCTGGGCAATTTCGCGCTTCGATTAGCGGACGCGCGACCGTGCATTTGTGAAGATCAATTATGATTCTCAATTGCTCGTTGCCCGCGCATTTCAGTTTTCGACTACATTTTTTCAGGATAGCATCTGTATACCGTGACCGTTTTGGGATTATTGGCCGGCGGCATACTATGCACCCCCTCCCGGCGTCTTCCTTTGTGATAACGATTCAGGTCCGGCCCTTCCGATCGCGCTACTGGCAGGTGTTCGAGGCGCCGGGGGTTCAACCCTTCTTCGGCGACAAGCAGCATGCAGTAGACTATGCGACGCAACGTATGAAGTCGCGAGTCGGAGAGGTTCAGGTCTTCGACGCTGACGGGGCGATCGAAGAGATACTCCGGTTCGACAAGAGTCGTCCTGTCTGAAACGCTACAGATCGGATCGATCCCGGTCAGCTTTTCCGTTCAGGAGGAGCGGGCGGCGGTTGTGGGGGCCGCTCCGCGACTGGTCTTCCACCTTTGAAACTAATGTCCGGTGGGGGAACTGATCGAATCAATTTGACTCGCTCTTCACGCTTCTTCGATTCTTGTCTTTCGCGCATTGCGTTGTCGAAATCCTACCTCCGCGGTGGTGGCTCAGCGACCGGGTGGCCGGTCAGCGGTTGCGGCGGTTGCTGCCGAGGGATTGGGGATGGCTGCGGGCGCGGCTGTGGCTGCGGCTGCGGCTGCGGGCGCGGCTGCTGGGGTTGTGTAGGGCGTTGAGGGCGTCCGTTGCTCATTGTGCCCGAAGGCTTGGTAAATAAAGCAGATTGCGAAAATCGCGCCCAGCAAAAAACAAGCGCCCCCAATAAAATTCAGCCGGCGTGTGGCGCGATCCCAGCCGCCTCCAGGCTTGTCGGGCACGGTATTCTGGTCAACTTGCTGAATCGCTTTCCGGTTCGCTTTCCCGGCGGTGTAGAATGAAACCAAGATCGCGGCCAAGCTGGTACACCATGCGATCCAAGCGGCGATGAGCCAAACCGGGCGACCGGTTCCGAGCCTCGCGGCGATCTCTTTGAAAAACGCGAAGGTGATTCCGAGGGCGCCGCCTGAAAGCGTGAGGACAGCTTTGTCATAGTCGGTGTGAGAGGCATCCTCCGCTGCCTGTAACGTTCGCCGGTAATCAAGCATTTCCGGAGATAACGGAGGCCGTGGTGGAGACTCTTCTGTCACTCCTCGTAAATAGCCGCTGTTCGGCGATGCGTCTCGCTCCAAATTCAGCTAACGGACGCGCACAAAAACTATCCCGGTTTTTGTTCGGGTTTCATCCCTCGTGACGCCACCGCGGTAAAACCCGCATCGCTTGTCAGTATTATTCATGCGGGGCGAACCCGCGTCCTATGAAAACAAAGCGCGTAGTCATTTATGGAAGGGTCTCCACAGCCGATCAGCGGCACGATTCACAACTGCGGGAAGTAAGCGAGTATTGCCGCCGCCGTTGGGGGCAGTCGGCGCAGATACAGATCATCAAAGACACCGCGAGCGGCGCAAAAACGTCGCGCCTCGGCTTGGATGAGATGATGACTCTGGTTCGGCGAGGCAAGGTTGACGCTGTCGCGTGTTTCAAGTTAGACCGCCTGGGGCGCTCGTTGCCACATCTCGCGCAGATGATCGCCGAGTTCGACCAACATGGCGTCGCGCTCATCGCCACGTCGCAGGGCATAGACACCAGCGCCGATTCGCCGGCCGGTCGACTACAAATGCACGTGCTTTGCGCAGTGGCGGAGTTCGAGCGAACACTGATCGTCGAACGCGTGCGCGCTGGTCAGGCTGCGGCGCGGGCGAAGGGCGTGAGATTCGGGCGCCCACCAACCATTGCCATCCACGAGGAAGAAGTGCGCGCCCTTTTGAAACGGGGCCACAGTTGCAGGCGTGCAGCCTCGGAGACGCGAGTGCCGCTTGGTTCGGTATTTCATATCTCTCGGCAAATGCGCCGGAACAAGGCAGCGGTCGCGGGTTAGTGCGTGCGTCGTCCGAATCTCGAACAACTTATGCTCGTTCGAACGCGAGATCATCAGCGAGCGTGTTCATTCAGGGTTGCGCGCTTCGAGGGCGCGTGGCGCACACGGGTCGGAACGTATCTGAGATTGCCCGCAAGTTGGTGCTTCCTTACAGCAGCGCGCACAAATTTGTCGGTCTCTGGCGTGCGTTACCGGCTTAGTCCTTTTCTGTCTCACGGAGTCAGGCGCTCCCCGGCACCGCTGTCTCCGGATACAGTGATCGATTCAGCGGCACGAAACATTTCGCGTTAGTGGAAAAAGTTCTTGCCAAAACGATCATGCCTCGGCTTTAACTGTTTTTCGTGAAGATTCAGTCCCCCTTGGAGCCGGGTATTTGCGCCCGGTCTTTCCCAAGCGCTGCATTCCGCAACGCTGTAGCCATCCGCATCATGATGAATAAACAGCTTCTCTTAACCGTTATCCTCGCGTCCTTCGGGCTGAGCGCGATCGCGCTGCGTGAGGCCTCCGCCCAAAGCCCCAGCGCCGTTCCGAGCCCGAGCGCTGCTTCTCTCGAAGTCATCGCGCGCAACGGCGCGGACAAAGAGAAACACCTTTTCAGCGAGGATGGCCGGGTGCCCATGCTCATGGTCAGGCAGAACCAAACCGTACCGGTGACTTTACAGTTCCCCAGCGCGCAGGCCGGCACGCCAGTGGCGGTCGTGCCGCTCGACGGTGGCCGGATAGGCGGCGGCGGCAACGGGGTAGTATTACCGACGGGCCGAATGCTGTTCATTTTTAGCCCCGGCGCGATGCCCGGCCGTTACCGCGTAATGGTGTACTTGCCGGGGCAACAGCATCTTATCGAGTTTTACGTCGTCGATCCCAACCATTCTCCGTGGCAAAAGAGGCCTGTGAGCAGCCACTAGTTATCCTCTATGAACCTGCGCTTTTTGTCCCTCAGTCTCGTAACTTTTGTTTGCATCGGACTTGCTCCTCAGGCCTTTGCTCAGGCCGGCAACGACAACCCTGGCGGCGTGACCGCGGAATATCACGGCAGCATCACCACCGCCGGCTACTACGACCCTTACACCGGCAATGCTAAGCGGGAGATCGACGACATCGTCGTTCCGGGAAGCATTGGCGCCTATCCACTTAAGTACACCCGCACCTTCAACACCCGTGGGAGCGCCGGCTGGACCCACAACTACCAGTGGAGTTTGTGGGTTCGTCCCCCCGACGAGGATTTGGGGAACGGCGACGGGTTCTACGACGGGCCGGTTCGCGGCATCCAATATCCAAACGGCGGGCACTTCGACACGATAGTCTACGATTCGCCGTGGTTTATCGAAGCGAGCGGACCTCACGGGGCGTCCGATCAACTGGTGACTTGCGCCAGTGGCGCTTGTACTCCTGGTTCAGGGGCGGCTTACGAGCTGTGGCGAGCGGACGGCGGGAAGGTGCTTTTCGAGCACGTCAACGGCTACCGGGGCTACGCAATCATCGATCCATACGGGCAACAAACCACGCTGAGTTACGACGGCAGCGGCAAGCTTTGGAAAGTGACCGAGCCTGGCGGCCGGTATCTGGAATTCGTTTACCAGACTTTCACGTATTGGTACCCCTGGCCCGATTCAACCCACAATGCCGCCTATTGGGCTTCGGAGGTCCTGCTTTCAGCGGTTCGGGCTAACGATGGCCGAGGCAACACGATCGAGACAGTCAGCTACGGATACGAATGGGTCTGGCAGGGACACTATTATCCCGAGTATGTTCCCTATCTGAACCACGCCTACTACGACGATACCGCCCAGGCCACCTACACCTATGCGGATGCCAATAACTACGATACGCCGGGAACGGTATACCACGGACATACCCGTCGAGTTCTTAAAAGCTGCGACGACCCGCGTTACGCAGGCCAGATGAAATACATTGAATATGAATACGTGCCCTGGACCGAAACGACCAGCGATCCCTACTTCATCGGGCGCGGCCAGATCAAGGCGGAGAAGAATGTCTATGGCCAGATCGTTTCACGAACCACGTATCCTACGTCAACGACCGATCCGAACTTGTGGCGCCGCACGGAGACCCGCGGCGACGGCGCAGGGCGCACGCTTACCTACGGAGCGACTGGGCTCTCTTGGACCGACTTTCAGAACAAAACCTGGACCGAGGCGGATTCTTTCACCAGCAGCTTTTACGGTTGGACGGTTACTGATCCTCGCATGAACACGACGAAGTACGAACGGAACGATCTCGATGCCGTTCGTAACATCACCTATCCGCAGACCGACCTGACGGGGGCGCCCGCCACCCGGGAATACTCGTTCGACCCTAACAATCCCTATCTCCATTCCGGGGAAAAGGATGAGAACGGTTACTGGACGTATTTCCAGCGCGATGCCAGCAATCGAGTGACGCTGATCACTTATCCTGATACGAGCACCGAGAGGTTTACCTACAATAACCTCGGCCAGGTCCTCACCCACACCCTGAGGAGCGGCGGCACGGAACACTTTGAATATTATCCGGATAATCGGGGGTTGAAGTCGAAATCGTGGCCGCCGGCCACGCTGAGCGATCCAAACCCGCAGGATCATCCGACCCTCCATTACTACTACACGAGCGGTCCGAACACCGACCGACTCTACATGGTAATTGACCCGCGCGGGAATGCGACCGCGTATGAATACAATCAGCGCGGGCAGATCACCAAAGTGCAGCATCAGGACGGCACCTACATCCAGAGCGCTTACAATTTGGATGGCAGCCTGGCCTGGACTGCAGATGAGAATCATCCCAACGCTGGCCTTGCTGGTCACGAGAATGAGCGGACGCGCTACACCTACGATGAATACAAGCGCGTCCTCACCGTCACCAACCCGATGGGCGAGACCACGACGAATTATTATGGCCTGGACTGGGCGAATCCGCTTCTCCACACCACCAACACCGTTAAATACACGCTCTCCCCGATGAGCAAGAACGTCGTGTTCGATTACGACGAAAACTTGCGCAAGAAAGATCAAGTGGTTGCGCTAGGGACCGCGGATGAATCCTGGACCCTGTTCGAGTATGACGAGGTCGGTAATTTGAAAAAGACGACCGACCCGCGCTGGAACGTGACCACTTACGGTTACGACCAGCGAAATAGAAAAATCTGGACGGACAGTGCGATCGGTTCCGACCGCAGCACCACCACCGGCCACACCATGACCTTGGAATACGACGGGGTCGGCAACAAGACCAAAGAGACTCGGGCCGACAACGCTTTCCGGAGCTGGATCTACGATATTCCAAACCGCATTACGAGCGCCATTGACTGGCGACTCAGCGCGTCGGAGCCTGCCATTACGACGACCTATGAGCGTAATGTCACCTCAACCATCGAGACGACTAAAGACGCAAAAGACGCGGTTTACACGTTTACCTTCGACGCTGTCCATCGCAAGATCACCGAGACCTATCCAACGGCTTTCGGCAACTCCAGTCCCAACGAAGCCTTTTGGTACGATGCTGTTGGCAACCTGATTCTCTACAAGAGCCCCGCTGGCCAATATAAGCACCTTGATTACGCGGACTCTTATGATTCCCGGAACCGGCTCCGGCATGCCGGCTGGAACCTCTCCGCTTCGAGCGGTGCCGCGGATTGGAGCGTGGGTCAGGAGATTCGAACGAACTACGACGCCGCCAGCCGGATGACCAGCATCACAACCAACAACGGCGAGACGACGGTTGCCTTCGGCTACGATGATGCCAATCGGAAACTCTGGGAGGACCAAACCCTGGCCGGTTACCCAACCCGCGGCGTGGTGACGCCGCACGACGCGGACGGGAACCGGGAAAATCTGGAGATGTATACGGGCGGGGTGCTCCAGTACGGCGCTTATTACGATTACACCCAGCGCAACCAGCTCCAGCACATCTACTGGGACAGCAATCAGACGCCCTGGATCACCTACAGTTATGATGCCGCCGGGAACATGATCAAACGCCAGGACACCCGCGGTGGGGTCAACGATTCGACCAATGTCCCGAGCAGTTATTATGACGGGTTGAACCGGCCGACGATGTGGGAGCAGACCGGAGCGAGCGATGTGCCGTTTGCCCGGAGCTGGTATAAATACGATACTGTGGGAAGAGAAGTGGCGACCTGGCGCGACGAGGAGGGAAACAAAGGCGAGCGATTCACCTACGATGCGACCAATCAAGTGACTCATGTAAGCTATAAAGCCGACAATGTCTCGACGGGCCCCGCGGTCAATGCCGTGACGGAGCAGCAATACGATTATACCGCTGACAAGCTCAACCGGAGCAGCGTTACGGAAAACGGAGTCGTGACCAACTACGCCATGAACGGGATGAACCAGTACACGAGCGTGGGCGGGCAGGGAATCCAGTACGACGGGAACTTCAATTTCGCGGCGATGGGCGGCTGGCAATACAGCTACGACGCGGATAACCGGCTCACTTCCTTGGCTAACCCGGCCCCGCAGGCGGGGTTTGTGTATGATGGGCTGGGACGGTGCGTGAAACGGACGATTCAGGGGGCAACGAAGGTGGTCACCTACGACGATTGGAAACCGATCATGGAGTGGAGTTCGCCGACGCAACTGGCGGCGTGGAACGCCTATGGGCCCGGCGCGGACGAAATTCTATGGCGCTGGCAAGCCGGGTTCGGTTACCTGCGTTATCATAGCGACATGCATGGCAACGTCACGGCGCTGCTGGATTACTGGGGCGGGCTCGTCGAGAAATACAGCTACGATGCCTTCGGGAAACCGACGATCATGGATGGGAGCGGTACGCCATACCCAAATCCACATGGCGTGAGTGCGGTGGGAAACCGTTTCATGTTCCAGGGGCGCGAGTGGCTCGGTGAGCTCGGGCTAATCGATTACCGGCATCGCTTCTACGATCCGAGCATGGGCCGCTTCCTCCAGACCGACCCGATGGGCCTGCAAACCGAAGGCGCCAAGCTAAGTGCCGGGCAAAAAGCTCTTTTCTCCCCCGGCGGCTCTGCCCCCGAAGCATTCAGCAACTCCGAAATGAATCTCTTCCGCTATTGCGGCGACGATCCGGTGGATGGGAGCGATCCGACCGGGTTGGAAACTCTAACGAGGCCTGAGATCGACAGACAAGTTGGGGATCGCGTGATGTTTGTATCCCAAGTCATACGTCAAATGCTCGCAAATCTTGGGGATACCTACGAGCAATGGGTTGCTCAGCCCTTTGCCCAGAACTTCGGCTTTCCCCTTGAGCACGCTGTCCCTCAGTTGGGCGAGATGGCTGCTTTAAGACCCTTATCGGCGGCAAGAACCGCCCCTACCAGCTCGGTCAATGTTGCGGCGCATGGTATGCGCCACTTTCCAGAAGGAATGCGCGAGACTGTATCAAAAGCAATCCAGCGAGATATCGCGCGTAGAGGCGCGCCCGAAGTCGGTAAGAGTGTTCAACGGACAATTAAGGTTGGAGAACAGGAAGTGAGCTATCGGGCAAGAACGCTCGAAGGCGGTAACACCAATGTCGGAACTGCAACTCCAGGCAAGTTTAAGCGAGATATTGTAAAGGGAGGATGATCCATGTCTCTCGAATTGAACCGAGTCGCCGAGCGGCTGAATCGCAAGCAAGCATCAGCAGACGATTCCGCTGAGTTCATTCGTTTGATACAGCAGGAAAGGCAGCTTCGAAATTTGGAACGACTCCTGCCGGCGTTTTATGGCGAGTTCGGTGGAGTGATTTTGCGGCGAATCGCAGAGCTACTTCCGAACGACGATCCGAAATTGTTCGTAAGTTTGGCTCTGTGGAATCACGATAACGGATTCGATGACGACGCGCTTCGTTTCTTAGAGAGAGCTAGAGCGATCGCTCCATTCGATCAGGAGGTCTTGCGTTGCGATCTTTGGCTGTCGGTGTCGAATGCAGACGAAGACACGCCTCAAAAATGTCATAGCCTTTTACAAATGTATCCGGGCGATCAGTGGGCAAAGAAGCTGTGCGACCTGATTTCAAAAGACAATGAGCCTGACTCGATCGAAAGTCCGCGTTGGAATAATCCTTGGGAAGACCTAATCAACGGCAAGCGAGTCGTTGATACAGTCCCGTAGCCGACATCGCCGAAGGCTGCGATCACGCCTCAGGAAGGCGCAGAAGGGCAGAAGGGGTCAGTCTGTGAATCTCGTCAAATTCTACTCGCCTTGGTTAAGCCGCGCAGAGTGATCTGGGAGCGTTCGTGCCCCGGGAAGCTCGCGTGGAATTTGCAGGGCGGCTTACTGAATGACCCGCAATGCCGCTACCGGGTGAATCTCAAACGCTGCGGTTTTCTCGTGGATCGTGCTGCGGTTGGAATGATCTTTGGGCGCGTGATCAACGTCGTAAAACGCTTTCCCGGTCACCGCGATGACGTGCGGCTTGACCACCTTAAAGACCTTGTTCGATTGAATCGTGAAGGGAAATTTTGCGTTCGTCCAACTGAATACGGTTTGGCGAATTTTGCACCAACGCGTCCCAACGGGCACTTCGACTCCGACTCTCATTCCGTTCGCATCCGCGAGCGCAACGTGAATGTCGCCGTCCGCCTCAACGCGCACGTCAGCAACGCGCCCAGTCAGCTCGTACCACTTTTGTTCAACTGGTAATCTGGTCTCAGTTTTTTTCGTCAGCGGTACTTTCGACCCCGGTCCCTGCCATTTGCAAATGTCCGAGGGCGTCACCTTCTGAATCGCTGATTTACTCGGAATGGGCGACGCGTCCGTTTTTGGCGTCCAGCGATCAACGCCATGCTGGCCCTTAGTTGCGCAGGCCGATGTGAACGTGACGGTAACAGGAGCTTTCTTTGGGGCTCCGAAGGCGGAAACGAAGGCGAGAACGCTGAGAACAACGACGAGGGATGCGAGTCTGGGGTTCATACTCCCGGTCATACCAGTTCAGACCACGTAATGGAAGGCTGAAATTGGCCTAATTTGGAAGTGGAGGGCATTGACCTTTTTGGGGGTATATGTTCAACTGAACAGGTGGGCGCAAATCAGCTTCTGGACGCACTTAAAAGCCTCGCCGATGCGATCCGCCAGACCGAGGCTGTCTTGGAGTCGATGCGAGCCGAGCACGATCCGCTAGCCGCGCACATTTTCGTCTCCCGTCGCCATTACCGGAACATGCCAGACACGAAGAGCGGAAGCCGCAGAGAGATTGCCGCTCACTTGAGCTGGCAGAATGCCTGTGAGCTTGGTTTCCGAGGGACGCTGGGCGAATGGGAGCGCTTGCTGGGCGCGGCGGTGAAACGGTAGCGCGAATGCGATTTCAGGCTTGCGGAGCGACGGCCTGTCTGAGATACCAGAAAGCGTGGCCCCCTCGGATTACAGGCTCCCCAAATCGACACATGCTCCGGTACTCATCGAGGCACTTTACCGGATTTCGCCGAGGCGGGTGTCTTTGAAGTCTTGCGAACTTCTTCTGTAGCAGGCATGGCCGATCTCCTTTGACCGCTGTCTGAAAACGGTCAGTTAAGGTCAAACTCCACACCATCAGGATGTGTCGACCGTTCTCTGGCGCGCCTTGAGATTCAGCGCGGTCGCCTGCTAAAGCTGCCGCCACAGTGACGGCTTCGAACGCCCAATTTTGATCGGCTAATTTTATATTACGGAATCCCCAGCACTTGCCGACTCTCTCTCGGCTGGCGCACCAGGGAAACACGTTGCTGATCTAGGCCGAAGCCCCGAGTAAACCCGCGATCAGGCGTCCTGTACTATAACGTGGTCTCGCGTCATGCGCAACGAGAACACCGCAGTATCGGCTCAGATTTGCCTGCCCCAGCCGGCCTTTTCGTCCAAAACTGCGACCCCATAAGCACGAGTGTGTTCGCCAGTGGATGTCTTAGTGACCAAGCACGTATCGTTCTTCGTTCCGACGATGTGGACGATCTCGGGTCTCCGTTCGCAAGAGGTGATCCGGCGGAGAAATTGATGCTGACCTGGCAGGTAATGGAACGTGGACTTCTCTAGCGATTCTAAAGATTCGAAGCTCTTTGCATCTGGGAAATCGTCGACCATCTGGGCAGTGGTTAGAAAGATAGGGAAGGAGATCATATTTAGTTTCGGATTTCTTTTACTTCATAACGGGCGAGCGCCGCTTCGACGCGTTCCAGATTGAATTTTACAAGCCGGCCTGACAGCCGCAGGAAGGGGATTCGCCGTTGGGCCATCCAGTTCTCAAGGGTCCGAACACCAACGCCCAGTTGAGCGGCGAGTTCGTTTTTGCTGAGCCACCGCTTTTCAATAAAAGGGAAGTCGCTCGCAGAATGTGCGGTCTGCTGACCGTTTTCAGGTCGGCTAGTTTTGTGTGCGACGTGCAAATTCCACCTCGTTTGTTTTCCCCCTTCACGACCGACGACTGGCGACCGACAATAATGCCCGGACTCAAGCCGGGTGGGTTTGCCTCCGAGATGGAGTGCTGAATTAGAGGGGGAAAATATCGTGCGAGCCGCCGATGTCAACAACGCCCCTCAAACAAGGGGCGGCCTAACGAGCCGGGTCTCAACGATGTGGTGTCGCTTGTCGGCGCCGCGCAAAACTTTCCCCCCTTTGTGGTGCGCCACGAATGAAGGCGAGTTCGGTTCACGCGCAAGGCTACGGCTGGCGGGCGCCGGTGTTTACCGTAGCGGGATCGGGCGACATAACGGCGACAAGGCCCTCAAAGAGTGACCGAAAACGAGCCGAATTGAGTCCGTTTTTACCTATGAAATCGGGGTGACAGGATTTGAACCTGCGACCTCCTGGTCCCAAACCAGGCGCTCTACCAAGCTAAGCTACACCCCGGAGTGTTGTTGATGCTTATCACGCGTCGCGCCCCAACGCATGTAAAAGTTCCGAGCGCCTTCACCGCTCCAGGTTTGGCCCGAGCCACCTCTCGATGTACTCGACACTCGCGTTCTTCCGCGCGGCGTAATCGCGCACCTGGTCGTCGTCGATCTTGCCGACACCAAAATACTTCGATTCAGGGTGGGAAAAATAAAGGCCGCTCACGCTGGCGCCGGGATGCATGGCGAATGATTCGGTAAGCGTGATGCCGGTTGTCTTTTCGGCGCCGAGCAGATCGAACAGGGTGCGCTTCTCGGTGTGGTCCGGTGACGCCGGATATCCCGCTGCCGGACGGATACCGCGATATTTCTCACGAAGTAATTCATCCTGCGAAAGTTTTTCATCCCCGCCAAATCCCCAGGCGATGCGGGCTTCCCGATGAAGAAACTCAGCGAATGCTTCCGCCAACCTGTCGGCCAGAGCCTTGGTGAGGATTGCGTTGTAGTCATCGTGATCGGCCGCAAATTTCGCCGCGAGTTCGTCCGCGCCGATGCCGGCGGTTACGGCAAACCCGCCGAGGTAGTCGATCGCGTCGGGCGCAATATAATCGGCCAGGCAATGATTGAACTGTGCGGCCGGCTTCTTAATTTGCTGGCGCAGGAAATGGAATGTCGCCAGCGGCTTGCTCCGCGTTTCGTCCGGGAAGACTTCGACGTCGTCACCCGTTGCCTTCGCTGGCCAGAACGCGAAAGTGCCACGAGCAGTCAGGAGTTTTTCGGTGCGAATGCGGTCGAGCAGTTTCTGCGCGTCGTCAAATAGCTCGCGTGCCTGCTGACCAACGACCGGATCCTGAAAGATCGCCGGATACCGTCCGCGCAATTCCCAGGTGTGAAAGAACGGCGACCAATCGATGTAGGGGATCAGATCGTCGAGTGAGATGGTGTGCGTCCCACTGTGGTTGTCATCTTGAGCGGAGCGAAGCGGAGTCGAAAGATCTCTAACTTTAGCTGAGGGCGACGTCGCACCTGAAGGAGTTAGAGATCCCTCGACTGTGCTCGGGATGACAGGGGCGCTCGCATAAACGCGCGTCCCGACAAATTCCGGCTTCGGCGGCGTATAGGACGTCCAATCAATCGATGTCCGATTCACTCGCGCCCGCTCGAGCGTAATCAGTTTTTTCTCTTTCGATTTCGCCGCGTGCTCTTCCCGCAGCCGCGCGTACTCGGCGCGGGTCTTTTCGTCGAAGTCGCCCTTTAGTTCGTCGCTCAACAAAGTGCTCACCACCCCGACCGCCCTCGACGCATCCAGAACGTGCACGGTGCTGGCGCGATAGTGCTGCGCGATTTTCACAGCGGTATGCGCGCGGCTGGTCGTCGCCCCGCCAATCAGCAACGGCAGGGAGAATCCTTCCCGTTCCATCTCCTGCGCTACGTGCACCATCTCGTCGAGCGAAGGCGTGATAAGCCCGCTCAACCCGATCACGTCCGCTTTTCGTTCCCGCGCCGTCTCCAGAATCTTCGCGGCTGAGACCATCACGCCGAGATCGATCACCTCGTAGTTATTACATTGCAGGACAACGCCCACGATGTTCTTGCCAATGTCGTGCACGTCGCCTTTCACGGTCGCCATGACAATTCGCGCCCGCGGCTTCGCGTCGGCGTGTTTCTCCGCCTCCATGAACGGCAACAAATACGCGACCGCTTTCTTCATGACCCGCGCGCTCTTGACCACCTGCGGCAAGAACATTTTGCCCGCGCCAAACAAATCGCCGACGACGCTCATCCCGGCCATGAGCGGCCCTTCGATGACGTCGAGCGGCCGCTTGCTCTTGGCGCGCGCTTCCTCCGTATCGGCCTCGATGAAATCGACGATGCCTTTCACGAGCGCATGCGAAAGCCGCTCCTCGACCGGCGCGTGACGCCACGCCTCTTTTTCGATCGGCGTTTTCTCGCCGCCCTTGACCTGTTCCGCGAAATCGACCAGCCGTTCGGTCGCATCATCGCGCCGGTTGAGCAGGACATCTTCCACGCGAGTTTTCAGCTCCGGCTCGATCTCTTCGTAAACGGCGAGCTGGCCGGCGTTGACGATCGCCATGTCGAGGCCGGCCTGGATGGCGTGAAACAGAAACGCGGCGTGCATCGCCTCGCGCACCGCGTTGTTGCCGCGAAACGAAAAGGAAATGTTACTTACGCCGCCGCTGGTTCGGGCTCCGGGCAGGTTCGCCTTGATCCAGCGCACCGACTCGATGAAATCAACGGCGTAATTGCGATGTTCCTCCAGGCCGGTCGCGACGGTCAGGATGTTTGGGTCGAAGATGATGTCGTTAGGCGCCACGCCTGCGCGCTCCGTCAGGAGTTTGTAAGCGCGCGCGCAAACATCGATTCGCCGCTGGTAGCTATCCGCCTGGCCGGTTTCATCGAACGCCATCACGATAACCGCGGCGCCATAACGCCGGACCAGCGCAGCGTGCCGCAGGAATTCCTCCTCCCCGTTTTTTAAGCTGATCGAATTGACGACCGATTTCCCTTGGACGCATTTGAGGCCGGCTTCGATCACGCTCCACTTCGAGCTGTCGATCATCATCGGAATGCGCGAGATCTCCGGCTCGCTTCCGATCAGATGGAGGAACTTCGTCATCGACGCTTCCGAATCGATCATTCCTTCGTCCATGTTGACGTCGAGCATGTTGGCTCCGCCTTGCACCTGCTGTCGCGCTACCGCCAAAGCGCCGTCGAAATCGTCGCTCAAAATCAATTTCGAAAATTTCGGCGAGCCCGTGATGTTGGTTCGCTCACCAATCACAGCAAAGCCGAAGTCCGGCGTAATGTTCAACGGTTCGAAACCGGATAATTGTAACGCGTTGTTCCGTGAGTCCGTCGTAATTGCGCGCGGCTTCTGATCGCGCACGGCTTCCGCGAGCGCGCGGATATGCTCGGGCGTTGTTCCACAACAACCACCAACCAGGTTGAGCCAGCCGTTTTCGGCCCAGCGTTTTAGTTTTGGAGTGAGTGTTTCCGCCGTTTCCGGAAAGCCGGTTTCGGAAAGTGGATCGGGCAGACCCGCATTCGGATAAGCGCTTACGAAAAATGGCGCGACCCGGGCCAGCTCCTCGATGAACGGATTCATTTCATCCGGACCGAGCGAGCAATTCAATCCGACGACGAGCGGTTGCGCGTGCGCGATCGAAACCAGAAACGCTTCCGCGGTTTGGCCGCTCAACGTCCGGCCCGCTTTGTCCGTCACGGTGCCGGAAACGATGAGTGGAAGTTCGTTGCCGGTTTGCTCGAAGACATCCGCGACCGCGAAGAGGGCCGCCTTGCCGTTCAAGGTGTCGAAGATTGTCTCGACCAGGAGAAGATCGACACCTCCTTCGACGAGGGCGCTGATTTGGTCGAAATAAGTCTGACGCAGCTGGTCGAATGTGATCGCGCGAAACCCCGGATCATTTACATCCGGCGACATGGAAGCGGCCACGGGGAGGGGACCGATCGAACCGCCGACGAACCTGTGTTTGCCGTTTTGCTTGATTGCTCGATCGGCCGCACGTCGCGCGATCGTTGCGGCTGCCAGATTCATTTCGCGAACGAGCGCGCGAAGATCGACATCATCCACCACGCGCTGAAAAAATTCCTGATCTTTGCGCCCGCCTGTTGGCTCGCCCTGAAACAGAAAATCCTGGAGACCAATTGTGGTCCCGCTAAAAGTGTTGGTTTCGATAATGTCCGAGCCGGCTTCGAGGTAAGCGGAATGAATCTCCTCGATCACCTGCGGCTGCGTCAGATTCAGCAGCTCGAGGCTGCCTTTGACGTCTTTCCCCTTCCAGTGGCGGAGTTTTTCTCCGCGGTAATCCTCCTCCGACAATTTTCGGCGTTGGATCATGGTGCCCATCGCGCCGTCGAGGACGACGATGCGTTCGCGCAGCAGAGCTTCCAGCGG
>JBEEHR010000030.1:0-35877 GCA_041167505.1 Verrucomicrobiota bacterium
GCCAATCTTGGGTTGATCATAGTTGGGTCTCCTTCGGTTCCCGAAGGATTAGCAAGATGATCGTTAGGCACTCAAGACAATTTTTCCGAAACCTGACGGGAATTATTTTACGATCGTTACCCTGATCGTTTCTTCCAGCTCGTCGTTCACGTAGAACTCGACCCGATACTTCCCTTCGGCCCACCCATCGGGCGGACGGCCCAGAGTAAAGCGCGCGCTCGCGTCGGGAGCGGGAGCGACGCTCTCGGTTTCATCGACGATGAAATTCGGTTCCACCAAGTCGCCGACATCTTCCGCGACCCAGGCCACTCGCACGCGCGCGCCTTCGGGCAGACCAAGGCCACGCCAGCGCACATAAACATTTTCCACGTTGGATTTGAATTCTGTCTTTAATCCGCCGCCCGGGTCGGTGGAGACCTCGACGATAAGTTTCTTGCCTGGCTGCGCCGGCACGGTCTGAACTTCAGGGCCGCGGATGGGCGGTGTCGCTGTCGGACTTTGTGCGGCGGCGGTCAGGGATGGAGAGGCTTGCGGCTTCGCGACGAGCTCCGGCTTTTTTTGCAATTCGAGCGTCGCCCGTTGCAGTAATCCACCGGTCGGTCCCCGCACCACCGTCGTTTCTTTCACCAACCCGACGCCGGGAACGAACCAGCGGTCGAGTACTACCGACATGACGGACGCATCTTCACAATGAATATGGAACGCGCGGAAGTTGCCGGCCGCCACGCGGTACGGACCTTCGTCCACCACCTTGAAACGCTGTCGCACTTCCATCCCGGCCAGCTCGCCATCGGACTCCCACGCATCGCCCACCTTGATCGTGCCCGGAACGAGCGTTTGCGGCGGATCGAGCTTCGCCATCCGTCCATCCTTGCCGCCGCGGACATGACAGACCAATCCATGTTCATCGAGCGTCATCAACTCCGTCCTGGTGAGAACGTCGTCAGTCCGCGTTTCGAACTTGAGAAATTCTTTGCCGTCGAAAGTCTGCCGGCCCACACTCACCACCACCGGAACCGTCGTCGGGGCAGCCGCGGCGGGACCGCCCAGCTCCTCGTGCGATTCGTACGACCAGGTGGTGCCCTCCACCGTAGGGAGAAGCGCCTCGGCACGGGCCATAACTGCCGTGCAGGCGATCATCCCGAAGAGGCCGATTTTTCTCATGAGCCGCCACTCTTCACCAGCTGATTTCGCTTGGCGAATGCCGAGATGGAGATTGCCATGGAGTTTTGCCTTTACCCGGCAATCCACTATACCTCTTCCACTGTGTCATATCTGTAACTATGAAGCCCGCTCTGCGTATTCTTCTAGTGAGCAACTCTACTCTCCACGGCCGCGGCTATCTCGACCACGTCGAGGAAGAAATCAGGGACATCCTGGGCTCGGCGCGCCGGGTTTTGTTTTTTCCCTTCGCGTTGCATGACCGCGACGGCTATGTGGCGAAAGCCAGGGAGCGATTTTCCGCGATGGGTTACGAGGTGACCTCCGCCCACAGCGCCGCTGATCCGCGGAAAGCCGTGGCCGATGCGGACGCGATTTTCGTCGGCGGCGGCAACACCTTCCGTCTCTTGAAGGCGCTCCAGGACTTGGAACTCCTCGAACCGATTCGCCAGCGGATTCGAAGTGGCGCGCCTTACATCGGCAGCAGCGCGGGCTCGAACGTGGCCGGCCCGACGATCAAGACCACCAACGACATGCCGATTGTTCAGCCACGCTCCTTCGATGCGCTCGGCCTGGTCCCGTTCCAGATCAGCCCGCACTTCCTGGATCCCGATCCGAACTCAAAGCACATGGGTGAAACGCAGGAAGAGCGCATCGTCCAATTCCTCGAGGAGAACGAAGCGCCTGTGCTCGGCATGCGCGAAGGCGCGTGGGTCCGCGTCGAAAATCGATCGGTCATGCTCAAGGGATCCACTGGCGCCAGAATTTTTCGGCGCGGAGAAAGACCGATCGAAGCGGTGACGGGCGAAGAAATCTCCGCTCTGGTGGGAGCGCCGGATGATCGCTGACGGCACGCTGCTGCTGGCGCGCGGCCGTCTTCCGCTTGCAGGGCAAAGGTAAAGTTCCGGCTCCGCGGTCACACTTTGCCGCGCGACGCGCGCTGGCAACGGCTCCCGGTTCGACTTCGCAGCCTGGTCCGGGACAAAGGTCCGGCGATCAAAAGTTGTCAATCTGATCCCGCAGTCGCGGGAGCAGGATCTCTAAATATTTCTGGCTCCTACCGCGCAGAAATGGTCAGAGATGTTTCTCCCGCCACTGCGGGATCAACATGACAGTTTGTTTATTACGGCAGAACAACGAACTGCCGCAGGAAGGATCGCGCGGAGCTGGTGTCGAGGCGGTAAACCGTATTGGTGGAACGGCAGATAGCGTCGCCGGTAATCGTGGTGGCGGCGATCGTATTAGTGCCGCCGAGGAAATTGGGCCCGCCCGAATCGCCATAGCAACCGCCGCCATTTCCAGCCGCGGGATTCTCTGAAACACGCAGCCACGAAGGAGTGATTGAATTGAGTGTGCCCGTCGCCACCCCGCGCACATCGTTATAGAGATAGCGGTGGCCGCCGGGCTGGTTGGTTACTTCGTAGGCGCCGTAACCGACCATGCGGATCTGCTGGTCCTTCGGCAAATTGGATAGCGAACCTGCTGCCGGGAGAAGCCCAGGCGCGATGCCTTTAATGGGTTTGTCGAATACAACGACGGCGAGGTCATGCGGATCGCTTTCGTCGTGGCCATAGAGCGGATCGGCATGCCACGTTCCGACGAAGGTCTTGTCGCCGTCCTGGTAGGCTGAGTCGAAAGTAACGGTGACACGCGACGAGCCAATGTCGCAATGGGCCGCGGTGAGAAACACCGTCGGCGAGATCAGAGTCCCTGAGCAGTAAAGCCAGGTCCCGTCGGAAAACTGTTGAGGATAAACGAGGCCGCCGACGTTCGGATGACCGTTGCCATCGGGCTGGCCAAAGGTGATGGCGTCGGCCGTAACGATGACGAGAAGAAGGCTGCCGGCGGCGAGGAGGACCACGGCAAGAGTGCGGCGGAGGAGATAGTTCATCCCGCCGTCTTATTGCGTCGCAGTTCAGATGGCAAGCCTCGGGACGGCAAACCGGTCGATTCTCGCCTCCAAACCCTGGAGACGGCCTGCCCCCAGGGCCTCCGACGATCAGCCGCCGATGTAGTCGGACGGTTCTTCCCTGCTGTAGCCGCGGCGCTCAGTCGCCGCGTTTGGAGCTTGAGATTGGGAGCTTCTTTGGATCTTAGTGCTTGGAGCTTTTCGTCGTTCCGCCTTCTGCTACTTTCCCGCATGAGAAAGTTTCTTTGTGCGTTCGTTTTCGTCCTCGCCTCGTCCGCTTTCGCCGAAATCGCGCCTGTCGCCGATCGCGTGACAGAGCAAAATAAATTGTACGACGAGTTCTATGAGACCGGGCTCAAGAATTCACCGGAGCGCGCGACCTCATTCGGCGACTACCGCTACAACTCGCTCCTAAGCCAGGTTTCGCTGGAAGAAATCGCGCGCCAGCATGCGGAAGCCGACGCCTTCCTGAAGCGATTGAAAGCGATCCCCACCGACGGAATGGGCGACACCGACCTGCTGAGCCACCGGCTTCTGGAGCGGCAACTAGAGCGCGAGGACATCAACTACGACTTGAAGAACTACGAGATGCCGGTGAACCAGCAGCGGGGCGTCCACACCGGGCTCGCTGATCTGCCGCTCTCCGTGCCTCTCGATTCCGTGCAGCACTACCAGGATTACATTTCCCGCCTGCACCAAGTCCCGCGCGTGCTGACGCAGACGACCGATGTCCTGCGACAGGGCATGAAGGACGGACTCATGCCGCCGAAACTCGTTCTCGAAAAACTCCCGGGCCAATGCGACGGCATCGTCACCGCGAACCCGTTCCTTCTCCCAACGAAGAAATTCCCGAAAGAATTCTCCGACGAAGACAAGAAGCGGCTGACCGACGAAATGACGAAGGCGATCAACGACGACGTCGTTCCCGCTTACAAGAAGTTCGCCGAATTCCTCCGCACCGAGTACGACCCGAAAGGGCGCCCCGAAATTTCCATCGAGAGCCTGCCCGACGGCAAGCGCCGCTATGCCGAAGCCGTCAAGGCGATGACGACCATGAACGTCACCCCCGAGGAGGTGCATCAGATCGGGTTGAAGGAAGTGGAACGCATCACGGCGGAGATGACCAAACTCGCGCTGGCGCAGGGCAAGAAGGATCTCGCCAGCTTCCGCGAAGGGATCAACAACGACCCGAAGTGGAAGCCGCAAAGCGAGCAACAGATCGTGGATGATTTCAAAAAATATATCGACCAGATGCAGCCGAAGCTGCCCGAGCTATTCGGCCTGCTGCCGAAGTCGCCCGTTACCGTCGAGGCGATCCCGGATTTTGCGAAGGCTGAAGCGACGCACTACGTCGCGGGCACGCCGGACGGGAAGCGGCCGGGACGTGTCGTCGTCGCTGTGGCGGACCCGACCAAGCGCACGCTGGTCCTGGACGAAGCCGTCGCTTATCACGAAGGCGTTCCCGGTCATCACATGCAGATCAGCATTGCCCAGACGTTGCCTAACCTGCCGAAGTTCCGGCTCCGCGGCGGTTACTCCTCCTACGCCGAAGGCTGGGCGCTTTACTCGGAGGAACTCGGGAAGGAGATCGGCTTCTACAAAGACCCAGTCTCCGACTACGGCCGGTTGAACTCCGAACTCTTCCGCGCCGTTCGCCTCGTCGTCGATACCGGCATTCACGACAAGAACTGGACCCGCGAGAAAGTGATCGACTTCATGCACGCCAACGACGTGAACGACGCCCTGGCCCAGACCGAGACCGACCGCTACATCGCCTGGCCCGGCCAGGCCCTCGCCTACAAAATGGGTCAGCTCATGATTCGCAAACTCCGCGACGAAGCCAAGGCGCAGCTCGGCCCGAAGTTCGACATCAAAGCCTTCCACGACGAAATCCTGAACGGCGGCGCCATGCCGCTCGATCTGCTGCAGGAACGCGTCGAGGCATGGATCAAGGCGCAGGGATCTGCGAAGAGCTGAGTCAGCGCGCGCTTGTCATGCCGTTTACCAAGCCTAAGTTCGCACCATTCTCGAGGTCGGAACGTTCGCTGGCTAGAGCGCGCTCATGATGGCCGAAGGTTTGTCCGATGACGGCCGCCTCATCACGTGTGAGGTAGATCCGAAAGCGGAGGCGATCGCACGGCGTTACTTCTCCAAGAGCCCGCACGGAAATAAGATCACCCTTCGAATGGGACCTGCCTTGGAAACAATCACGACGCTATCGGGCCCGCTCGATCTGGTTTTCATCGACGCGGACAAGATAAACCACTCCACCTATTACGAAGCTTTGCTGCCGCTCCTTATGGTTCGCTGCCCGATTACCAGATCTTTACCGCGCATTGCTATCCCGGCGTTGCATTACAACCCGTAGAACTCCACCAGCGCGATCCCCGTTGTATTGTTCTTCCCTCTGACGACCGCGGTATAGTTTCCGGGTTGGAGAACGGCAAGGATCGCAGCTTCTCTGTCATCAGTCGGGGCCGCGCCCGTGTTTTCAATGTCCGATCGCTGGTTATCCTTCCAATTTTCGTCGCTGCCGACAAGAAAACCGTTGGCGTTATACAAGGTGAGGTTTGGATCTTGCAGCGCACTGATGACACCGGACGTGGTCAAGGAAGGCCCGAGCGCGCGGACCAGCACTTCGGTTGGATGCGTGCCTCCGAGAATCGCGCCGCCGATCATGACGTTGTCGCCGGTACCAACGCCGCCTCGCGTGCTAATGTTTGCCACGCGCGTCGTGGTACTCCCATCGAGGTCGTACATCTCGACGAGAGCCGTACCTTGACCGGCGGCGTCTTCAACGACCGCCGTGTACTGACCGGGCGCGAGCGACACGATCATGGCGGCCTCGCTGTCACTTTTCGGCGCAAGGCCGCTCGCTTGTATCTCGCTCGCCTGGTCGCTCGTGATGACTCCACCAATCTGGGTCTGCTGCCAGTTGTCGTTCCTGGCGATCTCAGCTCCGCTGGAATCACGAAGGCTCAGGCGCGGATCGGCCGAAGGGGTTGGCACTCCGGCGGTGGCGAGCGAAGGGCCAATAGCCCGAATCATTACTTTCTTCGGCGATGTTCCATCGACAATAAAACCGCCAATTAGAACAAACTCCCCAGTCCCTACCACCAGTCGAGTGGAAAAATTCCGGGCGAAGCCGGTCGCGATGACACTTGGGTCGGGAACAAAAGTGGGATCGACCGACCCATCGGGCAATAACCACGCAACGCCGGTCCGACGAATACCATTAACCCGGTTAAACGATCCATAAATCAGGATGCGCCCGTCGGGCTGCAGCTCCATTCCTGCGAGGGTCGCGGACGCGGAGTTTCCGGAAGCAATCTGGGGCACCCGAAAAGTCGAATCGCTACTACCATCGTAATTCAGACGGCGCAGGGTGAAGTCCAACAACAGGATGCGCCCATCGGGCTGCAGACGGATAACGGTGGGACGATTAGCGGTAGCATGAAAGGTGATATCCGTCTGGCCGTCGGCGTTCAGGCGGTTGAGACCGCCGGTGAAACTATTTACAAAACCGTCGCCAATGAGGACACGGCCGTCCGGTTGCGCGGCCACGGCGGCGTTGCTTACTCCGCCGGTCTGGAAGGTTTGATCGATGGTGCCGTCTACGGCCACGCGAGCGAGGTCGTATCTATTCCCAGCCTGGAAATAACCGATGACAACGAGCTGGCCATCGGGATAGAACGAGAAGCGCTTAATTCCGTCCGCGACTGGACTGATATTGTTGCGGATTAGATTCTTGCCAGCGTCGAAGGTGGGATCGACGGAGCCGTCCAGGTTCAGCCGCACCAACATATGTCGCGTCACATTGTTGAAGGAGTCGAATCCGCCGGCTAAGACCGCTTTGCCGCCAGAATCGATCTGGAGGTCGAAGATCGCGCCATTGCCGGGACCACTAATGCCCGCCCCGGGATTGAAAGTTGAATCCAGTTTGCCGTCCGCGTTTAAGCGCGCGACTCCGTTCCGCGCCGTCCCGTTTACCGACGTGAACGGCCCCACAATCAAGACCTTCCCGTCCGATTGCGCGGCTACGAGGTTAATTGCCCCGTTCGCGCCCGTGCCCGGATCAAATGTCGGATCGAGAGTGCCGTCGACATTCAAGCGCGCGATCCCCGCTTTCTCAACGTTGCCGATATAACTGAAGCTGCCGACAACAACGACTTTCCCATCCGACTGCGGGACCGCTTTGGAGATCGAGCCATTGGCGTTGCGCGGGCTGACTGGATCGGCGGCCTGCAGCGTTAGGAATGAGCAACAGAGCGAGCCGACGAGAGCAAGATTGTGAAACAAGAGGCGGAACATGGAGCGAGAATTATTATTCGCGCTGCATAAAAACGCAAATAGCAATCTTTCGTCGCGGAAACGCCGGCCCGCCGCAGGTGGCGCTTTACCAGATCTTCACGCGCACATTGTCGCCGCGATACATCTTGTCGCTGGGTTTCACACCAAACGCGTCGTAGAACGGCACCATGTTCGTGACCGGGCCAGTGACGCGCAGGAAGCTCGGCGCGTGGACGTCTGTCTTCACGCGGACGGCGAGGTTCTCCGGTCGAATCTGGTTCATCCAACCGAGAGCCCAGCCGATGAAGTAGCGTTGCGCGGGAGTGAAACCGCCGATCGATTTGCCGCTCTTGTATTGCTCGGTCTTCTTGAACGCGTCCCACGCAATGGTGATGCCGCCCAGGTCGGCAATGTTTTCACCCTGGGTCGCGCTGCCGTTCACGTGCGTCGTGCCGACGGCGACGTAGTCGTTAAACTGCTTCACGATGCCTTCGGCGCGCTTCGTAAATTCCGCGGCGTCTTCCTTTGTCCACCAATCCTGGAGGTTGCCGCGCTCGTCGAACTGGCGGCCCTGGTCGTCGAAGCCGTGGGTCAGCTCGTGGCCGATGGTGGTGCCGGCGGCATAACCGTAGACGATGGCATCGTCGATCTGGGTATCGTCGATGCCGGGCAAAATGAAGATGGCCGCGGGAAGGACGATCTCGTTGTTAGCCGGGTTGTAGTAGGCGTTATAGGTCTGCGGAGTCATGTCCCACTCGGTGCGATCGACCGGCTTGTGGAGCTTGGAGATTTCGTATTCGTTTCGCCAGACGTTGCCCCGAACGCAATTCATCAAGTAGGAAGTGCGGTCGATCGAGTAGGTGGAGTAGTCGCGCCAATGATCGGCGTAGCCCACCTTTTTCACGACTGCGGCCAGCTTGCGCGCCGCTCTTTCTTTTGTCTGCGCGCTCATCCAATCGAGCGCGCGGATGTGCTCGCCCATGGTGGCGAAGACCTCGTCGGTGAGCTTGGCGTAACGTGCCTTCGTCGCCGGAGTGAAGTAGTGCTGGACGTAAAGTTGCCCCAGCGCGTCGCCGAGGCGTTCTTCCTCGGCATCGAGCACGCGCTTGAAACGCTCTCGCTGCTTCGGCGTGCCGTTGAGGATCGTGCCGAAGAAATTGAAATTCTCGGCGTCGAAACGGCCGCCTGCCTTGTCGGCGAAGGTATGAGCGAGCAGCCAGCGCAAATACGTTTTCCAAGCTTCGAGCGGCTGGCTGCCCAGCGAGGCTTCCACCTGGCGGAAGAATTCCGGCTGACCCACGATGACGCTGTCGATCCCGGTGACATGGCCGACTTCAAGAAATTCGCGCCAATGAATGGACGGCGTGACTGCGGTCACCTCATCGAGTGACATGGCGTTGTAGTTCTTCTGCGGGTCGCGCAGGTCTTCGAGCTTGCGGGAGGCGCCGGCCAATTCAGTTTCCAGGCGCATGACGGTCGCGGCATTGGCTGCCGCATGCGCGGCATCATCACCGAGAAGAGTGAACATGCGGCTGACGTGTTTCACATACTCCGCGCGAAGCATCGTCGCGCGGCTGTCGGTATCGAAATAATAATCGCGGTTCGGCAACCCGAGGCCGCCCTGGTAAAGATGGAGCGCGTACTTGTCGCTGTTCTTTTCGTCCTGCCCGATGAAAGGCGAGAACATCGCGTTGACCCCGATGTATTGGAGGTGCGCGATCGTCTCGAGCAGGCCGCGCTGGTCTTTGATCGCAGCAATCTGTTCGAATTCCGGCGCGAGCGGCGTGAATCCCTGCTTCGCGTTCGCCGCCTCATCCATTCCGGCCGACCAGAAATCGCCGATCTTCTGCTGGTTCGAATCAGCCGGCGCCGCTTTGTCGGCCGCAGCCGTCTTATTCAGGGTTACCAGGCGATTATAGGTCTCTTCCTGGACAATGTGGGAAACTCCCCACGATTTTTCGGACGGAGGAATCGGGTGCGCCTTCAGCCATTTGCCGACGGCGAACTGAAAGAAGTCATCGCGCGGCGAGACCGAGCGGTCGACGAATTGATCCAAATAGTTCTCGGCAGTGACGGCCTTCGCCGCCGTCTTCTGATCGCCAGCAGGCGCCGGCGGTTTGCCATTACAGGGAATTGAACCGAGCGCGATCGCTGTGACCGCAAGGAGAATATTTCGCATAGATTGGTTGCTTATTGCGGCCGAAGCGCCGGGATCATGCGCACGGTAAAGCGACCGCATCCTCGACGCGAGACCAATTACTTTTTCGATCAGCTGCGCCGCCAGAGTCACCGTATCTTGCCAGCCGAGATAACCGACCGACTCGCCGATCTTCTTTGTGTCAGTCCGCGAGCCGCGACTTCCATCGTCGTGGATGCCGTCGTCCGTGCATGACTGCGACGACAGTAATGAACTCTGGAAAGACGCGATACACCACGAGATATGGAAATTTGCGTAGCAGTCCCAAGCGAGCGTTTCGGTAAATGACTGGGAAGGCGTCCGGCTGCCGAGCGATTAAGTCGAAACACGAATCAACTGCATGCACGAACTCGTTGCCCAACCCTGCGCACCGGCGTTCGTACCAGAGCGCGGCTTCAGCGATATCAGCCTCCGCCTCGTCGCGCGCAACGACGAGCAGGCATCACAGGCTCGCCAGGATGCGCTCACGCGCAATGTGCCAGGGGGTTCCGCTTTCCGGCTGTGCTTCGAGCGCATCCAGTCGCCGGTCGAGTTCTGCGATCTGTTCGAGTGAGAGATCAATCGCGGGCGATTCCTCGGCGATACTGTCCCACAGCTCTTTTACTAATTGGATTCGTTCGGGGATCGGCAGTTGCCGTAGTTCTTGAATCGATGGGCTCACAATCGCCACGTTATCGCGGCTGCCGAACCGCTTCAAGATGATCTCTCCAGATCAGAGTCCGCTGTGTCGATCGTTTGTTCTCGTTTCCAAGTTGCACTTGGGAATGCAAGTCCGCGCAGTTTCACAGGGCGTCCGGAAGCACAAGTTCTTGCCGACCTTCCGCTCCCAAGTACAACTTGGGAGCGAGGGGGACTTGGGAGCGAGGAGAGAGATCACAATGCGGTGGACTGGATGGAAAAGGTGAGCGACCAACAATACAGCGGGCAATCCTAGCGCATGAAGTCGAGACCCATCCCTTTCCGAGTGCACCTCGCGCTCTTCCTCTCGCTCGTCGCACTTGCGATCACTGGCTGCGGGCCGAAACCGCCGGCTCCTCCTCCGCCGCCGGACGTTCTCGTGACGGAAGTGAAACAGCGGGATGTGCCGATCTATAATGAGTACGTCGGCCAGCTTGATGCGTCGGTGAATGCCACGATTCAATCGCGGGTGCAGGGTTATCTCGTCTCGCAAAACTATAAGGAGGGGCAGTTGGTAAAAAAGGACGACGTCCTTTTTGAAATCGATCGGCGTCCCTTCGAAGCCGCGCTCGCCCAGGCGAAGGCCGCGTTTTTGCAGGCGGACGCGTCCGCGAAGCAGGCCGAGATGAATGCGCAACGCGCGGCCGATTTGTTTCAGCGGAAGGTGTCGAGCGAGCAGGAACGAGATAACGCCACCCAAAGCGCCGCGGCCGCGCGCGCCCAGGCGGAAGCGCAGCGCGCGGCGGTGGAACAGGCGCAACTCAATTTGGATTTCACCACCGTCCATGCGCCGGTAGATGGAATTGCAGGCCTCGTGAAGGTCCAGGTCGGCGATCTGATCAGCGCGGGCACCACCTTGACGACGGTGACGAAGGTCGACCCGGTCAAGGCCTACTTCACGGTGAGCGAGCAGCGTTTCTCCGAGTATTCGCGGCGCTACTCCGATCCGCAGGAGCGAATCGCCCACGAAAAAGAACTGAGATTCGAAATGATTCTCGCCGATGGTTCGCTTTATCCACACACCGGCGAATGGTTCGCGGCCGACAATCAGGTCGACGTCCGCACCGGGTCATTGCGAGTGGCGGCATTGTTTCCGAATCCCGGAAATATTCTGCGGCCAGGCCAATTCGCGCGGATTCGCGTGCTTACCGAAGTGAAACCGGGCGCGCTGCTCGTGCCGCAGCGCGCGGTGACCGAACTGCAGGGGACAAGTCAGGTCGCCCTGGTCGGGGCGGACAACAAGGTGCACATCCAGCCTGTAAAGATGGGCCGCCGGATCGACCACGAATGGATCGTGGAAGAGGGTCTCAAAGCCGGCGACAAGGTGATCGTCGAAGGGGTCCAGAAGGCGCGCGAAAGCGGACTTGTGAATCCGAAACCGTGGACGCCGCCATCTCCGTCGCCGTCGCCGACGACTCGTTAGGCCACGACGATGTCGAAGTTTTTCATCCGGCGGCCAATTGTCGCGATCGTCATCGCGATCCTGATGACGATTGTCGGCGCGGTCACGATGATCCAACTGCCCATCTCGCAGTATCCAAACATCGTCCCGCCGGAAATCCAGGTCCGCGCCAATTACACCGGAGCGGATGCGCAAACGATCGAGCAATCGGTCGCGACGCCGATCGAGCAGCAGATGAGCGGGGTGGACAAGAGCAATTACATCCAGTCCGTGAACGCGAACGGTTCGATCCGGATGACGGTCAACTTCGACGTCGCGACCGATCCGAACGTTGATCACATCCTGACCCAGTTGCGCGTTTCGCAGGCCAGCTCGCAGCTGCCCCAGGACGTCCTGAACTCCGGTGTGACCGTGCAGAAATCGACCACCGCGCCGCTCCTGCTCGTGTCCCTGAATTCGCCGAAGGGAACCTACAACAACGTTTTCCTGGCCAACTACGCGAACATCAATCTCATCGATCAGATCACGCGCGTGCCCGGCATTTCGAACGTGCAGGTCTTCGGCGCGGGCCAGTACGCGATGCGCCTCTGGGTGAGGCCGGACCAGCTGGCGAAATTGAGCGTGACGGTGACGGACATCATCAACGCCTTGCGCGCGCAGAACACGGTGAATCCCGCCGGCCAGATCGGTGGCGAACCGGCGCCGCCCGGGCAGGAGTTCACCTACACGGTGCGATCCCCGGGTCGCCTAACGAGTGGTGAGGAGTTCGGTGAGATCGTCATCCGCGCCAATCCGGATGGCTCGTTGCTCCGCTTGAAAGAGGTCGCGCGCATCGAGCTCGGCGCGCAGACCTACAGCCTGAATGGCCGGCTCGACGGCAAACCGGCGGCGGTGCTGGCGTGTTATCAGCTACCCGGGACGAACGCGCTGCAGGCGGCCGAGGGCGTGAAGGCGTTGATGACGCGGGTCTCGCCGCAGTTCCCGGCGGACATGGGCTACGCGATCTCGCTCGACACGACGCGCGCTGTCACCGCAGGCATGCGCGAGATTATTTTCACCCTGCTCGAAGCGCTGGCGCTGGTCATTCTCGTCGTCTTTATTTTCCTGCAAGGCTGGCGCGCGACGTTGATCCCGCTCTGCGCCGTCCCCGTGTCGCTCATCGGCACGTTCATGCTCTTTCCGCTTTTCGGTTTCACGATCAACACTCTGGCGCTGTTCGGCCTCGTCCTCGCGATCGGCCTCGTCGTTGACGATGCGATTGTCGTGGTGGAAGCGGTCGAACATCACATCGAAGAAGGCATGACGCCCCGCGACGCGACGTTGCGCGCGATGGAAGAAGTGTCCGGACCGGTCATCGGCATCGCCCTCGTGCTTTCCGCGGTCTTCATCCCGACGGCGTTCATTCCCGGAATCACCGGGCGTTTGTACCAGCAGTTCGCGTTGACGATCGCGATCTCGGTCATTCTCTCCGCCTTCAATGCCCTCACCTTGAGCCCGGCGCTGGCCGCGCTGTTACTCCGGCCGCGCAAACCATCGCGCGGACCATTGCGGTGGTTCTTCGATCGGTTCAATCGCGTCTTCCGCCGCACCACCGACCGTTATGTTAACACCTCGCGCCTCGCCATTCGCAAGGGTTGGGTCAGCCTGTCGTTCCTCGTGGTGTTCGCAATCCTTGCCGGGTTTTTCGGGTCGCGACTTTCCTCCGGGTTCCTGCCGGAAGAAGACCAGGGCTATCTCTACGGCTCGCTGGCGCTGCCCTTCGCCGCCTCGATGGAACGCACCGGCGACGCCGCGCATAAAGTGGAAGAAGCGCTCCTGAAAACACCGGGCGTGGCGCACGTGACGAGCGTGCTCGGCTTCAATCTTCTCAGCACCGTGCAGACGACATTCAATGCTTTTTTCTTCATCACCCTCAAGCCATGGGACGAGCGCACCGCGCCTAACGAGCAGTACGCCGCGCTGAAACAAAACATCAATCGCGCCCTGGCTGGCATTCCCGACGGCATCGGTTTCTCATTTCCGCCGCCGTCCATTCCGGGCATCGGCACATCGGGGGGCGTCACTTTTATGCTCGAGGATCGCGCCGGGCGGGATCCGGCTTTTCTCGGGGAAAACCTGAACCGTTTCCTCGAAGCCGCGCGGAAGCGGCCGGAGATCGCATCCGCGACGAGCACATTCCTGCCTTCCGTGCCGCAAGTCTTCATCGATGTGGATCGCGACAAAGTCCTCAAGCAGGGCGTCGATCTCACGCAGGTGAGCCAGACGCTGCAGACGTTCATGGGGGGATTCTTCGTCAACTACTTCAATCGCTTCGGGCGGCAATGGCAGGTCTTCGTCCAGGCGGAAGGCGAGTTCCGGACGAAGGCGGAAAACGTCGGCCTGTTTCACGTGCGCAATTCCAACAACGAAATGGTCCCGCTCAGCACCGTCACGAATATTCAGTCGCGCGCCGGCCCCGAGTTCACGATGCGTTTCAACCTTTATCGCGCCGCCCAGATCAACGCGACCGCCGCGCCGGGCTTCAGTTCGCGGGAGGCGATGAACGCGCTCGAGGACACGTTCGCGCAAACGATGCCGAGCGAAATGGGCTACGACTATTCCGCAATGTCGTTTCAGGAGAAGAAGGCGCAGGAAGGCGTTCCGCCCAGCGTCATCTTTGCCATGTCGTTGCTCTTCGTGTTCCTGATTCTGGCCGCGCTCTACGAGAGCTGGACGCTGCCCTTCAGCGTCTTGCTAGGCACGCCGATCGCGGTCTTCGGCGCGTTCGCGGCTCTCTGGGCGCGCGGCATGGAAAACAATGTTTACGCGCAGATCGGCCTCATCATGTTGATCGGCCTCGCGGCCAAGAACGCGATCCTGATCGTCGAGTTCGCGAAGCTTTCCTACGAGCGCGGTACCCCGCTGCTGGAAGCGGCCTTGGAAGGCGCGCGCCTGCGTTTGCGCCCGATCATCATGACGTCCTTCGCGTTCATTCTCGGCTGCGTCCCGCTCTGGCGCGCGTCAGGATCAGGCGCGGTGGCAAGGCGAATCATGGGCACGACCGTGATCGGCGGAATGCTGGCCGCGACGCTCATCGCGATCTTTCTGATCCCTGTGATGTTCTACGTCATCGAGCGTTTCGCGGAGAAGCGGAAGGAACGCCGCCCCGCCGAAGCACCAGGGCTCCAACAGTTATCCGCAGATTAACGCAGATTTCGCAGATTAGTTTTTCCCCTGAATCTGCGTCAATCTGTGTAATCTGCGGACAACTTCGAAATCGCCGCTGCGCTCAAAGAAAGGGATAAATGGAAATCAAAAGAAGTGGTTCCCAACCATCCGGCAAAGGACCGGTTGATTATTTTACCGGCACGGTCCGCATCGATCCGTTATTCGAAGCACCGGCGCCAGCACGCGTTCGCGGCGCGACTGTGACGTTCGAGCCTGGCGCTCGCACCGCCTGGCATACCCATCCGCTTGGCCAGACATTGATCGTGACATTCGGCTGCGGTCGGGCGCAGCGCGAAGGCGGTCCGATCGAGGAGATTCGTCCTGGCGATGTGGTCTGGATTCCGCCCGGCGAGAAGCATTGGCACGGCGCCGCGCCGACTACGGCGGTCACGCACATCGCCATTCAAGAAGCGCTCGATGGCAAAGCCGTCCACTGGATGGAGAAGGTGAGTGACGAAGACTATCGCGCCTGAAGGCCTTCACGCGCGAAAGCTCCAAGCACCAATCTCCAAGCTCCAAGAAATCCCAAGCACCAACGTCCAAATACAGTTCAGCCTTCTGCTGTAGTCGCGGCGCTCAGTCGCCGCGTTTGCCTCACAGCTTCGCGTGACAGCCGCCTCTACACTTTCACTCGCCGAGGCGTGCCGAGGTTTGGCAGCAATGCGGTGAGTAACCCAATCAGCGGCAGATACGAGCAGACATGGAAAACGAACGGAATCCCGCGACGATCGGCAATGGCCCCGAGGACAGCGGAGCCGATGCCGCCCAGTCCGAACGCGAGGCCGAAGAAGAGGCCGGACATTGTGCCCACTTTGCCGGGGACCAGCTCCTGCGAGTAAACGAGAATGGCGGAGAAGGCCGAGGCAAGGATGACGCCGATGATCGCGCTGAGCACCGCGCACCAGAAAAGATTTGCGTAAGGAAGCGCGAGCGCGAACGGCGCCACGCCGAGGATCGACACCCAGATCACCGCTTTGCGTCCGATCCGGTCACCGACCGGTCCGCCGAGAAAGGTGCCGGCGGCAATCGCGGCGAGGAAGATGAAGAGATGCAATTGCGCGTCCCGGACCGAGAGGCTGAATTTCTGGATAAGGAAGAACGTGTAGTAGCTGCTCATGCTCGCGAGGTAGAAATACTTCGAGAAAACGAGCACGATCAGGATGCCTAACGAGAAGATGACGCGTCGTCGGGTTAGCCCCGTGTCGCGATGCAAGGCGGCGGGCCGTTTCGCCGCGTGATGACGCGCGAGGTTGTCGCGATACCAAACGCCGATCCGCGTGAGCACGATAATGCCGACGAGCGCGAGCAACGAAAACCAGATGACCGATTTCTGCCCGCGATAGACGACGATCGCCGCGGCGAGCAGCGGCCCGAGTGAGCTGCCCGCATTTCCGCCGACTTGGAAGACCGATTGGGCGAAGCCGAATCGCCCGCCCGAACTCAGGTGCGCGACGCGCGATGCTTCCGGATGAAAAACGGAGGAACCGATCCCGACGAATGCGACCGCCACGAGGACCAGCGTGAGATTGGGCGCGATCGAAAGCAGGATCAGGCCGGCCAGCGTCGAAGCCATCCCGAGAGCAAGCGAGAACGGCTGCGGATGTTTGTCGGTGAACGCGCCGACGAACGGTTGCAGGAGAGACGCGGTGAGCTGATTCGTCAGCGTGATCAGGCCGATGTGACTGTAGTCGAGCCGCAGCTCCGTTTTCAGGATCGGATAAATCGCCGGGATCAAAGACTGGAGCGTGTCGTTAACGAGATGAGCGAAGCTGAGCGCGAAGAGAATGCCGAACACCGGCGCCGCCGGAATCGCGCTCGCGTCAGCTTCGTCAACGCAGGCGGGCGGGCTGTTTGCTGGCGCTTCAGAAGTGGGGCGCATCGCCTTTACTCTGAATGGACTCGGGCCCGTCGTCGCCTGGATTCCGTGAATCGTGAAGTCAAAGCGCTGTAGCCTCGGCGCCTGGTCGCCGCGTTCTCAAAAGGGGAAAATTCGATCAGGAGCACGATCACGAGCAGGAGCAGGATCGCGGTAGAAACCGCCGGAGTCTACGGGGCTCGAACCCGCAACCTCCGCCGTGACAGGGCGGCGCTCTAACCAATTGAGCTAAGACTCCTCGCGAAGGAGAAGATTGTAGAGGCGGGTCTCCCCAGCCGCAACTGTGTGCAATCAGAAATTGGCCGCGCTCAGTCGGCAATGCCCGTTCTCACGTCGCCCACAGGGCGACGGCTACAGAAGAGGAGACAGTTTGCGGCGGGAGACCCGAGGTTTTATAATCGCGGCGGATGGATGACGAACGGAGCGAGCAATCCCGGGATCCCGACGATAACTCGGGCCCGCGCGAACTGAGTTTGCTGGAGGCGTTCGATCTGCTCGTCGCGTCGATTCCGCCGGAGAACCGGCATCGGCGCGAGCTTTACGTCATGCGTTCCCAGATCGCGGCCCAGGAGGAGACGATCGGGGAAGCGCGCCAGATGATCGAGAAACTGGAGGAAGTCATCAAGAAGGTGACCTCGCCGGCGAACCGGATCGGGACGTATCTCAGCAACCCGGCGCGCGACACAGCCCACATCGTGGTCGGCGGCGCGGATTATTATTGCAACGTCGATCCGCGAATCAGCCTGGCTAAATTGAAGAAAGGCACCCGCGTTCTGGTAAACGAGGCCTACGTCATCGTCGGCGATCTTGGTTTCGAAACGGCGGGGCCGGTGACGAAAATCACGGAGGTGATCGGCGACGATCGCCTTCGGGTTGGGTCCGAGCACGGGTTGCAATCATTGATTCTGCAGCGCTCGGCCGCGCTGATGAAGCTTCCGCTCAAGTCCGGCGACGAGGTTCGCGTCGATCCGAATTTTCGCGTCGCCCTCGAGGTCCTCGCGCACCCTCAATCCCGCGAACATTATCTCGACGACGTTCCCGAGCTGCCCTGGGAAAAAGTCGGCGGGCAGGAGCAGGCGTTGCAGGCGATCAAGGACGCGATCGAGCTGCCGCTGATTCACAGCGAGCTGTTCGAAAAATTTCAGCACGCGACGCCGAAAGGCTTTTTGCTTTACGGTCCGCCCGGTTGCGGGAAGACGCTCATCGGCAAGGCGACCGCCTACAACCTGACGAAGAAGCTTCGCGAAAAGTCCGGCGAGGAAATGAAGGAATACTTCATGCACGTTAAAGGGCCGGAGATCCTCAACATGTGGGTCGGCGAATCGGAGCGCATCGTCCGCGAAATTTTCGCGACGGCGCGCGAGAAACGGCGGGAAGGATTCCTGCCGTTTCTTTTCATCGATGAAGCCGAAAGCATTCTCGGAACCCGGCGCGCCTCGCGTTCGTCAAACATCCTTTCGACGCTCGTGCCGATGTTTTGCTCGGAGATGGACGGAATCGATTCGCTCCACGACATCGTCATTATCCTGGCGTCGAACCGCGCGGACCTGATCGATCCAGCGATCTTGCGGCCGGGGCGGATCGACCGAAAAATCAAGGTGAACCGGCCGAACCGCGAAGGGGCGCGCGACATCTACCGGATTTATCTCACCGACGATCTCCCTTACGACGGCGCGCTCGCCAAGGAAGCGGGCAACATTGGCGCGGCCATCGGCAAGTTGATCGAGCGCGTTCTGGAAGTGCAGTTTGCGCGGCGGGAGGAAAACAAGTTCCTCGAGATCACGCTGCGAAGCGGCCGGAAGGAAACCCTTTACCGGAGCGACCTGTTGAGCGGCGCGATCATCGCCTCGATCGTCGAGCGCGCCAAGGCAATGGCGATCAAACGGACGATTACGACGAAGGAAGAACACGGGATCAGCGAGAACGATTTGCAGCAGGCTTTCGTGGCTGAGTTCAACGAGAACGATATTTTCCCGCCGACCGACATCACGGAGGACTGGTTCAAGCTGATCGATTTCGATCCGGAGAACGTCGTGAAACTTTCGCCCGTCCGCCGCGATGGGCAGATCCGGCCGCCGATTCGCGGCGTGGTGATCTAGCGTGTAGCCACGGCCCTGTGGGCCGTCGTGAAACAACTTTCGTCCAGAGGAACGGCCCACAGGGCCGTGGCTACAAAGCGCTTCTACATTTTGGAAATCATCGGTTAGCATCGCGCCATGAAATTCATCACCGCGCTGGGTTTGTTTACCGCTGCAACCTTGTTCGCGCAGCCGACGCCGGAACCGAAATCGGACGTTTCCAACAAGGCGCTGATTACAAAGGTAACGCCGGCGGCCACGAAAGGCGGTGGAGATGTGGCCGCGTTACGCAAACTGGCGGACGAATTCTACGCCTGGCGAAACGAAAACTTCCCCGTCAACAGCAGCGACGCCGGTCTCCACACCTGGGACAATCGCCTCACCGATTATTCGGCGGCGAAGATTGCCGAGCGGAACCAGCACGTCCGCAAGGTACTCGACCAGGTTCGCGCCATGCCCGGGGCGAAATGGGCGAAAGACGACCGGATCGATTGGATGCTTTTTCGCTCACAGCTCGAGAATTTCGATTTCGGGACTCGCGTCCTGCAATCGGAGAAGACCGACCCGCAGCTCTACGTGGGCGAATGCACGAACGGGATTTTCTCGCTGCTGAAAAAGGAATACGACGCGCCCCGGACTCGCGCGCTCGCCGCCACCGAACGCCTGAAGCAGATGCCGGCGATGCTGGCGCAAGGCGAACGCAATTTGCAGAAGCCGGTAAAACTTTTCGCGCGGCTCGCAATCGATTCGGCGCGCGCTATCGATCCGCTTCTTAAAGACAGCCTTATGACCCTGGCGCGTGACATGCCGCCTAACGAACGCGATGCGCTCGTCAAAGCGCGCGACGAAGCACTGGCGGCGATCCACGGGTTTGCGGACCGGATCGAGAAGCGCCTGCCATCTATGGTGGATTTCGCGCCGATGGGCGCGGCGAATTATAATTATTACCTCACGAACGTCCTCCTGCTGCCGCTCAATGACGAGCAGGTGGCGATGCTCGGCCGCGCCGAACTGGCCCGTTACCGCGCTCTCGAATCGCTCCTGCCCGATCCTTCGCTCGCCGACCCGAATCCGGCACGGAGCAAAAATATTCCGCCGGACCAAGCGTCGTTCCTCGCGGCCTACGAAAGCCGGGAGCAGGAAATGATTGCTTACATGAAGGAGCATAAGCTCGTCACCATTCCCGATTACCTGGGCCGGTTTGAGATTCGGCAGTTGCCGGAAGCATTCAAGCCGACCAGCCCCGGCGGCTTCATGAACCCACCAGGCGTCTACGACAAAGATCCGGCCGGTTTCTTTTTCATCCCGACCTACAACCCGCAGTCGAAGAACTTTTATATTCGCGCTGCTATCGAGGATCCACGGCCGATCCTTGGACACGAAGGCATCCCCGGCCATTTCATGCAGCTCTCGATCGCGAATCATTTGCCGAACGAAATCCGGCGCCAGCACGGCGACGGCGTCTTCGTGGAAGGCTGGGCACTTTATGGCGAGGAAATGCTGATGCGCACTGGCCTCTATCCGGAAAACTCAGCGGCCCAGGGACAAATCTTGCGGCTCTCGCGGTATCGCTCGGCGCGGATCGGCGTGGATGTGAACCTGCACACCGGCAAATGGAGTTTCGAGCAGGCGGTCCAATATTTCATGGAAGCGGGCGGCCTCGATCGCGAAGCCGCGGAAGGCGAGGCGGCCGGCGCCGCGTCGAGTCCGACGCAGAAGATCAGTTATATCGTGGGCAAATGGCAGATCATGAATTTGCTCGGACGCTATCGTGATAAGGCTGGCGCGAATTTCCGCCTCGGCCAATTTCACGACGACCTGATCAAGAACGGGAGCCTGCCGCTTTCGATCGTCGAGTGGATTCTTTTGGATGACTCCACGTCGGTCGATCAGGTGATGAAGTAGGTGGCGCTACACTTCAAGTGATGCGCGCGAACTCCGTCCTCGTCATTGGCGGCGGCCCGGCGGGGCTGCATGCGGCGGACGTGGCGAACGCGGCGGGCGCGCAAGTCATCCTCTGCGATGCCCAGCGTTCAGTTGGACGAAAGTTTCTCGTGGCCGGCCGGGGCGGACTGAACCTCACCCACGGCGAACCGGTCGAAAATTTCCCGGCGCGCTACTTCGATGAGCCGGAACGGTGGCGTGACTTGCTGCGAGATTTCGGACCGGCGGAATTGCGCGCGTGGGCGGCCGATCTCGGCGTCGAGACCTATGTCGGGACCAGTGGACGGGTATTTCCGCGCGGGCAAAAAGCGGCCGGACTCTTGCGCGCCTGGATCAGACGCTTGCGCGCAAGAGGCGTCGAATTCCGAACCGGTTCGCGGTTGGTGAATTTTGCGCGACACGGAAACCAGCGGAGCGCCGAGTTCCAAACCGCGGGCGAGAAGTTCGCCGTACCGGCAGACTCCATCGTTCTCGCGCTGGGCGGCGCTTCCTGGCCGGAGACAGGCTCCGATGGCACTTGGCCGAAAATCCTTGCGGCGCACGGCGTCGAAATCACGTCGTGGCAACCGGCGAACTGCGGCTGGAATGTGGATTGGTCCCCGGAGCTGCTCTCGCGCGCGGAAGGATTACCCCTGAAGAATCTCACCGTGCGTGCCGGCGAGGAATCCGTTTCCGGCGAGCTGCTCATCACGCGTAATGGCCTCGAAGGCGGCGCCATTTATCGTCTCGGTCGTACGCTGCGTTCGATGTCGGATCCGAGCCTGACGCTCGATTTCAAACCGCAGCTCACCGTCGAAGCGATTCGTGAACGCATTGCCAACCTGCCCCCGACCGAATGGTTTCGCGCGTGGAAGCTAAGCAAATCCGCCATCGCGTTGCTCGAAACGAAATCCCCTGATGACCTGAAGGACGTCGAGCGGATGATCGCGCTCGTAAAAAAATTCACCGTCGCCTTGCGTGGCCCGCGCCCCATCGCCGAGGCGATTTCATCCGCCGGCGGCGTACCCTGGCGCGAACTGGATAAAAACCTCATGCTGCACAAGCTGCCGGGCGTTTTCGTCGCGGGCGAAATGATCGATTGGGAAGCACCGACCGGCGGCTATCTCCTCCAAGGCTGCTTTACTACCGCGACCCGCGCCGGTCGGGAGGCAGCGAATTTTTCTTCTTTACGAAAGAACGAGATCGCCTAGAACTTGCACGAATCCCCGGAACAATGGCGCACTACAAATACGTTCATTACCTGAGTAATTATTCCGATCCGCGCTTTGATCCCGCGTATCCGCCCGGAACGGAAGCGCCGCATACCGGCATCTATAAATGTCAGGGTTGCGGAAACGAAGTGGTATCAGTCGCGGGCGATCCGCTGCCGCCTTCGAGCCATCATCAACATTCCCTGGCACAGGGCGGCATGGCCTGGCGCTTGATCGTTGCGACGGCTTAGCGTGAATAGATGGGACGGCACGCCCTCGTGCCGTTGTGAGTTGCAGCCGTAGTTGGACAATCGCGCCAAAACGGCCTGAGGGCAGGCCGTCTCCATTCTGCCGGCTTTCGCCATCCGGCCACCGATCTTATATTGAACACGATGAAACGCGTGTTCGGGCTGGAAACAGAATACGGCATCACCGTTCAAGGCGCGGCTTCCGTCGATGTCGTCGCGGAATCGATCGAACTGGTGCGTTCCTACACCGAACACGGCGCGCACATGAAATGGGATTACCGGCTCGAAGATCCGCACCGGGATGCGCGCGGTTTTCGAGCGCCATCTCTGCTGCAGGACACGGACGAATCCGCCTATTACGAAATCGATCGGCGGCGGCCGCTGAGTTTCGAGGAAATCAAGAGCGACCTGGTGCTTTCGAATGGCGCCCGTTTTTACAACGATCATGCCCACCCCGAATATTCGACGCCGGAATGCACGGCCCTGCGCCAGATCGTGGCGCACGAAAAAGCGGGCGAACGCATCCTGGCGGAATGCGCGCGCCGCCGAAACTTGAAGCTGACAGACGGCGCCGAAGTGCGGCTGTTCAAGAACAACACGGACTTCGCCGGACACAGCTACGGCTGCCATGATAATTACCTCATTCGCCGCGATCTTCCCTGGGACGAGTTGGTGGCGGGGGTCCTGCCATTCCTGATTACGCGGCAAATCTTCGCCGGTTCAGGGAAGATTGGGATCGAGACGGAAAGCTCCGGGACCCAGCCGGGCGTGTTTCAAATTTCCCAGCGCGCGGATTTTTTCCAGACGCTGGTCAGCATCGACACGATGAACAAACGGCCGCTCGTGAACACGCGCGATGAGCCGCACGCCGACGCCTCCCGCTACCGCCGTTTCCACGTCATCATCGGCGACTCGAACATGAGCGAATGGGCGACCGCGTTGAAGGTCGGGACGACCGCGCTGGCGCTGGATTTGATCGAGCGCGGGAAAGCGCCACAGCTCGAAATTGCGCAGCCGGTGAACGCCACGAAATCGATCAGCCGCGACCAGGATTACCATTGGATCATTGAGCTGAGCGACGGCCGGAAAATTTCCGCGATCGACATCCAGCGGCTTTACTTGAAAGCCGCTGAGCGCGAGCACGGCGGAGATTCAGAAATCTCGTGGCTGCTCCGCGAATGGGAAAATGTCCTGAACGATCTGGAGCGCGACGTGACATCGACGGCCGACCGCGTGGACTGGGCGGCGAAGAAATTAATGCTCTCGTCGTTTCGCGAGGAAGAAAAACTCTCGTGGGGCGATCCATGGCTTCAGGCGATCGACCTCGAATACCACAACATCCAGCCCGAGCAGGGATTGTTCTTCGAACTGCAGCGGCAAGGCTCGATGCGCAGCCTCGTCAGCGAGAAGGAAATCAAGGACGCCATTTTCACTCCGCCGGAAACGACGCGCGCCTGGTTTCGCGGCCGCAGCGTGGCGCGATTCAATCATGCGATCAGTTCGATTCAATGGGATGAGATCGAGTTCCGCAACGGTGCCGCGCGCCGACTGGTAATTTTGCCGGAACCCGCGGGCGATGAGCGCCTCGAGGCGCTGAACGAGCTCGTGAATGCAGAGAATGAGTTCGAGGAGTTTTTCCGGAACCTCCCGCGCTAGCGTGTCATCCCGAGCCGCGCAGACGGCGAGGGACCTCACAGTCGCACGAAGAATTACACATGCTCGCTTGCGCGAATCCGCGCATATCGGCGTGACGATTGTGGCAGATGCTCACCTGTGTGACGCGAAATCGCTTGTGAGGTCCCTCGGCGCGCTCTGCCAGCCTCGGGATGACGGGCGCGGTAACTACGACCACGTGATCAAACGCAGCTCGTGCGTTTGCATGAGGTGCGGGTGGATCGGGACGACGCGGACGCTGAAGCCATAGGTGCCGCTGTCTGACGTGGGGACCAAACCTTGATAAGTGTAATTCCCCTCGCCTTCCGCCGGAGTGCTTCCGGCCAGAACCGTCACGATTGGATTCTTGATGCCGCCATTGTCGGCTTCGCCGTGATACGCCTCGACGCGCACATGGTCGGGACTGACGGCGCCGAGATGAACCCGCGCTGAAACCTGAAGCGCTTCCCCCACCTGGATGTTTTGCCGATCGGAGTTGCCCACCTGGACATCGAGAATGGTGACCTGCGGCCAATCCTTGCGCATCTTCGCTTTCCATTTACTGAGGCCGGTCGCGGCAGCGCAACCATCGCGGCCGAACTCCTGGTGCGCTTTCGCTGCCGGAGTGTAAAGGCGCTCGGCGTATTCCTTCACCATCCGATGGGTGTTGAAGACCGGCGTCACGGTGCGAATCGATTCGCGCATCAATTGCAGCCAGGCCAGCGGCAACTTCCCGTCGGGCTTCGCGTAATAGAGCGGAATGATCTGGTTCTCGAGGAGTTGATAGAGACTGCTCGCGTCCACTTCGCTTTGGAAATCGACGGTGCCGCCTTTGATCTCGCCGCCGATCGCCCAGCCGTTGTTGCCGTTGAAGCTCTCGCACCACCAGCCATCGAGCACGCTCAAGTTCAAACCGCCGTTCGGCGGCAATTTCATTCCGCTGGTGCCGCTGGCTTCAAGCGGGCGGAGCGGATTATTCAGCCAGAGATCCACGCCCTGGACGAGCCGGCGCGCAATGTAGGTGTCGTAATCCTCCACGAACACCATGCGATTCTCGAAGCCGTGTTGCCGGCTAAATTTGTAAACCTGCTGGATCAACGCCTTGCCCCCTTCGTCCTGCGGATGCGCTTTGCCGGCGAAGATGAATTGCACCGGGCGCGTCTCGTCGTTCAGCAAGCGCTTGAGCCGTTCCTGGTCGCTGAAGAGGAGCGCGCCGCGTTTGTAGGTCGCGAACCGGCGCGCGAATCCGATGGTAAGAATCTCCGGATCGAGGATGCGGTTGGCGCTGCGGATCGATTCCGGCGATTCGCCCGAGCGCTCGCGCGCAAGACGGACGCGATCGCGGACGAACTCGACCAGGCGCAGTTTCAATTTCTGGTGCGTCTCCCAGAGTTGCGTCCCCGGAATATCCGTCACGCGCCGCCAGAAATCGGGATCGGTAAGATGTTCTTCCCAATCGCCGAGATACTTTTCGTAGAGCGCGGAGAACTCCGGCGCCATCCAGGTCTTGGTGTGAACGCCGTTGGTGATGCTGGTAATCGGAACTTCGTGGCCGGGCACGCCGGCCCAGACATCTTTCCAGATCGAACGGCTAACTTCGCCGTGTAATTTGCTGACGCCGTTTGAGTGGCGGCTGGCTCGCAGCGCGAGCACCGTCATGCTGAAAGCATCCTGTGGATTCACGCTCGTCTGACCAATCCGGAAAAATTCGTCGAAAGGGATACCGAGCTGCGCCGCGAACTCGCCGAAATAGCGCTTCATCATTTCGCGCGGGAACGCATCGTTGCCCGCCGGCACGGGCGTGTGCGTGGTGAAAACATTGGCCGATGCCACGAGCTGAAGTGCGGAATAAAAATCGAGGCCCTTTTCCGCGACGTGCAACCGGATGCGCTCCAACGCGAGGAAGGCCGAGTGGCCTTCATTCATATGGAAGACTTCCGCGTCGATCCCGAGCGCGGTCAGCGTTTTCATACCGCCGATGCCGAGCACGATTTCCTGCCGCATCCGCATTTCGAGATCGCCGCCGTAAAGCTCGGCGGTGATGCGGCGATCTTCCGCATTGTTCTCGGCGATGTCGGTATCGAGGAGGTAAAGGTTCACGCGGCCGACGTGCAGTTGCCAGACCTTCGCGCGCACTTCGCGATCGAGGAGCCGAACGGAGATGAGCAGGTTGTTATCGTCCTGCCGCACTTCCCGAATCGGCAGGTGATGAAAATTCTGGTTCAGGCTGATTGCATGCTGAACGCCGTCCTTGTCGATCTCCTGCTTGAAATAGCCGTGCCGATAAAGGAGCCCGATCGCGACAAAATTCAGGTCGAGATCGCTGGCTGATTTGCAGTGGTCGCCGGCAAGAATGCCGAGGCCGCCGGAATAATTCGGGATCGATTCGTGGAAGCCGAACTCGGCGGAGAAATAGGCGATCGGTTTTTCAAAACGGTTCCCGGTCTTTCCGTAAGTGTCCTTGCGCGCGAGATAACTCCGGTAGGCGTCGTGGACCTCTTTGAGCTCCCGTAGAAAATTCTTGTCCTGTGCGACCTCGACGAGCCGGGCCTGGCGCGAGAGCTGGAGCATGCGGACGGGGTTATGGTTGGTGCGATTCCAGAGCTCGGGGTCGAGATGCCGGAAAAGGCGGCGCGCGGATGGCTCCCAAGTCCACCAGAGATTGAAGACCATTTCCCGGAGCGGCTCGAGGGCGGCCGGCAACATCGGGATCACATTAAACGTGTGGTAGGTCGGCATGGCGGAGCGGGTATGGAAAGAAGCGTGAATCTGGCAGCAAAAATTTTAGCATCAAGCATTCCAGTGGCTCGAAGAGCCACTCTTGCTCATGATCATGATCCTAATCCTGATCTTTAGGGGGAGCCAACGCCTGGGACAAGGATCAGGAGCACGACATGATCAGGAGCAGGAATTTGTCAGACGTCGTGGCGCAATCAGAAGCCCGAGAATGAAGCCGGTCACCAGTCCGCTCAAATGCGCGGCCATGCTGATCTGCGGCGTGGATAAATCGAAGGCGGTTTGGATCGCCACGATCAGCACGATGTTCCAAAGGCGCCGTCCCGCGAATGGTTCGTGCCGATGCCGCACGAGATAACCGGCCCACACGCCCACGATTCCCATGACGCAGCCCGAAGCGCCGACGAGTTGCTCGGAACGCGATAAACCCGACAAGCGCAAGAGCAACACTCCGGCGCTCGATCCCAGTCCAGCCAGCAGATAATAGAACGAAAAACGCAACGAGCCGATGATGCGTTCCATTCCCGGGCCGATCACAAACAACGCATAAAGATTCATGACGAGATGAAGCGGACCGTAATGGAGAAAAAGCGAGGTCAGCATCCGCCAGTATTCACCGCCGAAGCGGATTGCCCATGGCTCCAGCGCGCCGAGCCGATGCAAAGTGAACGGGTTCGTCGAACCACCGAACCAAACTTCTGCGCCAAACATCAGGATGTTCAACACGATGAAAATGAGGACCGCAGTCGTTGGCCATCTCGTTTCGGAACCGAAAACTCGGGGGGCCGGGCGATCGCTTTGTTCGATCCGGTGAAGCAAAGCAAAACCGGGCTGTGACAGCGGCGCGTTGGCGAAAAAGTCGGCGGCGCGGAGACGCTGCGCGATTTCCGACAAGAGCAATTGATCGTTGGTCGTGGCGCGAAGTTTTTCGAGTTGAGCTAATCCTGGCGAAAGGTTGCCCGCGGCGAATTCGCTGGTCGCCATCCAGAAGTCCCGTAGCTCCTGGGGAAATTTTCGGAACGTCGCCGGTTTGTCGTGACTGTGCAGCCGGCCGCAAAACGCGAGGACGGTCATGAGACTCGACTGATAACTCCAAGTTGGCCGTGCGGTCGTGAGCAGGTTCGCGAACTCGAGCACCATTTCGTCCCGGACCCCGGTCTCTCCGAGCGCGCGAAGATAAAGCGGCATCAGGGCAAAATCGGTGCGCCTCACCACGGGCGGAACATCGCTCCGCACCCAGCCGACGAGATTCGTCCATTCGCCGCGGAGACGAAATGATTGCGCGATCGCCTGCCGCCCGGCGTTCGTGTGGTTGTTCCGCAAGGGCGCGAGGAGTCCGAGCGCCTCGGAAAAGTTCCCGGCCTGGGCGCGCTCGAGGGCGCGCAGCAATTTGGCCTGGGCGTGTAACGCTTCGGACGGGTGGAGAAACCGCAGCGGCACCGCCCATTGTCTCGCACGCGCGTAGCGTTGATGGGTCGCTAATTCGGAGACTCTTCGTATTCCGCTCGCCGGCGCCATCAGCAGCACCAGCCACGCGCCACCGCCGACGAAGCCGGCCGTGTCCCGATTAATCAGCCAGGCCCCACCCGTCACCAACAGGACCGTCAACGAAGCGAGCCGCCAGGTGCGGAACACGCCGCCGCGCCGCAGAGTTTGCGCCAGCATCACCAGGGGCGAAACACAGGCGATGAAGAGCAGGATGTGATTGAGATCGAGCATCGGCGCCGTCCCGGTTCATTGAGCGTTGGACGTTGAAGGTTGGACGTTGGACGTTCTCTTCGTCATGACAAGTAGATTAACCATCCAAGCGGAACCGGGCCGATGAAACTGAAAGTGACCATCTATCTCGACGTGATTTCCTCCTGGTGTTTCTGGGCGCAGCCAGCGTGGGAGGAACTGAAGAGACGCTATGCCGGCCAGGTCGATTTCGAGTGGAAGATCGCACTGATGGACGCATCCGGTTTTCCGAAATCGGTGGAGCAAGCGGAATGGTTCTATCGCCGGAGCGGAATGATGATGCGCTCGCCTTTCATGCTCAAGCCCGGCTGGTTCGAGCCGGATCTGCAGGAATGTCTGGCGCCTAATCTGATCGCAGAAGCGGCGCGCGATCTCGGCGTAACCGACGACCGGGTCCGAATGGCGCTGGCGAATGCGACCGAGCGGGAAGGACAGCACACGAACGATTGGAATCTCGCCGCGGAAATCGGCGCGAAGGCCGGCGGCCTCGATAAACCCAAGCTGCTCGAGCGTGCGCGCTCGCCGGAAATCGAAGCTCGTGCTCGCGCGAGCACCGCGGAATTTCACGCGCTCAAAGTCACCCAGCGCCCAACCTTCGTAGTCGATAGCGAGATCGGCGACCGCGCGATCTTCTCCGGCTTCGCCAGGCTCGAACCGATCGCGGCCACGATTGACGCGATGCTCGACGATCTTGCCGCTTATGCCTCGCATGCCGCGCACTTCGGTGAGCCGCCAACGGCGTGATCGGGCGTTGAGAAATTCTGCCGAATCGCCTAATACAGCCGCCTATGAATCCCCTGGAAATTAACCAAAAACTTCGGGCCACCCCCTTCGTTCCATTTCGCGTTCATACAAGCGACGGAAAACATCTCGACGTGAACCATCCAGAAATGGCGATGCTTACCCGGATGGCTTTGTTGATTGCCCGGCCGGTCGCCGATCCCACGGAGGACATCCCGGCGCGATACGATTCCGTTTCGCCATTACATGTCGTACGGCTCGAGCCGCTCGTGCCGGCCTGACCTGAGAGATTCACCTTGCTACCGCGCCAATGTTGCTTACTACTTCCAGTCGGCCCGCGAAAAGCGGGCCTGTCATCGCGAGTCCGCAGGCGCGATGAGGCAGAAGTGGCCGGAGCGAGTAGCCCCGGGAAGGATGCGGCAAAATAAAAACGGCGTCACGGTTCACTTCCCGCGTCACCGGCCAGGAGCTTTGACTTAATCTGCAATCACAAATTCGTGTAAACGGTCGGATTCGCGCCCGCGAGGTGCGGGTAATCATGGGAGCATCCGGCGAGCAACTCGGCGTCATGAAGCTTTCGGACGCGTTGCGCAAAGCTCAAAGTCTCGGTCTCGATTTGGTGGAGGTTGCCCCCACAGCGAACCCGCCGGTCTGTAAAATCGTCGATTTCGGGAAATTCCGTTACGACATCTCCAAGCAGGAGAAGGAGAAGAAAACCTCGGGCACCAAGCTCAAGGAAATCAAGTTCCGGGTAAACATCGACGATCACGATTACCTGACGAAGATCCGCCACGGCGAAGGGTTTCTCGACAAGGGCAACAAGGTGCGCGTGCAACTGCAATTCCGCGGCCGGGAAATGGCGCACCAGGAATTCGGCATGCAGCTCATGGTAAAAGTGCGCGACGATCTCGCCGGAATGTCGCAGGTGGAAATGGAACCGAAGATCGCCGGACGCAACGTCACCATGACGCTTTCGCCCTTGCCGGCCGCACGCCGGAAACGGCGTTTCTCCGTGCCGGCCAATGACGTCGAGGAATCGCCCGACGACGACACCGACGCGTCACCGGAAGAGAAGTAGGGCTACGCGCCCGGATCTGTCGGCGGCGTTTGCGAGATAAGCTCGTTCACACGGGTGATGCTCAGCGCGCGTCCGGTCGTTTCATCGATTGAAACTACGGCGCCGCACAAACGCACCGGGCCCCTCGCCACTGGAAATAGCGCGGGCAAATTCGAAATGAAACGGTTCACGATCGGTTCCACGGCACGCCCAAGGATCGAATTCGCCGGGCCGCACATTCCGGCATCGCACAGGAATGCCGTGCCGCCGGGAAAAATCTGTTCGTCCGCGGTTTGGACGTGAGTATGCGTGCCGATCACCGCTGACGCTTTCCCATCGAGGAACCGGCCGATCGCGATTTTCTCACTGGTGGTTTCACCGTGCGCGTCGACGAAAATCACCGGAGTCTCCTCGCGCATCGCGGCCACGGCCGCTTCCACTGCCGGAAACGGATTCTCGAGGATCGGCTGCATGAACGTCCGCATCTGGACGTTGATCACGCCCACCTTTCCCTTCGCCGTCTCAAGCACGATCGAGCCGTGGCCCGGCGCGCCCGGCGGATAATTTACCGGCCGGAGCAATCGCGGCTCCGTGTCGATGAACGAATAAATCTCTTTCTGATCCCAAACGTGATCGCCGGTAGTGATCACCGAGGCACCCGCTCGCAACAGGTCAATTGTGATCTTGGGCGTGATGCCTCGCCCGCCCGCGGCATTCTCACCGTTTATGACCACGAAATCGACCGCGTGCGATTCCTTCAGGCGCGCGAGGTTCGCGATGACGGTGTTGCGGCCCGGCTCGCCCACCACGTCGCCCAGAAAAAGAATCGTCAGCATCGCGCGAGCATCGTATTGAAAAGCCCGAATTCCAAACCGTGATCTTTCGCCTTCCACTTCTCCTCGCTCTCGTCGGTTCCCTTTGCTCCCCCGCTCTCGCCGCCGATCACCTCAGCCATCCGCTCGCGGATTCACCTAACTGGAAGGCGCTGGCGAAATTCCAGAAGACCATTACCCACGACGAGTTCGAGCAGTTGCTTCGCGGCGTCTATTGCTCGCACGGAATCAACGAAACGTTTATTCGCATCGATCCCGATGCGGCCTGTATTCTCCTGGACCGGGACGCGCAGAGCTGGTTCACCCTGCGCTTCGCCACGTCGCCTGCGGCGCGCCGAACTTTTCCCAGAACTTGGCGCCCGGCGAAGTCGTTGCCTCGGCGCCGGAAAGCCGGGGTCCTTTCCGGAATCAAGATCGCGCTCGATCCCGGTCACATCGGCGGCGAGTGGGCGAAAATGGAAGAGCGCTGGTTCAAGTCAGGCGACGCCGCCCCAGTCGAGGAAGGGGAAATGACGTTGATGGTGGCGAAGGTGGCTGCCGAGAAATTGCGCGGGCTCGGCGCGCGCGTTTCTTTTGTGCGCGACAAAACGGAGCCGGTCACGCCATTCCGTCCCGACGATTTCAAGGAAACCGCGCGCGCCATGCTCAAGGCGAGCGGAACGGAAAATCCGCCGGAAGAATTCCAGGGACCGGACGACCCGCTCAAGGAACAAACGGTGCGCTGGCACAGCGAGATCCTGTTCTATCGCACCAGCGAAATCCGCGAGCGGGCCCGGCGCGTGAACCAGAAGCTGCGCCCGGACCTTGTCCTCTGTCTGCATTTCAACGCCGAAGCCTGGGGCGACGAGCGCAATCCCACGCTCACGGATAAGAACCACCTCCATCTCCTGGTGAACGGATCGTATTCGCCTTCAGAAATTGAGTTTGACGACGAACGGTTCGAAATGTTGCAGCGCTTGCTCAGCCGCATCTACGACGAGGAGATCCAGATTGCCGACACAGCTGCCACGGCCATGGCAAAAAAGACCGGGCTGCCGCCATATCAGTACACGACAGACAACGCGACCAAGGTCGGAACCAGCGGTTACGTTTACTCGCGCAACTTGGCGGCGACCCGTCTCTTCCGATGCCCGGTCGTTTACTTCGAGCCCTACGTGATGAATAGCACGGATGTCTTCGCGCGGATCCAGGCGGGCGACTATGAAGGAACGCGCGTCATCAACGGCATCGAGCGTCCCAGCATCTACCGCGAATATGCCGACGGCGTGGTGGAAGGATTAGTTGAATATTACAAAGCTGCGCGGAAATGATTTCTGTAGCGGCGGTCTACGACCGTCGCCGTTCGGATTCGGCGGTCATAGACCGCCGCTACAAGTTTGAGATCGCTGCTTCAATATCCGCCATCGTTACATTTTCGACGAGACGCGCGGACCCGATCGCGGGCACGACCACAAAACGTACTTCGCCGCGCGCGAATTTCTTGTCGAGCGGAACTGCGTTAAGAATTTTCTCCTTCGGAAAATTTGACGGCAATCGGGTGGGCAGCTCGAATGCTTCGAGCGTGCGCACGATCCGCTCCCGCTCCGCTTCCGTTAATCCGGCTTTTCGCACCGAGATTTCGGAAGCCGCGACCATCCCAAGGCTGACAGCCTCGCCATGAAGAAAATCGCGATAGTTCCCCGCCCGCTCGATTGCGTGTCCGACGGTGTGACCAAAATTCAGGAGCGCGCGTTCGCCGGCCGTCTCGCGTTCGTCCGTAGCTACGATCCCGGCTTTAATCTCGACGTTTCGGCGAATCAGCGCCGGCAAATCGGCGCGGACGAAGCCCTGCAACCGCTCGAACATTTCGGCATCGCGAATCACAGCATGTTTGATCAGCTCCGCGAACCCCTGCCTGAATTCGCGTGGCGGCAAGGTTTCCAGCGTGTCCACATCGGAAATCACGAGCGCCGGCTGGTGCCACGCCCCGATGAGATTCTTGCCCGCGCCGGTGTTCACCCCAGTCTTGCCCCCGATGGAGCTGTCGACCTGGGCTAGCAGCGTCGTCGGCACCTGCACACAAGGAATCCCGCGGTGATAAATCGCCGCCACGAATCCCGCCAGGTCGCCCACCATCCCGCCGCCCACGGCGACAACAAAAGAAGAACGATCCAGCCCAGCTTCGATCATTCGATCGCAGATCGCTTCCGCCTGTTGCATCGTCTTCGACGACTCGCCGGGCAAGACTGTGATCAATACCGGCCGAACCCCCGCTTCTGTCAGGCTGCTCATAACCGTGTCCGCGTGAAATGCGGCCACGTTCTCATCCGAAATAATTGCGCACGCCGCTCCCTTGAGTTTCGGCGGGAGAAGGGAATCGATGCGCGCCAAAGCCCCGCGGTCGACAACGACCTCGTAACTCTGTTCGCCGGCTCGGACGCGGATTGGATTCACAGGCCTTCGATCGTACCGGTGCGCCGCAATGCGCGAAAGCGAAAATACTAAGACGGTAGTTGCCTTGACAAGAGAGGCGGCCGTTTCTCTAAATGGAGCATGCCAGATCCAATCAACCCGGCCTCACCACCGAATCCTCTCCCGACACCGGTGCCGGCTCCAACGTCCAGGTTTACCGGCCTGCCTTCGAACGTCGCCGCGGCGCTCGCCTGTATCCCGCTGTTTGGCGGATTGGTTTTTTACATTCTGGAAAAAGAGGACCGATTCGTCCGGTTTTACGCGATGCAATCGATTCTCTTCGGCGCCGTTTGCTTCGTGCTCGTCGCCCTCTTCCGCGCGCTCGGCGAGATGGCGTGGTCGATTCCGGTCGCCAGCGTTGTCTTTGGGCCGCTCTGGAGTTTCCTTTTTGCGGTGACGAAGCTCGGGCTCGTCGTGTTGATGATCATCTCGATGGTGAAGGCGTTTAGCGGCGTGCGTTGGGAAATGCCAGTCGTCGGGCCCATCGCCCGCAAGCAGGTGGGCGACGTCTAGCAGGCCAGCAATTTCACCACGATCTCGGTCAGGATCAGCTCGTGATCGAGCTGGCTGCTGACGAGGCGGACGTTCGCTTCGAGACAGGCCTCGAGTCCGGCGATGAGCTTCTTCGTTTCAAACCGGTTCGCCTGCTGCGCCGCCAGCCCGAGGGCGTAGCCGTTGATCGAACCATCCTTCTTCCGCGGCAAATGCTCGGTCGCCTCGGCCGGCAATCGATTCAACGCCGAGATAAAACTGAAAGGGGCATGCGGCCGCGCCATGCGGTGGCGTTCCATCAAATCTTTCGCGAGCAAAAGATTCCGCACCGTGGGCAGGATCGCGACGAGCAGAATGCCGATGGCGCTCTCGCCCTGATCGAGCAACCGCTTCACCAGCATCAGCGCGCGCCCGAGATCACAGGCGGCGAGGGCGTTTCCGAGTTCGAAAATAACACCGGCACGGGAGAGCGGCACCAGCTCGCGCACCTGTTCGACCTTCACGCCGCGCTCGCGCCCCTGGTGCAAATCGATTTTCTCCAGCTCGTTCTCGATCTGACGGGTATCGCCGCCGGTGAGCAACACGAAAAGATCGAGCGCGTCCTCTTCAAACTGCAACTTCCTCGCCTTCGCTCGACGCCGGACGATCTCGGTCGCTTCCTCTTCCCAGCCGGCGCGCGAAGAGTCGAGCCGATCGATCACCTGCACCTCGGCGCGTTTCGCGAGCGTCTTGTAGAATGAGCGCCGCTTGTCCGTTTCCGTCGCGCTGATCAACAAAGTCACGTCCGCCCCGAGACCGGCTTCGATTAATTCCGCCAGTTCCTCGAGCGCGCCCTGCACCGCGGCCGAGCGCCCAATCACGCTATCGGCCAGGCAATTGGCGTTCTTGAGCCAAACCAATTTGCCGCCGCCGAAAAACGGAATGGTCTGCAACGCCTCGATACCAAGGCGGATTCTCGCCACCGCCTGCTCCACGTTGTCCGCGCAGGCGTCGATCACTTCCAATCCGAATTCGCCCGCGTCCGGCGGCGCTAATTTCGCGGCCAGTTCCGCGGCCACGCGTTTCACTTCGCTTTCGTCGGACCCAACGACGGCGTGGATGTTTGCCGTGCTCTCTTTGGTTTTCGTCTTAGCCACAACGGAAGTTTTTCGCACGCGCGAACAATGTTCACAAGGCCGGCGAGTCGCCGGAAATTATTTCACCGCGTTCCCAGGAGAGCGCGGCTCAACCGCCATCGGTTGGTTGCAACGAAGATCCCGCGGCATAGACGCGGAATTTTTCTTCGAGCGCCGCCGGAGTCATGAACTTGTTGCCGTAATTTTGAAACAAGGCCCCTTCGAACGGTTGGTGCCGGCTTAGCGCATCGAGAAAGGTGAGAAAACTTGCTTTATCGCTCGAGGCGAGAAAGCGCACCAGCCGCTCCGATTCGTCGTAGAACGTCTCGACTCGATCGTTCGGCGGATAAGTCATCGCCATCAGTTCCGCCAGCGGAATGAGTTTCGCCTGATCGACCGCGCTGGCATGCGGTCGCGCATTATAGTTGCGGGCGCGCAGATAACTGGCCCGGGCCCCTTTCGAAACATATTGGGCGAACCCCTCATCAAGCCAGCACGGGATCCCGTCCGGGTAATAACGATGCAGGATGAGATGCGCGATTTCGTGTCCGAGGAGATTGCCGCCCGAGGTAAAGCCGGGGCTGCGCTGGATGAACAGGCTGCCCTGGGAATGAATTCCTCCCGTCCACGGCTCCAATCGCCCGACGCTCTGGAACTGCTTCCAGTCCGACGCGGTTTGAAAAATGTAAATGTGCGATTTCGTATCGCCGGCCGGCTGCTCACGCTGAAGCTCCTTCGCTACCACGCGATAGTGAAACTCGGCTTCCACCGAAACGGGCGTGACCGTGAACGGGTCGGAGAAGTGATAGATGAAATGCTCGGTCTCTGCGTGTTTCCATTGCTCGGGATGAAGGGCGAGCGCCTTGGCGCCGAGCGGATTCG
>JBEEHR010000031.1:0-42410 GCA_041167505.1 Verrucomicrobiota bacterium
TTCGGCGATTTGATCCGCAAGACTTCCATCTCGCGGTTTTCGCGCACGCTCGGAACGCTGGTCACGAGCGGTGTCCCGATCCTGCAGGCGCTCACCATCACGCGCGAGACCGCCGGCAACATTGTGATCGCGCGCGCCATCTCCCAGGTGCACGACAGCGTGAAGGAAGGTGAATCGATCGTGGTGCCGCTCGAAACCAGCGGCGCTTTCCCACCGATGGTCATTAGCATGATCGACGTCGGGGAAGAGACCGGCCAGTTGCCCGAGATGCTGTTGAAGATCGCCGAAGTTTACGACGACGAGGTGGACAATTCCGTGGCCGCGATCACGTCGCTGCTGGAACCGATCATGATTGTTTTCCTCGCGGTGGTCGTGGGAACGATCGTCATCGCGCTGTTCATGCCGCTGATCAGCATCATCAGCGGGTTGCAACAGCAGAGCTGATGCGAATGACGAAGCAGACGCGTTCGACATTCGTCATTCGTCATTCGTCATTCCGCGCCGGAAGCGCGTTTACGCTGATCGAGCTGATGATCGTGATGGCAATCATTCTGGTGCTCGCTGGGCTGATTCTCGCGACATCGAACTACGTGCAGAAGAAAGGAAAACGTTCGCGAGCCGAGGCCGAGATCGCGGCCATGTCGGCGGCGCTGGAAAATTACAGGGCGGATAATGGAGTGTATCCCCGAGATGGAGTGACCGATGGTCTCGATGTTACCACGACGACCCTTTCAAATTATGACGCGCCCAGCTTGAAGATATACGAGCATCTGAGCGGCGATTCAGACCACGACCGGGTGGCGGAATCAAAGACTTATTTTCCTTTCAGACCGAACCAACTGAGTCCGGCGGATCAAACGCAGGCCGTCACATCAATCCGCGATCCATTTGGAAATCCGTACGGTTACTCCACCATGAAGGCTTCGGATTCCACCAGGAACGGATTCAATCCTACGTTCGATTTGTGGAGCATCGCCGACGGGGCACCCGGAACGGACTCGACCAAATGGATCAAGAACTGGTGACCTACCGCGCGTCCGTGTGGACGACAATGACGACACGGCGGTTCGGGCGCTGGCGCTCAATCTCCATTTGTTCTTCGGGAGAATTCACCGCGACGGAGCGCGGAGCGATGAGGAATTTGCTGGCGCCGTAACCCTTCGTGTCGATCTGCGCGGGATTAATCCCCATTACATCCACGAGATATTGCTTCACGCTGTCGGCGCGGCGCTGGCTTAGCTCGAGGTTGTAATCCGGCGAGCCTAACGAATCGGTGTAGCCCTCGACGCTGAACGTCGCTTTCGGGTTGCGCTTGATCAGGGTCGCGAGCTTTTGCAATTGCGAGATTGAGCTCGGCTGCAAATCGGCGCTGTCGTAAGCGAAAAGTTGATCGTCCGGCATCCTCAATTTTGTGCCGGAACCGAGCGGTCCTTTCTGGGAGAGCAACGAATCCAGATCGCTAAAGCCCGGCACCTTGTTCCGCGTCGGCCCGGCGCTGTCGCCGGGAAGTTTGGTAAACGTATTTGGGCGCTTGATCGTGGTGCTCGTCGCCAGCTCGGTCCCCGTCAAAGCCGGCTGCGGCCGTCCCGAGGTCGCGGAATCGTTCATCAGGTTTTGCTCCCGCGTCGCGTTCGGACTCTGCGAAAGAGATTGCGCGCTGCTCTGCTCGATCTCCGTCATCACCGAATCCGGGTTTTGTTCGACCTTCGGCGTCTCAGGCAAAACATCGCGGGTGTCGTCCGGCAAAGCCGTGCTCGCGTGGACATCATCGAGAAGTTGATCGAACGATTTCTTCTCGTCGGGCAACTGGACGTTCGTCGTGTCCGGCTCCGGTTTCGCCGCGGGGTTCGTCTGGTCGACGGCCGGCTTCTCGAGCGGCTGCATCTCGACGGTCCTCACCTTGAACGTCGGCACCTGGACACGCTCTTCGTTCACCGTGGGCGCCGCGAGAAACGTCGTCCGATAAAAATAACCGCAGAGCGCTCCGTGCAACGCGAGCGAAACCATGAGCCCGACGAAGAGCCAGTTCCGCTGCTTGTTCCCCTGGAGCAGCGCTGCGTCGAAGTCTGTGAACTCGGATGTCCTCATTCCCTGTGTTAGAAAGCAACCGGCACGGGCCGTTCAATGTCAAATAGGTGGATCGAGCGCTCCGTCGCTCGTTGGCGAAAAGTGCCGACGAAGCCGGAGCAACAACATCGCGCGATCCCGCAGCCGCGGGACGCGATCCACCTAGGCGCCGCCCGCTTTCGTTCGCGCGATGAAAACCTGAGCCGCCCTGCGAATTTCATCGGCGACGCGGGCTGCGGGCGAAACAAATTTCGGGGTGAACCACGGGAACAATCCGATCAGGTCGTGCGTCACCAGGATCTGCCCGTCGCAATGCGAACCGGAACCAATGCCGATCGTCGGAATCTCCAGCGCGCTCGTAATTTGGCGCGCGGTTTCCGCACTGACGATTTCGAGGACGACGGCAAAGGCGCCCGCTTTCTCCACCGCCGCCGCGTCAAGAAGTAACACGGCGGCTTCGGCCTCCGTGCGGCCTTTGACCTTGTAGCCGCCTTCTTCGCGCACACTTTGCGGGAGCATGCCGATGTGCCCCATCACGGGAATACCAGCGGCGATGATCGCTTCGATTTGCGGAACATGACTCGCACCGCCCTCTAGCTTTACCGCTTGCGCGCCGGCCTCCACCAAGGCACGCGCCGACGAAACGGCCTGGGCCGGATCATCGTAGGTATGGATCGGCAAGTCGCCGACCAAAAGGGCGCGCTTCACTCCGCGCGCCACGGCCCGAGTGTGATGGACCATTTCCGCCAGCGTGACCTGGGTGGTGTCCTCGTACCCGAGAACCACCATGCCTAACGAGTCCCCGACCAGGATAATGTCGATCCCGCTTTCATCGAGGAGACGCGCGGTGGGGTAATCGTAGGCTGTGAGCGCGGTGATGCGTTCGCCACGCCGCTTTTTCTCGCGAAAATCCTCCATGAGTTTCGACCCTACCACTCCAAATCGAGGCGCACCACTCCGCCCGTTGGACTCAGTCGAAGCAACAGCGTGCCGATGGATTCTTCCTGTTCCGGCAGGATGAGATCGGGCCGGATATCGGCCAGCGGCCGCAGGACAAACTCGCGTTCGACGATGCGCGGATGGGGCAGTTGCAACTCGCCAGTCTCGATCACCAGCTCGCCGAAATAGAGAAGATCGAGATCGACGGTGCGGGAGATATTGCGCGCATGTGCGGCGGGCCGGCCGAGCATTTTTTCGATAGCGGCCAGAGCGCGCAGCAACGCGTCGGGTTCGCCGGAATATCCAAATTCGATAACGGCGTTGAGGAACTTCCCCGCGCCTTTCTCGCAGCCGACGGGATCTGTTTCGTAGATGGCCGACGAGCGCATCGGAGGAAGCGCGTTGACCAGCGCAGCGATATCCTTGCGCGCGTTACGCAGGTTCGCGACGCGCTCACCGAGATTCGAACCAAGGGCGACGCCGGCTCTCATTCTAGTCTCCGATGGCGGCGTCGCGCAATCAGCCCTGCAGAATCAGCGTTTTTCTGTGAGTGAACTCCCAAAATGTAATTAAAAATTTGAAGAGTGCGTGTCGGCGAAGAATCGAGAGGACAGGCCAATAACGAGAGTCCTTTAACTTCGCTAGGAACTCAGGTCGATATCGGACGACTGAAGACATGTGGAAGAAGGCTAAAGCAATCGGGAATTCTTCCGGCATCAAGAAGTGAGCACCCGAAATTCGCGTGAACGCAGAACCATCTAGGAGCTGATAAATTAAGAATGGCCTAAGATGCGCCCGGAGTTGCGCGGGAAGAGTGCCTGCAATCGGTTTGCTAATGAACGCCGGCGCGACACCAGCCTCCTTCGTGAACCCCACGAGAACCTTCAACTGATTTGCTTTCGGGAGCGGAGAACTGGTGCCGTCCATCAGCTGCACGATCACACGTAAATGTTGGTTCGTGCCGTTCTTAACCACTTGGAAGTTCAGGTGCGCAAACTTCGAAGGTGCCCCGCTCGCTAATTCATATTCCGTAGATACGTCGAGGATGTACGGGTACACTTCCGAAAGCGGTAACGAGAAGTCAGTGGGGCTTGTTGTCCCGGTGATCGTTTGGTAAAAGAGCGGCAACGCGCCGCGACCCTTGAGTGTTATCCTGTCCGTTAGTAACGATTGGCTGTCTTTGCCGTAAGTGTCGTAGGAAGCACCGTGCCAGCGATTCGCCGGCAATGACGCGTGGTGCGGACCAAACAGGATGCAAATTTTCAGTAGGTTCAGAATCGCATAGTAGCTTGGCAAGAATCCAACATCGCCGGGCCCGCTCATCGACTGGTCGATGTAATCTCGGGCGAGGCGAGCATGTGGCGTAATGAGCCGCGCTCGACGCCTGGCTTCTATGGCGGACAACCCGTGCCGGGTCGTCAGAAGCGAAATAACATAATCACTGGCGGAGTAGTATTCGAGCCAGGTAACAAGATCGCTAAACGGGTCGAGATTCGTAGAGATAGGCCAAAACTCCTCATAACGAAAAATCTTTACTGGAGTAGCAGCTGTCGCCATTCGGTAAGCCTAGACACGGGAGTACCTTCAGTAAAGGTGGGAAGCAAAGATGGCCGTGATGCTGTTAAATTTTCTGCGTGAAGAAGGGCGTTCAATGAACGCAAGTTCCGAATCGGCCAGTGTGCGGGCCATCTCAGCCGCTGGCTTGATGTTTCCCATAGTGGATTCGCCGAATGTGAACGAGCCTTGCCGGGATCGACGATCCCGGCTTCAGCTAGAGTCCCAAGACATCTTCCATGCTGTAGAGGTCCGGCGGTTTGGCGACGACCCAGCGCGCGGCGCGCAACGCACCGAGCGCGAACGTTTCCCGGCTCGAGGCCTTGTGGGCGAGTTCGAGTCGCTCCCCCGCCCCGGCGAACGTCACTGTGTGATCGCCCACGACATCACCGCCGCGAATTGAGTGGACGCCTATTTCTTTCGCGGACCGCTCGCCGACCAGGCCTTCGCGGCCGTGCTGGACGTCCTTCGCATAATCGAGCTTCCGCACTTCGCACAGGATCTCGGCCAACTTCTTCGCCGTGCCGCTCGGCGCGTCCTTCTTCAAACGATGATGCATCTCGGTGATTTCCAGATCGAAATCGTCTCCCAGCATTTGCGCCGCTTTCCGCGTCAGCCAAAACAGTGTGTTCACTCCCACGCTGAAGTTAGGCGAAAGAACGACCGGGACCGACTTCGCCAACTCTTCGATCGAGGCGCGCGCTTTATCAGAGTGACCGGTCGTGCCGATCACCGCCGGCTTCCCGGCATCTCGACACGCGCGGCAAAGCGACTCGACCGCGTCGGGATTGCTGAAATCGATGACGGCATCGCATGCCTCGATGTGTTTCGTCACATCATCGCCGAGATCAAGTCCGGCCGTTATTTCGACGCCCGCTTTTTCCGCAGCCGCGGCGATCGCCTGGCCCATCCGGCCTTTCGCGCCCAGCAACAAAACCCGGACTGGCGTGCTCACTCGGTTCCGGCAAAGGTGTCGAGCGTTTTGCGCAAGCGCGCCTGGTTCACCGCGCTCATCTCGCACAAAGGCAGCCGGCATTCCGCCGACATCACCCCGCGCCAGGAGAGCGCCGTCTTCACCGGGACCGGGTTCGGTTCGATGAACAGGTCCTTGAAGATTGGCAACATTTTCAAGTGCTGGTCTTGCGCGCTTTTCGTGTCACCGGCGCGAAATGCCTGGACCAGGTTGACGACTTCCGCCGGGAACAAATTCGACGCGACGCTCACCACCCCGACGGCGCCGACCGAGAGAAATGGCAGCGTCAGCGAATCGTCGCCGCTTAAAATCGTAAACGCTTCCGGCAACCGCGCCCGCAATTCACTAACGCGATCGACGCTCCCGCCGGCTTCCTTGATCGAGACGATGTTCGCGCAATCCATCGCGAGTCGCTCGACGGTTTCCGGTCCAATATCCACCGCGCAGCGCCCGGGAATATTGTAGAGCACGATCGGCGCGGCCGTGGCCTGGGCGATCGCCTGGAAATGCCGGAAGAGTCCTTCCTGGCTCGGTTTGTTGTAATACGGCGCAACGATTAGCATGCCATCGACGCCCATTTTTTCCGCCGCCCGTGTCGCCGCGATGGTCGCGGCGGTGGAATTCGATCCGGTCCCGGCCAGCACCTGGCATCGGCCCTTCCCGACTTCAACCGCGATCCGAATGACCTGCTCGCGCTCGGCCGCGGAAAGCGTGGGCGATTCCCCGGTCGTACCCACGGCAATCACGCCGCTTACGCCGTCGGCGATCTGTCCCTCGATCAATGCTTCGAGCGCCGGCACATCGATCTCGCCGTCGCGAAACGGAGTCACGATCGCAGTAAAAGTTCCTCTAAACATAGGTGGATCGAGCGCTCCGCCGCTCGATATCAAAATCTAAACGTCGATTGTTCCTTCAAAAACAAAATCCGCCGGGCCGGTGAGGGTGACGTTGCGAAATTGATCGCCGGCCTTTTCGAATCCGACCTGAAGCTCGTTCCCGCCGCGAACCAGGACACCAATCGGTCCGCTCACATTTTTGAGCGCCGCAAAAACCAGCGCGCTGGCCACCACGCCGGTGCCACAGGCGAGGGTCTCGTCTTCGACCCCTCGCTCGTAGGTGCGAATCGCGATCTGGCGTTCGCCGCGCTCCTTCAGGAAATTCGCGTTCGCGCCTTTTGGAGCGAAAAGCTCATGCCGGCGAATCGCGGAACCGAGGCCGCGAACATCGGTGTTTTCGAGATCATCCACCGGAACCACCACATGCGGCACGCCGCTGTTCACGAAATGCGCGGCGACCTTCCGGTCCGACAACGGAATCGTAATCCCAAGCCGCAAATCTTTCGGCTCGCTCATCTGGAGACGGACCAGCTCGCCTTGCAACTTCGCGCCGATCACGCCGGCCGGCGTTTCGAACGACAGCTCTTCCTTCGGGCCGGCAACGTGGCTCGCATAACGCGCAAAACAACGCGCGCCGTTCCCGCACATTTCCGCTTCGCCGCCATCGGCGTTGTAGTAGCGCATCCGGAAATCGGCGCCGTTGGCGGCACGCTCCAGCACCAGCACGCCATCCGCGCCTACCCCGCGGTGGCGGTCGCAGATTTTCGCGATCTGATCGGGCGCCAGTTTCAAATCGCCCAGTCGATTATCGATCATGACGAAATCGTTCCCGGCGCCGTTCATCTTGCTGAAACGCAGCATGCGGAGTCTGGTTACCACAATCTCCCGGCAAAGCCAAGAAACCGCGGTTTGTAACCGCCGCCCAACGAAGAAAACGGCGATTGGAAAATCGCCGCTCCTTGGTTGCCGGGGAAATGTTCGAGCCGTATTTGTGTCGCTTACCTTGAACGCGCAGCTCGGCAAAATCTTCTTCGGCCTCACACTTCTGCTCGGCGCCGCGCCCTGTTTCGCGCAGCGAGCGCCGGGACCGTACAACCGGATCATCCTCGAGCAGGTCAACGCGATGCCGAAGGGCGGGCAGTATTCAGCCTCCCGCGCGGCGACCCTGCGTCTGCAAAGGGCGGCCCATTTCGAATCGGGCATCTTCACGGTCGCGCCGAATTTTGCTTCGCCGAGTTATTGCTCCGGCGCGACCTACCTGGTCTTCATCAAGACCATCGAGGCGCTCCGGGCGCGGGACGCTCTCCGGCTCGATCTCGCCACGCTCCAAAGCCTCCTCATTCGCGACCAGCGCGATGGCGAAGGGATCTGGGGCCGCTGGAACGCAAATGGTCCCGGCACGGCCCGGCTTTTTCACGAATTGGATCTCGGACAGAACTTCGACGATTTCGCGAACGCGCAGCCGGGGGATTTCATGAAAATATTCTGGTCGCCAGAAGTCGGGAAAGCGGAGCACGGTCATTCCGTGATTTACCTGGGGATGGAAAAGAAGGACGGGATCGAATACGTGAAGTTCTGGTCGAGCAATATGCCCGGCGGCTACGGCGAAAAGAGCGTGCCGCGCAGTAAGATTATCTACGCCGTTTTCTCCCGCCTCGATTCACCGCAAAACCTGGCGCGTGTTTCCGGGATAGCGGCAACGGATTCTTACCTCTCGCGTTTGCTCAGCACGCGCTCGAATCGCCGCGAAGTCAGGGACGAATGCGGGATGTAGCGAGCGGCGAAGCCGCTCCTCCTGCTCATGATCCTGATCGTGATCATGATCTTCCGGCAGCGATGCTCCTTCACAAGATCAGGAGCACGATCATGATCAGGAGCAGGAATAATTGGGCCATTCAGCTTCACCTTGCTTTCGTCGCGGTGACGAGAGGCGCGACGAACTCGCCGATCCGCACCGGCAAATCCGGCATCGCCGCGCTCTCGTTGATTTTTTGCACGATGGCGCTGCCGACGACGATCGCATCCGCGACTTGCGCGACTTCCTTCGCTTGCTCCGCCGTCGAAATTCCGAACCCGACTGCGACGGGCAGCTTCGTGTGTTTGCGGATGAGCGCTACCTGATCGCCGACCGAAGCGGCGACGCTGCTTTGGACACCGGTCACGCCCTCGCGCGAGACGTAGTAGATGAACCCGGCCGCCTGCGCGCAGATCTGTTCGATCCGCTCCGGCGGCGTCGTCGGCGCAATCAGGCGAATATGCAAAGGGCCGTCGGTCGGCTGATCTTCCTCTGGCGGAAGATCGAGAATCAAGAGCCCGTCGACGCCGGCGTTGCTTGCTTCACGATGGAAACGTTCGAATCCGAATTGGAAGATCGGATTCAGGTAGGTGTAGAGGACGATCGGGATTTGGGAACGCCTCCGGATTTGGCGGATGCAATCGAGAACTCCGGCAACAGTCGCGCCCGCTTCCAAGGCGCGTTGCGCGGCCAGTTGATTGACGAGGCCGTCGGCGAGCGGATCGGAAAATGGGATGCCAAGCTCGAGGATGTCGGTGCCGGCTTTTTCGAGGGCGAGTGCGAGATCGACGGTGCGAGACAGATCGGGGTCGCCGGCACAAATGTAGGCGATGAATGCTTTCGCGTTCCGGGCGCGGAGAGCGGAGAAACATTGGTCGATTCGATTTTGCATTCGAGGTAACTTCAAGCCCGGCAACGGAAGAAAACGTCGAACGCCCAACGTCCAACGCCGAATGAAAGAGACAGAGACAACAGAGCGCGAGAAGACGCTGACGATCAACGAGATTTATCACTCGATCCAGGGAGAGAGCACCTGGGCGGGCGAGCCGTGCGTCTTCGTGCGAACGACTTTCTGCGATCTGCGCTGCAGTTATTGCGATACGGAATACGCCTTTTACGAAGGGAAAAAGCAGACGCTCCCGGAAATCGTTGCGGCGGTGGCGGCGTTCAAATGCACCCTCGTGGAGATCACCGGAGGGGAACCGTTACTCCAGAAAAATGTGCTGCCGCTCATGACGATGCTGGCCGACGCCGGCCACACGGTGCTGCTCGAGACGAGTGGCGCCCACGATATCTCCGCGGTCGATCCGCGCGTGCATCGGATCATGGATTTGAAAACGCCGGGAAGCGGCGAGTGCAATCGGAATCTTTTCTCCAACGTCGAGCACCTCACCCAGCGCGATGAAGTGAAGTTCGTGATCGGTTCGCGGGAGGATTACGAATGGTCGCGAGAACAGGTAACGCGCTTAGGGCTTTCGGAGCGGTGCCGTGCGGTTTTGTTCTCGCCCATTTTCGGGCGGATCGATCCGCGGGAAATCGTCGAATGGATCCTGGCGGACCGCCTGCCGGTTCGGTTTCAGTTGCAGATGCACAAGTTTATCTGGACCCCGGCGGCGCGCGGCGTGTGATGCTTGTCATCCCGAGGCTGGCGAAGCACGCCGAGGGACCTCTCAGTTGCAACTGACGCTACCGCGCAACATCAGGCGTGCATTGACGATGGACGCGAGTCATTTCGCGGAAGTGGTTGAGCGCCTGAGAGGTCCCTCGCCGTCTGCGCGGCTCGGGATGACAACACGTAGAAAAATGTCACCTTCGCTCTAATGCGTGTTCGGCTGACAAAAGATTTTCAATTCGAGGCGGCGCAAACTCTTCCGAAGGCGCCGGAGGGACACAAGTGCCGGCGAATGCACGGCCACAGTTTCAAGGTGGAAATTTCCGTGGAAGGCGAGGCCGATCGGGAAACGGGATGGCTTTATGACCACGCCGAGATAGGCGCGGCAATGAAGCCGCTGATCCAGCAGCTCGATCATTCCTACCTCAACGAAATCGCCGGGCTCGAGAACCCGACGATCGAAAACATGGCGGCGTGGTTCTGGGAAAAGCTGGAGCCGCTTTGCCCCGGTCTCTCGGAAATCGTCGTTCACGAAACGCCGACGGCGCGCTGCGTGTATCGCGGGGAATAGGCCTCCTTTAGAACTGTCATCCTGAGCGTAGCGAAGAATCTCTGACTTTTTCGGGCCGTCTCCCCGCGCGGAATGATCAGAGATCCTTCGCCCGTGCTCAGGATGACAGTATTAGAAGGTGCGCCGGACGAATTTAGGCGAGAACTAATGCTTCGGCCGCAGCGAGCCCTCAGAGGCCCTAAAAAAGCTTGCCATATTTAGATAGTTGTCTAATTATACAAGCATTGAATCTTCTCTTTAAAGCCCTCCGCGATCCAACCCGCCGCCGCATCCTGGAAATGCTCAAGGAAGGCGACCTAACCGTCGGCGAAATCTCCGAAGCCTTTGCCATGACCACCCCCAGCATCTCCTACCACCTGGATTTGTTGAAGCACGCGCAGCTCGTCTCCGCCCGCAAAAATGGCCAATTCGTCACCTACTCGCTCGAGACCACGGTCCTCGACGAATCGCTTGGCTGGCTTCTCGACCTGATCAAAAAACCCAACGGAAAACGAAAATGAAAAACAAACTCAACTGGCTCGAAGCCGTGCTCCTCGTCGCGCCGCTCGTCGCGGTCGCAATGCTGTGGAACGATCTGCCGGCACGCGTGCCCGTTCATTGGAATCTCCGCGGTGAAATTAATGGCTGGGCCTCCAAGCCCGTCGCTCTGCTGAGCATGCCGCTTATCAGCATCGCCGTAATTGCGCTTCTCCATGTCTTGCCCCGGATCGATCCGAAGCTGCGGCGGAGCGGCCGCACCCACGGCCGTATGCAAAGCGTCCTGGCAATAGTGCGCCTCGCTCTGGCTGCTTTTTTCGCCGCCATTTTCTGTATGCAGGTCGCAGCCGCCTTGGGACGTAAGGTAGCCGCCGACCGAATCGCGCCCACCACGGTCCTTCTCTTCCTGGCCGTAATCGGAAATTATCTTTCCAATTTACGTCCCAATTACTTCATCGGGATTCGCACGCCGTGGACCCTGGAAAGTCCGGAGACCTGGCGCGCAACGCATCGGCTTGGAGGTTACCTGACCTTCTACGGCGCGCTCCTATTGCTCGTGCTGCAATTCTTTGTCAGACCAAGCATCTTCGGCATTGTCGTCCCAAGCGCGGCCGTTTTGCTTGCCGTCTGGGGGGTCTGGTATTCCTGGCACCATTTCCACACTCACGGCGCGAGATCGCTGGAGACAGGCGGCAACTGACCTGAACGTTCCCCCGACGATGGACTAATGCTTCGGCGCCTTGACCGTGCCGGTCTCGATGGCTGACTTCCGCTGCGCGACGATCCGGTTGGCGATTTCCTCGACCATCTCCTCGAGCAACATTCGCAAATGCGTCTTGGGCCGGTAATCAGCCGGCGCGATGTGTTTGACGCGGTCGGCATGGGTCGAAAGCTGGTAGCATTTTTTAAAACCAACCCGCGCCGGGTCGTCGGGGTTATAAACGGCGATGGCTTCGCCGCCATTTTTTTTCATGACGGTGAAGCAGGGCACATCGGTCGGACCGTCACCGAGGTAAATCATGTTCGGAAACGGAATCGGGCGGATTTCGGCGTCCATGTGATCGTTCACGTCCTGCGACATATCGAGCAGGCCCTTGTTGATCCGGAAAAGATATTGCGTCTTCTGGGTGTGGCTGATCACGCGCTTGGGGAAAGTGATCCGGTCCTGTTCGTCGACGTCGAATTCGCAGCCGAACACCGCGCGCACATAGGGCCGAAGACGGCTGCCATCGATCAACACCTTCAGGCCCGAGGAAATGACGTAATGCTCGACGGTGATGCCGTGGGCCAGATGATCCTCCTTGAGGAGGCCCTCTCGAAACTCCTCGAACATCTCCGGGATGCCTTTGTAAAAATTCAGTTTCGCGCCTAACGACTGCAGATCGGCGTTGGTCGGGCGATCCATACCGAGGGTGTCGAGCAGCACCTTCATGTAGGCCAGCTCGTTATCGTAGCCGTTGTCACGCACTAGCTCCGAGCAGCGCCGCCAGAAACTTTCCGAATTGATCCCGAACGCCGGAAAGACGGTCTCGTCCTGCATGTAGCTCGGACTGAGCGTCTGGTCGTAATCGTAAACGATCGCGATGGTATTTTGCGGAGTGGACATGGGAGCGTTGAAGGGTTGAAGCGTTACAGGGTTAAAGCGTTGAAGGGGAAACGTCGAATCGTAAATGCCAGCACGCTGCGACGCTTCATCGCTTCAACCCATCAACGACCGTCCAGCCGGGAAACAAAATCGGCGAAGAGCGCCTCGTAACCGTCACCGCGCTCGGGGTGATACTGGACCGCGAGCGCAAACGGATAATCGCGCAAACGCATCTGTTCGATGATGTCGTCGGTCTTGCACCAGGCCTCGACTTCGAGTCCGTCCCCGAGCTTATCGACGGCCTGGTGATGGGAGCTGTTGACGCAATCGAGGCGATGCGTCGCCGAGCGATCGGTGCGCAACGGCTGGATGTTGTGAGTCTTCATTTCCGGCGCGTTGTGCCCGGGAATATCGAGGCGCAGGGTGCCGCCGAGCGCGACGTTGAAAAGCTGCATGCCTTTGCAAATCGCAAAGATGGGCAGGCGCCGTTCGAGTGAATCCTTCGTCGCTTCAAATTCCCAGCGGTCCCGCTCCGGTTCGACGTCCTTGTCGAGGATAGAGGGATCAGGCACCGGCTGCCGGAGAAATTCCTCCGCGATATCAGGCCCGCCGCTTAGAAGCAGGCCCTGCATTTTTTCGAAAGGCACCTGCTGAGTGCGGGCGTTCCAGAGGCGCACGTTCGGATGTTTCGCGAATGCGCGACGAAACCATTTCTCGTCTTTCGGTCGAATCCAGGTGGCCACGTGCGGCATGGCCGGACTTTCCGACCCTTCATCTCCGTTGTAAATAGCAGCCCGCCCTATCATGGAAGACCGAACCGAAGCCCTGCGCCAGGCCTGCGAACGCGTCCTGAGCGAAAGCAAAGCCGTGGGCTACGCCGTCGCCGTCCGAGATTATGAGACGGATTTCCGGTTCGCGATCAATGCGGACCGCCGCTTTCATGCCGCCAGCACCATCAAGGTCGCCATCCTGCTCGCGATCGGCAAAGCGATCGACGAGGGACGACTTCGGTCCGGGGACACGTTGCATATCCGGAACCGATTCCGGAGCGCGCTCGATCGCACGCCGTTCCGGATCGACGCGGAATCGGACGGCTACCCGCAATTGCATCGCCTGGTCGGTCGCACGGCGAAAATTTCCGATCTGGCGGAATGGATGATCGTCTCCAGCAGCAATCTCGCGACAAACCTTCTGCTCGATTACATCACGGTCGAAGAAGCGCAGCGGGTTCTGCGCGACGCCGGCGTCACCGAAGTTTATTTGCGCCGCGGGGTGGACGACAAGAAGGCGCACGACAAAAACTTTAATAACGAAACAACCGCGGCCGGGCTGCTGGATCTTTTTGCCACCCTCCGCGGCGACTTTCTCTCAAAGGCCAGCCGCGACTGGGCGATCAACATTCTTCTCCAGCAGCGATTCAACTCCATGATTCCCGCTCCTCTCCCCGCGCACGCCAGCGTCGCGCACAAGACCGGCGAGATTTCCACCGCCTGCCACGACGCCGGCATCGTTTATCTGCCCGAGCGCGAGCCCTACATCCTCGCTGTCCTGACGGAAGTCCGCGCCGAAACGAACGGCCGCCGCGAGACGATCGCGAAAATATCCGAGGTGGTTTTTCAATGCCTCACCGGAACGGAGGTCAACGCATGACTGGCCCGGAAGAATTGAAGGCAATCGACGGGCTAAAACTTTCCCCCGAACATCGCGCGGCCCTGCGGCCGGGCGAAGCGGTCACGGTCGAAGACGGCGCGCTCCATCATTTGCCGCGATTTTTCTTCGAAGTGCCGAGCTGGCAGGAAGCGCACTCGTTGCGGATCGCCACTCACTTCGCCTTGTCCGAACTCATCACCGTCGATTCGCGCGAAGCCGATTTGCTCCTCCACACGTTTCCGCATTACGTGCCCTGCGCGATCCTCGCGCTGGCGCGTTACCTCGAAGATTTTCGGCGCGAAGTGAACGCGCCGGTTTTTGTCAGCGCCAACGGCGGTTATCGTTCCCCTTCGCACCGGGTCAATCGAGGTGTATCGCTCCATAATTGGGGGACGGCGGCGGACATCTATCGCGTCGGCGACACTTACCTCAACGACGAGAAGTCGATCACGCGACACGCCAGTATCGCTGCCTCGCTCGGCGCCGAAGTTTTTGTCCGGCCCTACCAGGACGGCGACGATCATCTCCAGGTCGATTTGGGTTACCTCACCTTGGTGCCACGGGAATGCAGCGAATCGTAAAAGAGGATCGATCCAAATCCGGCGGGCGCGTTCATCTGCCGCCGCCGCGCGCGGTCATCGGTTTGGAGGCCGAGTTCAGCCTGATCATCGACGGCGTTCGGCGACGGCCGGAAGCGATCTTCGGAACGCCGCAGCGGCTGATCCGCCGGAAAATGCTTCCGCGGACGGGGCGTTCCTTCCAGCTTCCGTCCGGCGGCGCGATCTATTTCGACACCGGCGTGATCGAAGTGGCGACACCGATCGTGGAACTGGAGCCGGGCTGTTGCTATCGCGCTACGCGACTTTTGTGGGAGCAGATTAGTTACGTGGGAGGAGAGCTTCGCCGATGGGCGCGCCGGAATAAATGCCAGGCGCGGCTGCAAGGTTTCAGCACGCATTACAACTTTTCGTTTCAGGCCGAGCACGCCTCACCGGAGCGTGACGCGAAACGGCTGGGCTACCTGCTGGCGCACATTCTTCCCGCTCCCGTGATCTTGCTGGCCGCGAATCGCAAGAGCACCGCGGTCGGCGTGCGCCCGCGTGGGAAACGAATCGAAGTGACGGCGGATTTCACTCCGGATGCCGCCCTTATGCTGGCCACGTGCGCGTTCGTTGCCGGGACAGCGCAAGTCGTGAGCGCCTGGCCCAATTACGATCTGGCCCAACTCGAGGCCAACAACATCCCGCGGTTCGGATCGTTCCGTCTGCGAAAACATTCGTCGCGCCAAGGCTGGCGGGTGACCAAACAGTCGCTGGCGCGCGATCCGTTTACTGCCGACCTGAATGCTCCGACCTGGAAATTGCGGGATGGCCGCGAAGCCAGTCTGCGGGACATCGCGCGCGAAACGCTGAAGCCATTTCGGGCCAGCATTCGCCGCGTCGCCGATCTCGAAACGCTCCGCCACATCGAAGCGGTCTTCGATGGCAACGCGCGTTCGCTCCTTGATTTCCCGGAGCGACCCGAGGCCTACGACGACGCTGGCCACGAATGGAACTGGAACCGGCGCCGGATGCGCCACTGGCCGCGTTCAGCCTACGAGAAGGTGATTCATCGGGTGATCGCGCGAACGCCCATTCTCGTCGGCGGCAAGCGTTATGTCGCCGAGCGGATGCAGGGCTGGTACGAAGTGATGTTTCGCGAGGCGAAGACTGGCGAGCGCCGCATCTTCAACCTGGATCATTTGGCGAAATTGATGGCGGCGAAGAACCGCAATTAGAAGCACCAAATTCCAAGCACCAAACATCAAATTGACCACGCGCTTTGGTGCTTGGGATTTGGTGCTTCTTTGGAGCTTGGATGTTGGAGCTTGGAGCTTTTCAGAGCCCCATCATTTCCGTCCTCGTTCCCAAACTCTGTTTGGGAATGACCATGTCCCGGCAACTCTGTTGCCCGATTTGCGAAACGGAGTTTCGAAGACAGGTGCGTTCCCAAACAGAGTTTGGGAACGAGCTAAGCGCTGTAGCAGCGGCGCTCTGTCGCCGCTCGAACGCGAACGGAAGACGCGGCGACAGAGCGCCGCTGCTACAGCGCAAAGAGTCTCGCTACAGCCCCATCATTTCCCGCACGTATTTCACCGGCGGGCTGCCGAAGGAAATAACGGTGTCGTTGTATTTCTTGAGATCGAACTTCGCGCCGTCGCGGGCTTTCACCTGCTCGCGCAACGCGAGATGTTCGGTCACGCCGACGAAATAGGTCGAGAGCTGTGACGAGCTGAGCCGGGCACGTTTCCATTTCGCGACCGCTTCGCCTTCCTGCTGAAAACCTTCCTTCATCATCACATCGAGCGCTTCCTGTTCGCTCATGTTCCCGGCGTGGATCGATTGGTCGATGATGGCATTGCAGATAACGCGCAGCCGCATCTTCAGCTGCTGCATTTTCACTTCGGGACCGCCGTAGCCGGCTTCGGCCATGACCTGCTCGGTGTAAACGGCCCAGCCCTCGATGAACGTTCCGCTTTGGAAAATCGCGCGCACCAGCGTCGGCGCCTTGAATTCGTTCGAGTGCGCCAGCTGCAAGTAATGGCCCGGCATCGCTTCGTGCACTGTCAGATCGCGAATCATGAAGTTGTTGTACTCGCGAAAGAACGAATCCTTGCGCTGCTGGTTCCAGTCGTTAGGCGTAGGCGCGACGGCGAAGAAGGTCTTGCCGTTCTTTTCCAACGGGCCCGGAGAATCGCAGTAAGCGATCGCCTGCCCGCGCTTGAACTCGGGCATAACGATGATGTCGACTGGCGTGGTGGGCACCCTCACCAGGTTTTTCGATCTCACGAAATCGGTCGCTTCTTTCAGAACGGTCTTGGAATAGGAAACGATCGTGTCGTCGGTAGGCCGCTGCTCGGCCAGCTTGTCGAGCACGGCAGCCGTCACCTTCTTGCGGTCAGCCAACGTGGCTTCGTCCGCGTTCGGAAACTGTTTCTTGTAAAGCGGTAGAGCGGTTTCGTAGATGGCTTTCTGGGTCTGCTCGAGGTCGGTCCGCGCCGCTTTCATCAAATCTTCCATCGACATGTCGGAAGCGAGGGCGAACCGGAGCTTCTTCCGAAACTTGTCCGCGCCGATGCGGAAATCGGCGGTCGAGCGCGGGAGCAGATCATTCTTCAGCCACGTGTTGTAATCGGTCAGGGCGGCGATTGTTTTTTCCTGCAACGGCGCGAGGTCGGCCTTTGCCTTGGGCGCTTTATCCAGCGTTTCCTTCAGGCCTTCCTTGATGAGCGAGATCGCGCCCTGGGTCTGGTCGATGGCTGTCTCGGTATAAACCTGCGGCGGATTTTTCAGGTTCGCCTTCGCCTGCGCAATGACCGCGGGAATCTTTTCCATGCGGGCGCGGATACTGGCCGCGCGCTGCTCGGCCGGCGCGAAATCGCGAGCGACCAGGAGATAGAGGCTGTTGGCCAGGCTCTCGTTATAGAGAAGCGGATTCCATTCGCGTTCCTTCAATTCCTCAATGCCGAAAATTTCGTTGTCGATGTTGTCCTTCAGCAACCGGACATCGACCTTGTTCGGCCCGGTCAGTTTCGTCAGGTCGCTGAACTGTTCGAGCTGCTGCCGAAAATCTTTTGCGCGCTGGAGTTCTTTCGCGACCGCGTCGTCGGAATAGTCGGTGAGCTTGTCGTCAAACCGATGATCGCCAAGGCTCGTCGCATATTCCGGATTCGATTGGAGCAACCCTTCGATGTAATCCTTGGCCAGTTTCTGGAATTTGTCGTCCTCCGGAGTGGCGAAAATAGACGTGGCCGATAAGGACAACACACCTGCGAGTAAATAGGTAACGAGTTTCATGATTAGTTAGGTTGGCGCGCCGCCGGCGAGGATCGGTTCAGTGGCCCGGTCGTCTTCATCCACCTGCGATTGCAAATACGTGCGGTCCCGGTAGTGACGCGAGACAAAAATGTAGAGAATTGAAGTGCCGAACATCAGATAGGTGAAGAAGCGGAAGTAATTCGCGCCTTCCAGATTCATCCCCATCGATTTCAGTTTCGGGATGAGGAAACTGATGATGGACGGAATTTGGTTTCCGAGCGCGATCGAAAGCAACCACATGGCCATGAGCAGGCTCTTCATCCGGTTGGGTGCCTGCGTATAGGCAAACTCCAGTCCGGTGATCGACACCATGACCTCACCCGCCGACAGGATGATGTAAGCGAGAAACTGCCAGCCGACGTTCGGCCGGCCGCCCTGATCGATGGCGAGTTGGATCATCCAGATGACCACAAACGAGAAAGCGGTAAGGAACAATCCGATCCCGATCTTGCGCACCGGAGTGATCGGGAAAACGCGGTCGATCGCTGGATAAAGCCAGTAGTTGAACAACGGAATCATCGCGAGGATGAACAGTCCGTTCACGACGTTTACCTGCTCCGGGAGAAAACTGACGCCAAGGAAATGCAGATCCATCTTCTGGCATTGGAGCGTCCATTCGCCGCCGCTGCTCTGATCCCAGAGCGCCCAGAAAATCATCGTGAACGCGAAGATGATCCAGACACGCGCGAGCACACTGATTCCTTCCTTGCTCCTCAGGTCGCGCAAAAAACCGAGTCCGGCCGGGGGGATGTGCACCATCTTCTTGCGCCCGAGCCAAAAGATCACGGTAGCGATAAACATGAGCACGCCGGGCAAACCAAAGGCGTACCTCGGCCCCCAATTCGGATCGCGCAGCAGAACTGGGCAGAGCCAGATCGAAAAGGAGGAGCCGAGGTTGATGGAAAAATAAAACCAGCCAAAAACGCGGGCCAGCAGGTGCTTGTTCGATTCGCCGAATTGGTCGCCGACATTCGCGGAGACGCAAGGTTTGATGCCGCCGGCGCCGGCCGCAATCAGAATTAACCCGATGGCGAGCACCCATTTTTGTCCGAAAGCGATACCGAAGGAGGTATCCATTAAAGCCAGGGTGAAATGGCCGAGGCAGTAAACGATCGAAAGATAAAAAATCGTCCGATATTTCCCCAGCCACCCGTCGGAGATGATCGCACCGAAGAACGGCATCCAGTAAACCGAGGAAACGAACTGGTGGAACCAGCCATTCGCCTCGTTCTCCGGCATTCCTGTGAGGACGCCCGATTTGTTCACGAGGAATTGGGTCATGAACCCGATGAGGATGGTCCGCATCCCATAGAAGCTGAAACGCTCCGCGCCTTCGTTGCCGATGATGTAGGGCACGCCGGGCGGCATGCCTTTGAGGTTCGGGGGCGAAGTCGCGTATTCGGTTTTCGCCATGCGTCGTCCCCGTCCCGCTACGGCTTCGGCTTATCCGGGAAGAAATTCGCCGGCGTATTGCGAGCCGCGGGCGACGGAGAAGCGTGAGACTCGTGAGTCGTCGACGCGTGCTCCTCGGCGGGCGCTTTGGTTTCGTGTTCGTCAGGCAATTCGCCGACATGATGGCGCTCGCAGGAGAGGAAGAAGACTAACGAGCCGGTCGCGAGAACAAGACAGGCTTTGCGAAGAAATGATCGCATAAGGTTTGGCACATAAGCGCCGGGCGTCCGCCTGTGCAAGGAGGAAAGGAATATCCTCTTCGTAATCGTGCTCGTGCTCGAACCGAAAAGCAGATCGATCACGAGCAGGAGCACGAGCACGAGCACGATGGGGAACGTGATTGCGAATTGAATGCGCCCACCGCCGCATTACTATGAGCGGCAGTGGCCCGCACGGTAAAAAGCAATGCATGGAATGAAGTCTTCGCTCTGATCCTTCTCGGCGTCGGCACTCTGCTTTTTCTCGCGCTGATCTCCTACACGCCGAAAGACGTTCCGTCGTGGGTCTGGTTCAGCCAGGTCTCGTCGCCGAACCGGCCGGCGCAGAATTTCATTGGCCCGTTCGGTGCGATCACCGCCGGCTTTTCCTACATGATGCTGGGCGCCGCTTCGTATTTGCTCGCGGTGGTTTTGCTCGGGTTTGGCGGGGCGAAACTGTTTTACTCGAAACTGCGCGTCGCGCCCCGGCTCGGCTGGATCGTGCTCTTCGTCGTTTCCGGGGCCTGCCTTCTGCAGTTGCAGACTACACATCTGCAAGGCTGGCGAACGTTGTTCAATATTCCCGGTCCCGGCGGATGGATCGGTTTCGTCATCGGGAAGAAAATGCTGCTCACCTGGATGGGCGGCGTCGGATCGATCATCCTCCTGACCGGCATTTACGTTAGCAGCCTCATCCTGATGACCGGGCTGCGGCCGATCCACATCGTCCGGCAAAGCGTGGCGGGAATGCGCCAGGGCATGGTGGCGCTGCGGGAATGGCAATTGAAACGGCGGCTGCGCAAATCCGATTTGAAAGGGCGCCTGGAGATCAGCCAGCAGGAACTCGCGAAGCAGCAGCGTGTCATCGAGAAGCAGTTGAAGAAAAGAGGCGCGCCGGTTCCGGAACCGGCAGCTGCCGTTATTCCGCCAGAAGAATTGATGAACCGGCCGAAACCGAAAGTGGTCGATACCACCGCGCTGCCCAGCGAGCCGGCAAAGAAGAAACCGACGCTGGCGGAATTGCGCGGTGCGGAGACGAAAACGAAAACGCCCGGCGGCCTAACGAGTAAGACCTGGGACGCGGAGAATTACACGCTGCCGAGTATCGATCTTCTCGACGTTCACGACATGGAAGGCCGGACGGCCGTCGATCCCGCGGAGCTGGAACAGATCCAGCAGGTGCTCATCGAAACGCTGGGCCAGTTCGGGATCGTGGTCGCGGCCGGCGATATCACCAAAGGCCCGACGATTACCCGCTACGAAGTTTACCCGGCCAAGGGCGTGCGAGTGGACAAGATCGTCGCGCTCGAGCGCGATCTGGCCCGGGCAACGCGCGCCGAACGGATCAACATTCTCGCGCCCATCCCGGGCAAGGACACCGTCGGCATCGAACTGGCTAATACGCGCAAGGTGAAGGTGACGTTGCGCGAGCTGTTGCAATCCGCCGACTGGGAGGAAGCGCGGGCGAAATCCAAATTGCCGCTCGCGCTCGGGAAGGATGTTTACGGCAAAACGATCATCGCCGACCTGGCGCAGATGCCGCACCTGCTCGTGGCCGGCACGACCGGCAGCGGCAAGAGCGTCTGCATCAACGCGCTGGTGGCCAGCATGATCTTCCGGTTCACGCCGGAAGAACTGCGCTTCATCATGATCGATCCCAAGGTCGTCGAGATGCAGATGTATAACGCGTTGCCGCACCTGGCGTTTCCGGTCGTGACCGATCCGAAGAAGGTGCTTCTCGCCTTGCGCTGGGTGATCGATGAAATGGAGAAGCGCTACAAAATTTTCGCGCACGCGGGGGTGAGGAACATAACCAGTTTTAACGGGCGCCCGGCGAAGAAGACGCAGAAGGAATTGGATGAAGCCGCTGTAGAGGCAGGCGTATCGCCTGCAAATCGCAGAGCAGCCGACACGGCTGCCGCTACCGAAGAACGAATCAAAGTGCCGCGCGACAACGAACCGGTGATCCCCGACCGCATGCCCTACATCGTCATCATCATCGACGAGCTGGCCGACCTGATGCAGACGGCGCCGGCCGACGTGGAGAGCGCGATCGCTCGCATCACCCAGATGGCGCGAGCCGCGGGCATTCATCTCATCGTGGCGACGCAAACGCCGCGGGCCGATGTCATCACCGGCGTGATCAAGGCGAACATTCCGAGCCGGATTGCCTTCCAGGTGGCGTCGAAGATCGACAGCCGCGTGATCCTGGACGAGAACGGCGCCGACCGTTTGTTAGGCCAGGGCGACATGCTTTACCTGCCACCGAGCACGTCGCGCCTTATCCGCGCCCAGGGCGTGCTCGTGACCGACGAAGAAATTCATCGCCTGGTCGAATTCGTTTCCGCGCAGAGTCCGCCGACGTTCGATGTGGCGATGCAGGACAAATTGGAACTGTCGAGCACGGCTGCCGAGGACGACGTGACCGACGAAGACGAGGAGCTGGTCGAGAAGTGTCTCGAAATTATCCGGCAGGAAAAGCGGGCCTCGACTTCGTTGCTTCAACGCCGGCTCCGGCTCGGGTACACGCGGGCGGCGCGGATCGTTGATATTCTGGAACAGCGCGGCATATTGGGCCCTGGCGAGGGCGCGAAGCCGCGCGAGATCCTCGTCGACCTCGACGCCGCGGTTTAGCCGGCACAAAACGCACGCATTTCATGGAAGGTCTTGGAAAAAAATTAAGGGATGCCCGCCTCGCGCGCGGCCTCACGCTCGATGACGCCTACCGGACAACGAAGATTCGTCCCAATCGTCTCGAGGCGATTGAGAACGAAGATTTTTCGCTCTTCGACAGCCTGACTTATTCGAAAGCGGCGGTCCTGATTTACGGGAAATTTCTCGAGGTCGATGTCTCGCCGTACATGGAGGCATTCGAAACCTCGGAAAGCGTCACCGTGGATGGCTACGCCTACCTGCAAGACGCGCCGGACCCGGAGCCCGTCCGGCCGGTGACGGTGCGACGACGAAGCAGCAGTCCCGGCGGCGGCGGCGGCGGGGGCCGCTCATCGTTCATGCCGTTGATCATCGGAGTTATCGTGCTGGTCGTCGGATTCATGGTGATGAAGTGGGTCCTCCAGATGCAGCGTCTTAATCCGCGGCCCACGCCGGCGCCCGGGACTTCGCCGCTCGCGACCGCCACCGCTTCCGACAAGATCATCGCGCCGCACGCGCAGCCCGCGGACAACACGACGGCGCCACCGGCCACGACTTCGGCTTTGCCAACCGCCACGGCGACCGCCGCCCCGGCAGTTACTCCGGTTGTGCCCGCGCCAGCAGCAGCCGAACCGGAAGTGCGCCGGGCCGAGCCGGTCAACCCGAAGGACGCGGCGGTGATTCCTACGCCAACGCCTTCACCGAAAAAATCTCCGCGACCACCGCGCCCGACGCCGTCGGCGTCGCCACGATCGACTGTGATCACCACGCCTAAACCGCGGTAAGTAATCGGGTCTCACCATGAGTCGCGAAACGGAATCGTCTTCTGGAGCGGCGGTCTTTGACCGCCGAACGGCTGCGCTTGCAGATAAATCGATCGGCGGTCATAGACCGCCGCTACAGGGAGGGACACAGATAAAAGTCGGCATGATCAGCCTTGGTTGCGCCAAGAACCTGGTCGATGCCGAGATCATGCTCGGCAGCGTTTTGCAAAGCGGGATGCAAGTCACCGCCGATGCCGGCGAGGCCGACGTGCTCGTCGTGAACACCTGCGCGTTCATCGATTCAGCAAAGGAAGAATCGATCGAGGCAATTCTCGAGGCGCATCAGCAGCGCGGGCTTGGCAAGAAGCCGGGACAAAAGTTGATCGTGAGCGGCTGCATGTCGCAACGGTTTTCGCGTGAGCTGCGCGAAGCGATGCCGGAGGTGGACGCGTTCATCGGCCTCGATCAGGTCGGCGAGCTGGGAGCGATCGTCGCGCGGGTCCTGAACCCGGAAAACGATCGCGGACACAACTTCGTCACGGCGCGGCCTACCTACATTCCGAATTACGACACGCCGCGGTTTCGCCTCACGCCGTCGCACAGCGCCTATTTGAAGATCGCGGAAGGATGCAATCATCCGTGCAGCTTCTGTGTCATCCCGCAAATGCGCGGACGGCATCGCAGCCGGCAGCCGGCCTCGGTTTTGTCGGAGATTCGCGGGCTCGTGGCGGAAGGCGTGAAGGAAATCAACCTGATCAGCCAGGACACGACGTATTACGGAATGGATTTGTGGCAGGAGAAAGCCGGTCCGCGCCAGCCGGTTGATTCTTCGCGCGGCCCCACGCTTTCCGCGTTGCTGCGCGAGATCGAAAAAATCGAGGGCGAGTTCTGGGTGCGCCTTCTTTACACGCACCCCGCGCACTGGAGCGACGAGTTGATCGAGACGATCGCGGAATGCCGGAAGGTCGCGCGCTACATCGACATGCCCCTCCAGCACATCGAGGAAGGAATGCTCGCGCGGATGCGGCGTGAGACCAGCCGCGAGCACATCGAGAATTTGATTCGACGACTGCGCGCGGGAATTCCGGGCGTCGCCTTGCGCACTACATTCATCGTCGGATTTCCCGGCGAAACCGAAGAGGCGTTCGCGTCGCTCCTCGAATTCATCGAGCGGACGCGGTTCGAACGGCTCGGCGTTTTCAAGTACTCGCAGGAAGAGGGCTCGCGCGCGGCCAAAATGCCGGAGCAACTTCCGGCGTCGATCAAGAACGAGCGGTATCGTCGCGCGATGACGGTGCAACAGCGGATTGCGCGCGAGATCGCATCGGCCAACGTCGGCCGCGAACTTCGCCTGCTCGTGGACCAACCGCTCATCGCTCGCACCGAAGCTGATGCGCCGGACGTGGACGCGCGCGTGGTTCTCTCGGAGCCGGCGACCGTCGGCGAATTCACGACCCGCCACATCACCGGAAGCCGCGGTTACGATCTGCTCGCGTAATCCGCTGTAGCCGGGATCGGTAATCCCGGCCTCATTGGGAGCGTTTCTCCCACCGGGATCACTGATCCCGGCTACAGCAATTTTGCGAGTGACATCCGGCAACGGTTTGTGCGATTTTCCTAATCGTAACCCCCATCCCCCCATGGCTGACCCGAAAACGGATACCGTCCGAATCGTTCTTCCCTCGCGGCCTCCCGTCACCCCGATCCGCCGGCTGCCGCCGAAAATCACCCCGCCGTTTTCCTCCGAATCAGCCGCCGCGGCGCCAAGCGTCTTGCCGCGCCTCGCTTCGCCCCCGTCGTCGCCGCTGTTCCAGCCGTTACCGAAACCAGCAGGGGGCGAGACAGACCCCGGCGCGGCGATTGGACCTTTCCCGCCGGGCGGTGACGTGATCGCGGCGGTCGCGCCCAGGGTGATCACATCGAGGCCTGTCGCCCCGGTGGACGCCATCCCCCGTTCGCTCGCCTTGGGATTGTTCGGCGTCTCCGTCGTGATTTTTCTGATTCAAATTTGGAATTACGTCGTATCGTAGGGGATGGAAAACTCGGTGGCAGTCACGTTGAACGATTCGAATTTTGACAAGGAAGTAAATCAAAGCACGCAGCCCGTGCTGGTCGATTTCTGGGCGGAATGGTGCGGCCCGTGCAAGATGATCGCGCCGCTCATCGACGAGATCGCGAAGGAAAAAGCAGGCTCAGTGAAGGTGGCGAAGGTCAATGTCGACGAGAACCAGAGCCTTTCGATGAAGTACAACGTCCGGGCGATCCCGGCGCTCCTCTTTTTCAAGAACGGCCAATTGCGCGATCAGGTCATCGGCATGACAAGCAAGAAAGATTTGCTCGGCCGGCTGGAGGCTTTGGCGTGACGCGCTGAAGCGCGAAGCTCCAAATCCCAAGCACCAAGCTCCAAGGAACTACCAACTACCAACTACCAACTACCAACTACCAAGTTCCAACGCGGCCTCGAGGCTCTGTTTGGATTTGGAGCCTGGATTTTGGATTTTCGAAAAAGTGCGCCCGGCGCGGCTCGAACGCGCAACCTACAGCTTCGGAGGCTGTCACTCTATCCAGTTGAGCTACGGGCGCAGTGAGCCCCGATTATAGTGGGCGGGCGGGAAATCACAACCCGGCCGGCTGCGACCCCTTGCTCATGATCCTGATCGTGCTCATGATCCTTCCGGCTTAGGGAAAGATCAGGAGTAGGATCATGATCAGGAGCAGGAATGAATAGCTATTTGCATTTCGCCCTTACCCGCCTGAAAATGTCCGCCCCGCCAGCGCCCCCGGGAGGATCATTATGAACAGGATTATTGACGCTATCGAAAAGGAACAGTTCAAGACCGACGTGACCAAATTCAAAATTGGCGACGGCATTCGCGTCCATACGCGCGTGGTCGAGGGCGATAAGGAACGGATCCAGATTTTCGCCGGCATCGTGATTGGCCGCAAAGGCCGCGGACTAAACGAAACGTTTACGGTTCGCCGCATCTCCTATGGCGAAGGCGTCGAGCGCGTGTTTCCGCTCCATTCTCCCCGCATCGCGAAAGTGGAAGTGGAAAAGGAAGGCCGCGCCCGCCGCGCGAAGCTGAACTACCTCCGCACCCGCAAGGGCAAGGAAGCGACCGCGGTGCGGGAGTAATTCCGTCCGCAGATTCCGCAGATTAGCGCAGATTTTAAAAAAATAATCTGTGAGAATCTGTGTAATCTGCGGATAGAATTCTCTTCGCATGTATCGCCGCTGCGGATTTCGGCATGAACGCAAACTTCGGGCGCTCGGCATCTCGACAATTGCCGGCATCGACGAGGCAGGCCGGGGCGCGCTCGCGGGGCCGGTCGTAGCCGCCGCGGTTATTCTCCCGGAAAAGTTTAAGCACCGGAAGCTGAACGATTCGAAACAGCTGCTGCCAGAAAAACGCGAAGCGATTTATGGCGATCTCATCGCGAACAACGGCATCGCCTGGGCGGTAGGCATCATTGATTCGGTCGAGATCGACATGATCAACATCCTGCGCGCGACCCACAAGGCGATGCGCGCGGCCATCGCCGCCCTCGCCCTTCAGCCGCAGCACGTTCTCATCGACGGCCTCCCTGTCTTTCCCTTTCCGCTGCCGCAAACCGCCATCATCGACGGCGATTGCTACAGCCTCAGCATCGCGGCCGCCTCCGTGATCGCGAAAGTGACGCGCGATACGATTATGCGCGACTTCTGCGCGCGTTTTCCGGAATATTGTTTCAGCCAGCACAAAGGCTACGGCACGGAATTGCACCTGATTAAATTGCATGAGCACGGGCCTTGTCCGATTCATCGCCGATCTTTCGAACCGGTGGCGCAGCCGCTCTTCGAGTTCGCCGCCCCCGCATCTGCGCCTTGGGAAGCGCGGGGAGAACCTGGCCTGCCAGTTCCTGCGGAAGAACGGCTACAAAATCCTGTATCGTAATTTCCGCGGCCGCACCGGCGGCGAGATCGATGTCGTCTGCCGCGATCGCGACACGCTCGTTTTCGTCGAGGTGAAAACGCGGTCCGGAGAAAATTTCGGCCGGCCGTTCGAGGCGATCAATCGCGACCAACGAAAACGAATTACGCGCGGCGGGCTGGCCTGGCTGCGCTTGCTCGACGATCCGGACATCCTGTTCCGCTTCGATGTGGTCGAAGTGATTATCGCGGAGGGAATGGAGCCGCGGCTGGAGTTAATCCGGAACGCGTTTTCGCTCCCAGAGCCATATATCTATTGAGCGGGACGTCCTCTCTCGGCACGAGGGCGTGCCGGCTCCAAAGCAGCAAGTCACACCAGCAACTCGTAGGAGAGAACGCTGAGACAATAGATAGATGCGGTCTCCACCCGCAGGACGATTGGGCCCAGGGTGATGGGGCGGCAGCCGTGGCTGCGCGCGAGGGAAAGTTCGGCCGGCGTGAAATCGCCTTCGGGGCCGACCAGCATGAGGACGCTCGTCGGACGATCGCCGTGCTCGACGGAATATTCCGCGAGGATTTTCTTGAGATGAACGGCGTCGGACTGGAGGGACCCGATGAGTTGAAGATCGAAACGGCGAGGCTGCTGGAAGAATTGCGCCATGGTTTGCGGCAGGTGAACGCGGGGCAACCAGTTCTGGCCACATTGCTTGGCGGCTTCGATGGCCACGGTCTGCCACTTCGCCTGTTTCGCAGCCGCACTTTCTTCATCGAGACGCACCACCGTGCGATCGGAAAGAATCGGCGCGATCTCAGCCGCGCCGATCTCGACGGCTTTCTGGACGATGAGATCCATGTTTTTCCCTTTGGGGATCGCCTGCGCCAGCGTGATGTGGCATCGCAACGGCAGGGTCTGCGCTTCATGCAATTTGCGCAGGGAAATTTCCGGCGAGTCGCTCGAAGTGATCTCGGCGGTAACCTCGCGACCGCGACCGTCAAAGAGCACGACCTTATCGCCAGGCGCGAGACGAAGGACGTTGCGGCAGTGGTGGGCTTCGGTGCCGGTTAAGACAAGTGAGCCAGCAGTCCAGTGTTCGGGCGGCAGATAGAAGCGATGCATCGGAAAAAATTAAAGATCCCTTCCCGCGGCGGCCGGACTCGGGATGACAGGAGGATTTAGCGGAAAAACTCCTTGGCGCGGTCGAAGAAACTTTTGTGGAGCGGGGTATTTTCTTCGCCGCACAGCGCAGCGAATTCTTCCAGCTTCTGGCGTTGCTCGGAGTTTAGACGAGTCGGCACTTCCACCAGCAACCGGGCGAGCAGATCGCCACGATCGCGCGCATTCACATTCACCACGCCTTTGCCGCGGAGCTTAAACATCTGGCCGCTTTGCGTTCCCGCAGGAACTTTGAGATTCGCTTTCCCTTCCAGCGTCGGCACCGCGATTTCGCCTCCGAGAGACGCGAGCGTGAACGAGACCGGCACTTCGCAGTAAAGGTTGTCTTCTTCGCGCTGGAAGATCGGATGCTCTTTGATGTGGATGACGACGTAAAGATCTCCGGCCGCGCCGCCGCGAATCCCGGCCTCGCCATTGCCGGAGGAACGCAGGCGCGATCCGTCCGCGATGCCCGGGGGGATTTTCAATTTGATCCGGCTCGTGTTTTCCGCGCGTCCTTCGCCGGCGCACGCGTTGCACGGCTTCTCGATGATCTGGCCCACGCCGCGACAACGGGAACAGGTCTGCGACACCTGGAAAAATCCGCGTGAACTGATGACCTGGCCACGCCCGCCGCAGGTGGGGCAATTGATTGTGCGCGAGCCGGGCTCGGCGCCTTTGCCGTTGCACTTCGCGCAGGTATCGAGCTTGCGGACCTCGATCTCCTTGTCCACGCCGAAGGCCGCTTCCTCGAGCGTAATCTGCATGTCGTAGCGGAGATCGGAGCCGCGCTGGCGTCCTTCGCGGTCGGCCGTCGCGCCGCCGCCGAAGAAAGTTTCGAAGATGCCGCCACCACCGGCGCCGCCGCCGCCGAAGACTTCGCGGAAGATATCGAACGGATCGTGGAAACCGCCGCCGCGCCCGGGCATCCCCTGAGCGAAAGCAGCGTGGCCGAAGCGATCGTAGGCCGCGCGCTTGTCCGCATCGATCAGGACATCGTAGGCTTCGCCCAGCTCCTTGAATTTTTCTTCGGAGTGCGGGTCGTCCGGGTTCTTGTCGGGGTGATACTTGACCGCGAGCTTGCGATAGGAGCGTTTTACTTCGTCCTCGGTGGCAGTCCGCGAGACGGCAAGGACTTCATAGTAGTCGCGCTTCTCAGTCGGCATAGGTCGTATAGGTCTATATGACCTATGAACCGCTGGAAACCACGACACTCGACGGACGGAGCAGACGATCCTTCATCTTGTAACCGCGGCGGGTCTGGCGAACGACAACGCCCTCCGGGAATTTCTCGCTGGGCTCGTGGGCGATGGCTTCATGCAGGTTCGGATCGAATTTCTGGCCGGTCGCGTCGATCGGCTGGAGGCCGCTGTCGGTGAGGAAATCCATGAGCTGCTTTAACACCATGCTCATGCCGGAAAACACTGGCGACTTCTCGCCCTCGGCCCGGGCGGCTTCCAGACCGAGCTCGAAGTTGTCGACGATCGCGATCAGCTTCTCGAGCAGCGAGCTATTGGCGTATTTGATCGCTTCCTCTTTTTCGCGGGCGGAACGCTTTTTGTAATTCTCGAAATCGGCCTGGCTGCGAAGCGCCAGATCGCGGAACCGATCCAGATCCGCCTGGAGACCTTCGCAGTCGTCTTCTGCCGGTGCCGGCTCCGCGGATGGCGTGCTGGCTACGGAATTTTTTTCCTCCACGTCTGGTTCAGTCACCGGGATTTTTTTCATGTCTTGCGAATGGCTATCAAAGTTATGTCGTCATTTTGCGGCTGTGACCCGACGAAGCTTCGCAATTCGTCGATCAGCCGGGTGATCATGGCCGGGGCCCCCTCGGCCGCGCTGGCCCGAACGCATTCCATCATCCGCTCAGGCCCAAATTCGTCTCCGTTGGCATCGAGCGCTTCCGTGACACCGTCCGTGTAGAGGAGCAGGCAATCGTCCCGGTTGAGGGAGAGAGCGAAATCGTTTGTTATCCTATCGAACACGCTCCCACTGTCAATTCCGAGGACCATTCCCGGCGGCTTCACCGGCGCGGCCGTCCCCGTCGCGTGGTCGAAAAGAATCGGCGCATCGTGGCCGGCGCGCGAGAGCGTCACGGCGCCGCGCGCATGATCGAGAACCAGGTAGGCCATGCTGATGAACATGTCTTCCTTGATGTCGGGATAAAGCTGGCGGTTCACCTTCTTCAACACATCGGACGGCGAAGGATTGCCCGCCGCCTGGCTGCGCAGGACGCTGCGGCAAATCGCCATGATGATTGACGCCGGGACACCTTTTCCGGAAACATCCGCGATCGCGACGCCCAGCTTTTCGTCATCGACCTTCAGGTAATCAAAATAATCGCCGCTCACATGGCGCGCGGGAATGTTGAGGCCGGCAATCTCGAATCCCGGAATCACCGGCGACTCGCTCGGCAACAGGATCCGCTGGATGTCGCGCGCGATTTCCAGGTCGTGATCGAGGCGCTTCTTCTCGTTCGCTTCCGAGTAGATGATGGCGTTGTAGAGGGCGAAGGCCGATTGTTCCGCGATCGATTTGAAGACGACGAAATCGCTCGCGGTAAACGACGGGCTTGACGGGCCGTTCCCCAGCGCGAGCACGCCCATGTTTTGTTTGCCGTAAAGCAGCGGCGTCACCATCACGGAAGCGGCGCCCAGCGAAGTACCACGCAGACCGGCCAGCTCCGGCGCATTCGCCAAGTCGGTCAGCAGGACCGGCTCGCGTGTTTGCCAGACTCGCCCAATGATTCCTTCACCCGGCGGGATGGCCTGGAGGCGGAGATAACTTTCGAGCGCCGTGGAATTCGAAGCCGCCTGCTGGAGGATGTGCGTCGGCACGTCGATGAAGGGTGGGCATCCTTTCGAAATAAAAGTTGGCGCCAGTTTGCCGCCCGCGCGTTCCATCATGTAAAGCGCGCCGCCCTGCGCGTCGAGGACGCGCGACGCGCCCTCCACAATCAACCGATGCAAATCGGCCGCGCGGATCGTTTCGGTGAATGCTTCCCCGAGCCCGTGGAGAAAATCGAAGACGAGCGTCTCCTCGATCTGGATTTCTTCCTTCGAGCGCTCGAGTTGGCGGATGCGAATCTTCTGCTGCCACCAGGTGAAGAACCAGCCCGCGAGCGACGCGATGAAGAGGCCGAGAAAAACGATTGGCCACATGCGCCGCGTGCTGGATCAGTTCGACGGCGTCTCGTGGTTGAGATCCTGTTTTAGATAATCGAGGACGTCTTTGAATCGCGAAAAGTTCTGTGGGGCGGCATCGCAGAGCGCCTGGTGGGCGTCCAGCATGTCGGCGCTGACCTGTTTCTTTTCGTCGGTCGGCGAACCGTTCGCTTTATCGCGCTGGAGCAGTTCGCATTGCGGCGCGGCGGTCCCGTTCGAGTGGATGTCGAAGATTTGGTCCAGTCCGAGACCGGTCAGGAGACTGCGGCTGCGTTCACCGCAATGGACGACGTGGAGATGGCCGTGCCCCAGTTCCTTCAAGCGCAACGCCACGCCCGCCATCGTTCCCATGAAAGTAGAATCCATCATCGCGCAATTCTCCAGGTCGACGACAAATTCGCGGTAGCCCCGGTTGACCATCTCGCGGGTAAATTCCTTGAGATTGCCGCTGTTGAGGAAGCTTCCCTTGCCCTCGACTTTCACCCAAACGGCATCGCCGTTTACCCCGACTTGGATTGACGACTGCACTGCTGGGTTAAAATTACAGGCTCGCAGGGGGGACTGTCAACCTAAGGCTCCCCGGGATAGGTCGAGTAGCGTAAGCCATTCACTCCCAAAGATACGACCGGTTTTCGGCGACAATGTGCCCGTTCTCGATCAATAAACAACGCCAGGCCGTGACGCGACCATCCGCCAGATAGTCGTCGCCGATGATGGTAAACGCCGTCTTCAAATTCCCCTTCGCGTTCGCGTAGAAAATCTCGCGAGCCTGGACGAAAGAGCGCAGTTTCTCCTGCCGATACTCGAGGCGCACAGTCACATTCGCCGGGCGCTTCACGCGCCAGAAGAAATCGAAATAGTTGCCGTAACGCTGGTTTCGATCGGCATTGGTGAGGGCGCCGTAGAGACGGTAGGTCCGCTCGAAGCCCAGCGACGCTTCCGCGATTCCTGCTGTCGGGCTATTCGGATTGCTGTTGAGCGCTGAGGAAAGCGATTTCTTCGATTTGGGCGGAGTTTCGCTGAGATAGAAAAGTTTCGTTTTGCGAAACTGGAAATCGTCGCTCAGGGCGACGGGCAAGGGGTCGACTCTTGTCAGGATCTTCACCTGGCCTGCCGCCCAAATTTGGGCAGCCGCGAAGAGTGCCAGAACAAAAATGGCCGCCCGTTTCATTGGGGTAATGAAACGGGAACCGGGGCGCGATGTCAAAGGTGGATCGCGCGCTTCGCGGCGCGATGCGTTAGATTCCGCGCGTGATTGAGGTGCGCTATGAACGCGGTGTTTATCTGCCGCAGAAGGAGATCTGGCTCGATCCCGCGGAGGCGAAGCCGTTCGCGTTCGTATCGCACGCCCACAGCGATCACATCGCGCCGCACGACGAGATTATCGTTTCGGAACGGACGGCGCGGCTGATGCAGGCGCGGATGCCGGGAGAACGGAACGAGCACGTCCTGAATTTCGGCGAGAAGACCACCGTCCGCGGACTCGATGTCACGCTGATCCCCGCGGGACACATCTTCGGATCGGCCCAGTTTTTCCTCGAAACGGAAAGCGGCTCGCTGCTTTACACGGGCGATTTCAAATTGCGCCCGGGCCGGTCGGCGGAGCCGCCGGAATGGCGGCACGCTCAAACGCTCATCATGGAAACCACTTTCGGTCTGCCGCGTTATCGCTTTCCGCCCACCGAGGAAGTCATCGGGCAGATCGTGGCGTTCTGCCGCGATGCGTTGGAAACAGGCGCGGTGCCGGTGCTGCTCGGCTACTCGTTAGGCAAGGCCCAGGAGATTCTCTGTGCGCTGTCGGGCGCAGGTCTCAAGCCGATGCTGCACGGCACGGTCCATCGGATGACGCGGATCTACGAGCAGTTCGGACAATCGTTCTGCGACTACGAGCGCTACAAAGCGAACAATGTCGCCGGCAAAGTCCTGATTTGTCCGCCGAGCGTGAACCGTTCAGCGATGCTGGAAAAGATCCGGGAGAAGCGAGTGGCGATGATCAGCGGCTGGGCGGTGGAACCGAGCGCGATTTATCGCTACCAGGTCGATGCGGCTTTCCCGCTCTCCGATCACGCGGATTACACCGACCTGTTGCGCTATGTCGATCTGGTGAAGCCGGAACGCGTCCTGACGTTGCACGGGTTTGCGGCGGAATTCGCGCGCGATCTGCGCGATCGCGGGATCGAAGCGTGGGCGTTGAGCGAGGAAAACCAGATGGAGCTCACGCTAGGGAAAACTGCGTACCCTGTAGTGGCAGGCGTGTCGCCTGCATCCCAACCGATTGCGGCCGACACGGCCGCCTCTACAGAATCGGAATTCCACGCGTTCGCCACCGTTGGGGAAACGATCGCATCGACCCCGGCGAAGCTCGAGAAGGTCCGGTTGCTGGCGGAATATTTGCGGACGTTGAATGCGGAGCAGCTCGCGATCGCCACGATTTATTTTACGGGCAAGCCGTTTCCACAAAGCGATCTGCGCACCGTCCAGGCGGGGTGGGCTGTGATTCATCGCGCTCTAATCAGCGCCGCGAAACTCACGGAGCCGGAATTCCGGCGCATTGCGACTTCGCATGGAGATGCGGGCAAGACGGCGCTGGAAGCATTGGAGGGACGGACTATTCCCGAACCATTCACGCTTGCCGAATCGCGCGAGCTTTTCGATACGTTGCACAAGACCCGCGGCCCGCTGGGCAAGACTGAGCTGCTGCAAAAACGTCTCGCGAAGTTATCGGCGCGCGAGGGTCAATACCTGGTCAAGATCCTGACGGGCGATCTGCGGATTGGTTTGCGCGAGGGCCTGGTGGAAGAAGCGATCGCGGCCGTATTTTCCGCGCCGCTCGATGAAGTCAAGGAGGCGAACATGCTTCTGGGCGATCTCGGCCAGGCCTCCGTGCTCGCCTCGAAAGGGGAACTGCAAAGCGCGGAGCTGTCGTTGTTCCGCCCGATCAAATCCATGCTGGCCAGTCCCGAGCCGACAGCGGAAGCGATCTGGGCCCGTTTCGGCGGCGCGGAAAAAAACAAAACGGTTTACGTTGAGGACAAGTTCGATGGGATCCGCGCGCAGCTTCATCGCGGAGCGGGGCGTGTCGAAATTTTCTCGCGGGATCTGCGCCGGATGACAGACCAATTTCCCGAGCTGGGAGATCGGGCGCGCCAGTTCAAGGAAGAGATCATTCTCGACGGCGAGATCATGGCCTTCGAGCACGGGAAGAAGCTGACGTTTTTCGATCTGCAAAAGCGCCTAGGCCGAAAACATGAAGGCGCGGATTTGTTCGCGACGGCCTCAGCCGACGTGCCAGTCGTCTTCGTCGCTTTCGATTTGCTCTGGATCAATGGTGAATCTTTTTTGCGACGTCCATTACGCGAACGGCGCGAAGCCTTGCGAAAACTTGCGCCGCCTGCCGGTTTTCAAATCGCCGAAGTTTACCCGGCCCACTCGGCGGATGAAATCGAGACTGCGTTTCAGCAGGCGCGCCGCCGTTTTAACGAAGGGCTGATGGTGAAAGATCCGGAGAGCATTTATTCGCCGGGCCGCAGGGGAATGTTTTGGTTCAAACTAAAGAAGGAGCTGGCCACCCTCGACGTCGTAGTCGTCGCGGCTGAGCTTGGACACGGCAAGCGCAACCACGTCCTGAGCGATTACACGTTCGCGGTGCGCGACGAGAAAAGCGGGGAGCTGCTCACGATCGGGAAAGCTTATAGCGGATTGACCGACGTCGAGATCGCGGAGCTGACCGAGCATTTCAAAAAGCAGACGATTTCAAACCGCGGACGCTATCGCGAAGTCAAACCCGACACCGTGCTGGAGATCGCGTTCGATTCCATCCAGCCCAGTACTCGGCACGAGAGCGGCCTAGCCCTGCGTTTTCCGCGCATCAAGGCGATTCGGCGCGACAAAACCGTCGATGCCATCGACACGCTGGCCTATGCGCGCTCGCTCATGATCGAGCGCGCCGGAAAGTGACTAGTTCGGCGGAGGGGCAGGCGCCGGGGTCGGCGTGGCGGTTTCCGTTTCGGCAGGGCCAGGTGGCTTGGGCCTCCGGTTTTTTAGGCGATCGTTAGTCGCGGCCGGCGACGAAGGCGCGACGCTCGGTGTTGCAACCGGCGGCGGCGTAGTCACGACGGGAGGAGGCGTCATGCGTGGCGGCATGACTCGCTTCGGTCCAGTCGGTGGGACCGTTGGCGCCGCGGCATCGGTCTGTTGCGGAGCTACCGTCGGCGTTGGCAAAACCGTTCGGGGCGGCGGAGTCGCGCGGCGCACGGGCGTGAGAGTCGGCACGGGCTTGGTCGCGGGCTCGGTGGCAGTTGATGCCGTCGCCGTTGGCTCGGGCGTCTTGAATGTTGGCGGTGGGACCTTTCGTCGAACCTCAGGCGTTATCACCGGGAGTGGTGAAGGCCGGTTTCGAATCACTGGCGAAGCCGCCGGGACTGGCGTTGTCGTTGCAGCAGGTGCGGTGGCAGCCGCTTCGGGGGTCGCCGTCGTAGCCGGAGAAACAGATGGCGCGGCGGATGGAGATGGTCTTGGCCGGATCGACGGTGACGGACGGAGTCGTACCGTGGGGGACACGGCGGGCGTTGGCGAAGCCACCGTTGATGCCGTCGCCGCCGGTGTCGGACTCGGTGAAAATCTCGGACGCGTTCTGGGCGTTGCACTCGCCGCTGCCGCCGGAGTTGCACTTGCTGCTGCCGCTGCGGTCGCGCTCGGTGCCGCCGCTGCGGTCGCGCTCGGTGCCGCCGCTGCGGTCGGGGAGGGACTCGGCTTGGTGGGGCGTGTGGCTGCCGGCGTTGCGCTCGCAGCCGCTGGAGCAGACACAGTCGGCGTTGCCGCGGCGGTCGCCGCCGGTGTCGCTGGAGCGGTGGTGCTTTCCTCAGGCTTCACGAATGTTTTCGGAGGCGCGTTCGGTGGTGGCGTCGATTCCGTTCGGATCTTCGTTCGCGCCCGCTCGGCCGCGGAACGATCCGCGATGGTCCAGCCGTTATCGATGTTCATCTCGATCACGCGTTCCTTGATACGGCGAGGGCGCGGCATATCGCGGATCTCGGTGATAATGGGAACGGAAATTTCCAGTTCATCGCCCCGCACAATGGCGGCCGCCTCCGTATTCTGCCTGCGCAACCGATAACGTTCGATCGGCCGCTGGCTGCGGGATCGCAATTCGTCGTAGCTCGGTCCTTCATTCATGATCGTCGTGTTCGCGAACGTGATCCGGGTGACATTGTTGGTGTCCATCACGATCGAGATGTTGCGCTCCGTCGGAACGAGGGAGCGGCGGACGTGCTCGTCCCCGAATTTATTGCTCGAGACAAACGAATACTGCTCCGGGCCAATGTCGTAATAGCTGTCGGCCCAATTCTGGATGCCGCTGCTCCGATCAAAGCGCGCTTCGGGCGGCAACGGCGCCCAGCCGACGTAATCCTTGTTCGTGCGCCACGAGACCCAGGCTGGCGCCCACTCATCGCCCGGCACCCAAACCCAGCCGACGCGTTTCAGCCGCATCCAGCGCCCGTAATGATACGTCGCCCAGCCGAACGGTTCGTCCGAAACCCAGGTCCAACCGGCGTCGCTATAAACCCAGCGGCCTTCGGTGTACGGACGCCAGTCGCGAGACTGTTCCGCCTCGCGCGGTTGCCAGACGTAGCCGTAATCGTTCGTCTCGCGCCATTCGCCGTAGGGATCGAGCTTCTGGTAAAACATTCCGTAGGAAGCGGTGGATCGTTTTTCCGTGCGGGTTTCAGTTCGTTCGCGGACCACCGGGGCAGTGGCCGCGATAGCGGTTGGCTCGGCCACAACGGTATTGGCTGCGGCTTCCTTGTCCGAGACAGCTTTTTCACGCGCCTCGACGTCAGCCTGCTCCTGCGCGAGACGCTGCTTCTCCGTGTCCAGGCGTTCGGCAGCGAGACGATCCTGCACCTGCCGCTCGACCTCGGCCTTTCGTTCCTCTTCGGTTTGTTGTTTCTGGCAGGAAACGAAAAACGCCAGGGCGGCGATCAGCGGGAAAACGGAAAACTTCTTCATGGTTTGTTTAGACAAGGACATTACCGGGTTATTCGAACGAAAACCCACTCTTGCTCCTGAGCATGAGCGGGAAATCAAAATTTATGGCTGACGCGCTGGCGACGCAGAGGCGGTGGGCGTGCTTGAAATCGCAGTGATCGTGACCTTTTCGATCGTGTCGCGCCGCGCCTTTTGCACGTTCGCATAAAGCGCGATCAAGCCCGTGCCGACAACGATAGCGACCATCAGGATCAGGCCGGCGCGGGGCGCCCGGGAAGAATCAGAAACTTTGTTTGTCGTGTCGTCGGGTGGCACCGCGCACCGTCTCTCGCTGGCGAGAGCAACGCAAGCGCATCATTCCAGCCTGAGCCCCGCGATGGCGTCCATCACGCGCTGGCTCAATCGCTGGTAAAGGTCCTTGCCCCTCGGCTCCAGGTCCTTCTCGGTAAAATAGATCGGCTCGCCGACCACGACGGTGACGCGTCCAGGCCGCGGCCATTTTTTGTGTATCGGCCACGCCTCGTATGCGCCGAAGATTCGGATCGGCACGACCGGCGCGAGCGTTTTCGCGATGACCAGGCCCAGTCCCGGCTGCGCCGGCTGCAGTTTCCCGTCCGGCGAGCGCTGCCCCTCGGGAAACACCAGTGTCCCCTCGCCCGCCCTGAGAATTCGGATCAACGCCTTGAGCGCCGTACGATCTTTTCCACTTTCCGAATCGACGGGGATGACGTTCAGCTTTGGCAAGAGCCAGCCGAAGAACCGACCATCGAGCAATGTCCGGCGCGCGAGAAAATAAATGGCGCGGCTGGAAGCGCTGCCGGCGAACGGCGGATCAAGAAAACTCTGGTGATTGGCCGCGAGAATCACCGGCCCGTGATTGATCATGCGTTCGCGATGCAGCCAGCGCAGCCGGAAAAAAATCCGGCCGACCAGTTTGATGAGGTTGCAACAAAACCAGTAGTACGGATTCAAAAGCGCGAGCGGATTTCCAACCCTTTCATCTTCAATCGCCCGATGATCTCGCCGACGACGCCTTCGATTGTGAGGTTCGAGCTGTCGATGACGTGCGCGTCCTCGGCGATGATGAGCGGAGAGGCGCGGCGCGAGGAGTCCGCCCGATCTCGCGCGGCGATCTGGTCGCGCAAGCCCTGGGCCTGGCGGCGACGCAGCCGGACGTCCGGCGAAGCGTCGATGTAGAACTTGTAGGGCGTGTCGGGAAAAACGACGGAGCCGATGTCGCGTCCTTCCATGACGATGTCGTTGTCGCGGAGATAGCCGCGCATTTTCTCGACAAGGATTTCGCGCAACCGCGGAACGCTGCTCACGAGGGAGACCTCTTCGTTCACGCGTTCGTCGCAGAGATGCGCGCTTGGATCCACGCCATCAATCAGGATGTGAGATCCATCGCCGTCGAGGGTGCAATCGATCCGGGTGTGTTCCAAGAGGTTCACAATGGTAGCCGCGTCGCCGGGAGCGACGTTGTTGTTCAGAATGTGCCAGGTCACCGCGCGATACATCGCGCCGGAGTTGACGTAATCGAACCCGATCTGCCGTGCGAGGGCGCGGGCCACGCTGCTCTTTCCGGAAGCGGCCGGTCCGTCGATCGCGACAACCCGATGAGCGCTGCCGCGCGCGCTCATTCCTCTTCGGCTTTCGCCGGCGTCAACGAGCTGATGACCGGCGTGGTGACGCGGACCCGTTTCGAGCTCACGAATTCATCGAGCGCTTTCTCAAAGCCGGGATACGATTCGCGGACGCACTCGACGTCCTGCACAATCGTTTCGCCGTCCGCGAACATGCCGGCGATCGCGAACGCCATCGCGATACGGTGATCGCCGAAGCTCGCGACCCGCGCGCCCTTCAACTCCCCGTGACCGTGGATTTCGAGGCCGTCCTGCTGCTCGATTACTTCCACGCCCATCGCCCGCAAATTATGCGCGATGGCGGCTATGCGGTCGGTTTCCTTGACGCGCAACTCCTGGGCCTGGCGAATAATTGTCGTGCCGGTCGCGAGCGCCCCGGCGACGGCGAGGATCGGCAGCTCGTCGATGAGCTGCGGGATTTCCTTGCCCTGAATTACAGTGCCCTTGAGCGGCGCGCCTGTTACCTCCACGGTTCCACTCGGCTCGACTTGATCGACGTCGTCGACTGCTTCACGAACCTGGGCGCCCATGCGAACGAGCACGCCAAGGACGGCGGTGCGCGTATCGTTCAATCCCAGATCGCGCACGAGCAAATGACCGCCCGGCTGAGCGGCGGCGGCGACGAGCCAGAAAGCGGCGGAAGAAATATCGCCCGGGATGCGAAAGTCCCGGGACTCCGGAACCTGGTCGCCGAAAATACTGATCGCGTCATTTTCGTCACGCACGGTTCGGACGAGAAAATAATTCAACATCAACTCCGTGTGGTTCCGGCTCGGGAACGGCTCATGCACGGTGGTCTTGCCCTTCGCGAAAAGCCCGGCCAACAGGAGCGCGCTTTTCACCTGCGCACTGGCGATCGGCAAATCGTGCCGCGCGCCCTTCAGTTTCACGCCGTGGATTTTGACGGGCGCGGTTTCGTTAGGCCCCTGGGCGACGATGGTTGCCCCCATCTTACGGAGCGGCTGGATCACGCGATCCATCGGACGCGCGGAAAGGGTGGCGCCACCCACGAGGACGCTGTCGAAGCTTTGGCCGGCGAGGAGTCCGGTCAGCAGCCGCATGGTCGTGGCGGAGTTGCCGCAATCGATTTCGGCCGCCGGCGCGGTGAGCAGCCGTCTTTTGCCATGGACGATGAGCATGTCCGGCTCGGGATGCTCGATCTTGATGCCGAGCGCGCGCATTGCCTGCACAGTGCGCAGACAATCATCGCTCGGCAGGAAGCCGCGCAGGACGCAAACGCCGTTTGTTAACGCACCGATGATGACCGCACGATGCGAAATGCTCTTGTCGCCGGGCACCGCCATTTCGGCTTCGATGCGGGGGGCGCGTTTGATGCGAAATTCCATGTGACTCTAAATATTCGGTTCGACTCCAGCCTTCGCGCGCGCAGGATTCTGGCGACAGGCGACGCTCAGCATCGAGACAATTCAGGAGCTTGTCCAGCGCGGCTGCTTTGGTAGGGACGCCGCGCTGCGGCGTCCGATCCCACGGGAATTCGCGGGCGGCGCAGAGCGCCGTCCCTACTAATTCGTCAGGGAACCAGGAAAATCTTTTGTGTATACGGGTCCTTGACTTCGGTTCCCGGCGGGAAACCGCGGACATCGACGTAACCGGAATTCGGCGCGTACGGACTCGTGACAAAGCCAGGCTTGTTCGGAACCGGAATACCGTACGGCAGATCGCCTTTCGTCGGCTTGTTCACGGTCGCGGCCGTCGGCTGCGGGGCGGGCTCGGGAGTATTCGATACCGGAGGCGGCGGACCAGCGCTGTTCGGGTCGTAAGGCTGCTGCGTCGGCGGATAAGGAGACGGAGTGGCCGCCGGATACCGCGACGGATGCCGGGTGGGGCGAACCGGCGGCTCATCCTCGCAGGCGGTAAGCAAAGCAAAGGCACCGAGCAGCGACAACGAGAGCGAAAGTTTCATAAGCGGTTTCGACGACATTGTATGCGTTGTAATTCATTGTCGGCCCGCTGACAATCCTTAAATGCAAGGCCGATGGGCCGGTTCGAAACAAGGCGGTTGAGAAAAATACAGTTCCGCCGCCAGTTCATTTCGAATCAAAGGAAAAATCATGGCGAAGAATTCCGGCGAGCGAATCCTGGTGGCGGATGATGACGCGACGAGCCGCAAGTTGCTCACGCGGATCCTGACCCGCGCCGGATTTCATTGCAACGAGGCGCCGGACGGCATCGAAGCGCTCAAGCTGTTGCGGGACGATCCGCCGTCGTTGTTACTCCTGGACTACGACATGCCGGGGATGGACGGCGCGGAAGTCCTCAAACAATTGCGGCGGGATGGCAACGCGGCCGTAGCGCAAATCCCGGCGATCATGCTGACCGGGCACGGCGGCGAGGAAAGCGAAGTGTTGTGCCTCGAAGCGGGCGCGGACGATTTCGTGACGAAACCGATCAACGACGCCGTGCTGCGGGCGCGGATCGACACGCAATTGCGCCTGCGTTCGATGCGGAGCCAGTTGCAGGAGCAGAATGATGAACTCGAGGCATGGCGACGAAACCTGGAGCGCGACCTGGAAGCCGCGCGCCTGACCCAGCAATCGCTCATTCCGCAAAAACCACCGGTGCTGCCGGGGTGGGAAATCGCGGCTTGCTACCGGCCGGTGATCCAGGTGGGCGGCGATATCTATGGCTGGTTGCGGATGGCGGATGGCCGCACGCTCTTCTGGATCGCGGACGCAACTGGACACGGAGCGTCGGCAGCTTTGCTCACGACTTTGGCGAAACTCCTGTTCCACCACGGCACCGGGGAGAACAACGAACCGGCGAAAATCATGGAGGCGGTGAACAACGATTTCCGCAGCATCTTCGGCGCGCGCTCGTTCATGACCGCGATGTGCGTGGCGCTCGATCCCGCGACTGGCCAGGCGAGCGTGGTGGGCGCGGGTCATCCGCCCTTGCTCGTCGCGCGGACCGGAGGGCGCACGGAATCCATTCCTTCGTCGGCTCCGCCGCTGGGATTATTGGAGCGCTCGGAGTTTATCGAGACCAGCGTGGACCTCGAACTGGGCGACGCGTTTTTCCTCTACACCGATGGCATTTACGGGTCGGCGCACGAAGAAAATCCGCGGCTCTCCTCGAGCCGATTGGCGGAGATGCTGCAACCCCTGGCGGAAAATGCGCAAGCGTTACTCGACCGTGTGATCGACCAGGCGGCGATCCACGACAACGGGAAAGTGCCGCCCGACGATGTGGCCGCGATCGCGGTCCGGCGCTCGAATTGACCAGGGAGAAATCTTTCGAATCGCTAAATTTATTATTGCCCTCTCACGAGAGAAGGATTAGTCAGCCTCTATGCCGAAAACCACTGCCAAAAAGACTCCTTCAAAACGTAAACCGAACGCCGCCTTCATGAGACCGGTGCAACCCGACGAAAAACTGTCCGCAGTTGTCGGTTCGAAACCGATCCCACGTTCCGAGCTCACCAAGAAACTCTGGGACTACATCAAGAAGAACGGATGCCAGGATAAGAAAAAGCGGACCATGATCAATGCGGACGATGCGCTCAAGCCCGTGTTCAACGGCAAGAGCCAGGTCAGCATGTTCGAGATGACCA
>JBEEHR010000032.1:0-26128 GCA_041167505.1 Verrucomicrobiota bacterium
AATTCTTCCCGACCCACATCGTGCCGCGTCTTATTTTCCGTCTTGCGCAGATGCTTCTCGACCGCGGTCTGCGTGCCGACACCGGCGTGGTCCGTCCCCGGGAGCCAGAGAACCTCGAAGCCCTGCATCCGGGCCCGGCGCGCGAGGATGTCCTGGATCGTGTTGTTCAGGACGTGCCCGAGCGTCAGGATGCCCGTTACATTCGGCGGCGGAATAACGATCGAATAGGCCGGCTTCGGGGAATGCGCGTCCGCCCGGAAATTTCCGGCTTCTTCCCAGCGCGCGTACCATTTCGGTTCGACGGCGTTCGGGTCGTAAGTCTTAGGCAACTCAGGCATCGCGAGGGAATGATGCGGGCGCGGTGCTGGAATGCAACTCGGTAGCCGCCATCGTAATCGTGCTCCTGCTCGTGCTCGTGATCGTCCCCGCTTGATCAACGCGGCAAGAACGATTACGAGCAGGAACACGATGAAGACTCGGAACTGGCGCCGCATGACCGTCGCGGCCTTGTGCCTTGCCGCGCCCGCGGCCGTCTCGCTGGCGGAAGACTGGAATGTCGTTCGCCCGAACAACCGGCCGTACGTCTCGTTCGCCAATGTCGCCCAGTTCTACCAGTTCCCGGAATACACCCGCGTCAGCCGCACCGTCTCACTGCGGAGCGAGCGCCGGACGATCCGCGCCCAGGCCGGAACGAGCGAGCTTTCCATCAACGGCGTCCGGTTTTGGACCCACTTTCCGCTCCTGGACAACAGCAACGAAGATCTGATCTCCGTCATGGATGTGAGCAAAATCATCGAGCCGGTCTTGCGGCCGAGCCGGATCCAGAAAGCGGAGAAGATCGATACCGTCGTGCTCGATCCTGGCCACGGCGGCGCGGATAACGGCGCGTCGAGCAGTTGGGGCAGCGAGAAAACTTTCACGCTCGATGTCGCCCTCGCCGCGCGCCGGGAATTGATGCGCGCCGGTTACCGCGTGGAAATGACGCGCGCCACCGATACCGCCATCTCGCTCGAGGAGCGGGTCAGAATTGCCAATCGTTTTCAGCACGCGGTGTTCGTGAGCGTTCACTTCAATTCCTCGGCCGGCGGCGTGGGCGTGGAGAGTTTCGCCCTGGCGCCGGAAGGCGTGACCTCAAACATGTCGAGCGAACATCATGTCTCGGCCGCCGACGTCGCGCGCCACGACGGCAACGCGCAGGACGAACACAACATCGCGCTGACCGCCTCCATTCACGCCATGGTTTTGTCGCGGCTCGCGGCTTTCGATCGCGGCGTGAAGCACGCGCGCTTTCATGTCTTGCGCGATGTGAAGATTCCGGCGGTGCTCGTCGAGGGCGGATTCATCAGCAGCGCGTCGGAAGGCCAGCGCATCGCGACGAGCAATTACCGGCAGCGCCTCGGCGTGGCCATTGCGCAGGGAATCCAGAATTACAACGCCGCGGTGAACTATCGGACGCAGGGCGCAAATTTCGCGGTGGCGAAGGCGAATCTCCCGTTGCACACCCATTCGATCAGTGAACCGCTGGAGACCGAGGCGACGGTCGAACGTGCGGATCATCCGCCGTCGATCTCGATCACCGGAGGCAACTAGAGTGATGGCAAAAGACAGACCGGCCCTGGCAACGCAACCGATCGGAGTCTTCGACTCCGGCATCGGCGGATTGACGGTGGTCAGCGCCTTGCGCGCGCTCTTGCCTAACGAGTCGATCTATTATCTTGGCGACACCGCGCGAGTTCCCTACGGCGGCAAGAGTGCGGCGACTGTGCAGCGTTACAGTCTCGAAATCGCGGCGATGCTTCTCGGGGAAAACGCGAAGACGGTGGTGGTCGCCTGCAACACCGCTTCGGCCCTGGCGTTACCGAAACTCGAAGAAACCCTGCCCGTGACGGTGACTGGCGTCATTCTTCCCGGGGCGCGCGCGGCGATTGCGAAGACGCGCAGCGGCCACATCGGAGTGATTGGCACCCGCGCGACGATCAACAGCGGCGCTTACGAGCGCGCGTTGCGGACGCTGAATCCCGACGTGCGCGTGACCGCGCGCGCCTGTCCGCTGCTGGTGCCGTTGATCGAGGAAGGCTGGATCGAAAGCCCAATCACGGACGAAATCATCATGCAATATCTCGCGCCGCTCCTGACGGATGGAATCGATACGCTGGTGCTCGGATGCACGCACTATCCGCTGTTGCGGAAGGCGATCGCGCGGTTGGTCGGGGAGAAGATCGCCCTCGTGGATTCGGCCCAGAACTGCGCCCTCGCCGTGCAGGAACTTTTGGTCCGCGAGCATCTATGCGCGCCGGGAGGGAATGCCGGCAAGCTCCAGGTCGCGTTGACCGATCCGCCCGACGCCTTTCTGCGCGTGGCGCGAGAAGCGTTGCAGCTGGACGTCGGCGAAGTGCAGGTGCGTCCGTTGTAGCCGCGATCGGCGATCGCGGCCGGGATCAACGATCCCGGCTACAGCTTGCGTTTCGCCTTCGGCAAACTCTGCACGACCAACTCGTAGGAGTGGTCGATCATTTTCCTGACCTCGCGCTCGGGGATCACGCTGTCGAGCACGACGGTGTTCCAATGTTTCTTGTTCATGTGGTAACCCGGTTCGACCTGCTCGTAGCGGTCGCGCAATTCCAGCGCCAAATCGGGATCGCATTTCAGATTTACCCGCGGCGGCACTTCATCGAGCGCCAGGAGAGCGAACATCTTGCCGCGGACTTTGAAGACGATGTTGTCGGGACCGAACGGCGTGCCTTCCGTCGCCGCGGCCTTTCCCAGACAATGAGCGCGAAAACTCTCCGCATTCATTCCGCAGTCCGGCGGTCGGAAGCGATCCGGATTAATTCGAGCGCAGGACGAACATCTTCCTCGTCCCGAATCCAAAAGCTAATCCAGCCCGAGCGCGGAAAAATATGGTGCGACAGAGCGTGTCCATCGCGGATCAGCTCATCGCGGTTTGTGCGGCCGACGAAACAATCCAGCAAACCATTACCGTGAATGTGACTCGACTCTTTCCCCCGAAGAAAGAAACCGATTCCTCCGAGACGATGGACACCAATCCGCATATCGGGCCATCCTCTAACTTGCGCTTCGACTTCGCTAATCGCCCGGAGACGCGCCGGATGAAACAGGCCGGTCGCGCCGAGCAACAGGGCGTCGAAAACTTGCGGCGCGCCGGGAACCTTTGCGAGCCAGCGCAGTTTTCGAACGACAAACGCGAATATCACAAAAGCATTATTGCGTCTGCGAGAGCAGCATGCTCAGCAGGTCGCTGATCTTCACCCGTTCCTGCTTCATGGAGTCGCGTTCGCGCAGCGTGACGGTGTCGAGCAGGGCCGTGTCTTTCTCACCCAGCGTTTCGAAATCGACGGTGACGCCGAACGGCGTGCCCGCTTCATCCTGCCGGCGGTAGCGCCGGCCGATCGCACCGGTCTCGTCGTAGAAGACGTTCATGTGCGGGCGGAGCAAGGCAACGATCTCGCGCGCTTTCGCCACGAGCTGCTCGTTGTTTTTCAGCAGAGGAAACACGCCGACCTTCACCGGCGCGATCCGCGGATGAAATCGCATCACGATCCGCGTCTCGGTTTTGCCCTTTTCGTCGGTGACCGTCTCTTCGTCGTAGGCGTTGCAAAGGAGCGCGAGCACCGTGCGGTCCACGCCCGCGCTCGGCTCGACCACGTGCGGAATAAAACGCTGTTTCGTTTCCTCGTCGAAATAATCCAGCGGCTTGCCGCTCGCCTCCTGGTGCTGCTTCAGATCGTAGTCAGTCCGATACGCCACGCCCTCCAGCTCCTGCCGGCCAAACGGAAAATCGTATTCGATATCGTAGGTGCCTTTGGAATAAAAGGCGCGGTCCGCGTCTGGCACGGTGAGGACATGCAGTTTTTCGCGCGGCAGCCCGATATTCTCGTAGAACTTGAGCCGCTCGTCCTTCCAATACTCGAGCCACTTCATCCCCTCCTCTGCCCGGCAAAAATATTCCAGCTCCATCTGCTCGAACTCGCGGGAGCGGAAAATGTAATTCCGAGGATTGATTTCGTTCCGGAACGCCTTCCCGATCTGCGCGATCCCGAACGGCAATTTCTTCCGCGCCGTATCGAGCACGTTCTTGAACTGCACGAAGATCGACTGCGCCGTCTCTGGGCGGAGATAGGTCACCGCGTTCTCATCTTCCGTCGCGCCGATGAACGTCTTGAACATCAGGTTAAACGCCCGCGGCTCCGTGAGATCCTTGCCACCGCAATTCGGGCATTGTTTAATGCCGTTTTTTTCCGGGACCTGATCGGCTCGCAACCGCGCCTTGCACGTCCGGCAATCAATCATCGGGTCGGTAAAGGTTTCCTCATGGCCACTCGCTTTCCAGACCGAGCGGCTCATCAGGATCGCGCCGTCCATGCCAACGACGTCGTCCCGCTCGCGCACCATCGTGCGCCACCAGTAATCCTTCACGTTCCGCTTCAGCTCCACGCCGAGCGGACCGTAATCCCAGGCGCCATTGAGGCCGCCGTAGATCTCGCTCGATTGGAAAATGAATCCTCGCCGCTTGCACAAGCTGACGATCTTCTCCATCCGCTGTTGGTCGGGACTCATGATTGATATCCGCAGATTTCGCAGATTGACGCAGATTCAGTTCAGAAACGGAATCCTCGATCCCTAATCTGCGTCAATCTGCGGAAAACTATTTCTCGACTGTGACCTTCGTCTTCACCGAGTTCGCGATAAAACATTCGGTGTGCGCGAAGTGATGCATCTCGTCCAGCTCCTGTTCGGTCGGTTGTTTCTCGCCGGAAAACGTGATTTTCGGATGCAGTTCGACCCGGGTGATCGCCAGTTTGCCGTTCTCGTTTTTCTCCATGTGGCCGACGGCTTCGTCCGTGTATTCGTCCATGACGAACTTCTTTTTGCAGGCCACGGCCAGGAATGTGAGCATGTGGCAACTGGAGAGCGAAGCGACAAACGCCTCTTCCGGATCGGTGTTAGCCGGGTTCCCGAGATAAGCCGGCGCGGCCGAGGCCTGCATCTCGTGGCCGCCGTCGAATTTCCAGGTGTGATCGCGCGAATACTTTTGGTATTCAAACGGCTTATCGCCGCGTTGCCAGGTGAGCGTAACTTTGTGTTCGGACATGCCTTTTAGATAGAGCGCCGCCCGCAAAGCGCAAGCCCGCGCGGCCGGGCTTGTAATTTCTAATTTCTACTTTCTAATTCCTACTTTCCTAGGCGCGATTAGCTCAGTGGTAGAGCGCTTGCTTCACACGCAAGAAGTCGCTGGTTCGAACCCAGCATCGCGCACCATCGCAGCCTCGCTTTAGTTCACGAAACGAGGGCGGGCGCGCTGGCTTGACGCGGGCCTTGCACCGATCACACGCATGCCCTTTGATGGCTTTCATGCGCTGGTTTGTCCCCGCCATTTTCCCGGCTTTGCGCGGGTATCGTCGAGGCGACTTCTTTGCTGATCTCGGCGCGGGCCTGACGGTCGGACTGATCGCGCTTCCCCTGGCGATTGGCTTCGGCATCGCTTCGGGCGTCACGCCGCAACAAGGGCTTTGGACCGGAATCATCGCGAGTCTGGTCGTGGCCGTGCTCGGCGGCTCGCGGTTCCAGGTTGCGGGACCGACCGGAGCGTTTGTGCCGATCCTGTTTTCAGTGGTCGCCGTGTATGGATACGGCGGGCTCGCTCTTGCGACGATGATGGCGGGCGCCATGCTGATTCTTCTCGGCGCGCTGCGCATGGGGAGGCTCCTCAAGTTCTTCCCCTACCCGGTCGTGGCGGGATTCACGAGCGGCATCGCCGTCATTATTTTCTGCGGGCAATTGAATGAATTCCTCGGGCTCGATCTCAAGATGCCGGGGCACGTGCCGCAGCAAATCGCCGCGCTCGCGACGCATCTGCAAGACATCAACTGGCACGCGTTCGCCATCGGCGCGCTGACCCTTGTGATTCTCTACACCTGGCCATTCCTGACCAGACGGGTGCCGGCAAGCATCGTCGCGGTCGTACTAGCAACGGCGGTCGCTTACTTCGCCGGCTGGCCGGTGGCGACCATCGACAGCCGGTTTGGGGGCATTCCAGCGGGCTGGCCCGGTTTGCATTTCCCTGCGGTAACTCTCGAATCGATGCGCGATTTGATGGGGCCTGCCTTCACCATTGCCGCGCTCGGCGCGATTGAATCGCTGCTTTCCGCCATGGTTGCCGACGGTATGACCGACACGCGCCACGATCCCAACCAGGAGTTGATCGCCCAGGGAATCGCGAATGTTCTTTGCCCGATCGCCGGTGGCATCCCCGCCACGGGAGCGATCGCGCGCACGGCCGCGAACATTCGCACCGGCGGGCGGACACCCATCGCCGCCATCGTCCACGCAGTCGTCCTTCTCGCGGTGGTTTTTCTGGCTGCACCGCTGGCTGGATACATTCCGCTCGCGGCACTCAGCGCGATCCTCCTTACAGTCGCGTTGCGCATGGCTGAGCTGCACACTTTTGTCGAACTATGGCGCGGACCGCGCGCGGATTTCGGCGTGCTTATTGCGGCATTCACCCTCACCGTCGTCTTCGATCTCACCATTGGTGTCGGGGCAGGTCTTATCATGGCTGTCGTCCTGTTCCTCCGCCAGATGGAGGAAGTAACTCACGTGCGCCTGATCACCGAGGAAAGCGAAGATCCTGGCACCGGTTCGCACAGCATTCGCGGTAAGGAGATTCCGTCCGATGTGATTCTCTACCGCATCGAAGGCCCCATGTTCTTTGCCGCCGCCGAAAAGCTCGACGTGGCCTTGCGCGGCTCGGGCGGCAAACCGCGTGTGGTCATCTTTCGAATGCGGAGCGTGCCGGCCATGGACGCGAGCGGTCTGCACGCCTTCGAAGGCGCGATCGAAAAACTGCGCCGCGACGGCATCGAAATCTTCCTCACCGCCGTCCGCCCGCAGCCGATGAAAGTCATGTTCGAAGCCGGCCTGGCCGAACGAATCGGTCTCGATCGCTTCTGCGCCGATATCGATCAAGCGCTCGCCGCTGCCCGCGAACTGTTATCGGCTCGCCAAGACCGCTAACGGAAGCGCTCTTCTCGACCCGTCACACGCCTGTCACGCCGTAGCCTTGGCGGAAGGCGGATCACTTTCTGCCCCTTCCACCCCATGCGCGACGAGCGCGGCGGCAACGAGATGGCCGGTTGTATTCAGCACCGTGGCGAAGACGTCGGGAATCGCGTCGACGGCGATCAGGATCCCGATTCCTTTAGCCGGCAGACCGATGGCAAGAAAGAGTGGTGTCAGCATGATGAACGCGCCGCGCGGAATCCCCGGCACGGCGAACGCGAGGAACACGGCAGCGAAAGCGATCGTGGCAATGCTGCTGGCGGGGAGCGGCACGTCGTAGAACCAGCCGACGAAAAGCGCGCCGATTGTCCACGAGACCGGCCCCGCAATCTTAAATGTCGAAGCGGCAAGCGGCAGGACAAATCCGGTGACCCGCTCGGGCAATTGCAAATTCTTCTCGGCCGTTTCGACGAGCGCCGGCAGCGACGCGATGGACGAGCTGGAGCTGAAGGCAATGAGCTGCGGCGGCAGAGCGGCACGCGCGAAGCGGCGCAGTGGAATCCGGCCCGCGATCGCGACGACAGGATAGAGGAGCAGTGTAACGGCGATGCTCGCGATCGAGTAGGCAGCGACATAAAAACCAATCGCGCCGGCCAGCGTTCCCCCCGCATGGACGGCCAGGGGAAGGACGAGCGCGCAGACGCCGAGCGGCGCAGCGAGGATGATCCAGCGGACGAGGATGAGCATCGCGTCGCTCAGCGCGCGGAAGAAGCGCGTCAGCGTCTGACGCGATGCCTCGGGGGAGCGCGCAATGGCCAGCGCAAGGAGCAGCGTGAAAAGGATCAGTGGCATCATCGCCCCGCTGGCGGCGGCGGCGACCGGGTTCGCAGGGAGGAGCGAGACAAGCCACGCCGAGAACGTCTGCGCCTGTCCTCCCGCCGACATTTCATTCGCCGCTTCGACCGCGCCTGGTGGGAGTTCCAGGGCACCGTGAGGCGGCAGGAGCCTGAACATCGCTAGCGCGACCGGAATGACGATGGCGGCGACTCCAATGAGAAGCAGGACAAAAGTAAGGAGCGTCCGTCCGCCGAGCCGGCCGATCGACTTGATGTCCGACACCGATGCAACTCCGGTGATCAGCAGCGAAACGACGAGAGGGATTACTGTCATGCGAATGCCGTTGACCCAGAGCGTGCCGATCGGCGCGATCGCGTCGGCGGCGGCGATGAGTGAGGCATTCTGCGATGCCGCGATGAGGACGCCGAGGAGGATCGCGGCGACGAGAGCGAGAAGGACGCGCGTGCTCTCTTTCATCACATCATCAAGTCGCCACCGTTGATATCGAATGCTGCGCCGGTGATGTAGCCGGCGGCTTCCGAGGCGGCGAAGCAAATCAAGTCGGCGACTTCGCGCGCGGTGCCGATGCGCGGGATCGGGTAACTTGCGGCGAGGCGTTGCAGCGTTTCGTCGTTGGCGTTCTCGCGCGTTAGCTCCGTGTCGATCATCCCTGGGCAGACAGCGTTCACGGTAATCCCGAACTTGCCCAGTTCTTTCGCGGCGGCGCGGGTGAGGCCGAGCAGGCCGGCCTTTGATGCGGTGTAATGCGCGCCGCCCAGGGTGCTGACCATTCGGCCGGCGGACGAAGAGATATTAATAATGCGGCCGTAGTGCTGCGCCTGCATCGCCGGGAGGGCCGCCTTCGTGAGCAGGAATGGCGCGGTGAGATTGACCTCAAGGGCGGTGCGCCATTCCTCCGCCGTCAGATCAGCAAATCGCGTGGAGCGCGCGAGCGCGGCGTTGTTCACGATAACGTCGATGCGGCCAAAACGCTCAAGTGTCATTCGCACGATCTCCTCCGCCGCTCCGGGCGCGGCGATGTCACCCGGGACGGCCAGGGTGCGTTCGCCGATCGACGCCGCGAGACTTTCGGCCCGCGCGCGGTCCCGCACATTCACTGCCACTGCAGCGCCGCGTTCGTGGAAACGCTCCGCCGCGGCCCGCCCGAGCCCGCGCCAGGCGCCGGTGACGATGACCACGCGCCCGGCAAAGTCCTGCGCCGAACGCTGCCCGCTCATCTCCATATCCGAGCTTCCCATTGCGGTCGCATGGTTCGGTCTTTCATCTCACATGCCATAAACCGAACCTAGAACAGCTACGCGAACCCACCAGGAAATCTGCGCGAGACCCAATGATAAAACGAGGAAGCCGAACTCGCGCCAAAGTGTGCGCGGCCGCAGATACGGCGAGGCATGGAAAACAGCCCAGTATGCGGCCCACAAAAGCGAGCCAGGCAAGATGAAATCGAGGAATACGTAGGTGCCAGCGGAAGGAGCGAACGATGCAAACCGCCGGACGGCGAATCCGCTTGCGACGAACAGGGCCAGCGCCACGACCGCCGCGAGGATCGAAGATGTGGTGGACAGCACAGCTTTCTGATCGGGACGGCGCATAGACCTAACTACAAATAGACGAACTTTTTCCCCTATTTCGGCTAATGCTTAGGGAAGGCTCCCGGTAAAACGAACTCATGGCTCTTCTTTACCAAACGGCTCGGCGGGCCGCGAGCCGAGATTGCTCGGGGACCCGCCAGCAGGCGCGGTAATCACGCCATCGAATTGCAGGTGACACGATTTACGGATTAACCGGATTAGGTTTCCGATCTCCGGAATCCCAGCCAATCCTCTTCTTCTCAACTGATCACTGGTCACTGGTCACCGATCACTGGTCACTTTCCCGATCCCCTCAGAACATCCGCGACCATGGGGGGAGACGATACAATGGAGAGATGCCGGCTGAAAAGAAACGACGTGCTCGTCTGCGAAAATCGATTCCCGCGCCGGCCTGTCCCGGTTGCAGAATGAAGAAGAACGAGTGGCCGGGCGAAGGCTACACCCACGGGGGCGAAACCTACTGCTGCCAGGGTTGCGCCGAAGGCACCGGTTGCACCTGCGTCACCGTCGGCAAAACCGGCTTCTCCCGCCGGGGCCAGAAACTGACGAAAGCCGAGCCGCGTCCCGGTGAGCAACGCTCCGGCGCCCCCGCCCCCAAAGGCGAACTGAGCGGCGAACGCGATAGTATCGGCACCGCCGAAGCCATGGATCAAGGCGGATAAACAGCGCGTTCACGGAAACGCGAGTAGCTCGGCCGCCGTTAACCGGCCTAGAGCGCATTTTAACCCTTGCGCTCTCTTTCGCAGTGCGCGCAAGCTATCGTTAGTTTTGTAAAGCGAAGATAGTCCCCGCTCCCTGCCCCGATTCATGACAACTCATCGAGAACCCCCATTTAGCGAAGGGGACCTTAGGACGGTCGCGAAGTGCGTCGATAGCGCAGCGACCCATAGCGAACTTCCCTCTTTGTTCCGAGATGCCGGTTTACTAGAGATCGGCGAGGCATCAGGATTTTCAAAATGGCAGCGTATCTATAACGCTCTCGTCCGGGCGCAAAACTCTACACATACCGGGAATCTCGCGATGAAGTTTATACAAACGGCGCTCGCTCCGAGACGCTTTGTTCACAATGCCGCCGAGTTCGACGATCTTCGTGCGAGCGTGAATAATTTTCTCGCCTTTCGAGGTTGGCAATTATTTGAGAACGGAAAGTTTGGTCGCGTAGCCGAAGCCTCCACTATCGGCGAGGCACGGGCCAGAGCTAATCGGCTGCGTGCCGAACTTGAACGCCGTAACGTCCACGGCGACGTGCTCAATTTCTGCCGCGCCGAACTGCTTCAGGAGAATTACTTCCATGCCGTCTTGGAGGCGACGAAAAGTGTCTCTGAGAAACTTCGGACAAAATCTGGTTTGACCGAAGACGCCAGCGAACTTGCGACGAAGGCGCTTTCCTTGGGACAAGCCGGAATGCCATTCTTGGCGTTCAATTCTCTCAGGACAGAAACTGAAAAGAGCGAACAATCTGGCCTAATGAATCTGTTTGTCGGATTGTTTGGCGCTTTCCGCAACGTTACCGCTCACGCCCCAAAAATTACTTGGAATATGACGGAACAGGACGCGTTAGATTTGATGACGGTCGCATCTCTCCTCCACCGTCGTTTGGATGCAGCAATCCGAACGACAAGAAAGCCATAGTAATGCCCTCGACGTCGATTACAGCGGAAGCAAACAGTGGACACATCTACACCGGAATCACCGATGAATCTCTTTTGACATGACCTTCAACGTTCCCCGAATTTCCCGAACGACACTGTGGAATGCGTGGAAGGCAATTCGTCAGCAAGTCCATCGCTTCGATCACCGAGATCCCGCAGACTATCTTGAATACGACATCGATCCCGACGTTTGGATCAATCGGTTATTGAAACAGATAGCGAGCGGTAATTACGCGCCGCATGCGCCGAAACGATACACTGTCGCCAAGTCAAATGGCTTCAGTCGCACTATAAGCATGCCTCACATTCCGGACCTAGTTCTCTACAGGGCGATCGTCGACCACCTCTTCCTGCGAGCTCAGCATCAGCAAAAGAAACATGTCTATTTCCAACAGGCCACATTGTCTAGGGTAGCGGCAAGAGCCTTTGAACAAGCGCAAGGTGCGGTGCGGCAAGTCCACGACGGCGATCCCGCTTATCCGGTCGTTCGCCGAGACCGGTTCCTGGAATGGCTCCGGTTTGATCAGTACCGCAAACTTCTGATTTTTGATCGGACTTACCCGTTCATCGTTCTAACTGACATCAGCAATTTTTTCGATAGCATCGTGTACGGGAGAATCGAACAGAGTCTTTATGGATTGCGTGCGTCACCAAAGTTAATCGGACTTTTGTTCTTCTTACTGGAGCGGCTCTCGCCGCGCGAGTCCTATACTTCAGCACAGCGGATAGGTCTGCCAGTCGACCAATGTGATTGCTCTCGGAACTTAGCCCACATGATGCTTTTTCCACACGATGAACGTATGGTCGAGCTCGTAGGTGAGGACGCATACGTTCGATGGATGGACGATCAGAACATTGGTGTTGCTACCCGCGCGGAGGGGCTGCGCGTACTCGCTGCCGTGGGCCAATCGCTTGGGCGGTTACATCTGACCCCGAACGCCAGCAAGTCCAAAATTCTGCCTCTGGCGGGGGCAAAGCGACACTTCCACTTCCGAGCAAATGCCCTACTAGATCAAATCCACAAAATGCCGTTCCGTTCTCGTGCGGATAGAAGCGCTTTGCGACGTCAATTGATTATCGCTTGGCACGCCGCCTTAGTGGACGAGGACGTTGGGGAATGGCCAAAAATACTTAGGCGATTTTATCGGTATGGTGCTCGAGCAAGAGCCCGCTTTATGCGAAGCAGGGCACGGCGCGACATTTTAGCGCATCCAAGCCTCACCTCACGTGTATGCGAATATCTACATTACAGTTCGTCCGTCATCGAATGCATTAACTTCGCCCAGACTGTTTTGGCCGAGCCCGAACAGATATATCCGGACGTCTCCTATCAATTGCTCGACTGGCTTCTACGACTGGAACCGTCGCCTGTAGAGGCACGTCTTCTTCAGCGTTTCTTCCAATCAATATACCACGGCCGTATCAATTTTTCGGGACGTGAAATGTGTAGAAGCTTGGTCCCGCTCGCTCTGCTAAGATACGGTGATAAGAGGTCAATCAAGTCCCTTTCGGGGCAGTTGGGTCAAAAGCTCGATAAACTATCGGCGGAGGAGGTCCGATCCATTGCACTGGTGCTCGCCGGTTTCGGCGATCCTGAATTTCACATCATTGCTAATACTGCAAGCAGGCTTCTTCTCAATCACTTAGCCGAATTCGTTAGAATGATTCACCGAATTCGAAGGTTCGGTGCGGTCCCTAACAGGCTTAAAAACCGGATTCGATTGGCAAGAGATTCTATCACTTTCAGGACTTACTTGGACATGCGAACGCTCATCACTTTGCGCCTACTGCGCCTTAACCGACGACCGATGGTGTCCCAGTGGATCGCCAACAGAAAGACTACATTCTTGAACCAGCTTTCACTGTTCGACCAGCGGCTGTTGAATCGAACGCTTTAATTGACGCGACAACCATCGAGGGCCGGCCTCTTGGCCTTTAAACTATAGCAACTCGCTAACAAGCGCTTTCGCCTGTTCTGACGGGATACCGAGGTTGCTGCGAAAGCCGAGCGGGCCTTCGCCGGTGTGGAGGACGGGCTCTTGTTCTTCGAGCGTCTCCAGATCGGTGCGGCGCCAGAAGAGGCCGATGGGGATTTCTTCGCCCCACTGGTAGCCGCGGTCGATCGCTTTGTGCAAGTCGGTTGGGTCGTGGCCTTGTTCTTCCAGGATTTTCACGCGCGGGTTGAACCACTGGTAAGTGTTGTCCTTGTTGTAGGTGACACACGGACTGAACACGTCCACGAGCGCGAAGCCTTTGTGTTGAATGGCGCCCTTAAACATTTCGACCATGTGTTTCTGTTTGCCGCTGAAGGCGCGGGCCACGTAGGTGGCGCCGCAAACGATCGCCATCGGGATCGGGTTGATCGGGTTCTCGACGCTGCCGTGCGGCGTGCTCTTGGTCTTCATACCCTTGACGCTGGTGGGCGAGCATTGGCCGGTCGTTAGGCCGTAAATCTGATTGTCCATTACGATGTAGGTCAGGTCGACGTTGCGGCGCATGGTGTGGACGAAATGGTTTCCGCCGATGCCGAAACCGTCGCCATCGCCGCCAGTGCAGATGACTTTCAATTCGTGGTTGCCGAGCTTGACGCCGGTAGCGACAGCGAGCGATCGGCCGTGCAAGGTGTGCATGCCGTAGGTGTTGACGTAGCCGGGCAGGTTCGAAGAGCAGCCGATGCCGCTGACGACGCAGACTTGATGCGGCTGGAGACCGAGCTCGAACATCGCGGTTTGGAGCGCAGCGAGGACGGAGAAATCGCCGCAGCCGGGACACCAATCGGGATGGATGCGGCCTCTGTACGTATCCTTTGTGAGCTGGCCGGGCTTTTCGGTGGTTGTGACAGCTGGTTCGGTTGTTGCGCTCATGGTTCGTTGAAGCGTGGAAGAGTTAAAGCGTTGAAGCGGTCATGGGATCACGCCAGGACTTCGTGCACGGGGACGGAGAGTCTTGTTTTGCCGGCTAATTGGTCTTTGACGGCTTCGACGATGTGATGGGGCATGAACGGCTCGCCGTCGTACTTGCGGATGTGGCCTTGAGCGTCGAACCCAGTCTCGCTCCGGAGATAGCGGGCGAATTGGCCGCTGTAGGTGTTCTCAACAATAATGACATTCTTCTGCCAAAGGATCCGGCTGATCTCAGCGGCGTGGAAGGGAATGATCCATTTTATCTGAAGCTGGTTCGCCACGATGCCTTCTTCGCCGGCGAGTTTCTCGGCCGCCTCGCGAATCACGCCCTCGGTCGAACCCCACCCGACCAGGGTGACGGCGGCGTTCTCGGGACCGAAAAGTTTTGGCGGAGCGATGTCGTTGATCGCAGCCTGCATTTTGCGGCCGCGTTTCTCGACCATCATCCGGCGCTTGTGCGGGTTGGTGAATTCGTCGCTGATGATCGTGCCGTCTTCGTCGTGCTCGTCCGTGGCGGCGGTGAAGATATGACCGGGGACGCCAGGCACCGCGCGCGGGGAGATGCCGCTCTCGGTGTTCTTGAAGCGGAGGTAGGCCTTGTCGTTGTAACCGCTTCCAGCCTTCGCGAAAGCTTCGGCGGACGAGGCATTCCCGTTGCCGTCTTGCAGAATTAATTCGCCTCGATCGATCGTGACGTTGAAGTCCAGGTCGTCGGGATCAATGCTCGAGGTTCCTTCAGAGATAAGCAGGTCGGCGAGGACCAGGCCGGGGCACTGATATTTGTCGCAGAGATTGAATAGCTCCGGAATTGTCTGGAATAAATCGAGCTGACTCGACGGCGCGACGACCAACTTCGGATAATCGCCCTGCCCCGCGCCGAGCACCTGCCAGAGATCGCCCTGCTCGGTCTTGGTCGGCACACCGGTAGCCGGGCCCGCGCGCTGCACGTCGACGCAAACGATGGGCGTTTCGATCATTCCCGCCATGCCGATCGCTTCCGACATCAGGGCGAATCCGCCGCCGCTGGTCGCGCACATCGCGCGACAACCGGTGTGGGCCGCGCCGATGACCATGTTCATCACGCCGATCTCGTCCTCGACTTGCCGCACCATGATGCCGAGCTGGCGCGCATGGGCCGCCATCCACATCAACACGCCGGTGGATGGACTCATCGGATAAGCCGCGTAAAATTTTACTCCCGCCGCCGCGCCGCCCATTGCGGTGGCCTGGTTGCCGGTGATGACGCCGAGCGGCTTCGGTCCCACCGGCGTCTTCCACGGAAACGCTTTGAAGTTCTTCTCCGCGTAATCGTAACCGGCCCGCGCGATGGAAATATTCTGGGCGACGACCGCGTCGCCCTTCTTCTTGAACTGCCGCGTCACGACGGATTCGAGCGGCTCCGATTCAATGCCGAGCAACTGAAGCGTAGCGCCGAGCGCAGCGGTGTTGATCGCCAGCTTATTGCCCTGGGTCAGATCCTTCATCGGCATCGGGCAAAGCTGCACGCCGTCGGCGGCCTGGCCCGGTGTGATTTTTTCGATGTCGTAGACGGCGCACGCGCCGGCCTTCAACAACTGGAGGTGCCGATCCATCGTGTCCTGATTGAGCGGGATGAAGACGTCGATCTTGTCCCCCATGTTGCTTACGGGCGCGTCGCTCGCGCGGATGGTGAGAAAAGTGTGTCCGCCCCGGATGATCGACTGGTAGGCGTTGTAGGCGTTGAGATGGAGCCCGCGCCGCGCGAAAATCCGGGCGAGAATATCCCCCGTGGACGCGATCCCCTGGCCGTTCTCGCCTCCAATACCGACTGCGAAATCTATTTTCGTAAGTTGTGCCTCCCAGTTATTGGTACAACTCTGCTGGGCGAAGCGACCTTAGGCAAGTTCAAGCACCGCTAAATTCTTCCCAGATTAATTTGTCAATCCCGGTTACCGCGGCGTCGGCTGTTTCCGCGGTATTATGGTTCGGGTCGGGGTTGGTTTTTCCGAAGGACGACAATTCTGCTGGGCCTCTTCCCTGGAAGAGTAGCATTGCGCGCCGCTGGCCTTGGCTCGCGCCTCGCTCAGCTGAGTCACTCTTCCATTCACACAGACCCAGCACGACTTGGGCTGCTCTTTCGGTTTACAATTCTGCTGGGCTTCTTCTCGGGAAGAATAGCATTGGGCACCGCTGGCTCTGGCTCGCGCCTCGCTCAGCTGGACGACTTTTCCGTTAGAGCACACCCAGCATGTCTTGGTCTCCGTAGGTTTACAATTCTGCTGGGCCTCTTCCCTGGTAGCATAGCATTGAGCGTTGGCCCTGGATCGCGCGCTGGTGAGCTGAACGACTTTTCCGTTCACGCAGCTCCAGCAAGCAGTCGTGTCTGGCTTCGGTTTGCAATTCCTCTGCGCTTCCTCTTGCGAAGAGTAGCACTGGAGTTTTCTGGCTTTGGCTTGCGCCTCGGTCAGCTGCGTGACACTTCCGCCGACGCAGACCCAGCACATTTTTTCCGTGCCCGGACAATGCTGCTGCGCCTCTTCGCGCGAGCCATAACATTGCACGCCTCGGTTCAAGGGCGTCGTGGTCTGAACGACTTGTCCGTTAACGCAGCTCCAGCAAACTTTGTCGCCGCCGCAGTTCCGCTTCGCCTCATCCTGAGTGGCGTAACATTTCACACCTCTCGCCTTCGCCTGTGCCTCGGTCAGCTGAATGACATTTCCGTCAACGCAGACCCAGCACATTCTTTCCTGGCAACTGCGCTGTGCTTCTTCGCGGGAAGCAAAACATCTTGCGCCTCGTTCCCGGGCCTGCGCCTCGGTTACCTGGACGGCCTGGTTGTCGATGCAGATCCAGCACTTCGGCCCACCGCTACAGTTTCTTTTTGCTTCGTCCGCTGTCGGATAACATTTGAGACCTCTTTCCCGCGCCTGCGCCTCCGTTACTTGAGAGACTTGTCCGTCAATGCAGACCCAGCAATTGCCACCAGTACAGTTCCTCCGTGCTTCTTCCTGGGTCGGATAACACTTGAGTGCTCGTTCGCGAGCCTGCGCTTCCGTGATCTGGGTGGTTTGCCCGTCAACACAGACCCAGCACAAACCGGCGCAATTCCGTTTCGCTTCTTCCTGCGAAGCGTAACACTTCACGCCCCTAGCCCGCGCTTCTGCCTCGGTGAGCTCGACGACCCGGCCGTCGATGCAGACCCAGCACCTTCCGCAGTTCCTGCGCGCTTCCTGTTCGGTCCGATAGCATGGAACGTTTCGTTCGCGGGCTTCGGCTTCAGTCACTCGCACGACTTTTCCGTCCAGGCAGACCCAGCAAAGCTTGCCGCAATTCTGAAGCGCCACTTCCAGGGAAGGATAGCACCTGATCCGTTTCTCCTTCGCTTCGGCTGCGGTCAGTTGCACGACCTTTCCGTCCAGGCAAACCCAGCAGAGCCCGCCACATTCCCTTTGCGCTTCTTCCGGCGTGGCGAAGCAACGAAGGCGTTTCTCCCGCGCCTCCGCTTCGGGTACTTGCACGACTCGGCCGTCGATGCAGACCCAGCATTTCCCGCAATTCCGCTCCGCTTCTTCCTGCGTCCGATAACACTTGGCGCCTTTCTCCCGGGCCTGCGCCGCCGTCACCTGCACCACTTTTCCATCGAGGCAGATCCAGCAAAGCTGACCGCACTCCTTTTTCGCCTGCTCTGGCGAATCGTAACATTGACCGCCTTTCGCCTCGCAATCGGCGCGGCTCGTCTTGATCACCTTGTCGCCTACGCAGCACCAGCAGGGCCGGCAGTTCTTAATCGCCTCTTCCTTGGAAGCGTAGCACTGGCCGCCCTTCGCTTTGCATTCCGTGTCGAGAATCAGGACGATGCGTCCGTTGATGCAACAGTAGCAATAGTTAGGTGGAGGGGGCGGCGGCGGGCAGTGGCAATTCGGCGGGCAAGGCAACGGCCACCACCAGCAATGAGGCGGTTGCGGCGGGCAAGGAGGGTGGTCACCGGGACCGCCATGCCACTTGTAACACCCGCAGTCTGTCTCCCACCACCAGCCGCCACCGTCCTGGATCCAAACCCACTGGCAACAAACATACGACCAATTGCCGCCATCGATCGCCGTGGGCGTGAGTAGGAAAGCATGTTTCTCCCCGCTATTGGTAACGCCGTCGCCAATGATGAGGCAGGAATCGCTGATCGACTTTGCGACCGTCAGGACCTTGAAGTCGGTAAGGGAAAGATCGCAAAGCGTGTTGAGATCGTACATCTGGCCGCCCACCCAAAGGAAGGCGTGCTCAGTGCCGTCAGGCAGAGTCGAAGAGCCGACGATCATTCCGTGCACGTTGTGCCCTGGGCCGGAAACGCCGTTCGCGGTGCTCGTCGTACCGCCGAGCGTCCCCAAGTCTGTGACGGTGTAACTCAATTGCGCCTCGGCGCGCGTGGAAACAAAAAGAAGGACGGAAAAAAGCGCTGCCAGGCTGAAGTAGGTTTTGTTTTTCATGGGGCTAGATGACCGCGGTGGTTCCCCGGCTTATAGATCAGCGCCCACCCTAGCAAGACAAAAGAACCGTCGTTCTCGAGGCCGGCAGCACGACTCGTTAGGGCGCCGCGGCGAATGGGATCGGCATGATGCCTTGGGCACGGGCTTCCGAAAGGTCGATCCATTGGTAGGTAGGATCGCCACCCTCGTCTATCCTGGCTTTGTTCTTCGTTAGGTCCTCGGTGCCTACTTGGACTGCTTTCGCGAAGGTCTTCCAATCGCGACGAGCGCGCACGGTCGCGTCGAGCTTATCGCGCAACGCGGTGAGCGCGGCGGGATCGCCAGCTTTCTTTTCGTCCGCGACGTCGGGAAGACCGAGCACAGTGCTTTCGAGAGCGACAAACTGGGATTTTCCCGCGCCGAGATAGAAACCGACGTACATGTGGCCGGGAACCGTGACGAGGAACGGCTCGATCGAGACTTTGCGCAGGAGGGAAGCGAAGAGAACGCTGCCATCGACGCAATTGGCCTGGGTGTTGGTGAGCGATTGATCGATGAAGCGGACGTACTGGCTCTGCACCGTCTCGGACCCGCCGGGCGTGGTGGTGGTGGAGCTGTATTGGAGGCCGCGTTTTTGCAGGGCGGACCAAAGAGCGAAGACCTGCTTGAGCGTTTCGTCGTGCTCGTGCGTCGTCACGCGGAAGGCGCCCACGATTTTCGTCTCGAGCGCTTCCTGGAGAATCTTGTCGAGGACCGGGTGATTCTCGTTGACGTAGGCGGCGAACATCCAGCCGAGCGCGGCGTTGCCCTCGATGAAGTTCTCGTCGTTCAGCGTCTCCTCGGAATTGGCGACGCCGAACGGACAATCGTTGATCGACCGGACCGTCAAGGTCTCATGTTTTTCGCCGGCGGATTCGCCATCCACTTCGACCTCGAAAGTGACGTTCAAAGGGACCTGCTGCGTCATCTGTCGCAGCTTCGCGAATTTGTAATTCACTTTCGGCGCGATGAAGTAATCCTTCCCGACCTCGGCCAGCTCCCCGCTCCAGGAAGACGTCGCCATGAGCTCGTTTTCCTTGATGGTGACTTTGACCCTGGCGTTTTCCGCGGGCGCTTTCACAGAAACGCCCAACAGCCCGAAACGTTCGCCGAGCAAATACGGATCCGGCGTTTCCGCCTCTTTATCGTCGGGCTCGACCGGGCGCACGGTCGCGGTCGCGATGATCATCGAAGGGAAAAGCTGATGGTCCATGTTCGCTTCCGGCGTCCATTCCACCTCCTGCGCGCGAGCGGCGGCGACCAGGAACAAGGCGAGCGCGATGGCAAGGAGCGGGCTTCTCATCGCACATGGATGGCCAGCCTCCCCGAAAAGACAAGTGTTAACCCGAAGCGGCTTGATCTTCGGCGGCGTTTCCTTCAGAAGCTTCAGCATGCAAATATTTGTCGGCAAGAACGGCCAACAGCTCGGGCCTTTTTCCCTCGAGGAAGTGAATCACAAACTGGCGGACGGAACCTTCGCCGCCTCGGACCTGGCCTGGTATGAAGGCGCCGCCGGGTGGGCCCCGCTTTCCAGCGTGACTGGGGTGGTAATTCCTCCCGCAGCCGCGGCGGTCCCTGCGCCCGCGCCTGCCCCGGCACCCGCAACCGTAATGCCTGTCCCCGCTCCGATCCGGCCGAACGCTTCCATTGTTCAACCAGCCCAACCCGCACGCAGCACAAAAATGCTCGCGGTGATCAGCTGGGTTCTCATGGGAATCACGCTGGTGATCTCGTTCATTCCGTTCCTCGGCTGCGGCGCGTGGGTCCTGGTCTGGCCGGTGGCCATTGCGGCGATCGTCATGGGAATTGTAGTCATGGTGCGGGGCGCGGTGGCCAAAGGCGCCCTCATCATTCTCGGCGCGATTTTGCTGATTCCGATTTCCATTTTCGGACCCGTTTACACCACCGGGGTCGCGATCGGCGCCGTGGAGCGAAAACAGGAAACCCAGATCCTGGAGAACCTCCGCCAGATCGATTCGGCCAAGACGAAATGGGCCGCGGACACAAAGGCCAGCACGGGGACGCCGGTAACGATGGCGAACCTAACGAGTCAGCTCGGCGGCAAGGAAATCAAATCAGCCATCGACGAAACCTACGATCCCATGCCGGTGGGCCAGCCGCCGACCGCTACGATTCCTACCAACAGGACGCTCGGCCCGTTTAGCGGTGGCGATGTCGTCACGGTGGCAAGCATGGAAAAAGCGCTCGCGAACAGTTCCGTGTTTACCTGGAACGTGAAACGAAACAACGGCACTACCCTCTTCTCCTCGACTCCCGCGCCGCAATCGTCGCCGAGCCCGACAACGGCTCCGAGCGTGACCGCCTCGCCGAAACCTTCCCCCTCCCCGTCTCCGTCTCCGAAGTCTTCGGCCTCACCCAAATCGAGTTCGTCGCCCCATTCCCTGATCTCGCCCCGGCAAAACGTGGAACCGGAAGACTCACCTTCCACGGGGCCATCGCCGTCCGCCAAGTTCGGCCCCCGCACCACGCCGCGCCGATCGGCTCCGCCTTCCAACGAGAAATCGGATTCCGAGAGTTCCGGCGGTTTGAAGCAAGGCCGGAAGAAGCCGCGAGAATCCCCCGACACGACCCCGGCGCCTTCGCCGAACGACGACGACGAGTAGCGGCGGGCCCGCCATGCTTCTGCGCCGCAGCCACGATATTTCGCGTCTTGAGGCTTTCAGCGACGCGGTCTTTGCCTTCGCCTTGACCCTTCTGGTGGTCGCGCTGGAGGTGCCGAAAAGCTACGACGAATTAATGAAGCTCATGGGCGGCTTTCTCTCGTTCGCCTGTTGTTTCTCGGTGCTGCTGTTGATTTGGTACGAACACAACCTCTTCTTCCGGCGTTACGGAATGTCGGATCCCTACACCGTGGTTCTCAATGGCGGACTCTTGTTCGTCGTCATGTTTTACGTTTACCCGCTCAAGTTCATGTTCGATTCCTGGTTCGCGCTCTTCATCAGGTTTCCGCATAAGGAGATCGTCCCGATGAGCCTGACGCAAATGTCGAGCGCCTCGGCCATTTACGGCCTGGGATTTTTCCTGCTTTTCGTCATGTTCGCGCTGCTTTACCTGCACGCCTACGGCAAGCGCAAAGAGCTGGGGCTCCAACCCCTGGACGTTTTCGACGTCCGCATGTACCTCGGCCGGCACATCGTCAGTGCCGGCGTCGGATTACTGGCGCTGGGCATCGCGCTCTTCGGGCCGAAACGATATGGCTTTGTTTCGCCGATGTCCTTCGCCCTCATGGGACCAGCGCACTGGTCCTACCAGGCGTGGGCGGACCGGAAACGAAAACGGTTCGAGGCGAAACTGACAACGGAACCGAACGACGCGGCCGTTCCGCAATCGTGATTATCTTCCACGATCCGCGCTGCACGGAATACTCCTCCCCCGGCCACCCCGAACGGCCGGCGCGGATCGAGCGGACGGTTCCGTTGTTGCGAGAACGCCATGCCGAGTGGGAATGGCGGAAACTGGAACCGGCGAGTGAAGGCGCGCTCGGGCGGGCGCATTCGCGGGAGCACGTAGAGCAGATCCGGGCGGCGGCGCACGCTTTCGACACGGATACGCCGGCTTATCCCGGGATTTACGAGCATGCCGCGCGCGCGACCGGCGCGGCGCTCGCAGTGGCGCGAGAAGCGTTGAACGGAAATCCCGCGTTTAGCCTCATGCGGCCGCCGGGCCACCACGCGACCCGCGATCGCGCGATGGGCTTCTGCTATTTCAGCCACATCGCCATCGCGGCCCTGGATGCGTTGGAGAACGGCGCGGAACGCGTTGCGATTTGGGATTTCGACGCGCACCACGGCAACGGCACGGAAGATATCGTGGCCGGCAATCCGCTGATTGCTTTCGCTTCGATTCATCAATTCCCGGGTTACCCTGGGACCGGCACGCGGTCCTTCGGGAATATCCATAATTTCCCGGTGGCGCCGCTCACGCCGCGGCTCGCGCATGTGGCAGAAGTGCGCCGAGCCCTCGACGAGTTGATCGCATTCAAACCGGATCTGCTCCTCGTCTCCGCGGGCTTCGATGCTTATGCCGGCGATCCGATCACCGAGATGACATTGCAACCGGAAGACTTCGCCACCTTCGGCAAATGGCTCCGCGAAAAAAAGATTCCTTCCGGCGCGATTCTGGAAGGAGGCTACAGCGATAAGCTGCCGGAACTGATCGACGTGTTCTTGAGCGCGTGGTCCGGCGCTAGGTAGCGCGCCGAAAAGTTTTTGGCAATCACGAGGCTCGCGGTGAATAGTGGGAGCGTCAGCGGGCCGTAGCACAGCTTGGTAGTGCGCTTGAATGGGGTTCAAGAGGTCCCGGGTTCGAATCCCGGCGGCCCGACCATCGTCCCGCGTTACTTTCCCGAACCCCTCTCTCTAATTTCGCTTCTCGGGACGCAGCGCCCGGGCTGGCGGCAACTCCCGCGGCACCACCATCCGGAAGAGCTTTTCGGTTCCGCGCAGGAACATGAGCGGCGAAGGGACCCCAATTTCAGATGCGACCAGATTTTTGTGCAGATCGTCCACGGTAGAAATTGGCTGGCCTTTGAAGCCGACAATGGTGTCGCCCTTTTGCAATCCCGTCACCGCGGCGGGGCTGCCCGGTTCCACTTCCATGACCAGCACTCCGCGGTCGTTAGGCAACTTGTGGAATCGCACCACCCGCGGATGCAGCGGCACGTTCTGGCCCGCCACGCCGATCGAGCTGCGCCGAATGTAACCGTCCTTGATCAGCCATCCCGTGACGAAACGCGCGGTATTGCTTGCGATGGCGAAACAAATTCCCTGGGCCGGCAGGATCACGGCGGTATTCACGCCGATGACTTCGCCCGCGCTGTTCAGGAGCGGGCCGCCGGAATTCCCGGGATTTAATGCCGCATCGGTTTGAATAATCTCGTCCATCAAACGGCCCGATTCCGCGCGCATGGAGCGCCCGAGCGCGCTCACGATCCCGGCAGTGACAGTCTGCTGGAATCCATACGGCGATCCGACCGCCACCGCGATTTGTCCCACGCGGATCTTCGCTGAATCGGCGAGGCGCGCATGCTGAATGTCCGGCGCGTCGATCCGGATGACTGCCAGGTCCGTCTCGGGATCGGTCCCCACCACCTGTGCGGAAAAAATCCGTGAATCGTGCAGAGTTACTTCGAGCTCACGCGCTCCGTGAACGACGTGGCTGTTCGTCAGGATGAATCCATCTCGCGCGATGATGAAGCCTGAGCCGCCACCCGGGCCGCGCTCGCCACTTAACACGCGGATGTTCACCACCGTCGGCGCGACCCGGTTCACGACGGCCGCGATCGTTTGGGAATAGGAATCCAGCAGCTCTTCGTCGCGGCTGCTCGCGGGCGCGGCAGGCGCTCCAAGCAGATCGCCGTCGTTCCCAATAAGTTCGGGGACGAGTGAGTTCATGGTGTCGCTTACCACGGCAAGGTTTCGCCCATGTGCAGGAACGCGCCGTTCGGTCCATCCGCGCCGATGGTCGCCAGCGCCACGCTCGTCTTCGCGCCGTCCGAAACGTCCATCGTCGCGCCCTCGCCTCCCATTTCCGTTTTCACCCAGCCTGGGTGCGCCGCGTTCACTTTCATCGGCGTATCCTTCAACTCATAGGCGAGTTGGACCGTGAAGCCGTTCACGGCGGACTTCGAGACGTTGTAGGCCGCCACTTTGTTGTCGTAAATCGGCGAACCGGGCGTGGCGTGGAAATGGATCGACCCGAGAATGCTGGAGAGATTCACGATCCGGCCCGCGACGCTTTTGCGCAGGAGCGGCAGGAAAGCCTGGGTCGTGGCGATCAGGCCGAACAAATTCGTCTCAAACGTCCTCCGCCAGACCTCAATCGATTGCTCGCTCGGCTTCTTCTTGTCATCGTCGAGCATCACTCCCGCGTTGTTGACGAGAATGTCGAGACGTCCGTAATCGCGCTCGATCCCGGCGGCGGCTTTTTGAATGCTGCCGGCATCATTCACGTCGATGACGATGCCATGGGCGTCGAGTCCCTCTTTCCGCAACGTCTCCGCCGCCTGGCTGGACTTGGTCTCATCCCGCGCGCCGGTGAGAACGGTGATGCCCTGCTTTCCAAGTTGGCGGGCTGTCTCCAGTCCGATGCCTTTGTTCGCGCCCGTGATCAGGGCAATTTTTTTGGTGCTCATATTGTTTGGGAATGATTTTTTTGTTTGTGGTTGAAGTCGGATCGCGATCTAATCAAACTGTAATCAAAACCATTACACTTAAGGCAACGTGGTCAACCAGCAATTTACTTTCGCCGTTCACATCATGACCGCCCTGGCTTTCTCGCCCGGGAAAGTGATCGGATCGCAGACGCTGGCGGCGAGTGTAAACACGAATCCAGTCGTCGTGCGCCGGTTGCTCCTCGCGCTGCGGCGCGCCCGGCTCATCGAGACCTTTACCGGCAAGAACGGCGGCGCCCGGCTGCGGAAAAAGCCCCGCGAAATTTCCCTCGTGGATATCTACGACGCCGTCGAACCGCGCCCGGTGATCCCGGTCAACGAGCGCAAAGCGTTAAAGAAGTGCCACGTCAGCTGCAACATGAAGGGCATCATGAGCGGCGTCGCCGCGAGTACTGAGGACGCCGTACGGAAACACCTGCGCGGCATATCGCTGGCGCAGCTCGTTCGCCAAGTTCCCCAGCCCCGCTAGCTCAAGACGGTCGAAGTGAGGAGGTGCTCGATTTTTACCGGCAACTCGCGCACGCGCACGCCGGTGGCGTTATGGACCCCGTCGGTAATGGCGGCGGCGATGCCGGCCAGGCCGATCTCGCCGATTCCGCGCGCTCCCAGTTCGTTGATTTCCTTGTCGGGGTAATTAAGGAAATGGACGTCGATCGGCGGAACGTCGGCGTTCACCGCCACCATGTAATCGGCCAGATTGCTGTTGATCGGCGCGCCGTTCTGCGGGTCGTAGGAGGTGTGCTCGAGCAGGGCCATGCCGATTCCCATCACGACCGCGCCTTCGATCTGGTTGCGTCCCGCCAACGGATTGAGAATGCGGCCGCCATCAATAACAGTCACCACGCGACTGACTCGTAACCGCGCGATTGCCGGCTGCCATGTGACCTCGACGAAATGACAGCCGAACGAGTGTGTCGAGAACTTCGGTTCTGGATTTCCGAATGTCGCTTCGGACTTGCCGCTGCCTGTGACCAGGCGGAGATTGGCGCGCCGGAGCAAGTCCGCGAAAGGGACCCCCTTGCCGGCACCGTCAGCCTTCACGAAGACACTGCCGCCTTCAGATGCCAGTTCGTCGGGCTTGCGCTTCTCGAACGGCGATCCCGGCGTCGTCGTTGCGATGAGCAGCAACGATGCGATCGCGTTGTCGGCCGCTGCAAAGACGGCCGGGACCACCGACCCGGTCACCATCGAGCCGCCCGAGAGTGGGCCTTCCGGCAGCGACGTGTCGCCGAGCGCCACTTCGACTTTGTCGAGCGGGACGCCGGTCCTCTGCGAGGCAAGCTGCGCGAGGATCGTGTACGTACCGGTGCCGATGTCCTGCGTGCCGCACGCAACGCGTGCCGTGCCATCGTCACGGATCTGGACATTGGCCTCGGCGGGAAATCGTCCGGAAATCCAGGCGGCTCCGGCCATGCCCCAGCCGAGCGTCAAG
>JBEEHR010000033.1:0-18236 GCA_041167505.1 Verrucomicrobiota bacterium
GCCCGATCGTGCCCATGTTGCGCATGATCTGGCTGGGAGATTCCTCGAAGGAAAAGTAGAGGCATCGTTCGCCGCGCCGGCAGGTGGCGTCGGCAAAAGTCGCCGCCACACCCGTCTTGCCCGTGCCCGCAGTGCCCGAGAGGAGAATGCTGCTCCCGCGATAAAATCCTTTGCCGCCGAGCATGGTGTCGAGCCGCTCGATGCCGGTCGGAATGCGCTCGTGCGAGGCGGCGTGTTCGACCTGCACGGTCGTGATCGGCCAGAGCGAGATGCCATCCTTCTCGATCAAAAACGGATACTCATTCGTGCCGTGCGTGGTGCCGCGATATTTGACGATGCGGATCCGGCGGGTCGTGACTTGATCGACCACGCGATGATCGAGCGAGATAACGCAATCCGAGACGTATTCCTCCAGGCCGTAGCGAGTCAGCGTGCCGTCGCCGCGTTCGCCGGTCATGATGACCGTGACGCCCTTTTCCTTGAGCCAGCGAAAGAGCCGGCGGAGTTCCGCGCGCACGATGGCTTGATTAGGCAGGCCCGCAAAAAGTCCTTCGATCGTATCGAGCACGACGCGCTTCGCCTTGATGGAGTCAATCGCGTAACCGAGCCGGATGAAAAGTCCTTCGAGATCGTATTCGCCCGTCTCCTCGAACTCGCTGCGATCCACGTAAACGTAATCGAGCACCAGCTTCTTCTCGGCGACGAGCGCCTTCAAATCGAAGCCAAGTGACGCCACGTTTTCGGTCAACTCTTCGCGCGTTTCTTCAAACGCCATGAAAACGCCCGGCTCGCCGTACTCAGTTGCGCCGCGGACGAGAAATTCCATGGCCAGCAAGGTCTTGCCACAGCCTGCCCCACCGCAGACCAGGGTAGGCCGGCCCTTGGGCAAACCGCCGCCGGTGATTTCGTCGAGCCCGCGAATGCCGGTAGGCGATTTCCGCAAAGTTTTCGGAGCGGATAATGTTTTCCTTTTTTTCATAAGCGCAGAGCCTCGAGGGTTCACCTAGTTAAAGCCCTCCTTATACCGGGGGGAACCGGGTCATTACGCGTTTCGGATCACGGCTACTACGCAGAGAGGAAATAGTCCTCCCGCACCGGCTTAAAGTGGAATCCGAAGCTGAAGTGACCCGATTTCGGAAGCCGCTACTTCCAAAGCCTTCACGCGATGGGCGAGCATTTCGTGCCTGGTCATTACGCGCAAACCAGCCAGAATTCGCGCGTGCAATTCGTCGGCGTGGAACGGCTTCACCAGGTAGTCATCGGCGCCCGCGCGCAGACCTTCGATGACGTTTTCTTTGCTGCCACGCGCGGTCAACAGGATGATGTAAATCATTGTCCCCGCTTCGCGGACGCGGCGGCAGATTTCGAGCCCGTCCATGTTCGGCATCGATCCATCGAGGATCGCGAGCGAAGGCGCATCAGGGCCGCGTAGGACTGCCATGGCTTCCGCGCCATCATTCCGCAGCACCACCTCATAGCCCCAGTTGGTCAGGCGGGTCGCAATGAGGATGCGCGACACCGGGTCGTCCTCCGCCACGAGAATTCGCGCCTTCGACGGTGCTTCCGCTTGCGGCTCCTCTGGCTCAGGCGAGGGCAGCGTAAATTTTATCAGTTTCTCGTTCAAGTTCTGTGAACCTTTCCTTTGCTCCGCCAAAATCATTTTCCTCCGCGTGCTGCTCCAGGCGCAGCGCTAAAGTCCGCGCGCGTCCCGCCCCGAAAACTCCGAGCGAGCTTAGGAGTTTATGAGCGTGCGTCGCCAGCGCCGGCGCGTCGCCCTTCTCCACGGCTTCACCGACCGCCCGCAAAATTCCCGGAGTGTCATCGTGAAAAATCGAAACCAACTCGGCCATCAGGTCCTCATCGCCATCGCATTGCGAGAGCAACTCCTCGCGATCGAAAAGAAACCTTGTTCCGGTCTCGAGGCGATCCCCCATGACCCTCGCCCCGGAGACGGTTCTAAGAAGATCCTCTTTCCGCAACGGCTTGGAAACGTAATCGTCCATTCCTGCTGCCAGACAGCGCTCCCGGTCGCCGGCCATGGCATGCGCGGTCATCGCCGCGATCTTGATATGGCCACCGGTGGCCTCTTCCAATTCACGAATGCGGCGGGTCGCTTCGAAACCGTCCATCTCCGGCATTTGCACATCCATCAGGATCAGATCGAAGGCTCCGTCACTAAACGCTTCCACGGCTTCGCGGCCATTGGCGGCGTGCACCAGCACGTGTCCCGCCTTTTCCAAAATGCCGGTCGCGACCGCACGATTGATGAGATTGTCTTCGGCCACCAGGATACGCAGACCCGATCCCGCGCCGCCAGTTTCGGGAACCTGAGTTTGGACGTCGGGACTGCCCCCATCTTCCTTGTCGCGGCTGACCGCGATCAGAATGGCGTCGAGCAATTCTGATTGGGTGATCGGTTTGCTCAGCCATCCAGCGATCCCAAGCGCGCTGCAACGTTCCGCCGTTCCCGCCGGCATGGCGGACGAGAGCATCATCACCGTTGCGTCCGCGAGCGCCGGCTGTTCGTTGATTCTTTCCGCCAGGGCGAAGCCATCCATTTCTGGCATCATCGCATCGAGAAGCACGACTTCGTAAGCGGCGTCCGCGTTGGCCGCGCGCGTCATTTCCTCGAGAGCGCTGGCCCCCGATGCGACCACGGTAGGTTTCATCCGCCAATTCAAGAGCATCGCACTGAGCATGCGGCGATTGACCGCGTTATCGTCCACCACCAGGGCGCGCAGGCCCTGAAGATCTTGCGGCTCTGCGTGCTTCACTGGAGAAAGCGTTGCGCGCACGCCGAGGCGCGCGGTGAAATGGAAGGTGGTTCCTTCACCCACTTTGCTTTCGATCCAAATTCTACCGCCCATTTTTTGGATGAGCTGTGACGCTATGGAAAGCCCCAGCCCGGTGCCGCCGTAGGTGCGCGTCGTCGAGCCGTCCGCCTGCGCGAACGCTTCAAAAATCGCCTTCTGTTTTTCCTGCGGAATGCCGATGCCGGTATCGCTCACCGAAAAATGCAGTTCGCTTTCGTCATCGGTAATCGATTCGCGCTTTACGCCTACGACCACTTCTCCGCGGTCGGTGAACTTAATCGCGTTATCGGTAAGATTGATCAGGATCTGGCGAAGTCGCATCGAGTCGCCGATCAATTGATCTGGAACGTCGGAGTGGATATCGGCCACGAGCTCGAGACCTTTTTGGTCCGCGCGAATTCCGAGCGGTTTGAGCATGCCGCCGACGCAATCCCGCAGGCTGAACTCGATCGACTCAAGGTCCAGTTTGCCGGCTTCGATCTTGGAGAAATCCAGGATGTCATTGATCAGGCCGAGCAGGGAGTGGGCGGAGCTTTTCACCATGCCGAGATATTCGCGCTGATCGCGATTGAGTTCAGTCTCGAGGGCCAGATCGGTCATGCCGATGATGCCGTTCATCGGCGTCCGAATTTCGTGGCTCATGTTCGCGAGAAATTCGCTCTTGGCCCGGTTGCCAGCTTCGGCTGTCTCTTTAGCAAGGCGAAGTTCTACTTCCGCGCTCTTCCGCTCGATGGCGAGGGCGATCTGATCGCCCACGGCGGAGAGAAACTTCAGGTCGCGCGGGCTGTAAGCGCCTTCCTTTTCGTAATGCTGCACCGCCAGGACACCGATGGTGCGGGTAGGAGTCCGCAACGGCACACCCATCCAGGACGCGGAAGCGGAACCGCTCTTGACGAGGTCGCCCTGTTCGAACAGGAGTGCTTCGAGTTCCTTAGTCAGCAGAAGAGGCTGGCCGGTGCGCAGCACATAGCTACTTCGAGTAAAACCCTTGGAGATGGGCTGGGGCGGGGGCACGGAATCACATTTGTCCAACCAGAATTCGAAATGAATCAGGTCGGTCTTGGCATCGTGCAGACCGACGAAGCAGTTTTCCGCATAGAGGACCTTGGCGATGGAACGGTGGGCGAGGGCAAGCAACTCATCGAGGTTGGTCGTCGGAATCATGCCTTGCAGGATTTCAGAGATGACCTGGCGTTCCGTTTCCTCTCGCTTCCGATCCGTGATGTCTTGGGCGGTGCCCATGATCTGCCAGGCGGTGCCATTCGGGCGGCGGTTGAAGACGGTGTCCCGGCTCCAGATCCAATGCCAGTCTCCGCTGGCATGCTTCACACGATACTCGAAATCGACGACGCGACTGTCCGGCACTTCCGCAAAATCGGCATAGTGCTGCACCAGCCCCGCCAGATCCTCGGGATGAGTGATCGTTGGAAGGAGGTTGTTGCCGAGCTCGAGAATTTGCGCCTGCGAATAGCCGAGGAACTCCGCGACGCTGCGGTTCGAGTAGGCGTTCCTGCTGGTCTCGATATCGAAGAGGTAGATGATGTTCGTTGAATTCTCCGCAATGCTCTCGGCGAAGCGCTTGCTTGCGCCTAGCGCCTCGGCCATGCGGTCGCGTTCCGCTTCCGTCCTCTTGCGCTCGGTGATGTCTTCGAGGGTTCCCTCAAAGAAAAGGATTTCCCCACTGCTCCCGCGCACGACTCGCACATTCTCCGAGACCCAGACTTTGCTTCCATCGGGTCGATAAACTTCGGACTCAAAGCCATTCACGGCGTCTTGCCCTTCGATCAGGTGCATGAACTCTTCGGAACGCCGGGGTTCCACGTAGCCGAATGAGGTTCGATCGGTGTGCTGCAGGAGGTGTTCTGGTGAGGAAAATCCGAAGATGCGGGCCGCCGCGGGATTGACCGCGAGGAATTTCCCCTGGGGCGTCGACTGATAGATTCCCTCGGCCGCGTTTTCGAAAATGGAGCGGTATTTCTCTTCCGCCGCTCCGAGGGCCTGCTCCGCGAGTTTACGCTGTGTGATGTCCCAGTTAACTCCGGTCATTTTCGCCGCTGAACCGTCAATGGCACGGTGCATCAAGGCGTGGGCCTCAATGTGGCGCACTTCGCCAGACGGCCAGAGGACTCTGAATTCGGTATGGAATCCGTGGACTCCATGAACGGCGGCCGTGATTTCGGTTTCGGCTCGGGCACGGTCCCCGGGGTGAAGGCCCTTTTGCCAAGCATCGTAGGCGCCGCTGAAATTCCGCTCGCGGATGCCGTAAAGGGCATACATCTGAGTATCCCAAACTAACTTATTGGTTACAACGTCCCACTCCCAGATCCCCATCCGGGCTGACTCCGTGGCCAAGGTGAGGCGCTGTCGACTATCCGCGAGTGATGCCGAGGCCGTTTCGCGCTCCGTGACGTCGCAAGCGGATACGAGTTCCGCGCGCCGCCCACCGTAATCGAGAACATGAGATGTGATCTCCACATCGATTATGGATCCGTTCTTTTGCCGATGCCTCCAGATACCTGCCTTGTCGACTACGTCTTCGGCGACATGGGCGACGTTCGCCAGCAACAACGGCTTGTCGTCTTTTGGGCGAATGTCGGCGATAGTCATGGCGAGGAATTCCTCGCGCCGGTAGCCGTAATGGGAGAGGGCGGCGTCATTGACTTCGAGAAACGAAAGTGTCTCGAGATCATAAATCCACATGGGCAATGGATTCGCTTCGAAGAGGCTCCGGTAACGTTCCTCGCTCATTTTCAGCGCCTCCTCGCTCTGCTTTCGCTCGGTGATGTCCTGGACGCTGCCTTCGTAATAGAGCGGACTCCCCTCGGCATCGCGGACGATTCGCGAATTCTCAGCCACCCAGATCCTGGTGCCGTCCTTGCGACAGACTTCGTACTCGAAACCGGTTACGACGCCGTCTGCCTCCAGCATTTGTTTAAATTTATTGCGCAAAGCCGGCTCGGCATAACCCTGGCGCTCGATATCATGGCGGGTGCGAATTAACTCCTCCGCTGAATTGAAGCCGAGCATTCGAGCCATCGCGGGATTGGCAGAAATAAAGTGACCAGCGGGCGTATTCTGGAAAATCCCCTCCACCGCGTTCTCAAAGATGCCGCGATATTTCTTTTCCGCTTCTTTGAGCGCTCCTTCCGCTCTTTGGCGTCCGCCCATTCCCGAATTAAGAAAAAACACTCCAAGAGTGAGAATCGCAAAACAGACAAACACTCCAAGTGGCAACATCAGAAACACCGCTCGCGAAGCCTGGTCGGACTGGGTTTGGCTTTCGCGCAACCGCGCGTCTGCGTCACTCTCAATTGATTCAATCAATCCACGACTCTGCTCCAGGAGCGCAGCGCCAGCGCCGGTAGCGATCATTTGCTGGACGGCCGGAAGGCCCCGCTCTCTCCGGATCGCGGCCGTTTGCCTCGCTCGATTGATGCGCTGCGAAACGAGGACTGCCAATTGGCGAAGAACTTCCCGTTGGCGGGAATCGTCGACCTCAAGCTGTTGCAACTTCCGGAGATGCTCTCGAATCTGAGACTCTTTCGCGTCCCATCCCTCCAGCAGGCGTTCGTTCCCGGTAATAAGGTAGCTGCGCTGGTCGTGCTCCAGTTCCAACAAGTTGTCTTCGGTTTCGTTAAGCTCCCGGCGAATTTCCTGGGCGCGACCGACCTGCGTGGCCGCTTGCTGCATTTTCACGGTGAAATTGTAGGTGAGCCCGGCCGCCAGGATCATTAACGTGAAACCGCTCACGAATCCCGCGGTGGTCAATCCATCCAAAGACCATGTCAGGTGGGCGTTGCTTCGAAGCAGCTCCAATAAACCGATGCCCAACAACAAGAACGCGACCGCTCCGGCAAGACCGGAAGGAGTTACGCCCATGTAATTCCAGCTCGGACCAAATAGGACCTCCATGAGAAATCCGATCAACGGGACCGCTCCAGCCGCCGTCAGGGTTCCACCCAGCGCTCCGACGAGCGGGAGTCGTAACCGTTTTTGAATTTGCCGGGACGCGAAGAAAAGAGCAGCTCCCACCAGGATAAAGCACACCGCTGTAATCGGGGCCATCCGGCCCGGATGCGGATTCTCCAGGTCAGCCCGGACGTTCCCTATCAGCCAGTGCTCAATCCCAAGGTCCCAACCAAAAACATATTCTCCAATCGTGAGGGCGCTCAGGACGATTACCGTTGCCGCGATCGCCGCCGTGCAAATGCGGGTCGGCTTTGTTAACGTCTTTCGCGATAAGAGCGACAAGGCCGCGCCGCAAAGTAAGATGGCCGCCGCCATGTTTGGCTTCATCGGGTCCGCCCCGGGAATGATTGATTTGAGCGCTTCGACCTGAAGCACCCATCCGGCCAGCACCAGGGCGCCGAGCAAAGCAACGCCGACGCCTGGGATCAGGGCGAATGCTCGATGAAATTGCCGGCCAGGCAATTCTGAAGGGTCCGCAATCATCCGAGTCGTGCGCGCGATGGAGCGACGAGAAGTTGCGGACTGGCGGCAGTTCCTTGCGGAGGATCGAGAAAGGTCAGGTCATTTGGCTGGGATTTCGAGACCAACAAGATGCGGTCGATAAGTTGGAGCAGATGAGAACCGCTGGTGAGAATCTGCTGGACGCTGGCCGTCTGGGCGCCAGTGAGCGCGTGCCTTTCCAACACCTGCGCGAAACCAAGCACGTGATTCAAGGGCGTGCGCAGCTCGTGGCTGGCGCGTGAGAGAAATTCGCTTTTGGCTTGCAGCGCGGTGGCGAGCTCTGCAGTGCGTTCACAGACGCGACGCTCGAGATCGGTGTTGGCTGCGCGCAGGTTCGCGTGCAACCCCAGGATGCGCTCGGCTACGCGCACCCGCGCCGCGAACGCATCCTTTTCAAATGGCTTCGTGATGAAGTCGTCCGCACCGGCCGTCATCGCTTCGAGGTAGTTTGTTTTCCCAGAGCGCGAGGTAAGCAGGACGATATAAGTGTAGTCCGCCCGCTGCTCCGCCCGGATGCGGCGGCAGAATTCCAGACCGTCGAGATCGGGCATCATCCAATCCGAAATAACCAGGGAAAACTCTCCGGCGTGCCATGCCTCCCAGGCTTCGCGGCCGTTGGTCGCCCCATGCACGTCGTGCCCGAGCTTCCTCAGCGTGGAGCTGAGAAGCAGTCGGGTAACATCATCGTCCTCGGCGATCAGGGTTTTCATTTTTAGTGAGCGCAAAAGCAGTTCGCGTCTCCCTATAGTAGCCGTGGGCATGCGCCGCCCTTCGTGGTGACTGCGTGAATCCTTATGCGGGTATTACTGAGTGGAGACCACGTCACCCCCCAGGGTTTAGTGCGACAGCAGCGCTGGCGTCCGCGAGATTTTCAGCGCGTCGCTTTTCCTGACCTCGGAGACAACCAAGGATTGTATTGGAAATTCCACCGTGAACCAAAACGTGGAACCGGCGCCGGACGAACTCTCCACGCCGATATCGCCACGCATTTTTTCCACTAGCTCCTTGCAGATCGCCAATCCCAGGCCCGTGCCGCCGTAGCGTCGCGTCATCGAGCCATCGGCCTGGGTGAATGCCTGGAAAAGTCTGGCCTGCGTTTCGAGGTTGATGCCGATCCCAGTGTCGGTAATGCGAAAGCGAAGGGATGCCGACGCGTCACTCTGTCGGTCCACCGAGATGAGCAGAGTTACTTCGCCGCGCGACGTGAATTTTATCGCATTGCCAATCAGATTAATCAGCACCTGCCGAAGCCGGCCACGGTCGCCGCGCAACAGCGCGGGCACATCGGGATCGATCGACGCGCGCAGTTCCAGGTCCTTGGCCTTCGCTGTTTCCCTTAGAAGTTCCACCGTTCCCCGCACCACGTGCGCCAGGTCCAGATTAACAATTTCCAGGTCCAATTTTCCAGCTTCGATCTTCGAGAAATCGAGGATGTCGTTCACGATCGTGAGCAGCGCTTCTCCGCTGAACTGGATCGTCTCGGCAAATTTCTGCTGCTCTTTGGTCAAAGGCGTATCGAGGAGCAGGCCGGTCATGCCGATAACTCCGTTCATCGGCGTGCGGATTTCGTGGCTCATATTCGCGAGAAATTGGCTCTTCGCGCGGCTGGCGGCTTCGGCCGCAATGGTGGCCGCGCGCAGCTCGGTTTCGCTCCGGCGTTGCCCCGTGACCTCCTGCATCGTGCCCGCCAGTCGGACGATGTTGCCCGCATCATCGAGGACTTCACTCGCCCGCCTCTGCAGGATACTAACACCGCCGTCGCGATGGACGACTCGCAGGTCGGAAATTCCGGGCCTCTTGCCGTCGATCATGTCGCGGGTGAATTGTCCCGCCATCGCCCGATCGTCGGGATGCACACAATCCAGCCAGCGTTCGTAGGTCGGTTCGATTTCGTCCGGAAAGAATCCCAGGAGCCGGAAAAGCTCGTCGGACCAGATCGATTTTCCCGTGACCAGATCGTATTCGTAGCTGCCGATTTGCGCCAGGGCCTGCGCCTCTGCCAGGCCCGCCTGGCTGCGTTTCAATTCAGCGTTCGTGCGCTGCCGTTCGCTGATTTCAGTTCGCAGTGTGGCATCTTGCGACGCCAGTGTTTTCTCGACGCGACCGAGGAAGAAGTAAAAAAAAGTGAGCAGAGCGGCGCCTACCCCGAGACAAATGAAGCTGATGAGCCACATGGACTGGCGCGCCTGCACGAAGGAATCATTCACATCTCGCATCACGAAAAGGTGGCCGAAGCCTTTTCCGCCCGCGTCCTCCAGATGCAGCAAGATCATCTGGGCTACCCGCCCATTCCAGGAAACAACTCTCGCGGTTGCCTTCGGCTCGCGCCCCGAAGAGAGCAAATTCACGATGGGTTCGGGAAGAACAGGCATGGTCCTCTCGATAACCACGACATCAGCGAACTGGTCCCACGACTCTTTTTTGGCTGAGGCATCGGCCGCTTTGGTCCATTGGGCGCGATTCACCAGTTTCTTATCGATGGCTACCACGAAGTCGACGTCCAGCAATCCATGGAGGTCCCTGGTAATTTCAGAGAATTCCATCCCGAGTTCGACGTAGCCGAGCAGCTCTCCCTGATCCAGCCATGGCATTACCACGCGCAAAACAAATGCACCCAGCGGCCCGCGCTCGATTCCCGAAGCCATCCCGCCGGTTCGCTCCGCTTCCAGAAGAGTGAAGCGGTTGATGAGATCTCCGTGGTCCTCAGGATGGTGCACTCGCAGGAAATTGACGCGGTCCGGGCCGTGAAAATAGAGGTGGGTGATCCTGTGTTGGCGGCTCAGAATTTCCTGCAAGGGACGAGCCCGTTCCAGCAAGGCTTCGCGGTCCCGCGCCCGGAAGGCTTGAGCGATACGGTCGTCGTTGAGGATGGTCCGAAGCGCGGTCGCCATGAAGTCGGTGTTTCGTTGCTGTTCTACGTCAAGAAACTTTTGGAGGACCGCAGCCGAACGGCGCACCCCTCGGTCCGACGTTTGAAGCTGATCCTTGCGGAAGGCTACGAGGAAGGATCCCAAAAGGACCGCAACCCCGAGGATCAAGGGAACAAAAATCCGAAGCTTGATTCTTTCCACGCTGCGCGAAGCCAAATCCGCTGCGGTTCTATCGCCGGACGTGGTTGTAGGGTTGGCGGAAGGCTTCATGGCACGCGTGTCGGAGTCGAGGAACCGTCCTTACGGGTGGCCGTCGCTTAATAGAATAGAGCGTGGAGCGTGCGCCCGGCCCTCGCGGTCACTGCGCAGATCCTTCTGGAGAAATTACTGAATCGTTGGGGACGGTTATGTGAGCTTACAAGGACGCAAGTGCGACTAGGTCTTGTGCCCCGGCACAAGGTGACGCGGCGGGTCGATCGCGAAAAACGCATCCTGAGGCCGCGATGTCGCGCACCCGACGGGTTCCGTCATTGGCCTCGACGCTGCGGCGAGCGATCGAGAGGCCCAACTCGCTCCAGACCTGCTTCTGCTTCAGCGAGCGCTAATTCTAGATCGGCGATCCGCATGGGCTTGCTGACGTAACTGTCCATCCCGGCGGCGAGGCACAATTCGCGGTCGCCCTCCATTGCATTTGCGGTCATGGCGATGATCAGGGGTTGAGAGCCGCCCCGGCTCCGCAACTGTCGCGTGGTCTCATAGCCATCGAGCTGCGGCATCTGGCAATCCATTAATATTAGGTCGTAAGGAATTCGGCTGAACGCTTCCAGCACTTCTATCCCATTGGCGACAGTGTCAGCCGCATATCCCAGCTTTTTCAGCTGAGCAGTAGCGAGGTACTGGTTGACTGCGTTGTCCTCGGCGATCAACACGCGCTGAGGACGGGCAGTTCCACGGTTGTGATCAAGCCTGGCCCTTGGTTCGCGAACGCTGCCCTCCTTTGTCCCCTGCGAAAGGAGGGGAACGCTGCCTTTGGATTGTTTGAGCAAATCCAGCGTAAACCAAAAGGTGGAGCCTGCTCCGGTCGAACTCTCCACGCCGATTTCTCCATCCATCTTTTCGACCAGCTGTTTGCAGATCGCCAGCCCCAGGCCCGTGCCGCCATAGCGTCGTGTCGTTGAGCCGTCGGCCTGGGTGAATGCCTTAAAAAGCCTGGCCTGCGTTTCCGCATCGATGCCGATACCGCTGTCGGTAATGCGAAAGCGTAGCGCTGCCGTCTCTTCCGTCTGCCGATCGACCGCCACGTGGAGCTTCACTTCGCCGCTTGGGGTGAATTTTATTGCATTGCCAATCAGGTTAATGAGCACCTGCCGGAGCGGGCCCCCATCGCCCCGCAAATGGGTAGGCACACCCGGGTCGATCAACGCGTGCAATGCCAGTCCTTTGGTTTCCGCAGTGCCCCGTAATAATTCCAGCGTTGCGCGGACGATGTGCGTGAGGTCGATGTCGACCGTTTCCAGCTCCAGTTTCCCCGCTTCGATCTTGGAGAAGTCCAGAATGTCATTCACGATTGTGAGAAGTGCCTCACTGCTGAGCTGGATAGTCTTCGCAAACTCCTGCTGCTGCTTGTCCAAGGAGGTATCGAGCAAGAGCGCCGTCATCCCGATCACTCCATTCATGGGAGTGCGAATTTCGTGACTCATATTCGCGAGGAATTCGCTCTTGGCGCGATTCGCGCCTTCGGCCGTTTCCTTTGCCTCCAGCAATGCCCGGTGTGTGCTTTCGAGCTCCGCGGTCCGTCTTTCCACACGCCTTTCCAGATGATCGCGGGCTTCCTGCAATGCGCTGTCCTGCGCTTGAATCTGGTTCAACATTTCGTTGAACCCGTCAATGAGACGTCCCAATTCATCTTCGCCCTGTTTCGTGGCCCGGATGGAATAGTTTTTTTCGGTAGCGACGGCCTCGACGACGCCGGCCAGATGCGAGATGGGGCGCGAAATGGCTTCTTGCAGCTTTCGCGAAAGCAGGAAAGCAAGGAACAAAGCGCCCACCATAACGACACCTATGATAAGAATATAACGGGTTGTGCGGTCAGCGATCTCCGTAAGGTCCGAGGCGATGTAAACGGTGCCGATAAACTCGCCCGCGAGAATGACATCATGATACGTATCCAACCGGCCTTCGCTGAAGTGCTGACTGGTCCTCCTCGTTTCGGGAAATTTGAAGTCCCCCCGGACTCCGGTTCGTTGATAGTGGCTCACAACCTTGCCTTCTTTGTTGAAAACAGCTGCTGCCAGGATGTGCCGGTCGGCACTTAAACTCCGCAATACCTCAGCCATCGAGTCGGGGTCATTGAAGGTAAGACCGGGTGCAACGTTATCGTCGAACATATCGGCAAGGATCGCGAACTGATGCCCCAGGTTCGTCCGGACCGCGGCTCTCTCGTAGATAACGATTGCTGTAGAAGCCATGAGAAGGGCGATCGCGCTCGTCAGCATGATAATGATCATCAGCTTGCGCCGCATGGGAATGTCTCGGAGAAAACGCATCATGTTTCCCTAAGGTCCTCTCCGAACAGTCTTGGCCAGCTTTTGAAGCTGGGCGCTGATCTTAAGTCCACCTTGCTCCGCCGCTGCGATGTTGATATCGAATCGCAACTTGTTGTCGGTGGAGGTGAAAGTAATGATGCCGCCATTCCGGGTGAACGATTCTGATTGGCCCACCGTGAGAACGCCGTATTCCTTAAGCGCCCGGCGGAGCTTCGGCTCGTCATTGAGGTTGACGAAAAGGAGGTGAGCCGCCTTTGCGGCCTCCACGCTGTCGTACTGCCGGACGGTAATGGGCCTTCCGTTAATTTGGCGGCCTTTCAGGGCATTTTGCAGTTCATCCCCAAACGGGTTTGGACCGAGCACTCCAATCACGAGCGGGGAATTATCGTTCTCGAGCTTCTCCGCCGGCCACTCGACAAACTTCGCGAAGTTATAGATAAAAGCCGCCTTGAGCTTGTATTCCGTGGCCGCAGCCGAATCCGCCCGGACCACAGGGATGAGGCCTGCCATCGAAGCGGCGGCAAGGCCTGCCGCCGCCCAGAGGGAGATCAAAGGCCGCAGACGGCCTTCGCCGAGGGCCGCTCCAATTCGATACCGTAGGGACATGTGATGGCGGCTGGCCGTTAATATCGCCAGGTGATCTTTCCCACGACGCTTCGCGGAATCTCGGTCCGGATCGGGTTGTAGTACGAGTTGGATTCCGGATGTTGGTTGTCGAGTAAGTTCTGTCCCCAAATACCTACTTCGAGCGAAGGTTTGGGATGCCAAACCAAACCCGCATCGACGCGGATATAGGCTGGGATAACGACGGTGCCGGACCCATTTGACAGTTCTACCTGGTCCACGAAATACGCCGCTGAATTGAATTCGAAGTTCCAGGGCAAATTAACATAGGAGCGCAGACTCAATTGATGCTCGGGACTGGCCTTTTGTAATACGTTAGCCGGAGTGAGGTGCATCTGCAGCCAGCTATAGCTGGCAATAAGGCGCCAGTCCTTAAGCGGCTTCCATTGCACGGATAATTCTGTTCCGTAGCCCTGGCCTGAAATAGCGTTCTCCCAAGTTAGGGGAACCACGAGATGCCCCGGGGCTGGACTGGGCGCAAAGTAAGGCGTGCCGGCAACGGGGTTCTGGATGCCCTCGTAAACGTTGTAGAATGCAGCTGCGTCGAAGGAGAGGTTGTGCGCAGGTTCGACACGATAGCCCAATTCATACGCGGTCACCTTTTCGGATTGCAGATTCGGATTGCCGAAGATTACGGTCTGGGCGACTGGCACGAAGGGCGAGGGTTGAAACACCAGGTTGTTGATTTGCGCCCCAGTTTCAACCCGGCTCGGCGTGCTGATTGCGCGGGAAAGGGAAGTCCAGATGCTTTGATGCGCCCCGGGTGTCCAAAGGAGCCGGCCGCTCGGTTGGATTTCGAACCCGGTGTAATCGTTATGCTCGAACTTCGAGCCGACCGTCAGGCGCAAGCGATCCGGAACCAGGGTGATCTCATCCTGCAGAAACGCGGTGAAAAGATGCAGGTCTTTGCTGTTAGGCGCCCAGGTGGCAACGGGAGAGTCGGTGAACTCATCTGTGGTGAAGCGATATTCGAGTCCCCAGAGAACATCGTTGATGCGCAGCACTTTGAAACCGTGTTCTAATTGGATGTCCGCGGTCTTGCGCTTTTCTATGGCCAGATCCTGCTCGTGCTCGAAGTAATCAAAGTAGGCCTGGATCGAAAGATGTGAGTCGGTCGAAAATGTGCGCGTCCAGCGTGCCAGGGCATTGCCGCCGCGATCGTGAATGTCCGCTTCCACTTCCCGCGAGAATGGATAAACCAACGATGGAACCGCCACGTTCTCTTGTGTATGCAGGGAGTAGTAATCGCCCTGAAAGGTTACCAGCTCCTGCTTGGATGGTTCCCAATCGGTACGGAACCCCGCCCGAATTGACTTCCAACCGTCCTCGGTGTTGCCACCGTGCGAGTCAACCAGGCCTTCGCGGTTGAAATATTTCGCATACGCGCGGTAGGTCAGGTTGGGAGCCAGTTGTCCGCCATAACGGAAGCTCACCGAAGGTTGATCCTCCGTGCCGAGAGAAGTGGAAGCCAGGATGCCCTGGGTATCTTTGGAATTCTTGCTGATAATGTTGATCACGCCATTAACGGCATTGGATCCCCAGAGCGTCGCGCCCGGCCCGCGAATCACTTCAATGCGATCCAAGTCCTCTAAGACCGTGTCCTGGGCGTTCCAGAAAACTCCGCCGAAGGACGGCGTATAGACACTGCGACCATCTACCAGGACGAGGAGCTTGTTTGCGTTTTGACCGTTGAATCCCCGGGAACTAACGGCCCACTGGTTGGCATCGATCCGCGCGATATCCAAGCCCGGGACAGACCTCAGTGCCTCCGGTATGGTGGTAATGCCGAGCCGCCGAAGATCGTCCTGAGTAACGATTGAAATCGCAGCGGGTGCCTCCAGCAGGGTCGTCTCTTTTTTGGAAACAGTCGTAACCGCCACATCCATCAACTCTTCGAGACTTAGGTCGACAAAGTTGGGTGCGCGCGGTTTTAGCGCCTCTTGGGCGGGTGCGACGCTGACAGGCAGGAGCCAGGCCACGAGAAGTGAGGTGACGAAGCAGAGGCGAAACCGTTTTCTCCGGAGGTCACAGGCAGTATTTCTGTTTTGGGTTGAGGTATGGACGCGCTTCATCTGGCATCCTGTAAAGCGTGGTGCGGGTGCAGGACGCTGTGCGGCAACTGCGCGAACTCGCTTGCGGAGACTACCCAGCGGCCTCCCGCGAAGCCGCACCTGGCCTTTACTGGTCGCCGGTTGCGCCCTGATTCAACGAGGTTGCGCTAGCAACCCGAGTTAGTGACAGATGTGCATGGCTCCCCCCACGATCGGCCCTTAGGGCAACCTTTCCGCGACCACGCGGTGGTCGTTACTCCTGGCGCTTCGATTCGCGTCCAATCCCACCGAGGACCAGGCGGCACGCGCCCGGCTCTGAGAGATTTATTTGCAGCCGGTTTTTCGGTTCGCCCGGTCTTGTGGCTCCGACCGCGCCGACGAGCCGGACCACCATCGCTTTCTTGTTTGCCTGTTAAGTGCAAAGCAGCGGACACCAAAGCCCAAAAACTCGGGGACTTTGGGCGTCTCGTGAGGCCACGAATCGTGACGATCTGCCCTGCGTTAGGAGTTATTAGCCGGATTGGAGCGAGGTCCGGGGCAAGACGTGGCGCGGCAAGTCGATGGTGAAAACGCATCCTGAGGCCGGGATGTCGCGCACGCGAAGTGTTCCGTCATTGGCCTCGACGCTGCGGCGAGAGATCGAGAGGCCCAGCCCGAGCCCGCTTCTATCCGCGCCGCTCTGGGTGAACGGCAGGAACATCTTTTCCACATTTCCTGGCGGCAGTCCGCCGCATCTATCCTCCACCTCGATAAAGACACGATCCGAGATGGAGTAAACCTTCAGAAGAACCTCACTGCCGGGATGCGTAAACTTGAATGCGTTTTGCAATAGATTTCCCACGGCTGATAACAGCAGCTCTCGGTCGGCATCCACGGCCAGCTTCGAATCGACATAGGAAACTGTTAAGGTGCAGTTGTTGACCTGCGCTTCCAGGTTGGCTGCGAGTTGGATTTCGGCAATGAACTCCGCGAGCGAAAACAACCGGTGGCGGACCGGGATCCCCGCGGTCATCCGGGCCTCGGCGAGGGAGCGATCGATCAGCCCCCGCAACGCTACCAGACTGCGATCCAGGACAGCGCCGGTCGCACCAGTCAATCCCACGGTGCCGCCTTTGATGGCGGTCAGCGCGAGGGTGGCGCTGTTGAGATGGTTCCGGAGTTCATGGGCAAAAAACCCCAGCCGCTCGTTCGCGCGCGCATCCTTGTCGGCAAAGACATTGTCGCGCTGCACGTTGAACTCCGTGGCGGCGACCGCGATGGCGTTATCCAGGCATCGGTTCAGCGTTCGAAATTCGTTATTCGCGATCGGGGCGTTAATTTCGACGGCCAAGTCGGTGATGGATTGGCAAAGGTCGCCGTAGTCGTGCACCACCTGGTCGATGGTAAATCCGTGTTGCAACAGCTCCCGGCCGTGTTCTTTTGCCGCCGCGCCCATCTCGGACAGGACTGCATCCACCCCACTGGCGGGTCCCGACAGCCTCTGGCTTTCCCCCGGCGTGTTCACTTCCTCCGCCTTGAGGGTCTCGATGATCTGGTCGAGGAACATGGTTATCCCATAGTCCAGCTCGGCTTCCGTAGCTCTCGGCGCAGGCCGTTGGGCGACCTTCATTCGGCAACGCTCGATCAGCTCTCCGCGATTTTCCGTCAGGAATTCGAACATCATGAAATCAGGGGATCACTGAATCTCGGGAGGCAAAAGCAACGAGCCGCGGTCGATCGCCGTAGCAGCAATCATGAGCTGCGCCTTCCGGTCCGCTCTTCCCAGAGGGGCGGGGGATTTTGATCTTTCTTTTAATTGAGACTCGCTGCACTCGCAGCACCTCGCCTCCATTGTACTCTCTTAAAGGACTGCCTTCCACAGACGATGAGTGACATTGCAAAGATCTTTTGGAAACCTTGACACGAGCTCGTGCGACGCTGGAAGCCAACCCGATCAGTGACGACACTCTTGCGGACCGGCGTCTTACCGCGGTCCGCCGTGCTCTTGATCGACACGAGCACTTTCGCCTCGGGGAAATAAGTTGCGGTCCAGCCTCCCCTGAATGTTGCCGGGAGTGACCATGAAATGTTTCACGACGCGAGTCTCGCCTTTGTGACTCGTTAGGTCGACGAGCTGCCCTCGCTGCAGCCCGCTCTCTCTGACCCGCGGTGACAATCATTAAGGCCGTAGATTGTCGTGTTGAACTGATCGTGGCTGCGTTTTGACACTCCGCCCGAAAGATGCGCCCGGCGGCAGTTTCGGGCTTAGGCTGCGACGAGGTGCCCAATGGGCTCCTCCTTCAAACTGAGCGCCCTGCGCAATTTCGCGAGGGCGGCATTCTCCAGTTGCCGGATCCGCTCGCGCGAGACGCCCAGGGTGTCGCCAAGCTGCTGGAGCGTTTTCCGCTCCCTCCCTCCGAATCCGAAACGCTCGGCAATGATCTTCTTCTCGCGACCGCTCAGTTCCCCGAGCAAACCGTCGACCTTGCTGCGCAAATCTTTGTCACGCAGGAGTTCAAATGGACTTTGCGCTTCTTCGTCCGCGACGCTCTCGCCGAATTCCGTCAAGCCCTCGTCGCTAATGGGCGCGTCGAGAGAAGCCGGTCGAATTCCAATGCTTCGTAGTTCGGCAATCTTTTCCGCGCTCAAGCCGATTTCCGCGCTGAGCTCGTCGTCGGTCGGTTCGCGTCCCAGTTCTTCACTCATTCGCAACGCCACCCGGCGCATCCTCGACATTTTCTCACCCAGATGAACAGGCAGCCGGACCAGCTTTCCCTGATTGGACAGGGCGCGCTTGATGCATTGCCGGATCCACCAGACCGCGTAGGTGCTGAGCTTCGCTCCTTTGGTTTCGTCGAATCTTTCGACCGCCTTCACCAGGCC
>JBEEHR010000034.1:0-10707 GCA_041167505.1 Verrucomicrobiota bacterium
GCACTAAAGACCACATCTTCGACCTCCAGAGGCAGCTCTTTGACACAACGAATCGTGTTTTGGATGCGTGTCCGGACACCGTGAATGATATGAAAATCGGCTTCCAATTTCTGCCCCAGCATTCCCACCGGATTGAGAACGCCATCCTGTCCGTCGACGTGGTAGTGCTGGATGATCGAATGAAGGAACGCGTTCTGGGCCGGGATGCTGACCTCACGAGCGTTGATCTTCACGTCCTCGATGTCCTGCTCGTCGATCTCGTCCCGTTCCTCGGGCAGGGTCACCGACCCGCGATTGTTGAAGCTCTGGATGTGCGCGCCGGCGACGCCGACATAAACGCTCCGGATCATCACGTCGCTTTTCGTCTCTGCGTCAACGACGGCTTCATGGACGCATTTCATCGCGGTCTCGAAATCGACGATCTCGCCTTTGCGCACGCCGCGGGAAGGCGCCTGGCCTACGCCGAGAATCTTGATCGTGCCGTCCGGCCGGCCTTCGCCGACGACGACACAAATTTTCGACGTGCCAATTTCGAGGCCCACCATGAGATCGCTGCTTGCCATGCTTCTACCTAGTCCTTTCTGAATTTTTGTAACGGAACCGCTTTGCGCACCTTCGGTGTCGCGCTCGGCCGCGCTTTTGAGGTCGCCGGCGCCGGTTCGTTCTTCGCCAACGGATGAACCGGAATCGCTTTCATGATTCGCGGTTCGGCGTCCGGATCGAGAGTGTCATTGATCACATCTACCGCGTTCCGGCCGAACGTGACCGGAATGTTGCGCTGCACGAGAAGATTCACCGTCGCCAGCTCGCGTTTTGAATCGTCCGCGTAAACCAGGAACTGCTCGAGCCGCTGCAATTGGCTCTCGAGATTATCGAAGCCGAACGTGACTCGTGAATGGTTCTTGTCCGAGACCACGAGGCAATAACCTTTCGAGACATCGATCTCGCGGATCTGGAACCGCGTTTGCATGAAGCTCGCCGTGCTCAGCCGTAACAGCTCGAGCGCGGCCTTCGCTTCGAATGATCCGACGGTTTTCCCCGGCTCGAGCGACTCGCTCGTGCATCCCGTGATCAGCGGCAGGCCGAGATATTCAGGCAACAACTTCTTTTCTTTCATCAGAACCCCGCGCGCGTCTACCAGAAAAGCAACGTCGGACGCAAATGGATCGGAGATTTGTTTGTCGGAAGTGATCCAGGCGATCGGTTTCCGTTCGACAATGCGGATATCGATTTCGCCCGGGAGCTTCCGCGTCACCTGCACTTCGTCCACCTGCGGCAGTTGCTGCAAACGGTCCCTGACCTGGGCGAGATTCACGCCGAAAATATTTCCGCCTTCGCGCAGTTCGGCCGCTTTCAGGACTTGGTCGCGCTGCAGCGTTCCGTCGGTCTGGATTTCGATCTGGCTGAGCTGGTAGTCGGGGTTCTCGAAGAAGAAACGTTTTGCGCCAAACCGAATGCCGAGAAAGACCCCGACCCCGAGCGCGAGCACGAGCACAATCTTGGAGAGAACAACCAGAATGCGGCGGTTGCGATGCTGAGTCGCCTTGTGGGAACGGACGCGCACATCGAGCAAATGCTGCTGACGGCGTTGACGCGTATTGGAAACACGCTGGTTCTTTGGGCGGAGCCGTTCGTTCTTCACTTTCATTTGGCGGCGTCCCGTTTCGCGGAAAGCTCGATGATCCGCGCGCAGAGTTCCGGATAGCTGATGCCAGCCACCGCGGCCGCTTCCGGCAGCAGGCTGGCCTCAGTCATTCCAGGGATCGTGTTCGCCTCAAGAACGCTGGGCTCCCCTTCCTCCGGCAAAAGGATATCGACGCGTGAATAAACCTTCAGGCCGAGGGCGCGATGCGCGCGCAAGGCCAGCCCCTGAATCGCGCGCGTTTGCTCGTCCGGAAGATTTGCTGGGCAAACATGCTGGGCCGCACCACCCGCGCTCGGATTCAAGAAGGGATACTTGTTTGTGAAATCATAGAACCCGCCTTTCGGGATGATCTCAATGATCGGCAGCGCCTGGTCGCCGAGAATGCCGATCGTGAGTTCACGGCCGGCGATAAATTTTTCCACGAGCAACTCGCGGTCGTAGGTCGATGCGTCGGCAATGGCCGCGTCCACGTCGCGCTCGTTCCGAATAATATGGACGCCGACAGTCGAACCTTGCCGCGGCGCTTTGATGACGAACGGAATTGGCATCGCGGGCCGCTGCCCGACCGTAATGATCTGCCAGTAAGGCGTCGCGACGTTGTTCTTCTGGAATGCTTCCTTGGACTTGATCTTGTCGAAGGCGCGATCGCTCTCCGCAACTCCTTCGCCCGTGTAAGCGATTCCACGATCTTCCAAAATCTGCTGGAGCTGGCCGTCTTCGCCGAACGTTCCGTGCACGGTGATGAAGGCAAGCTCCGTGCCGTCCGGTAAAACGAAGTCTGCGTCCTTCACATCTACTTCGCTGACCTCGACGTCTAACGACCGCAAAGCCTTCGCGACACCTTTCCCCGTCGCCATGGAAACATCGCGCTCCGATCCGGGCCCGCCCATCAGGACTGCGATTTTTTTCGGAAGCGCGTTCGTCACCATGACGCGTCCTCCCAAACAATTCTTGTCATCTTGAGCGGAGCGAAGCGGAGTCGAAAGATCTCTGATCCTTCCGCGCTTCTCGACGAAGAAATAGTCAGAGATTCTTCGACTCCGCTACGCTCCGCTTCGCTCCGCTCAGAATGACAACGAGAGAAAAGCTTCATCCTTCCTCCCCCACGATTTGCACTTCGGTTTCCAATTCGATGCCGCGCTGTTTGCGGGCCGTCTCCTGAATCTTCGCGATCAACTCAAGCACCTCGCTCGCAGTCGCGCCGCCATCGTTCACGATAAAATTCCCGTGGATTTCCGAAACGCGCGCCTTCCCCACACTCGTGTTCTTCAATCCAAGCTCATCCACCAGTTTGCCCGCCGGAATGGTCGCCGGATTCTTGAAAATGCAGCCCGCGCTTTTGGCCGCCGGTTGCGTTGTCCGGCGTTTTTCCTGGGATTCGCCGAGGCGACGCTCGATCTCCTCGGCCGCTGCCGGCGTCCCTTTGAAAACCGCGGAGACGGCATAGTTCTTCTCCAGGGTCGGGACATGGCGGTAATGGATTTCCATTTCCGCCGGCGTTTTCTCATGGGCGTTTCCTTCTTCGTCGAGATAACGGACCCGCACCACGTTCTCAAAAGTCTGGGCACCCATCGCGCCTGCATTCATCCGCAACCCGCCGCCGACCGCTCCGGGAATTCCTTCCATCCATTCGAGTCCGCCGAGCCCGGCGGCTTTTCCGGCATACGCGATCTGCTTCAGCTTCGCGCCCACGCCCGCGGTGATTTCATTCCCGGAAATGTCCACCTTGTCGAAATCACCGCCGCACGGATGAATGACGACGCCGCGAATTCCGCCATCGCGCACGAGCAGATTCGACCCGCGGCCCAGCACAAACAGCGGCAAGCTTTCGCTCCGGCAAAACCGGATCAGCTCCGAGAACGCGGCTTCGTTCCGCGGCTCGACCCAGAACCGCGCCGGGCCACCGACGCGCAACGTCGTGTGTTTCGCCAGCGGTTCGTAAAGCCGCACGTCGCCTTCTTCGCCGACAATCGCCTTCAGCCTTTCCGCGATCACCAGGTCGGCCGCGAGAGTGGAAAGCTGCTCGTGAATATTGCCTGCGCCGAGGCTCAGAATCAGATCGCCCGCCGCGATCATGTTTCCCACATCCCAATGGAGCCGATCGAGCCGGGGTTGATAACTGACATCGCGATGGCCGTGCGCCGCGATCTCGTCCGCAATCGTCTGGCCGGTAATTCCGGGCAGCGGCTTTTCGCTCGCGGGATAAATGTCGGTGACGACTACGCGGTCGGCGTTATCGAAGGCGCGCCCGAATTCGAGTCGCAACGCTTTAGTGCGCGAATACCGATGCGGCTGGAACATGGTCAGCACGCGCTTGCGTCCGGTCGCCCGGGCGGTGGCCAGCGTCGCCGAAATCTCCGTCGGATGATGCGCGTAATCATCCACCAAAAGAAAGCGGTCGCTCTGGTACTTGATCTCGAACCGGCGGCGGGCGTGCTGGAAACGGCCTAACGAAGTGGCGATCTTTTCGAACGGAATCCCCAGCTCGCTGGCCAGAGCGATGACGCCCAGTGCGTTACTCACATTGTGCCGGCCGGGCACATTCAGGACTGCTTCACCGAGCTTTTCGCCGTTCCGATAGACACAGAATACGGAGGCGAAATCGCGAAGATCGATATCGGTCCCGCGATAATCCGCGTGTTCCGAGAATCCGAATGAAATAGGACGCGCATGCTCGCGGCAAATCCTCGCGGCATGAGGATCGTCGGCACAATAAAAGACGGAGCTGCTGGTTTGATCGAGGAGCTGCAAGAAGACTGCTTCGATCGCGGAAAGGTCGGCGTAAAAATCGAGGTGCTCTTCCTCGATATTCAAGATCAGGGAATGCTCGGGTTTGAAGAGCCGGATGGTGCCGTCGCTCTCGTCACCTTCCGCCACGAAATATTCGCCGCGCGGATCCCAATGCGCGTTCGAGCCGAGCAGCGGAATTTCGGCGCCGACATAATGGGACGGGTGCACGCCACCTTCGCGTAAGACGTGCGCGGCCATCGCGGAAGTGGTGGTTTTGCCATGCATCCCGGCCACGACGATGCCGCGTTTTCCGGACATGATCGCAGCGAGCGCTTCGGCCCGGCGCACAAGTGGCTGTCCGGCGATGGCGGCGGCGGCCCGAATCGGATTCGTCTCCCGAATCGCTGAGGAATAGATCACCAGTTCCGCATCCTTGGCGTCTTCGGCGCGGTGCTCAGCCCGAAAACGCAGGCCGAGGCGCTCCAGCCGGTCCACCTCCCACGATTTCACTTTGTCCGAGCCGCTAACGTCGTGACCCAGCTCGAGGAGCAGCGCCGCGATGCCGCTCATTCCGCTCCCGGCCACACCGATGAGATGAATCCGATGACGTTGCCGGGTCAACATCTCCTCGAGATTGAGTTCAGAGGCGAGCGTCATGATTCGATTGGGTATATCTTTCCATCGTTTCGACCACGAGCGCGGCTGCGTTTTTCGGCGCCAGACGAGCGGAATTTTCCGCGAGGCGCCGGAGCTGATCGGGATGATCGATCAGCTCCCGAATTTTTTGCGCGAGCAGCTCGGCCGTGAGGTCGGCCTCCTTTAACAGCACGGCCGCGCCGGCGCGAATAAAAATCTCCGCGTTCTTCGTCTGGTGATCCTCGGCGGCGTAGGGATATGGAACCAGGATCGCAGGAAGCGAAAATGCCGCCAGTTCAGCGAGGCTCGCAGCGCCGGAACGCGCGATGGCGAGATCGGCCGCGCTGTAAACTACCTCCATCTCGTGATGGAACGCCGCGACGTGTGCCGGGATTTTTTCGCGCTGATAATTGTCGGCTACGAGCCGCTCCTCGCGCGTCCCGGCGAGATGGATTACCTGGATTTGTGCGCTGTGCAGCGCCGGCAGGGATTTGATCACCGCCTGGTTGATTCCACTCGCGCCCTGGCTCCCGCCCATGACGAGGAGCGTCGTGAGGTCCTCGCGCAAACCGAGCTTTTGCCGCGCCACTTTCTTGTCCATCGGCTGGAGCTCGTTGCGGATCGGTGTGCCGGTGACTTCGGTGCGTGCTCGAGGAAAAAACGGCGCGCATTCCTTGAACCCAAGGAGAACGGCCCGCACCATCCGCGCGGTCACGCGGTTCGCCTTTCCAGGAATCGCGTTCGATTCGTGGATGAATGTCGGCACACCGCGCATCTTGCCGGCGAGCACCGGCGCCGTGGAAGTGAAGCCGCCCATGCCGAGAACGGCGTGCGGTTTGAATTTGCGATAGACACTGCGGCAGACGCGAAGGCTTTCCGAAAAGCGGCCAAGAAAGCCGAAGATCTTTGGGGAGAACGGCGACGGCAGACCAACCGTGGGCAATTTCTGGAAGCGGAATTCCTCGCGACCGGACAGGGCGAGCGTGTCGATCTCTTTCTCGGAAACGAAGAGCATGACTTCATGGCCGCGGGAGCGAAGAACCTCGGCAACCGCGAGGCCCGGGAACAAATGGCCGCCTGTTCCGCCACATGCGATCACCGTGTTCATGAAATAGGTCCTATAAGATTTATAGGTCGCATTACATTCTTGGCGTGGTCCGCGCGCGGATCACCGCGCTTTTCTTCTTCGCCGGCTCGAGGACGCCCTGGCGGTAAATGTTTAGCAGCAAGCCGATCCCAAAAAGACACGCCGCCAGGTTCGACCCGCCATAGCTCACGAACGGAAGCGGCAAACCCTTGTTCGGCAGCAGCGAGGTCGTCACCCCAATGTTCACCGCCGCCTGCAAGCCGAGCAACGACACGATCCCGGAGCCGAGCAGTAATCCCGCGCGGTCCTTGGCATGAAGCGCGATCATCAGCCCGCACACGATGATGACCACGAACAAGAACACGACGAGCAAACTCATCCGCAATCCCAGCTCCTCGCCGATCATCGGGAAAATGAAGTCGGTGTGCGCGTAGGGAAGGTAGAGCATTTTTTGCCGGCCGTTGCCGAGGCCCAGGCCTTCCATCCCCCCGCTGCCCCACGCGATTAGCGCCTGCATTTGCTGGAGACCGGCATCATCCTTGAACCGCTCCGGGTCCATGAACGCCGCGAGCCGGCCCATCCGTTCCGACATATGGGTGGCCACGAAAAGAATCCCGCCCAGACCGCACAACGAAAGCAATCCGAGCAGCGCGGGATGGGTTCCCGCCACGAACATCACCACAAACATCGTCGCGCCGATCAACGCCGTCGTTCCCAGGTCGACTTCGGTGACGATCAGAAGCAGCGCCGCGCAGACAATCGCGAACGGAATGACAAAGCCCGGGAGCAACCGGCTGCTTTCCTTTTCCCGGTTTGCGAACCACGCCGCCAGAAAAAAGATGACGGCGACTTTCGCGATCTCGGATGGTTGAAACGTCGCCGGCCCGAGAGCGACCCAGCGGCGCGAACCGTTGATCCGCATGCCGAAGTGCGGGACGAAACAAAACGCGAGCGCAATCAGGGCGAGCCCGAACCAGATCCACCAGGTCCGCAGCCAGAAATGGTAATCGACGATGGCGGCGACCGTGCAAACCACCAGTCCGACGGCGAGCCAGACTGCCTGGCGTTTCACGAAAAAATACATGTCGCCGTGGCTGTCCTTCGCAAATGCGCTCGTGCTGAAAAGCATGACGATGCCGATGACCAGCATCCCCAGCACAGCCAGGAACAAAAAGTAGGCGCTCTTGCGATGCATTCAGATTTTCGCATGCAGCATCAAGGTACTGCATTCCATCTCTATTCAGACTTCTTCGGTTTGGTTACCTTGACCGGAATGATCAGTTTCTGGCCGATCTTGAGTTTGTGCGGGTCGTCGATCTTGTTCACGGCGAGGAGATCGTCGAACTGCACTTTGAATTTCTTGGCGATGCTCAGCGGCGTGTCGCCTTTCGCCACGACGTAACTCTTCTTGCTGTCCGCTTTCGGACTGGTCTCCGCGACCGGCTTCACCGGAATCGCTTTCCGCTCTTCTTTGAAAGCCGGCTTCGTGGACGCGGTTTCGTCGCGCGGTTTTATCGCAGGGACGGAAGTCGTCACTGTCGGTGCAGTCGACTTCGGTGCGGAGGTTTGGGGAAATGTCTTCGGAATCGAAACCAGCGGCATGACCCCTTGCCGGCTCTTGATCGTGTTGAACGCGATAATGCCAGCGACAGCGACAACATGAAGGACCAGCACGATGAGAAGTGCGCGCGACAACTTCATGTTGGGCTCGGACATTTCTTCGTAGTCCATCTCATCGGGGACGCCGAGAGAACGGCGCGCGGTGGTCGCGCGCAATTTCTTAACAGGGAAAAGGCTGGGCAGTTTCATGGGTTTATTTGGGCAGGGCGTGCACGAGGGCACGGAATTGGTCGCCGCGATCGGCGTAGCTTTTGAACATGTCGAAAGAGGAAGTGCCGGGAGAAAACAGGACCACTTCGCCGGACTGCGCCATCGCATGGGCGCGCTCGACGGCGTCAGCCAGCGAGTTCGCGATCTCGCAGGGCACGGCGTCCTTCCAATCCTGGCAAATTCGCGTGGCCATTTCGCCGATCAGAATGACGGCACGCGATTTCTCCGAGACCAACGGCCGCAACGTTTCGAAGGTAAATCCCTTGTCTTTCCCGCCGGCGATCAGGATCACTTTGCGGTTTTGCGCCAGCAACGCTTTCTCGACAGCGTCCAGGTTCGTGGCCTTCGAATCGTTCACGTAGGCGACGCCGCCGACTTCGCGGACGAATTCGCAACGGTGCGGCCGCGGCTCATAAGCGTGGAGCGGCGGAAGCATCTGCTCGAAGGTCAGCCCGCGCGCGAGACCCACCGCCAGCGCCGCCATGACGTTCTCGATGTTGTGGGAGCCGCGCAGCTTCAGGTCGGCCATGCGAAGCACCGGCTGATTTTGGTAAACGATCGATCCACTCTCGAAACGGAAGTCGGCCTGGTTGGCGTAGGCGCTGAAAGTCACGGTGCGCGCCGCGATCTTCGGGAGCGATTCGCCGGCGTTGATCACGGCCACATCGTCCGCGGTCTGGTTCTCGAAAATGCGTAGTTTCGCGGCGCGATATTCCGCGACCGAGCGATAGCGATCGAGATGGTCGGGTGCGAAATTCAACCAGACGCTGACGGCCGGACGAAAGGTGCTGATGGTTTCGAGTTGGAAGGAGCTGACTTCGACCGTGAGCACATCGAGATCGCGGTCTTCCAGCGCAACTTCACAAAGCGGTTTCCCAATGTTGCCGCAGGCGATCGTACGCTGGCCGCAGGCGTTTAGCATTTGCGCGAGCAATTCCGTCGTCGTCGTTTTGCCATTCGTCCCCGTTATCGCGATGACCGGCACTTCGACGGAGCGCCAGCCAAGTTCCAGCTCACCGATCGTTTCGATGTTTCGCGACGAAAAATTCTGCGCGAGCGGTGAGATCGGGTCGATCCCCGGACTGAGCACGACGAAATCGTAGGACGACGAATCGTTCTCCGCCGCCACACCGCAAGTCACCGTCACGCCGCGCCCGCGAAGATTCTCGATCGTGGATTTCAGGAGTTTATTTTCCTCGGCGCTGTCGAGGACGGTGACTTCCGCGCCTTCGCTCCGGAGCAGCAGCGCGGCCGCGGTTCCACTCAGACCCGCTCCCAAAACCGCGACGTTTTTTCCGGAGTACTTCACGTTATCTCAATTTCAAAGTGGCCAGCCCGAGGAGCGCGAAGATGGCGGACAGAATCCAGAACCGGACGATCACGGTGTTCTCTTTCCAGCCGCTCAGTTCGAAATGATGATGGAGCGGCGACATCGCGAAGATGCGTTTGCCGGTGAGCCGGAAGCTGAGGACCTGGAGAATGACAGACGCGGCTTCGAGCACGAACACGCCGCCCACTACCGCAAGGAGCAGCTCCTGTTTGCAGCAAATCGCGATGACGCCGATGACGCCGCCGATCGCGAGCGCGCCGGTATCGCCCATGATCACTTTTGCGGGATGGCAGTTGAACCAGAGAAAACCGAGGCCGGCGCCAGTGAGAGCGGCGCAGATGACGGTCAGCTCGCCGGTGTAGGGATAAAACGGGACCTGAAGATATTCGGCGATCCGGAAATTTCCGGCGGCGTAGCAAAGCAACGCGTAGGCAAACGCAACGGTAACCGTGCAGCCGATGGCCAGGCCGTCGAGACCATCGGTGAGATTGACCGCGTTCGACGAGCCGACGATGACGAACGCGAAGAAGACGATGGTCAACCACCCCATGTTGGGCACGACCGGTATTTTGAAGAACGGCAGATAAAGGGAGCGCGCCTGCACTTCGATGAGCGGATTCGTCAGGAATACCACGGCGACGATGCAGGCGAGGCCGAGCTGGAAAATCAATTTCAACCGGCCGCTGATCCCGTCCGATTTTTTCTTGGTGACCTTGAGGTAATCGTCCACGAAACCGAGGCCGCCGAGATAGACCATGCTGAAGAGCGCGAGCCAGACGAAGCGATTATCGGGGCGCGCCCAAATGACGCTCGAAAGGACGACTGTCCCGATGATCAGCACGCCGCCCATTGTCGGAACGCCCTGTTTCGCGCTGTGCAATTCGGCGAGCCGATGGACTTCGTCGGCCGTGCGGATCGGCTGGCCGATCTTGAGCGCGATCAATTTGCGGATGACAAAATTTCCAAAGGCGAGCGAGAGGACGAACGCGGTAACCGCGGCCGCGACGGCGCGAAAGGTGACGTAACTGAATACGTTGAACCCCTTGATCTCCTCGCTGAGGAGATGGAGGTAATACATCATGGCGCGACCTCCTCGGTCCGGTGCCTCTTCGCGAATACTTCCAGCACCCGTTCCATCCGCGCGGAGCGGCTGCCTTTGACGAGAATCAAGTCGCCGGGCTCCGCGTTTTTCCCCAGCCATTCCGCGGCGTCCTCCGCGGACTCGACAGCGACGCTATTTTCCAAACCACCGTTGTGTGCGGCGCTCGCAATGCCTGCGCCCGCCGCGCCGACTGCGATCAGCTCGTCGATCCGCAACGCCGCTGCCGCTTCGCCCACTTCGCGATGCCCGCGTTCTGATTCAGCGCCCAGCTCGCCCATTTCACCGAGCACGGCGATACGCCGGCCGTCCGCATCCAGCTCGACCAGCGTCCGGAGCGCGGCTTTCAT
>JBEEHR010000035.1:0-13270 GCA_041167505.1 Verrucomicrobiota bacterium
ACGTGACCAAGCGGTTCAGCAAATTCAGCGGCAAGACCTACAGCCCGGAGCTGGTGGACGAGAAGTTCCGGGAGCTGATGAAGTCCGGGTTGTTCACGGTCCTGCAAATCAAACCGACGCCGATCGGCGGGAATGCATTGCGGCTCGATATTTCGGCGGAAGAAGCCAAGAGCAAGGAAGTGGGTCTGGCGCTTGGCTACGGGTCCTATACCGGCGCGATTGTGGGCGCGAGTTATCGCGACCGCGATCTTTTTGGCTATGGCCGGCCGATCTCGACTTTGGCGGAATGGTCGGAGCGCGGTTACAAATGGGAAATTCTCTGGGAGGATCCGTATTTCTTTGACACCGATTTCGGGTTCAAGGCGAAACTCTCAGCCCTCACCTTTGATTTCGACGGCTACGCCAAATTCGAGACTGGCCTGCGTCTCGATTTCACCCGGAAAATAACGAAGCAGTACGAGGTCGGTCTGGTTTTCTCGGCGCGGCATGTGGAGGTGACCAGCTCCGATATCGATCCAATCCTCCTCGGCGATACCTCGTATTTCGTCAGCTCGATTGGTATCACCCAGACGCTCGACCTGCGCGACAGCAAGGTGAATCCAAGCCGCGGATTCGTGATGGATAATACTTTCGACTTCGCCACCAGCGCGATCGGGAGCAGCATCGATTTCATCCGCAGCACGGGGCGATTCACTTATTACATTCCGATCGGACACGAGCCCGCGCCGGGACACCCGGATCGGCGGACGCTGCTCGCGCTCGGCGCCCGCGCGGGAATCATCCACAGCCTCGACAGCAACGGAACGGTGCCGGCGGAAATCCCGATCGACGAACGTTTCTTCAACGGCGGCAGCACCACCGTCCGCAGCTTCACCGAGCGCGATCTCGGGCCGCATTATCGCAGTCGTTCCATCGGCGGCGAATTTTTCACGGTATTCAATGTCGAGTACACCTTCCCGGTTTATGGCGAACTGCTCGGGGCCGTTTTCTTTGATGCCGGTAATCTGTTGCCGAACTCGACCGATCCCTTTGAGCGGGTCACGGCGGGCCTCGACGATATGCGTTACGCCATCGGGGTGGGTCTGCGCTATAAATTGCCGATCGGTCCGGTGCGGCTCGACTACGGCTACAATCCTGATCGGCGTGCCGGCGAAGATATGGGCGCGTTCAGTTTCAGCTTTGGTTTCGCGTTTTGATGGTAGGGCGTTTCTGTGAAACGCCATTCGAAGCGCGGCGTCTGACACAGACGCCCTACAGTTCATGAAACGCGGCAATATCTACAAAATCTTGTCGAAAGAGATTGAACGCGATTGGATCGGCTGCGGACGAGTAACGGCTCGCCAGCCTAACGAATGAAATCAAAGACACCTGAACCTGTCCCGGCCCTGGGTGACATCCCGCCAGAGGTTTTTCGCAAGCATCTCCACGAGATGGCGGATTGGATCGCGGATTATCGAGAGAAGATCGAAGAACGTCCGATCGCGCCGAACGCCAAGCCTGGCGCGGTGTTGGCGCAATTGGAGACAGCGCCGCCGGAAACGGGCACTTCGCTCGCGGAAATTTTTGCGGATATCGAACGCGTCATTGTTCCAGGGGTGGCGCACTGGGCGCATCCGCAATTCATGAGCTATTTCGGTTGCACCACGACGAGCCCGGGGATTCTCGCCGAGATGATCACGGCGGCGATGAACGTCAACGCGATGACCTGGCGCACATCGCCGGCCGCGACCGAATTGGAATCGCTCGTTCTCAATTGGCTGCGGCAATGGCTCGGCTTGCCCGATGAATTTACGGGCGTCGTCTACGACACCGCTTCCATCTCGACCATGCACGCGCTCGCCGTCGCGCGCGAGGAAGCGAGCACCTCGGTGCGAACGCTGGGTCTCTCGGGCCGCACCGAGCTGCCCATCTTTCGCATTTACGTTTCAGACCAGGCCCATAGTTCGGTCGAGAAAGGCGCGATCGCGCTCGGACTGGGCGAGCACAATGTCCGCAGGCTCAAGTGCGATTCACAGTTTCAGATGAATGTCGCGGCCTTGCGCGAAGCCGTCGCGTCCGATCTCCGGCACGGATTCAAACCTCTCGCGGTCGTCGCGACGGTCGGAACCACCTCCACGGCCAGCGTCGATCCCGTGCGCGAAATCGCCGCGGTCTGCGCTCAACACCAGATGTGGCTCCACATCGATGCAGCCTACGGCGGCGGCCTCGCGCTTCTGCCCGAACACCAGTCGGTGACCGATGGCTGGGCGGAAGCCGACTCGCTCGTGATCAATCCGCACAAAATGTTGTTCGTGCCCTTCGATTTCAGCGCGCTTTATGTGCGCGACATCGAGCGGTTGCGCCGCCTGTTCACTCTCACCCCCGAGTATCTGCACCTGCGCGATCCCGCCGGCGCCGAGATTAACTACATGGATTATGGCGTTCAGCTGGGTCGCCGCTTCCGCGCTCTCAAAGCCTGGGTCGTGTGGCGCGCGTTCGGTCGTGAAGGGATCGCGGCGCGGATTCGGGAACACCTGCGGCTGGCGCAGCTCTTCGCCGGCTGGGTTAAAGACGACCCGCGCTTTGAAATCTCGGCGCCGGTGATGATGGGTGTCGTCTGTTTCCGTCTCAAGGACGCCGACGACAAGGCCGCCGACAAAAAGAACAGCGAGACGGTGGCCAGCATCAATGCCTCCGGCAAGGCTTACCTGACGCAGACAAAATTACGCGGCCGCATCGTGATGCGTCTCGGCCTGGGCAACATCCTCACCACCGAGGAGCACGTCCGCCGGGTGTGGGATATTATTCGCGCGGCGATCTAATCAACAAGCCTGACATCTCGCGGCTGCGGCCGAAGTTACTCAGAAAATATCTCCGACATTGCCGTCCCGGCGACGGAACAACCCAAAATCGCGTCCACTTTCTGGCCCCACGCCGTAAAAATGAACGCATTTTGGGCACGACCGGACAAGAACGTTACGGTGGTGACTGGTTTCGACGTCGTGGCTGCCGACGTGCTGCCTCCCGGCACGGTCACGAGGGTCGCTTCCTGGCCTGGCAGTTTTAGAAGAAGGTTAAGTTCGAGCGAGGCCAAATTCTTTACGAAGAAGGATGGGCCGGAGGTGCTGCATTGAGCAAAAAGCTGGAAATCGCCTGCGCTGACGAGGAGGCGTGAGCGATTGAAGGTGCCGTTTTGATCAAGGTCGAAGGCATTAGCGTTGACAAAACCGTGTCCAGCGCCCGGAACTCCTTGCGGACCGGTATCTCCTTTGTCGCCTTTAACGCCTTGCGGCCCTTGGATTCCCTGATCGCCTTTGTCCCCCTTCGCCCCTTGGATTCCTTGAATACCTTGGCTTCCTTGAACACCGGGATCGCCTTTGTCTCCCTTTGGCCCTTGAATTCCGGCTACCGTCCAGTTCAGGGAAATCTCGGACGGCTTGCAATCGCCCGGGCCGTTCACGCGCCGCAATTGGCCGTCGTTTTTCTGGTAACAGGCGTAGATCACGTTGCTGTTGCCTGGCGTTTGGGCGGCGGCGACTCCGAGACCGATGGCGGCGATGGTCAGGATTCCGGTTGCGAGGAGAGAATAAGGTTTCGATGTCATCATGATAATTGGTTTAAATCATGCGCCAGGGAGGGTGATTTTGGCAAGGGAGGATCGGTCGAGCAAAACAAAATCTGGCCCCGCGATCAGCTCATCTTCGACAGATTGGCAAAACCGATCGCAATGATGATGGCGGGGATGAGCAGCGCGAACGGGTTCCAAATCCCCATGGTAAACAGGACGACCTGATTAACGGCCACCAGCAGGGTGTAAAGGAAAACGGACCACTTCTTCATTTTCCAGAGGCCGACCATGCAGATAAGTCCCAGGACGGCACTGGCGCCAAGGTAAGGCGCATACCACGATCCGATGGATTGGACGGTGCTTGAGAAAATCAACGGGATGGTGAGAGCAGCTCCGATGAATCCAAGAATGCAGATGACGGTGATGACCGTCGGGCGAGTGGGTGTGGGCGTGTCATTCATAATTGCGGTTGGTTAACTGTGTAGCCCTTGGGTTTATTGAAAGACGGACGCCCTGACAAGAAGCAACGCGACGGCTTCGCAGTTTGAAAGCCAGGCGCTTTCGGTTAACGTTGGGGCGTCCGAGTAATCACTCACGCTTATGGAAACGACTATCGCTGCTCCGAAAACAAGTTCGCCCACCGAAACCGATTTCCTGCCGCTCCAGGGAACTGACTACGTAGAGTTCTGGGTCGGCAACGCCAAGCAGGCCGCGCACTATTACAAAACGGCGTTCGGCTTTCAATCGCTTGCTTATGCCGGCCCCGAAACCGGTGTTAAAGATCGCGCGAGTTATGCCATCCGGCAGAACAAGCTCACCCTCGTTCTCACCACGTCGCTCCGGCCGAACAACCCGATCGCGGACCACGTCGCGTTGCATGGCGACGGCGTGAAGTTCATCGCGCTCAAAGTCGAGGACGCGACTTCCGCCTGGAAAGAGACGACCAAGCGCGGCGGCAAAAGTTTCCTGGAGCCGACCACCCTGAAGGACGACAGCGGGCGCGTCGTCATGAGCGGCATCCACACTTACGGCGACACGGTGCACCTGTTCATCGAGCGGGGCGATTACAACGGCGTCTTCATGCCGGGGTTCCGCAAGTGGGAGAGCAACTACAATCCGCCCGAGACTGGCCTCATGTATGTCGATCATTGCGTGGGCAACGTCGGCTGGAACCAGATGAATCCGTGGGTGAAATTCTACGAGGACGTGATGGGGTTCCGAAACATCCTGACCTTCGACGACAAGGACATCTCGACCGAATATTCGGCGCTCATGAGCAAAGTGATGAGCAACGGAAACGGCTTTGTGAAGTTCCCGATCAACGAGCCGGCCGAGGGAAAAAAGAAATCACAGGTCGAGGAGTATCTCGATTTCTACAACGGCGAAGGCGTCCAACACTGCGCGCTCGCGACCGACGACATCGTCAAGACGGTGAATGATCTGCAGAGCCGCGGCGTCGAGTTCCTGAAAATTCCGACCACCTATTACGATGAGTTGCCCGCTCGCGTGGGCCACATCGATGAAGACCTCGAGCCGTTAAAGCAGCTCGGCATTTTGGTGGATCGCGACAACGAAGGTTATCTCCTCCAGATTTTTTCCAAGCCGGTCGAGGACAGGCCGACGCTCTTTTTCGAGATCATCCAACGCAAAGGCGCCAAGAGTTTCGGCAAAGGCAATTTCAAGGCGCTCTTCGAAGCGCTCGAGAAAGAGCAGGACGCTCGCGGCAACCTGTAGGAATCAGCGTATGCCTTACTATCAGAAGCTCGGCCAAATCCCGAAGAAGCATCACATCTGGTTCCATCGCAACGGCGGCGGGCCTTCCTACAAGAACGAAGGCATTGCCTACGAGCACGTCATCACCACGGAAGGTTTTAACGAGGCTTACTCCATCATTTACCATCTCCGGCCGCCGACGCGGGTCCGCAGTGTCGAGCTGCTCAAGTATTGGGAGCCGAAGAAGGTCACGGAAAGTCCGCTCCGTCATCACCACATAAAGACCGCCGATATTCCCCGGCGCGGCGACCTCTACACCGGCCGGATCCCGATGCTGTTCAACGCCGACATGACAGCGTACCGGGCGCGGCCGGAAAAGGCGTACGGCAAATTCGAGTATTATAAGAACGGCGGAGCGGACGAAGTGATCTTCGTTTTTCATGGCGCCGGGACCCTGGAAACGGTGTTCGGCAAACTGCGGTATCGCGCCGAAGATTACATCGTCATCCCGCGCGGGATCACCTACCGGCTCGTCCCCGACAAGGTGGAAGAGGAAGATTATCTGATCTTGGAATCGGCAGGCCCGGTGCGCATTCCTCAACGCTATCTGAACCACGAAGGGCAAATTCGAATGGGCTCGCCGTACTCCGAGCGGGATTTCCACGGGCCGTCGGAAATCCTTACGGTTGATTCCGAGGAAGACGTTGAAGTGTTGGTGAAAGACGGGCCGCGGCTCACGCGAGTCGTCCACGCCCATCATCCTTTCGACGCGCTCGGCTGGGACGGTTATCTCTATCCGTTTACGTTTAACGCGCAGGACTTCGAGCCGATCACCGGCACGGTCCACCAGCCACCGCCAATTCATCAAACCTTCGAGGTTCGCGGCTACGTCATCTGCACTTTCGCCCCGCGGATGCTCGATTATCATCCGGAAGCGGTGAAGATCCCGTGGGTGCACGACAACGTCGAGGCGGACGAAGTTCTGTTTTATGTGCGCGGTAATTTTGGTTCGCGCAAAGGCATTGAGGCCGGCTCGATCACACTCCATCCGCGCGGCATTCCGCACGGTCCGCATCCCGGTACCATCATGGCGAGCAAGGATGCGCTTCGCACGGAAGAGCTCGCGGTGATGTTCGATACCGCGCACACTCTCGAATTGACTGAGGAATCGCTCGCCCTCGACGACCCGAAATATCCGCTGAGCTGGCTGGACTAGTCTACTTCCAGTCCGGCGGGCGGGCTGATCGGGCCATGAGTTCCTGGAACTTCGGATCCGTCCGGATGTCGCCCCAAACCGGATCGAATTTCAACCTGCCGTAATCGGGGCCGGCGGGAAGTTGGACGGCTGCGGCCAACTGTTGGAGCGCCGCTTCGCGTTCCCCAATTTGCGCATAGACCTCGGCCAGCACCACCATCTGGCCCGGCGCATCCAGAGCGTTGCTCGACAAGGGAGCCAAGGCCACAGCACGTTTGGCTTCACGGACGGCCTCTTCCTTCCGCCCGAGCGCGGCGTACGCGAGACTCAGACCGCTGAGCGCATCGAGGTCATCCGTTTTGTCGGCCAACGTCTTCCGATAATATTCGACGGCGCCGGTATAATATTCTCGCGCCTTCTCCTGTTCGCCCCGCATCCTTGCTACGACTCCTTCCCACAGTCCCGCATATTTTTTCTCCGCGGGGAGCGTGGCGATCAAAGCGGACGCGCGATCGAGGTCGCGTGCGAAAATGGCCAACTGGATCAGCCTGTCGGTGCCCCAGATCGTCCGGACCGGCGCGTTTTCCAGGATCGCTCGAGCTTCCTCCAGTTTCCCCAAGCCGAGGCGGCAATAAGACCTGTAGATCGAGACGACGTCGTAATCGGGAGGAAACTGCTTGATCGCACGGTCGGCGAATTCTTCCGCCTTCTTAAATTGCCGCAAGGCGATATAGCTCTCCAAGAGCTCGATGACGGTGAAATGATTGTGCGGGTCTAATTCGACGGTCATCTCGCCATCTCGTAACGCCTCCTTCCAGCGACCATGCCGTCGCTCCGCCAGGGCGAGCAGTTCGGTATACTCGGCCTTGTCGCGCGGAATGCCCATGCCAGACAGTTCCGCCAACTCGCGGTCAAAATCGTGGGTAGCACGATAGTATCGCGCCATCGCAAGGTGTGCGTCGGGCGAATGAGGAGCCAGGCGTACTGCCGTCTCGGCGGCGTTCTTGCCTCCGATCAAGGATTCCTGGGACGACGGATCCACAAAACGGTGGGCGTCGATATACGTTTTCGAGAGCAGACAGTGGGCGAACACAAATTGCGGATCGCGCTCAATCGTGGAATGGAGCAGTTCGATTGCGCGCGAATAGTCGCGTTTGTAGAAGGCCGAGAGTGCGCGCAAATAGAGATCGTAAGCTCCGAGGTCGGACGTCGGCGGCTTGGCTAATGCGCTTATTTTTTCTGGGGAGAGTTTTGCATTTATCTGTGATGCGATCGCCTGAACGATGTCGCTTTCGACGGAAAAGATATCCTCCAATTTCTTCTCGTAACGCTGCTCCCAAATCTTGGTGTCGCTCCAGGGGTCGATCAGGCGGACATTCACCTGCAGCCGCTCGCCGGTCTTCTGCACGCTACCTTCGAGGAGATAGGCGACTCCCAAAACTCGGGCGATTTCACGGCCGCTTATTGTCCTGCCGCGATAGGGAGCGACGCTGTTGCGGCTTATGACCTTTGATTCGGTTACTTGTGTCAGCCCCTCGATGATGCCGTCATGAATTCCATCGACAAAGTAGGCATCAGCGGCGTTTGCGCCGAGGCTTTCAAAAGGCAGGACGGTACCAGAGGTGAGGCTCGGGAATGGCAGAACGGCGATGGAGTTCTTCGGTGGCCTGGCCATAGCCGATAGCTCCGCTTGTTTGCGACTTGAGAAAAAGCGGCCACTCATGAGCAGCACCGCAGCAAGCGCGAGAACGGCGAGAGCAAATCGCACCGAGCGGTTCCTCCACAGCTTCCGGTGCAAGACGTAACCCAGTTCCGCCGAGCGCACCCGGATCGCCTTGCCAGCGAGATGACGGTGGACATCGTCCGCGAAGCTTCTTACGGAGGCGTAACGTTTCGCCGGATCCTTCCGCAGCGCGCAAAGGACAATCGCATCCAGGTCTCCGCGAAGACGCCGTTTGCGCGCTGGATCCTCGACGACGGAGCTAGGTGGGTGCGGTTCTTGTTCGCAAAGAACCGTGAGCAGCTCTTCGAGAGTTGGGTTGCGATTAGGAAAGCGGTGCGGTCTGCATCCTGAAAGAATTTCGTAGAGGAGGATACCGAGGGCGTAGACATCCGTCGATTGAGTGACCGCCTCGCCTCTGGCCTGCTCGGGTGAAGCCGAAACGGGCGTGAATAGTTCGGAACCCGGCGCGGTCGGTTCCAGCCGCTCACTGGCGTCGAACATCACCTTCGCGATTCCGAAATCGAGCAACTTGATATCGCCTTTCGGCGTCACGAGGATATTGCTCGCCTTCAGGTCGCGGTGCACGACTGAGTTGGCATGGGCGGCTTCTACGGCTGAGCAAATTTCCAGGAATAATTCCAGCCGCGTGGAAATAGGCACATTTCCTTGTTCCAGGAATTGAGTAACCGGGACCCCCTCGACGTATTCCATGACGAAATACTGAGCGCCATCGTCCGTGATGCCGGCGTCCAACAGCCGCGCGATATTCGGATGGTCGAGCCGCGCCAAGACCTGCCGTTCGGACTGGAAGCGCCGGACCATTTCCTCCGTCTCGAAACCAGAATTGAGCAGCTTGATCGCGACTTCTTTCTCGAAGTATCCGTCTGCGCGCGCGGCCAGGTAAACGGTGCCCATTCCACCGCGACCGATCTCGCGGCTGAGCACATAAGCGCCGACGCGCTTGCCAATTTCGGCTCCGCCCTCCCGCCGAATTCTGCTTTCGGCATGTTGCGCGCACGCTTCCAGATCGTCGTTCGCGCTTCGGCGCAGAACTTCCGCTTCCGCCAGAAGCGATTCCGCTTCCCGCAGCAGCGCCTCGTCATCGGAACAGGAGCGCTCGACAAAGGAGCGGCGCGCGTCGGCCGACTCCTCCTCGAAGGCGTCAATTAGGATCGACTTGAGTCGCTGCCATCGCTGGGGATCAATGCTCATCAATCGGCGCGCGACAACTCGCGATGCAGCCACACCTTGGCGAGGGCCCACTCGCGATGGACCGTCGCCACGGAAATGCCGAGGGCGGAGCTGATCTCCGCGACGGTTAGGCCACCAAAGAAGCGCAACTCCACGATCTGGCTTTGCCGCGGATCGAGTGTTTCCAATTCGCGCAGCGCCTCATCCACATCGGTCACGTCTATTGAACGGGACTCGTAGAATTCCGCCGCGAGTTCCAACGGATCTTTTCCGCCGCGTTTCTTTCGGCCGCGAGCGATGGCGTAGTTCGTCAGCGTCTGGCGCATGGTGCGCGAGAAAATTCCGAGGAAATGCGCGCGGTTTTCCCAGGATGCGTTCGGCTGATCCGCCAGACGCAAAAAGGCTTCGTGGACGAGAGCGGTGCGCTGCAAAGTGTGCTCCGATCGCTCTCCCCGGAGGTAGATCTCAGCCAGGCGCAGCAACTCGTCGTAGTCGGCCCGAATCATCTCGTCCAACGATCCGGCCACGAGGGTAGTGGACGCTGGAGCTGGAGCATTACCTACATTCATGGGCCTTAAATCACGCCGTGAAGGAAAGAACGATGATAGGTTTTGGTGACCGTTATTGCACTACATTATGTGCAAAAGACATCATCGTTCGTAAAGCTGGAAAACCGCTGTCGCCCTTTCGCTGGTTTGGTTCCCATCCTGCGAAAGGCGGCCTGCTGTGTTGTGATCGTCGCGACAGTTACCCTCTCCGGGCCTCTGGCTTTCGGGGCGGTCCCTTCGCTTAAAATCCTGGTGGCTGATTCTACCGGCAAGATCGCCTATACAGGCGCCACCGATGGGAGCGGGCTCTTTGCCACTCCAAAACTGCAGCCAGGCAATTACGCCGTCCAATTCACCTCAGCCAGCGCTCCGAAGGGCTCCCGCTACACTTTGGTCGTCGCTGCTGGGACAAAGAAAGTCGCGGCCAACGCGGTTGCGGCGGAGAAACTGGCGGCGGGCGGCGTCGCCATGAAGATCGATGTCGGCACGGGCCTGAATATAACCGGGCAGGTCGCGGCCGAGGACAAGAACAGCGCGCCCATGGGCAGGAATGGAAAACCGATGGTGTGGATTGCGAAGCGCACTGGCAGCAACCTGCCGCCGCACTGGGCGGAATCTGACTCGGCGGAAGCCAAGGAGGCTATGACCTCCGGAAGCCTTAGCACAAAAAATCTTCAGGATCGGGGGAACCAGGGAATCATGCCGGTAGATCCCGGGAGGCGTCGTTGAACCGGGCGTATCTCATGCGAAAAACAAGCTACTCTCTTTTCTTCGTCGCGATCATCGCCGTGTTCGGCACAAGTCTGAAAGCCGAAGTGCCGGAAAAAAGCGAACATAAATCCAACGCTAGCGAGAAAGGGACGACCAACAGGGATTCGGCTCGTGCTCGTCTCATCGAGTCAGCCAATGGCTGGATGTACGTAAATGGCGAATGGGTGCACCCCGATGGCTACAAATTCGTAAACAACAAAGTCCTGCGGACGACGGCGAAAGCCGGAAAGACCTTTCCCAACCCGCCGGGCAAGCTTGCCTTGGAGAACCCGACGAAGTTAACGCCACGGACTAAGTCGGCTGGGGCGGCGTCCGTTCCACAAGAGCAGGCACCGGCCGAAAAAGCCGCGGAAGCGCGGCGAAAAAATCTTACCCCTAGACCAGCACCGCAAACCGGAACGCATTTGTAGACCGCTGCTCGGCGCACCACCCACGAACTGCGGACTCGCCGGTTTGTTTTCGGGGCGTTGCGCAGTAGCGTAGCGGCATGAAAGCGGATGGGAATTCTGATCTTGGGGTAAGCCGGACCCGGAATCATGAAACCGAGTTGGAAGCGGCCGAGCGCCGTATCGGGAGCCTGCGTCCCTGCGGCGCGGCTCGAGTCGCGGGAATGGAACAATCGTTTCGCGAATTGCTCGAGTGTATTGGCGAAGATCCCGAGCGCCAGGGCTTGGTCAAGACGCCAAACCGCGCGGCGCGAGCGTTCGAGTTCCTGACCAACGGTTACCGGCAAAGCCTCGACGCCCTCGTTAACAACGCCATCTTCGATTCCGAGGCGAGCGAGATCGTGCTGGTGAAAGACATCGAACTTTATTCGATGTGCGAGCACCACCTGCTTCCGTTCATCGGGCGCGCACACGTGGCTTACATTCCGAACGGCAAAGTCATCGGCCTTTCGAAAGTCGCGCGCATTGTGGATGTCTTCGCGCGACGTTGGCAGATTCAAGAAAATCTAACGACGCAGATTGCCGAGTCATTGATGAATTGTTTGGAACCCAACGGCGTCGCGGTAGTGGTGGAAGCAAAACATCTTTGCATGATGATGCGCGGGGTCGAAAAACAGAACTCGGTCATGAAAACGTCCTGCCTGCTCGGCGCGTTCAAGGAAGACGCGCGCACCCGTTCCGAATTCCTTTCGCTCTTAAGAGAATAGCGCCGTCATGCTTCTGACGGTCAGCAAACGGCTTGAGTTCTCAGCCTCGCGGCGGCTGTTTGTTTCACGCTGGACCAGCGACGAAAACCTGGCGGCATTTGGTCCCGAGACGAACGCTCGCTACGGCACCGGTCGCAATTACATCGCCTATTTTATTTTCAGCGGAAAAGTCGATCCGGTCACCGGGATGCTCATCAACATTAGTGAGATCAAGAAACGGGCCGGCGAAATTGTCGACGACCGGTTCGACCATAAATTCCTAAACGAGGACAATCCCGCGTTTCACGAAGTGCCGCCGACGGCCGAGAACGTTGCGCGTCAGCTTTTCGTCGACGTCCAGCCCGTGTTCGCAGATGTGGATGCAAAACTGGTCGCGTGTCATTTGATTGAAACCCCTGACCGAAGCGCGACGTTTTATGCCGATGACGCGAGCGAGGCCAACTACTGGTTTGAATTCTCGGCGGCGCGGCAAACGATGTCGCCACGTCTGACGCCGGCGGAGAACGCACGCATTTTCGGAGCGGCCGCCGGAATCCACGGACATAATTACCGTGCCCGTCTCACCTTTCGAAAAGAAAAGGCCGATCGTCCGATTGTTCAGCAGCACGATCTCGATGCGAGCATCGACTCACTGCGTCAGGAGCTCGATCATCGCCATCTGAACGAAGAAGTTCCCGGGTTGAAGGATCGGCCGATTACGACCGAAAGCCTGGCTGCTTACATTCACGGGCGGGTGGCAGAATCAGTTCCGATTCATCGAGTCCGTCTGCATGAGCGCGCAGATTTCTTCGCTGAAGCCTGGACAGGCGGGAGCGTGTTTCTCGGAATGCAGATGCGTTTCAGCGCTGCTCATCGGTTGCACGTCCAATCGTTTTCCGACGAACAAAACGCCACTTTGTTCGGGAAGTGCGACAACCCTCGCGGTCACGGTCATCTTTACCTGGCCGAGGCGAGCCTTGGCGGGAATTACGATGAACGAAGCGGAACGCTTTACGACTTCGTCGCATTCCGAAAAGCGCTGAGCGAATCGATTGAGCCCTGGCAAGATCGACATCTTGATCTGGAGACGGAGGATTTTCAGAAAATTTCGTCCACCGGCGAAAACATTGTGCGCGCGCTGTGGTCGAAGATCGACAGCCGTGTGAACCAGCAGCTGGTGCGATTGCGATTGTGGGAAACGAAGAACAATCGCTTCACCCTGCGACGCACATGAGCAAACGAATCCTCATTACCGGTGCCAGTCGCGGAATTGGACGGGCGATTGCCGAAAAACTCTCCGCGCCCGATGTCACTTTGCTCTTGCACGGTCGCGATACGGTCGCGCTCGCGGAAACGTGCAAGGTAGTTCAATCGCAATGCGCCGGCGTGGTGAAACTGATTCACGACCTTGCCACCGAGAAAGGCGTGTCCGATCTAATTTCTCAAGTCG
>JBEEHR010000036.1:0-19773 GCA_041167505.1 Verrucomicrobiota bacterium
CCGAACTTTCGATACGCCAAGGCCCGCAGAGATCCGAATCAGGCGCAGCGTTTCCTCGTAGCTCAGCACGTCTTCGCGCGCCAGCCACTCCTGCAATTCGCGCGGCATGCAATACGTGCACCGCTCATTGCAACGGTCCGTGATGGACACGCGCAGATACGAGATGCGATGGCCGTAGCGATCTTCCATGCAGCGCAACATTACGGTCGCGGCTGAGTTGAATCAAGGTAGACCGATTGACTCAACCCGGGAGCGCCGTATGATTTTCAACATGAAGCGTCAAATTCATCTGCGGGCGCTGACTCTTTGCCTTGCTGCCAGCGCGCTCATCCTGCCGGGCTGTTCCACTACGGAAACACGGATCTCTGAACATCCTGAAATTTTCCAAACCCTTTCGCCACGCGATCAGGAATTGGTGAAGGCTGGAAAAATTCGTGAAGGCATGTCGCAGAATGCGGTCTGGGTCGCCTGGGGCACTCCTGATCAAAAGGCGACTGGCGTCGCAAACGGACGGCCGGTCGAGACGTGGATTTACAACGACTATTATTACGCAAACTCTCCCTACCCTTATCCGTACGGACCGTTCGGTTACGGCGGCTACTTCGGCGGCCGGGTGGCCTTCCATCGCCATGGCGGGCATCGTTTCGCGATTATCGGGGATCCCTTCTACGATCCGTTCTTTTATTCCTACATTCCGCCGCGGGTCGCGTATCCATCGAAGACGGTAACGTTTTCGAACGGCCGAGTGGTTTCGATCCAAGTCCTCACGCCGCCGCGGTATTAGTCGCGCGGGGCTAGCGACTCCACGTTGAGACGCGCTTTCAGCGCCGGTGGCTTTTGCAATCGATTCCTGGGGCAACGCCCCAGGAAAGAAATGCCACCACCAAAACCAAAGCGCTGAAGGCGCAACTCAATCGGTCGCCGCGCGACCACGCCCTACCGCCACTCTCGGTTCGACGGCTGCACGTGCCCGCGCTTGTTGTTCCGGCCCGGAAACGCCATCTTGGCGCGATGGCTTACGGCTCATTCCGGCAATTCGTCGAGGCGCTCGATCAGGCGGGCGAACTGACGCGGATCACCGTTCCGGTCGACACCGACCTGATCATTAGCGAATGGGCGAACCGTGAGATGAAATCGCCGGATGGCGGGAAGGCATTGCTCTTCGAGAAGCCGATCGTCGATGGCAAGCCGTCGCAGTTTCCGGTGGCGATCAACACGATGGGATCGCGGCGGCGAATGGCGATGGCGTTGAAGGTCGGCAGCGTGGAGGATCTCGCGCAGGAAATTCAGCTCATTCTCAAGGCGAAACCGCCGACCGATCTGCGGGAAGGATGGAGCCTCCTCAAACAAGGACTAAGTTTGCTTCACGCCCGTCCGAAGCATTCAAGGGAGGGCGCATGTCAGGAAGTGGTCCACCTGTTTGAGGAAATCCCAAGCTCCAAATCCCAAGCTCCAACCGGAGGCGACGCGTTTTCACTGGCGGACCTGCCGATCCTGAAATGCTGGCCAAAGGATGGTGGAAGGTTCGTGACGTTGCCGAACGTGCATACGCGCGATCCGGAAACGGGGGCGCGCAACGTCGGGATGTATCGCATGCAGGTCTATGACGACGCGACGACGGGCATGCATTGGCAGGTGCACAAGGTCGGGGCGCGGCACGGGAAACGTTATTACGAACGCGGCGAGCGGATGCCGGTGGCCGTTTGTCTCGGCGGCGACCCGGCTTACACCTTCGCGGCTACGGCGCCCCTGCCGGATGGGCTCGACGAAATTCTTTTCGCGGGGTTCATTCGCAAAAAATCGGTCGAGCTGGTGCCGTGCAAGACGATCGACTTGGAAGTTCCGGGCGACGTCGATTTTGTGCTCGAAGGATATGTGCAGCCAGGCGAGACGCGGCCGGAAGGACCATTCGGCGATCACACCGGGTTCTACACGGCGCTCGAGGATTACCCGGTCTTTCACCTGACGGCGATCACCCACCGGCGCGACGCGATTTACCCCACCACCATCGTCGGCATTCCGCCGATGGAAGATTTCTACATGGGCGACGCCAGCGTCCGGATTTTTCTGCCGGTGTTCAAAATGAATTTCCCGGAGCTGGTGGATATGACGCTGCCGCCGGAGGGCGTGTTTCACAATCTGGTCTTCGTCAGCATCCGGAAACAATATCCGTATCAGGCGTTCAAGGTGATGCATGGCCTGTGGGGAATGGGCCAGATGATGTTCAGCAAATACATCGTGGTCGTGGATGAAGACTGCGACGTGCACAACACAAGCGAGGTGTTGTTTCGTCTCTGCGCCAATACCGATCCGGAACGCGACAGCACCATCATCCGCAACCCGAGCGATTCGCTCGATCACGCGCCCAGCTCACAAAACATCGGGTCGCACATGGGATTCGACGCCACGCGCAAACTTCCCGGCGAAAACTATCACCGCTCCTGGCCGGAGCTGTTGAAGATGACGGACGAAGCCCAAGCGATCGTCGATGCGCTGCGCGCGACGAAGTAGGACGAGCTACGGCTTCCGAAAATAACCGCCGCCGACTGCGTCTTCGACGAGGCCGCCGTGCGGCACGTGGCGCAGATTGTAAATCTGGTGCGGCGGATAGGGGCTCACGTAGAAGCCGGGTCGCTCAGTCGGCTGGGCGTAAGGAAAACCACCGCGAGGACGCGGTCCATAACGCACCGCGTCCGCTTCGTCGATGGAGGCACCGATCAGCGCGCCCGTATTTGCCCCGATCAGGGCCCCGACTGCGGCACCGCGGGCATCGCCCGTCGTCGCCGCGCCCAGAACCGCGCCGGTGACGGCGCCCCATCCAGCGCCCTGGCCGGTGGCGGTGTCACACGAGCTGAAAGCAAACGCGACAAACAGCGCGATGGAAATGATGAACAGGAAATGTTTCTTCATGATGTCGATTGAAAGTGAGTGAGACGAGTACTGACGGAGGCTCAGCGTTTTGCATTCAAGCAAAGTCGCAAAAGTTGTCCTGCGACCCGGCCACTTTTTTCGATCTTGCTGAGCTTGTATTCCTTCTCGAAGACGCGGAATCGGTCCGCTTTCATTCGCCGGAGCAAGGCGTGGTAGACGGAGGCCATGATTTCCGCGGCGACCATCGACCGCCGATCTTCTCGAGGCAGGAGCGCCGCCGCGCGGGAAAAGAAATTCTCCGCGCGAGAAGCTTCGAATTCCATGAGCTCAACGAACGCGTCGTTATGAGTCCGCGCGCGGAGATCCGCCTCGGAATAACCGAAGCGAGCGAGATCTTCCTGCGGCAGGTAGATTCGTCCGTTGCCCAGATCTTTGCCGACATCGCGGATAATGTTCGTGACCTGCAACGCCAACCCCAATTGGATCGCATAATCGCGGCAGGCGGCATCGCGGTACCCAAAAATCTCGATGCTCACGAGCCCGACGGCGCTCGCGACTCGATAACAGTAGAGCCGCAGCGCTTCGAACGTCTCGTAGCGGACGTTCCCCAAATCCATTTCCACGCCGTCGATGATTTCGTCGAGCATCGGAGGTGTGATCGCATACTTCGCATAGAGGCCGCGCACATCCCCGGCCAGGGCCGGCTCATCCGGCGCGCTTTCGCGAATCCATTTTCGCCACGCTCTTAAGGCGCTCGCCTTGTCTTCGGCCGAGGTTTCCGCGTCGTCGGCGATATCGTCGATGACGCGGCAAAAGGCGTAGAAGATCGTGATGTCGTTGCGGCGTTCGCGCCCGAGCGCGACGAAAGCGAGCGCCAGGTTCGACTTGCTGTCGCGCGTGATCTTGGCTGCATTCATTGGTAGGGACGGCTGTCCGCAACGATCCGGCAAAATGACGTTTTCACAATTCGACGGACGCCGCAGCGCGACGTCCCTACCATCGTTTTAATACTGAATCTCGGCTTGGATCCATTTTTCCTGGTTCGCTCGCCGCGTTTCGCACTGGCGGAAAAGACAGACCCACGACGCCAGAAGCCAGCCGGTGATTAACCCGCGCAGGCAAACAAAAATGATTTTCCATGCGATCACGCCTACCGGCCGATCCGCCACGGCGCCCAGCACGATGGCGTCGCTGGTAATGAGGAAAAAATAATGCAGCGCCGCTATGAGAAGAAACCAACCGAACCGAAACAGGTTCGTGCGAATGAATTCCTTATGGGCCTGGAGTGCGGCGCGCAACGTCTCGTTATGCAAGACCAACGACACCTGAACGGATCCGAAAATAATAATGAACGCGCTCATGACGAAGCGGGCGTAATCGAAAACGTTAGGCGCCTCCCCGAAGAACCCGGCGAGCAATGGCGCGCGGATAATTAGCGTGCTCACGATGGCGACGACGCCCGCCCATTCCAGAACGTAGCTGAACCGCCGCATCGCGAAGCGAAACAGTTGGTCCTCGCCGAAGCTCAGGCCTTTGATCCAGGCGAGACAAACCGCGATCAGATAGACCTGAATGTAAACGCCGAAGAAATATTCGAAGATTTCCGCGGTAGGCATCACGATGGCTGACCGCTTTAACCACGAAGCGGCGCCGGGGCCGGACATCCAGGCGCCGAGTTTCCAAAAAATGATCGGCTTACACAGCGTCGCCAACGCGCTGATGATCACCACGAGATAAATCAGGTAGCCCCAGGCACCGTAGCGCTTTGCCAGGGCGCGCATCAACGCGCCATGCAAGCCACGCCAGTTTATCAGCAGCAACACCGCGGCCACCACCGAGAGCGGGTAAGTCGTTGTCGCGTTATCGAAGATCCCCGCGACGCCTTCGAGCATGCGCAACGGAACGGCGCTCCAAATATCGAAAAAGCTCGGCCACTCCCAACTGCCCGGCGCGGTGATCTGGTTGAGATCGAATTCGACCGGCCCGCGCAGGGAGGCGGCGGTGGCGAAATCGAAGACTGAATACGCGAACCCGAGGAGGACGAAGGTCAGCCAGATGCGCTTGAAGCGCAGGATGCAGCGCAAGCCGTCGCGCAACGCCAGCCGGATCGGGTTAAAGAAAAGGACGACGAGATAACCGGCGCAAAGTCCGAGCAGCGGATAGATGCGCGGAATGCTCGAAAGCATCGGCGTCGCCTAACGAATCAATCCCCAGTGCCAGGTGAACGGCCAGTAAACGAAAAGGCCGCGCCCGACCAGGTTCGGCTCCGGGACCGGGCCCCAGTAGCGGCTGTCGAAACTGTTGTAGCTGTTGTCGCCCATCGCGAAGTAACTGTGGGGCGGCACCGTGAAAGGCTTTGCCGGATCGTTCAGGTAAGCGTGCCCCGGGGCATAGCCGCGATACGGTGGCTTCGCCGCCATCACCCGCGCGAAGCCGAAACCCTCCGCGATCTTCCCGTTCGCATAGAGAAGCGGTGAATCGATCCGCAACGCATCGCCGGGCACACCGGCCAGCCGTTTGATGTAAAAAGAGTGTTCGCCGGTCTCGGGATCCGCCGGGATCGCCGCGATGTCGTCGGTGCGGAAGACAAAGACATCGCCGCGGTGCGGACTGACGAAATTGTAAGTGAACTTATCCACGAAAACCTGATCGCCAGTATCGACGCCGCCTCGCGCAATCACGTCTCCTTTATTGTAGCGCCCGCCGGGAAGCACTTTAAAATCCTGGCGCAACGTATCGGGCGACGCGTAAACGAAATTGAAGCGCTGGTTCTTGCAGATGATGTCCGAGAAAGCAAAGAACGGGAGGTGGACACTTAAACTCCCGAATGTAAAACCGAGCTTCCTCGGGACGATCTGTTCCACCACGTCGTCCTCCGCGGAGACCACGTTGATATAATTGCGTCCGAGGACAAAGAACTCCGCGACCTGCCGCAGAATGTTGGGCTTGGAGCCGTCAGCCGGAAAGCTCTTCCAGTACCAGCCTTCCGCGCGCTTCTCGTAGCCCGGTTTCTGGTCCACCGGGATCTCGTCCTCCCTCGTCACAAACGCGCGATGTCCGATGATGCCGTTCAGCGTCGGCTGCATCGAGCCGGTCGGGATCTTGAACGGCTGGAGAAAATAGGAACGGACGCCGATTGCCACGACGACGGCGACGAGAATCACTTCGATGTTCTCCCGCCAGACCGCATCCTTCGGGGCCGGGAGATATTTCGTGTAGAGATCGTGGAGGCGGTCGGATTCTTCCTTCGCCTTGGTTTCGTCACGGTCCTTCAAACTCTGGCGCAACGCCTCGATCTGTAATTTGAAGTCCCCGGTCGCGCCCTCGCTCAGAACGTCCCGGCGATAGCGAACCAGCTTCTCCGCATGCCGGATCAGGATTTGGCCGTGTTTAACGTATTTCTTGGTGAACATGAAATTGGTGACTAACGAGCTATTGCGCGCGCAAGACCTGGATGAAGGCTTCCTGGGGGATGTTGATCTTGCCGATGCTTTTCATGCGCTTTTTGCCTTCTTTTTGTTTCTCGAGGAGTTTGCGTTTCCGGGTGATATCGCCGCCGTAGCATTTCGCGGTTACGTTTTTTCGCAACGCCGAAACGCTCTCCCGCGCGATTATCTTTCCGCCGATCGCGGCCTGGATCGCCACCTGGTAGAGCTGGCGCGGGATCACTTCCTTTAACTTCGCGGCCAGCATCCGGCCGCGAGCCTCCGCGCGGTCGCGATGGACGATGGTGGAAAAGGCGTCCACTGGCTCGCCGTTCACCAGGAGGTCGAGCTTCACCAATCTTGCCGCGCGATAACCGGCGTGCTCGTAATCCATCGAGCCGTAGCCGCGGGTCATGCTTTTGATCTTGTCGTTGAAGTCGACCAGGATTTCGTTCAGCGGCAGTTCGCAATGGAGCATGACGCGGCGGGTGTCGAGCGTCTCGGTATGGTCCGTGACGCCGCGCTTCTCCATGATGAGTTGGAGGATGTCGCCGATGTTTTCGTTCGGGCAAAGGACGTACGCTTTCACGATTGGCTCGCGGATCTCATCGATCACGCTCGGGTCCGGCAGGTAGGCGGGGTTATCGATGAGGAGAGTCTCGCCGCGGGTGGTGAAAATCTCGTAGATCACGCTCGGCGAGGTCGCGATGATATCCATGTCGTACTCGCGCCGGAGCCGTTCCTGAATGATCTCCATGTGGAGCAACCCGAGGAATCCGCAGCGGAATCCAAAGCCGAGCGCGACCGAGCTTTCGGGTTGGTAAACGAAAGCCGAATCGTTGAGACGAAGTTTCCCGATGGCCGTTTTCAAATGCTCGAAGTCGCCGGTGTTAATCGGGTAAATGCCGCTGAAAACCATCGGGTGAATTTCCTGGAACCCGGGCAGCGGTACCTTCGCCGGATTACGCAGATCGGTCACGGTGTCGCCGATCTTGATGTCCGCCGTGCTCTTGATGTTCGCGATGAAATAACCGACGTCGCCGGCCTGGAGCCGTTTTTGCGGAAACATTTTCGGCGTGAAGACGCCGACTTCCTTCACCTCGTAGCGCGCGTCGTTGTTGATCAACTTGATTCCCTGATCGGCTTCCATTTTCCCGGAAAAAATCCGAACGTAAGCGACCACGCCGCGATAAATATCGAAGACGCAATCGAAGACGAGCCCGCGCAGGATTTCGTCGGCCGGTTTCGCGGGTGGCGGGATGCGAGCGACTACGGCCTCGAGAATCTCCTCGATGCCGATTCCCATTTTCGCGCTGGCATCGATCGCTTCCTCGGCGGGGATCGCGAGAATTTCCTCGAGCTGTTTGTGGACCGCGGGGATGTCGGCGTTCGGCAAATCGATCTTGTTGATCACCGGGACGATTGTGAGCCCTTGCTTGTGAGCGAGATGGACGTTCGCGACCGTTTGCGCCTCGACGCCCTGCGCGGCATCGACGATGAGGAGCGCCCCTTCGCAGGCCGCGAGCGAACGGGAAACTTCATAGGCAAAATCGACGTGGCCCGGCGTGTCGAGCAGGTTGAGACGGTATTCCTGGCCGGCCTTGCTCGTGTAACGCATCGCGACTGGGTGCGCCTTGATGGTGATTCCGCGCTCGCGCTCGAGGTCCATCGAATCGAGGAGCTGGTCCTGCTTGTCGCGCTCGTGGATCGTGCCGGTCCGGTCGAGCAATCGATCGGAAAGCGTGGTCTTGCCGTGATCGATATGCGCGATGATGCAGAAATTTCGGGTCAGCTCGATCGACATAAAGCGCAGCACTATGCGGGTGTGCGCCGGGTGGGTCAATGAGCGCAGCCTCTGCGCTCCTCTCCTTCCTGCTCGTGATCCTGATCATGATCCTAATCCTTTCGTACCGCTCGGCAGAAAGATCAGGAGCAGGATCATGAGCATGAGCAGGAACAGAATGAGAAGCATTGCCCAGCCTGATCGCGCTGGTTTTGATGAAGTCGCCGAGCTTCTAATTGGCGTCTTTGCGCTCGACATCTCCACGCGAATCCTTCATTCTCGGGCCGAACCCGAATCAAAATCGTCCAATGAAAACTACTTCTAGAATCCTGATCGGCCTGGTAATCAGCGTCACGTTCTTGCTGCCTGATCCGTCGAGTGGGAAAGAGGCGCGCGTCACTCAAATCATTCGCGAGGTCAAACTGCTGCCCGCCGACAAGGCCGCGCGCGAGGCGGCCATAAACGACAAAGTTGCTGAGGATACTGGGGTGCGCACGGGCGGCGATTCGCGTTCGGAGCTGACCTTCCCCGATCTTACGATCACGCGCCTGGGCGCGAACACGGTCTTCAGTTTCACCAAGTCGGGCCGGACGGCGACGGTCGAGACCGGGTCGATCCTGCTCCGCGTACCCAAGGATTCCGGCGGCGGCTCCATCAGGAGTAGCGCGGTCACCGTCGCGGTAACCGGAACGACGGTGATCTTTGAAGGAAGCCGCGGCGGACGCAGCAAGTTGATCACGCTCGAAGGTAGTTCCGCGGTTTCTTTGAAGAGAAATCCGAAAGAGTTCCGGAAAGTTCTGGCCGGCCAAATGATCGATGTCCCTGCCGGCGCGACCACGCTCCCCATGCCGGTTAACGTCGACCTGAATGATATCATGCGGAACCATCCGCTGATCACCGATTTCAAGCCGTTGCCGAGCCAGCCGCTCATCATGGCCGCCGCCCAACAGGCTCCCCCGCCTCCGCCGCCTTCCTACACAGGCCCGACCATCTCCATTATGCCGGTAATTAATTTCGGACCGAACCACGGTCCGCGCCCGACCCGGTCACCCGGAACGACGAAGCCTCCCACCAACCCAACGACTCATCCGGTCACCCAGCCTCCTGGCACGACCAGGCCGCCTGCTTCCAACCCGAAACCGACTCAGACTCCCCCGCCGGTGATACTCAGGAACGCTCCGACCCAAACCTACACTCCTCCGAGCCGGACCACCACCAACGCAAGGAAGGTCACGAAAAAGCCAACGCCGACCCCTCCACCAATACGGTAAACCTTCGGCATTCTTAGCTACGTGACCTCTTTCCGTTCTTCTTCCATCTTAGCCGCGCTCCTGGTTGGATTAGGTGTAGCTGCCGGAGGTTATTTTGTGGGACAAGGCATCTCCGAAAGAGGCGCCGGCCGTCGCATTATTTCGGTGAAAGGCCTTTCGGAACGGGAAGTTCCGGCGAGCGTCGCCACCTGGACGATTGGCTACTCCGCGAACGGGAACGATCTGGCCGAGATCAACAAGAAGCTCGCCGAGAGCACCAAAGCCGTCGCCGCGTTCCTAAAAGAAGCAGGTTTCGCGGAAGCCGACCTGTCAGTTCAACCGCCTTCGCTCCAGGACACCACCATGGAAGTTCGCGAGAAGGATGTGCCTCCGCCGCCGGAACGTTACAAAGCCTACCAATCGGTCCTGCTGCGGACCACGAAGGTTGACCTGATCAAACCCGCCCTCGCCTCGGCTTCCAACCTGATGGTAAGCGGGGTGCTTCTTTCCGGGAAAGCGGAGCCCAACTACATCTTTAACCAGGTCAACGAGATCAAGCCCGGCATGATTCAGGAAGCGACGAAAAACGCGCGCATCGCCGCGGAACAATTCGCTCGCGATTCGCAAACGGCCCTGGGGAAACTGCGCAATGCTACTCAAGGCTGGTTCAAAGTAGATGACCGCGATCCCGCGACTCCCGAGCGAAAAGTTGTCCGAGTCGTTGTGGACGTCGAATACGAGATAAACTGATTACTACAACCCATCTCATAAATGGCAGTGTCATTCTGAGCGCAGCGAAGAATCTCTGATCATTCGCTTGTCCAGGGGGCGCGGCAGTGGGGAAATGGTCAGAGATCCTTCGCTGCGCTCAGGATGACAGGCCACTTTAGGGTTTATGAGATGGCTTCTAAAGTCTCTTCCTGGCGAAAAGATAATCCAACGATAACCAGTCAACTTCGCGCGGACACCAGAGCAGGAAAAGCAAAAGGGCCAAGCGCGGAATGATGTGCCCGGTTAAGTTAAACAGCGGTTCGCGCAGGAGATGACCGAAGGTCACAACCACGAGAACAAAGCCGAGCGCGGTGAGCGCTTCGCGAACGCGCAACCCAATCAAGAGCAAAGCGCCGGCCAGTAGCTCGATGAACGGGATCGTAACTCCGACGAACCAGAGAGACCAGACCGGGAGGAAGGTATCGGAAAACGGCAGGAAGTATTTTCGCGCATGCTCCGGCGGCCCTAACTGAAAGACCTTCCAGAAGCCGGCCATGAAAAAGATCAGGCCGAGAACGAGCCGGGCGAAGAGCACAGCCCAGCCACGCTGCCGCTCAAGGTTCATTCTTTTGCCTGCACGCTCGGCGAAGGCTTCGGCGCCACTCTCTTGCTCAAGACTTTCTCGAACTGCGGTTTGTTCTCGTGCCACTGGTAATGCGGATCGTCGATCGCAAACCCCCAGACCAGCCGGCCCCCGTAACGCCAGTTATCGAGAATGATGCCGCGAGAAAACGGCTGCCCTTTTGCCGTGACGACGATGACGTTGTGTTCGCCCGAGGTTCTCTCGAACGATTCTGCCCAGTGAAACTCGAGCGTTTTCCACTTCTGCTCGGTCAATCGCAGCTCGAGCCTTTCGGCAAATTGAAAACACAAACCGCCTTTGCGCCGCCCGGTATTCACCAGAAAATTCATCACCCCGGGCGGCCAGACGACTCTCCATTCTTTTCTTAGGTCGCGTCCGAGCGTGTAAGCAATCTCCGCTAATTGCTGCGCTTCCGCCGGGTCCACGCTCGGCGCAAGCGACGCGATCGCGCCTCGTAACACCGGGTCGTCCGCCGACATGGCAAAGGCAGGATCCTTTTTCCGGGCTTGCGCCCCGGAAGCAAAAACGACGATGGCAAGAAAGACTCCAGCGATCCGGACCCGGCAAGGAACCCAAAGGTAGCGCGACATTAGCGGCATAAGGTATTGCGCAATCCGGCACGTCAAGCGTCCATTGGCTTTGTCATGAAACGATCGAGAACCAGCGCCGGTCTGTTGATGTTTCGAAAATCGCCGCAGGGATTAGAGGTGCTGCTCGCACATCCTGGAGGTCCCTATTTTCGCACCAAGGATGAAGGCGCGTGGACGGTCCCAAAAGGTGAAGCTGCGGAGGGTGAAGAGTTGCTCGCGCGCGCTCGAATAGAGTTTGAAGAAGAGCTGGGCATCGGGGCGCCGGTGACGCCGGACTGGATCTCGCTGGGAAGCGTAAAGCAGAAAGGCGGCAAGATCGTGCATGCCTGGGCGTTTGAAGGCGATTGCCCGCCGGATTTCGTCGCGGCCTCGAACACCTTCGATCTCGAATGGCCTCCGCGCTCGGGACGAATGCAGCAGTTCCCCGAAGTCGATCGCGCCGAATTTTTCTCCATCGACGAAGCGAGGAGAAAGATTAAGGAAGCGCAGATTGCTTTTCTCGATCGCCTGGTCGAAGCCCTCGGAACTTCGTAAGAGCCAATGACCTCGAAACCTCTGTTTCTTTTCGCGCCTGGGGCCGGCGCGCCTTCGTCCCATCCCTGGATGCGCGCCTGGGCGGAGCGGCTCGGCGCCATTGGGGACGTGCGCATTTTCGACTATGATTACATGCGCGAAGGCCGTCGCCGGCCTGATCCCCCAGCATTACTGATCGCCGCGCATCGCCAGGCGTTACGCGATGCCCGGAAGGATGAGACGCAACCCGTGTTCCTGATCGGGAAAAGCATGGGCGGACGGATCGGTTGCCACGTTGCTCTTGAAGAATCGGTCACGGGTCTCGTCTGCCTCGGGTATCCGCTCTGTGGCGCCGGCGATCCAAAGCGGCTGCGGGATAAAGTGCTGCGCGATCTCCGGACGCCAATCCTTTTCGTGCAAGGAACGCGCGATCCGCTCTGCCCACTCGATCTGCTCGAGAACGTCCGGCGCGAAATGACAGCGCCGAATTTCCTCCACGTCGTTGAAGCCGGCGACCATTCTCTGCAGGTGACAAAGACCCAGCTGAAAAACGCACGGGAAACTCAGGACGAAGTCGATGCGCGCGTGCTAACAGCCATCGCTAAATTTGCAGGGCGTCTCGGCGAGACGCCTCGTTAACTCAGCGCGGACTCTTCTCTTCTTCGTAAACCGTCTGGTTGGTGGTCACGCCGACAGCCGTATTCGTTCCTGCGCAGGAAGCGAAGATCAGGAGAGCGACTACTGCGAATAAGCCCGCGGCGATCGTTCGCATCACGCTCAACTTAGCGGAAGCCAGTTACCCGGCTGCGGCGGCGGTTTTCCATCAATGAGCGACAAGTAGGTGTATTCGTTCAGCAGCCGCTCGTAATCCGACAACAGCTTCATGGCATCGTTCGGCTTGAGCCGATCGCCTTTGATCGCGCCATCGACTTGCGTCTTGAGCAAGCGCATGAGCTCCACCTTGTCCCATTGGGTCATGGCGAGCACTTCACCGATCGTGCTGCCTTCGATGACCTCCTCGATATACCAGCCGAGCTCTTCATCGGCATCGAGGAAGACATGCGCCTCGGTCACGCGACCAAAAAGATTGTGCAGGTCGCCCATGATGTCCTGGTAAGCGCCCACCATGAACACCCCGAGATAATAAATCTCGCCGGGCGTGATCCGGTGCAGCGGCAGCGTGTATTTCACGTCCTGGAGATCGATGAACTTCGAGACCTTCCCGTCCGAGTCGCAGGTGATATCGACCAGCATGCCGTTGCGGTCCGGCGCGGTGGTGAGGCGATGGATCGGCATGATCGGGAACAACTGCCCGAGCGCCCAGTGGTCGAGGAGCGATTGGAACACTGAGAAGTTGCAGATGTATTGGTCGGCGAGAGACGTCTCCAATTCCTTCACTTCCTCAGGCACGTAACGCAGGCCGCGGTGCATGTTTACGATCTGCTGCGCGAGCTGCCAGTAGACGCAATCGATCTTCGCCTTCGATTCGAGATCGAGGTGACCGAGGGTGAAAGTCTGCTGCGCTTCCTCCTTGATCTGCTGAATGTCGTGCAAACTCTCCAGCCGATTTCCGCGTTTGAGCCGCTGCTTCACATCGAGAATATCGCGGACGAGCTTGTGGTCTTTCTCTCCGACATCGACCTTCAGCTTCGGGTTCGTTTTCTCGATCGAACTGAAAGCTTCGACGACCAGCACCGAATGATGGGCCACGATCGCGCGCCCTCCTTCGTTCACGATCGCCGGATGGGCGACGCCTTCGGAATCGCAGACATCCATGATGTTCCAGACGACGTCGTTGGCGTATTCCTGGAGCGAATAATTCGCCGAGCTGTCGAAGTCGCTCCGCGATCCGTCGTAGTCGACACCGAGCCCGCCGCCGACGTCGAGATAACCGAGTTCGTGCCCGAGCTTTGAGAGTTTAGCGTAATAGCGGGCCGCTTCGCGCACCGCGCGTTTGATCGTGGAAATGTCCGGCACCTGCGAGCCAACATGGAAATGGACGAGCTTGAAGCAATGACCGAGGCCGGCCGCCTTTAACATCTCACTGGCCGCGACGAGGCTCGTCGTATCGAGTCCGAACTTCGCGTTCTCGCCGCCGCTCGGCGACCATTTCCCCGAGCCTTTGCTGTAGAGCCGAACCCGGATCCCAATGAGCGGCTCGACGCCGACTTCCTTGGAAGCGCGGATCGCCTGCTCCAGTTCCTCGAGCTTTTCCACCACGATGACCACCGATTTGCCGAGCTTTCGACCCATCAACGCGATCCGGATAAAAGCGCGGTCCTTGTAACCGTTGCAGATGATCAGGCTCTCCGGGTCCTTGTGCATCGCGAGCGCGGCGACAAGCTCCGGTTTGCTTCCTGCCTCGAGTCCAAAGTGAAACTCCTGGCCGGCGTCGACGATTTCTTCGATGACTTCGCGCAGCTGGTTCACCTTGATCGGGAACACGCCGCGATAGTGGTTCTTGTAACCGAACTCCTCGATCGCTTTCTGGAACGCGCAGTTGACCGATTCAACCCGGTGCCGGAGCAAATCCTGGAAGCGAATGACGAGCGGAAAACCGAGCCCGCGATTACGCGCTTCGTTGACGACGTCGAGGATATCGATCGTGCCACCTTTTTCCTGGAGCGGGCGAACTTCCGCGTTGCCCGCGGCGTTCACGTTGAAGTAACCGCTGCCCCACCCGTCCACGTTGTAGGTGGAAATAGCGGCGTCGACGTCCCACTCGTTCTTCATTTTCTTCCCACGGCCGCGGCCGCAGAGCGCATAATCAATCAGCGGTGCGGACATGCAAGCCGCATTATCAAGCCTCGTGCTCGTGCTCGTGCTCGTGGTCGTGATCGTGATCGAAAGCGAAAACAGATCGAGCACGAGCATGAGCACGAGCACGATTACGAAAGATGGGGCTGCTTGTCTTTCGCGACCGGGCTGATACGGTTTGCGCGGATGAACAAAACGGTCATCGAGGTGCAGGTCAGAGCCGTGCTACCGACCAGCGGCGGGTGCGCGGTTTTCCTCGGGAACAATGACAAGGTGTTCATCATTTACGTCGACCAGACCGTGGGCAGCGCGATCACCATGTTCATGCGCGATGTCTCGAAGGAACGCCCGCTCACCCACGATTTGATGGGCCATCTCATGACGGCGCTCGGCGCGAAGGTGGAGCGCGTCATCATCAACGATCTCAAGAATGCGACCTACTACGCCCGCATGATTATCCGCGCGGAAAACGAATTGCAGCAGAAGAAAATCATCGAGCTCGATGGCCGGCCGAGCGATTGCATCGCCTTGGCGATCCAGCAAAAGGCGTCGATGTACGTGAGCCAGGAAGTCTGGGACGAAGTCGACGACATGAGTGACGTCCTGCGGAAGATGGAAGAGGACGGGTTCAAGCCGGATGTAGAGTCGGAGTCGGAGTCCGAATCCGAATCGACGGAAGAAGAGTGAGCTTCTGTAGCAGCGGCCCTGTGGGCCGCTTGGGGAAATCCACGCCGCTCTCGAGCGGCCCACAGGGCCGCTGCTACAAAAGTCAGCCGAGCAATTCCCCGTAATGCGCCTGGGCCATTTCGGTGCAGCGCGCCAGGATCGCAGAGGGCGTATCGAGCTCGAGCGACTCGGTCACAAGCTTTTCACATTCACTGTGCGTGAGGCTTTGCACGGCGCGCTTCACGCGGGGCACGGTCGACGCACCGACGCTTAACTCGTCCATCCCGAGACCGAGCAGTAGCGGCGTCATCGCGAGATCGCCGGCCATTTCGCCGCACACTCCTACCCAGATATCGTGCGCGTGGCCGGCGTCGGCCACCATCTTCAAGAGGCGCACGACGGCGGGATGCGTCGGCTGATACAAATGCGCTACTCGCTCGTTCGTGCGATCAACGGCGATCCCGTACTGAATCAAATCGTTCGTGCCGATGCTGAAAAAGTCGATCTCGCGCGCGAGTCGCTCGGCGCACATCGCGGCGCTCGGAATTTCGATCATCGCACCGACTTCGGTCTTCGGATCGAACTCATGGCCTTCTTTTTGCAATTCCGCTTTGCACTCTTCGAAAACCTCGAGGGCGCGATTAAGTTCCTCCAACCCCGAGATCATCGGGAACATCACCTTCACGTTTCCGACTGCACTGGCCCGCACGATCGCGCGAAGTTGCGCCTTGAAAATATCCAGGCGCTCGAGCGAGAAGCGGATCGCGCGATGACCCAGGAATGGATTCAGCTCGTCATCGCCATCAAGCGCCCCGGCGAGCTTGTCCCCGCCCAGGTCGAACGTGCGAATGATGAGCGGATGCGGCTGCACCTGCTCCGCCACTTTGCGATAAGTCGCGTATTGCTCTTCTTCGCTCGGCAGCGTGGTGCGGTTGAGATAGAGGAATTCCGTCCGGTAAAGACCGATCCCCTCGGCGCCATTACGCGGAGCGGCTTCTACTTCATCCGGCAGTTCGACGTTCGCGGAGAGGACGATGTGCCGGCCGTCGCGCGTCGTTGATTTGGTTTCGCGCAACCCCGTGAGCTGCTGGGTCACGAGCGAGCGCTTGTGTTCCAACTCGCCGTAATGCCAGAGCGTTTCCGGCGTTGGATCGAGAATCAACAGGCCGTTGTAGCCATCCAGCAACACTTCGCGACCGCTCTCCAGTTTTTCGCTGGCATCGTGCAATCCGACGACGGCCGGAATGCCGAGCGACCGCGCCATGATCGCGGTATGCGATGTCCGGCTGCCCAGGTCCGTCGCCAAGCCGAGAACATACTGGCGATTCATCGTCGCCGTGTCGGACGGTGTGATGTTGTGCGCGAGAAGAATGTGGGGATGCGTGAGGCCCAGGAAATCCTTCGGCGCTTTGCCCTGGAGATTTCGCACCACGCGCCGGGTCACGTCCTGGATGTCGAGCGCGCGCTCGCGCAGGTACGGATCGTCGATCTTGCTCAAAGTTTCGGCGTAATGCGTCGCCACTTGCTGGAAAACGAATTCGACGTTGCAGAGATCGGCCTGCAGTTTACGCAGGACTTCGTCGATCAGCGTCCGGTCTTCGACCACGAGCAGGTGCGCGTCGAAGATGCCCGCATCCTTCGCGCCGATGGATTGCGCGATCTGCTCCTGCATCTCGAGAATCTGGGATCGCGTCTGGATGAGCGCCGTCTCGAACCGGCCGATCTCGTGCGCCACTTCCGAAGGCTCGATCCGATGGCGCGCGATTTCGTCCCGATCATCCTCGGCGACGTAGAGCGCACTTCGAGCGACGCCGGGGGAAACCCCCACGCCCTGGATGCGCGTCTCCGGTTTTGCGTTCTCGCCGCTCATGCAGAGAGAGTAGCGCGGGTGTCAATGGCGTGCTTGTTGCAGCCGGGATCGATGATCCCGGCGAGACGGGAACGCGCTCTGACTCAACCGGGATCATCGATCCCGGCTACAGATCAATCTTCGTGGAACTTCTTCAGGATCAGCTCTTCGAGTTCTTCCATCACCTTGTCGGCGTCTCCGCCTTCGCATTGGATGGTGAGCTTCGAGCCCTGGCCCGCGGCGAGCATCATCAGGCCCATGATGCTTTTGCCGTTGATCCGTTCGCCTTCCTTCTCCACCCAGACTTCGGAACGATAACGGCTCGCGATCCGGACGAACATCGCCGCGGGACGCGCATGCAAGCCAAGCCGGTTGATGATCGTAATCTCTTTCTCGATCTTCTGTCCGGCACTCGCCGATCTCCGGTTCAACAGCCCCATTAGTCTTCCTTTTTCTCCATCAAGTTGAGCAGCTTGTCATTAAATTCCATCGCGCTGTTACGCCCCAGACCTTTCAACTTCTGGTCCATCGCTGCAACTTCAACCAATCGCGCGATGTCCCGCCCCGGCCGGACCGGGATCGTGACGTGCGGCACTTTCAGCTTCAGGATTTCGTAAAATTCCCGGTCGAGGCCGATGCGGTCCACCTCTTCCAGCTCCTGCCAATCCTTGAGCGTCACCACCATATCGAGCCGCTTCTCGGTCCGGATGCTGCCAATGCCGAAAATGGAAGCCACGTTGATGATCCCGATGCCGCGCACTTCCATGTGGTCACGCGTCAAATCCGGCGCAGTCGCCATTAGCTCGCGGCCCTCGAACGATGTCACCCGGGTCACGTCGTCGGCCACGAGGCTGTAGCCGCGTTCGATCAAGCCGAGCGCGCACTCGCTTTTCCCGATGCCGCTCTTGCCGCGGATCAAGACGCCCACGCCGAGGATATCCACCATGCTCCCGAATTCAGTTACGCTCGGAGAAAAATCCACTTCCATCGCGATCGTGGCCGCGTTGATGAAGCGCATCGTCACCATCGGCGTCCGGAAAACGGCCACCTGCAACTCTTCCGCCACCGCCAGCAGATCGGCATCGAGATGCGCGCCGCGCGAAGTCACCAGGCACGGAATTTTTTGCGCGCACAGATTGCGAAAGCGCAGGACGCGTTGCCTGCGGGAAAGACTTTCCAGGTACGATTGCTCGGCCGCGCCGAAAACCTGCACCCGTTTCTCAGCGAAATAATTGTAGAACCCCGAGAGCGCCAGGCCCGGGCGGTTGATGGTCGGTTCGCGGATCTTGCGATCAAAGCCGACTCGCTTCCCTTCCAATTTCAATTGCAGCTTCGCCCCGTGCGCCCGGTAAAAGCTTTCCACCGTGACGACCGGAATATTTTTCCGCTGGTCGCTTCCGGAAGAGAGTGGTTGGGCTGAAGATTTGTCGGCCATCGCCCTTCTCCTTTATCGCGAGACGGCGGTGATTTCCACCGTGGATGTCTGGCGACGAGTGCGAAGCTGGAGCTTCAGGGGCCAGGTCCGTCCCCCAACGATCCCTCGTTCCCAAGCTCCAGCTTGGGAACGCACTTGTCTTCGAAGCTCTCCTTCGGCAACGTGGACTTCGAGATGCGTAGTCGCTATCTCATCCACCACCCAGACCGCGCCCACTTCGTAACTTCGACAATCGTCGAGTGGCTTCCCGTTTTCACGTGGCCGGCCTGTTGTGACATCCTCGTGAATTCACTGCAACACTGCCGCGAACACAAGCATCTGAAAATCTACGCGTGGGTGATCATGGACAATCATTTCCACGCCATTCTCGCTGCGCCGGATTTGTCAGCGGTCCTGCGTGACCTCAAGAGTTTTACCGCTTACGCGATTCTGAAACAGCTCGCCGAGGAAAGACGCGCATGGCTGCTGGATCGGCTTCATTATCGCCGCGCAGCTCACAAGCCGACCGAACATCAGGTCTGGCAGGAAGGCTCGCATCCACAGGTGATCCACGATGACGCAACGATGCTGCAGAAGCTGGAATACCTTCACAACAACCCGGTGAAGCGTGGATGGGTGGCGGCGCCGGAACATTGGCGGTACTCGTCGGCGCATGAATGGCTGGGCGGAGCGCAGCCCTTGTTGCGATGCGATGAGTGGCTTTGACCGTTAGCGAAGCGGAGCTTCGAAGCGCAAGTGCGTTCCCAAGCTGGAGCTTGGGAACGAGGGAGCAGTGGGAAGGCCGGGCGATCGCGCTAGTTGATCTTCACCAACTCGATATCGAAGACGAGATCGCCGCTCACCGGGCCGTTGCCGGCATAGGCCAGTGCTTCGGGAATCCAGAAGCGGCGCTTCTCGCCTTCAACCATCAACTGCAAGCCTTCGGTCCAACCCGGAATGACTCGATTCAACCGGAATGTCGCCGGCTCGTGGCGCGCGTACGTGCTATCGAACAATTTCCCGTCCGTCGTCCAACCGGAATAATTTACGGTGACTGAGCCGGTCGCTTCGGGGTGCCGAACGCCCGTGCCGGGTTTGAGAATTTTGCAACTGAGTCCCGTGCCGGTGCGTTTCGCGTCAGCGGGCGCGCGTTGCACGTCGTCCGGCGCCTTGGTCGGATCGACGGACGTTTCTTTCGGAGGAGGCGCCTTGAACGAAATCAATTCGACGTCGAACACCAGCATTCCCGCCGGTCGTCCTTCCTTCCCTTTGTAGGCGAGTTCTTCGGGAATCCAGAACCG
>JBEEHR010000037.1:0-90882 GCA_041167505.1 Verrucomicrobiota bacterium
TTGCGAGAAAATTCTGTAAAGAGCTGAGAAGGAATGTCCGAAAACGTCCGCGGAGCGGGTCCGCTTTTTTCACAGCGCGATTCTGCAAAAATTGCGCAAAGAAATCCTGGACCAGATCTTCCGCGTCGGCCGGCGAATAACCACGACGCCGGACGAACGCGTAGAGGGGCGGCCAATAGGTGCGGCACAAATCGCCGAGGGCTTCATCCGCGCCCGGGGCCTGGGTTTCGGCGGAGGCGAGGACAAGGTCCCAGCGAGTCGTGGCAAAGCGGCTAGCCAAATCGCTTGCGGGATCAAGGTCAGCCGTCACGAAAAGGAGAATAACAGTACGGTTTTTGCAGGGTAAAGCTGGAATCGCCGATAGACGAACGGGGAAAGCGGGCGAAGACCAGCTGGTGCTCGGGGGGGGACTTGAACCCCCATGCCTTACGGCATACGCCCCTCAAACGTACGTGTCTGCCATTTCACCACCCGAGCGTGTGTGGAGAGCGAGAATAGAGGATGGTAAATGGAAGATGGCGGGTCGCAAGTTCCGTTTGCCTCATTCCTTCGTGCTCGTGCTCGTGCTCGTGCTCGTGATCGTGATCGTGATCGTGATCGTGATCGAAAGAGAAGGGAGATCCATCACGAGCACGAGCACGAGCACGAAAGGGAACGAGAGTTGATTCGGCGAATGGCACTCCGCAGAGTGTGGAATGCCGGCGGACGAAGAATGGATCAAGATCGATCTCCACATCCACACCCTGGACGATCCGAAGGACGCGCTCGATTATTCCGCCCACGAATTGCTCGCGCGCGCGCGTACCCTGGGATTTCGGGTGCTGGCGATCACGCTGCATGATGCGGTGTTCGATCGGGTGGAAGTTTTTGCCGACGCAGCGAGCATGGGAATCCTGCTGATCCCGGCAGCGGAAATGCGGCTCGAAGGCGCGGACGTTATCCTGCTGAATGTCGCGCCGGAGGAAATTGAGTCGCTCCATACCCTGGATGATCTGGTCGCGCTCCGGGCCCGGCGCGGTCCGTCGCTGTTCACGATCGCTCCGCATCCGTTTTATGTCCTCGGCGGTTCGATCGGGGAAAAGCTGCTGGAGAGGATCGATTGTTTTGACGCGATCGAGCTCTGCCATTTCTGGAGCCGCTGGTTTAATCCGAACCGGCGCGCGATTGAAATCGCCGAGCGCTTCGGCAAGCCGCTCATCGCCACCTCGGATGCGCATCAGCTCCATGCCTTCGGCTCGAACTACACGAGCATTCCACCGCTGGCGACGTTGAGCGTGGAAAATGTGATCGAAGCTCTGCGGAACGGGCCGCTTCGCCTGACGAACCCGCCCTGTTCGTTCATCGACCTGATGAGCACGATTTATTTCGTTTTTTTCGCCCACCCGTGGCGGCGAAAAAAACGAGGATGGAAGATTGAGGATGGATAATGGTCATCGCGAGCGGCCCAGACGGCGAGGGACCTCACAGTTGGAAATTTGCCGCTACCGCGAAAATCACGCGCACACTGACGGAGAACGCCCGTCGTAACGCGAAAGCGATTGAGCGCATGAGAGGTCCCTCGGCGCGCTTCGCCTGCCTCGGGATGACACGCGTTTCCGTTATTCTGTATTGTCGCTTCAACCCTTGAGTCCGAACACGAAACCTGACAAGAGTTAATCCCGACATGAAAAAAATCGCGTTTGTTTTGCTCATCGGTGCACTTGCCCTCGGCGGCTGCGATGCCTTCAAGTCTAAGAAAGATACCAAGAAGCCGGGTGTGAAAGACCGGGCTAAAGCGGAATTGCGCGAGGAGAATGCGGACGTGGATTTCCAGGCGTTCGTCGGCCGATTGAGGAAGGCGGTCGCCGCGCATGACGTGAATGGAATCGCGGCCATGATGACGGAAGATTTCGCCTATGTCCTCGGGAAAACGACTGCGGAAGATCGCAAGGGCGACGGCGTCTTCAAATACTGGGATGAAAACAATCTCTGGCCGGAGCTGGAAGGAATCATGACCGAGCGCTTCGCGAAGAAGGGCGAATTCTGGGTCGCCCCGCCGCAGTTCGCCGATCCGACCCTCAATTACGACGGCTACCGCGTGGGAATCCAGCGGGTCAAGGGAAGCTGGAAGTTTGTGTATTTCGTGAACGGGTGATCGGGAGTGACCAGTGACCAGTGACCAGCAAGATTGCCGAATAGCAGCGAAGGAATCTGATCACTTTCTTGGCCTCCCCCATCGCCCGCCGTTCGTGTTCGTGCGGGAAGTGATCAACTGCGAGCCGGGCAGATCCGTTGAAGGCCGCACGATCTTCGACGCGGACGATCCGATGTTCGCCGGACATTTCCCCGGCAATCCGATCGTGCCCGGTGTGATCCTGACCGAGGCGCTCGCCCAAACCGCGGGGATCGCGGCCGCTTCGGGTTATCCGGAAACGGCGCGGCCGCTCTTCCTGCTTTCGGCGATCCGGACCATGAAATTTCTTCAAGCCGTTCGGCCCGGAGAACAAATCGATCTGCATGCGGAGAAGATCGCCGGGACGGAGACGCTCCTGCAATTCAAGGTCAGCGCGAGCGTGAACGGCGCGGCCGCCGCGGAAGGCCAGCTTGTCCTCAGCGTAGCGGCGGACTTTGCGCGCGCGCCGGAATAGCGCATCGTCCCGCAGCGCAAGGATGCTAACGAAATCCACATCTGAAGGCCGGTTCGCGATCGTCATCCCGGCGTGCGACGAAGAGGAGTGCATCGGGCGCGTTCTCGAGGAGCTTTTCGCGGTGATTGGCCCGGAGAAGTTTGTCGTCGCGGTCGGAGTCAACGGTTCATCGGACCGAACGGCGACGATCGCGCGGGAACATGGCGCCCTGGTGGCGGAGACGCGCCAGCGCGGCTACGGCTACGGTTGCCAGGCTGCGATCGACCTCGTCACAGCGGCGGTCCCGCAGGTGCGCGCCTACATTTTTTTCGCGGGCGATGGCGCGAGCGATCCGCAGGATGTTCGCACCCTCGTGAAGGCCTACGAGCAGGGATACACGTTCGTGCTCGGCGCGCGCACCGCTCGATTGCGGAACTGGCGCACGATGCGCTTCTCGCATGTGATCGCGAATTTTTTGGTGGCCCTTTGGTGCGGGATCCTGGCGGGGCGCTGGTTCAAGGACCTGGCGCCGGTGCGGTTGATCGACCGGGAGTTGTTTGAAGCGATCGCGCCACGCGAGATGACTTATGGCTGGACGATCGAACCGCAAATCGCGGCGGCAAGATTGGGCGCGCCGATCTGCGAAGTTACCGCGAGCGAACGACCGCGGTTGGCCGGCAGGCAGAAGGTGTCGGGGGTAACCTGGCGGCGAACGTTTGCGATTGGCTGTCGCATTTTGGCAGCGGGCTGGCGGGCGCGGGTGCGCTTTGGCCGGCGGGCGAACGTCGAGCCGAACCTGACGCAAAAACCGCTGGTCGCGCAACCGCAGCGCGGAATGTGACGCCGGCGATCTGGGCCCGCGGATTTTTGTTCGCGGCTTTTTTCCTCGTTTCGAGCTGCTCCTTTTTTTCCCGGCAGCCTCCTTTGCCGCGCCGGGCGGCGATCGAACCCACCGGTAGCGGCGAAAAATTCGCCAGCCTCATCGAGGGCGCGGACATCATCTATTTTCCCAGCGAATCCGTCGTGCTCGACTCGCGCTCGGAAGCCGCCTGGAAATTGCTCGAGGCCCTGCGGCGGACCGGCGGTTTGTTCGCGCTCGGCTGGGACCTGGTGGGACGCGAAGACGAGCACCGCGCCTTCCTGGCGGAGGCCGGCAAGTCAGGCGCCGAGATTTTGCCGCTCCGCGCGCCGGCGCAGATGGAGACGGATGAAACATCCCCCGGATTCGAGCCGCCCCCCGGCGACTTCGAAAGATTTGCCCGGCGGTTCTCAACGCGCGACCCCAGCGAAGCCAGGCTACGCGATGCTTATGAAGCCGCGTTACGCGCCCAACAATTTGCCGCCGCGAAAATTTCCGCGCATTTCCGGGAGCATCGCGGAGAAAAAATCCTCGTGTTCCTCCGGCGCGATCACCTCGGCCCCGATCGCGGTGTTCCTTACTTCGTTGCCCAAGAAACAAAGGCGCGGCAGTTGATTCTCAAACCGGAACGCCATCGGGAACCGGGACTACTGACGCGGAACTGAGGGCGTTGGCGTCGGCGCGGGCTGAACACGCGGCATTTCGAGATCGTAAATCGCGCCCCAGTCGCCCGACGCGACGAGGGCGGCTTCCCGCTCCCAGGGCCGCGTGCTCTTGGCGTAGTTACCGGTTTCATTGCGGCCCCAGAACAAATAGCGGGCGTGGAGGGAACGAGCGAGGTCCCTCCAGTTCGGCGCGCCAAGCATCAGGTTCCGTAACTTTTCTTCGGTCTTCGCGAAATCGAATCCCTGGGTCCAGAGATGGCCCGGGTAACCGAGCACCATTTTTCTTCCTTGGAGAAGGACGGGATGACCCCAAATCGGGTGACCGGCGAAACGCGCGTCGGCCGGCAGTTTCTTAACCACGGCCCCGACGTTATCCAACTCGTAACGATCGGCGATGCCGAACCCGGTCTTATTGGCGGCCAGTCCGCCAAACAGGGTGATAAAACCGGAAGCGAAGAGGGCGACGTAAACCACCGCCCGGAGAGGAATGGGCCAATGCACGAGCAAATCGGTCCAAAGAAACGGAACAATGATGAGGTAAGCCCAGACGATGATCTTGATGTTGTCCCATTCCCACGGCGCCAGCTTCACGAAGTAACCAAGCAGGAAGATGGCAATAGCTGGGATGAGGAAGGCAACGGTCGCCGAGATTTTGAAGTCCGGATTCCTCGCCTGTTTCAAGACGGTGAGCGCTGTAATGCCCACGAAGAAAAGAACCAGCGGAACCCAGGCGCCGAAGTTCACCAGCCAGAACTGAAGGAAAGGCATGGCCATGTCATTTCCTGGTTGGTTAACCCAACCGGGAAACCATTTGATAAAGGAACCGGCGTGGAAGTAATCGGTAGTTATCCAGACACAGAAAGTAGCTGGCAGCAGCGCCAGAGCTACCGTCAGCGCAGTGGCTTTGCGCACGCTCCAATCGCCGAGGACAAAAAGAAAGGCGAGAACGACCGAGAGCGCGATGAAGGTGTGCGAGTGATACAGCGGCATCGTGGCGTAGAGCGAGACCTCGAGCCAAAGGGGCAGGGGAGCGCGGCCAGTAACAGGCGCAACCGATTCTCCATCGCTTTCTGGCGGCCTGACCCGGGCAGGTTCATCGTACTCGGGAAAAAACTTCGCGCGCCATTGGTAGAGCAGAAGAAGTCCGACCGGAAACGCGTAGAGAACACCGCGCTGCGTAACGACCATGGAGAGCGCGATGCTCTTCCAAGCGATGTTGTTCGCTCCCTGATAATCCTGGAAGATGAACTTTTGCAGGAAGGGATAACTGGCGAGTCCGCCGTTGAAGAGGAATGCGGCGATGCCGAACCTGCCGCCCCAGCGATAAAGAGCATAGAAGGTAGCGACGGAGGCGATCACACCTGTCCAGACGAGCCCGCGGATAACGTCGATGCCAAGGCACGTGAGGATCGCATTGAACAAATCGATCCCGGCCGGGTAACGCAGTTTACTGAACGGCTCGATCGGGTTATCCGGCCAGAGGGGAACGCCACTGGCAAAATGCCTGATGTAAGTAAGATGAAGGGAAAGGTCGCCGAGGTTGTTCGGCGATTGCACCTTCACTTCGTTGCCATCAAAGTAGATGAGCCAGCCAAACGAACGACCTACAAAAATGGCGAAGCAGGCGGCGAGCAACCAGAACCAGAGGGAACGATAGCTCCAGCGCGGAGCTTCGTTCATGGCCAGACCTTTCCGGCCGCGTTCTTCGCGTCGTTGCTGGCGCTTGGATTTGGGTTCGGGAGAAAGAGGTGACGGCGGCAGCTTCGGTTTGCGCACCCGCAAAGGAACGTCCGCAGTCGCCCGGTAGGCGAGGAACGCAACCAGCAGGCCGACGATGATCGAGAAGGTAGCCAGTGGTCGGCTTAACCCATGATACAGGATACCGGTAACGAGCGCGAACAATGTCGAGCTGTTTACAAAGGCGAGCGCGGCCGATAACCACTTCATTTGGATGCGGGGCGCCGGTCTATTTAGCCGGCTTGCCCTTGAATTCGGGGGTGCGCCCCGGGAAGAGTTTGTAGAATACCTTCGCGTTGAAGTAGATCTTTGAAGGATCCTGATATTCCCGGATCGTCATGGGCTCCGTGTAATAGGTTTCGTGGAGCTTCGCTTCGACCTCGTCGATCTTGTCCTCCTGCACGAGAAGGAAATCCCCGTCGAGTTTGTCCGGCATGTTATTATGCTCGTAGTAACCGACTTTCGTAAAGTCCCCCAGCATCCAGGGCAAAGGATAAGTGCTGGTCCGAATAAGGTGACCGATCATCTGATAGTAAGTGGGATTTGATTTCGCGAGACGGAGCAGCGGTTTGGTGAGCTTCCAAACATCGTTGTAGGTCTGCACATAGACATACGGCTCCGCCTGGGTCGTGCAACGGAAGTAGTTTAAGCTCACACTCAAGACGAGCGATACAGCCAGCAAAACGCTCACGGCGATAGTCGTGACCCGGCGAAAAGTCGCCGGCACGAGGACGAGCAGGCCACCAAACACGAAGAGCAAGGGCCAGACGATGCTGATAATGCACCAGGGCGTTTTATACTTCACGATGCTATAAGCGATGAGTGTCCCCACGCCATAAATTGCCAGATAACGCAGCGCGACGTGTTTGAACAGTTGGCAAAAAACGCACAAGACAAGGCCAATGAGAACGGGCTGTTCATAGCGCGCGATGAGCATGAGCCAATACCACCACGCCTTTTCATGCCCCGCGCCCTGGCTTCCTGTCTTGAACCATGCATCGAATGTTTTATACAAGCCGGTGAGGCCTGGCCAGTTCATGAACGCGCCGGAATAGAAGAAGATGATGGCTGCCAGGCCCGTCCCCGCGACGACGATAAGATCGATGAAAGTCCAGCGCTGGCGCACGAGCTTCGCGTCAGGTGTGGAGGTAATCCGGTGGGATACCCAGGTAACAACGCCAGCGATGATCGCGCAGCCGACGTGGATGATATAGGTCTCCTTCGTTAAAATCATCCCGGCCAGACCCATGCCGGCACACCACAAATAATTAACGGTCCCCCGTTGCCACAAACCGAGCAGGCCCAGAATGAAGAGCATCGAGAAGAGGAGGAGCCAGACTTCGTGGATCGAGTAGCGGCCATAGAAAACGAAGCCGGGGGAGACTGCCATGGCGAGCGCCGCGAGGCGGCTGACATTTCGGCCCACGAACGGCTCGAATTTCATGGTGAGATGAATCGAAAAGATGCTGGCCACCACCACCGGCAACCGGATCGCCCAGAGGTTCCGGCCTAGAAGTGTCTGGCAGGCCCAGAGAATGTAAAAATGGAGCGGCCCGTGGTAATTGGTCGGGTCGTAGCGATAGAAGCCGCTCTTCACCATCTGGTCCACGAACCAGCCGTTGATTCCCTCGTCGAAATGCGGCGGCTTGATGCCGAGCATGAAGATCCGGAGGAAGGCGCCCACGCCCACGATCGCCCATGGGACCCAATCGATTTCCTTGGCGCGCGCCAGGAACTCATCGAGCCGGGCCCCCATCGTCGGAGAAACTATTGGCGCGGCCTCGGCGACGCTGCTAGTACCCGCAGCGATGCGCATATTGGTGACCGGTGGCTGTGGATTCATCGGAAGCAACTTTATTCGGTATATTTTGCAACATTACAAGCCGGCTTCGGTGAGCAATGTGGACGTCCTCACTTACGCCGGAAATCTCGCGAACCTGGACGGAGTCGCGGAGGAACATGGCGAGCGCTACGAATTTTTCAAAGCAGATATCGCCAACGCCGACCAAATGGACGCGCTCATGACCGAGCACTCGTTTTACGCGGTCGTCAATTTCGCCGCGGAATCGCACGTCGATCGCAGCATCAACGACCCGCAAAACTTCATTCACACCAACGTCGTCGGCACCAGCATCCTGCTCGATTGCGCCCGGCGCCACGGCGTCCAGCGTTTCATCCAGATCTCGACCGACGAAGTTTACGGGTCGTTAGGCGAGACCGGGAAGTTCACCGAGCAATCGCCGCTCGAGCCGAGTTCGCCCTATTCGGCGAGCAAAGCCGGCGCCGACCTAATCGCGCTGGCCTGCCACAAAACCTTTGGCCAGGAAGTCATCGTCACGCGGTGCTCGAATAATTACGGACCGTATCAATTCCCCGAGAAACTGATCCCGCTCATGATCATCAACGCCATGCGCGACGATCCGCTCCCCGTGTATGGCGACGGCATGAACGTGCGCGACTGGATTCACGTCGAAGACCATTGCGCCGGGATCGTGGCCGCGCTTTTCGAGGGCAAACCGGGCGCGGTCTACAATTTTGGCGGTGACAGCGAAATGCCGAATATCGATACGGTGAAAGCGATCCTGAAAAAGCTCGGCAAACCCGAGAGCCTCATCTCCTACGTCACCGACCGCCTCGGCCACGATCGCCGTTATGCCATAGATTCCTCGTTCGCACACCGCGAGCTGCAATGGAAACCCCTCCACAACTTCAAAGACGGCCTCGAGTCCACCATCGACTGGTACGCGAACAATCGCTCTTGGTGGGAACCGCTCCTCGAGCGGACCGGGCGGCATTGACTTACAAGGAGCGGCGCTTTCCAAACCGCCGTCGGAACTGCTGCCTTAATTAGATTCTTTTCTCGGCGGCCAGAGTTCTAGCTTGTCCTATCGACAGTTGAGACGTAAGAAGGGGGCCTTCGTTCCCCTCCACATGTCCCATCTATTTTCCACCTTCTGGTTCCAGACGATAGCTTGCCAGCCGTTTCTGATGATCCGGTTCCGGAATCAAAAGATCCTTGGCGGATCGATGACGATAGCGGCGGCGACCCTGTTGCTGTTCCTAATGTTGACGGGGCAATTGCAAGCGCAATCTGCTCTCGATGGTTTCGATCCAAATGCGAATGGCAGGATCGAAATCGTCGCCGTCCAACCGGACGGCAAAATTCTCGTCGGCGGCGACTTCAGTACGCTTTCGCCCAACGCTGGACCGGCGATCACGCGCAATAATATTGCCAGGTTGAATCCGGACGGGACTCTCGACGACACCTTCAATCCGAACGCGGATTGCTGTGTCAAGGCCATCGCGGTGCAAGCGGATGGCAAGATTCTGGTTATCGGCGGTTTCACAAACATCGGCGGGCAGCCACGTAACCGCATCGCGCGCCTCGATGCCACGACTGGGTTGGCGGATTCGTTCGACCCGAATGCTAACGACTTTGTCGGATCAATCGCGCTGCAATCAGACGGCAAACTCTTGGTGGGCGGATCTTTCACAAGCATTGGCGGACAGCAGCGCAATCACATCGCCCGGCTTGATGCCACGAATGGGTTGGCCGATTCATTTGATCCGAATGCAAACGAGCGGATCGATTCAATCGCAGTGCAGGCAGACGGCAAGATTTTAGTGGGTGGTATTTTCACCAGCATCGGCGGACAGTCGCGGAATCACCTCGCTCGGGTCAATGCCACGACTGGCCTAGCAGATTCGTTCGCCCCAAACCCGAGCGACGCCTCCGCGCCCATTTTTGTCAACGCCATCGTCGTGCAGGCGGACGGTAATATCTTAGTAGGCGGGCAGTTCAGCACAATCAGCGGACACACGCGCCACAGTATCGCGCGTCTGAAAGCCGATGGTACGGTGGATACCGTCTTTGATCCGAATGCTGACTTTATCGTTTTTTCAATCACCGTGCAGGCGGACGGCAAGATTTTAGCCGGAGGATTTTTCAACCGGATCGGGGGACAGACCCGCAATCACATTGCGCGGCTCGATGCTAACACTGGGTTGGCTGATTCCTTCAACCCGAACATAACTGGTGCTAGCGTCTCTTCCATCGTGGCGCAAGCCGACGGCAAGATCTTGGCGGGCGGCATCTTCAATGCGCTCTCGCCGAATGGCGGTGCCACGGTGACCCGCAATAACATCGCCCGGTTGGAAACCGACGGCAGGCTCGACCGCACACTCGATCTCAACGTTGTCGGGAGTTATGTGTTCGCCACAGCAACTCAGCCGGATGGGAAGATTCTCATCGGCGGCCAATTTAGCAGCGTTCTCGGCGTCACCCGCAACAACATCGCGCGCCTCAATACCGACGGAACGCTGGATACGGCGTTCAACCCCAACGCCGACTTTATTGTCGCTTCAATTGTAGTGCAGCCAGGGGGGAAAATTTTAGTCGGCGGGTATTTCAGTAACATAGGTGGACAACCGCGCGGTCAAATTGCCCGGTTGGATGCTGCCACCGGCCTGGCCGATTCTTTCAATGCGGGCGCGGGTAGTGCAGGTAGTTACGTCCTCTCCCTTGCCGTCCAGGAAGATGGCAAGATCCTGGCGGGCGGTGCATTCAGCATGCTCGGCGGCCAGATGCGCAGGCATATCGGCCGGCTCGACCCTGTGACTGGCCTGGCTGATTCGTTCGACCCGCAGGCGAACGGTATTGTCGAAGTCATCACGGTGCAGAGAGACGGCAAGATTTTGGTAGGCGGAGAATTCAGCGGAACGAACAGCATCGGCGGACAAACGCGAAACCGCCTCGCCAGGTTCGATGCCGCGTCCGGCCTGGCCGATTCGTTCGACCCGAATGCCAACAGGAACGTCAATGCATTCGTCGAGCAACCGGACGGTAAGATTTTAGTGGGCGGTTATTTTTCCAGCACAGGCTCAACGGCGCCCACCATCGGCGGAGAGATCCGCAGTTTCATCGCCCGACTCGATGCCACGACGGGTCTAGCCGATTTTTTCGATCCGAGCGCGGACGGTCTTGTTAGTTCACTTGCGCCGCAGGCAGACGGAAAAATTTTGGTGGGCGGCAATTTCAGAAACATCGGCGGCCAGATGCGCAGCCGAATCGCGCGGCTCGATGACACGACCGGTTTGGCCGATTCGTTCGACCCGAATGCGGTCGGCGACGTCTTTTCAACCACGGTGCAGTCAGATGGTAAGATTTTGGTGGGGGGCGGGTTCACGGAAATCGGCGGACAGACACGCAGCCGCTTCGCTCGTCTGAATAACGGCACCGCTGCGTTCCAAAATCTCGCTGCGTCGCAAAGCAGCATTACTTGGACGCGCGGCGGCTCCAGCCCACAATTGATGCGTGCCAGCTTTGAGTTTTCAAACGACAATGTGAACTACACTGCCCTTGGCAACGGCGCGCCGTCCGGCAGCAATTGGAGCCTGACGGGCTTGAGTTTGCCGATTGGCCAGAACTTCTACATTCGCGCTCACGGTTATTATCGGAGCGGCTACTTCAATAGTTCGGAGAGCATCACGGAATCCGTGCTGAATGCTTTCGTGTCGGTCACGACGTTATCGCCCACCGCTTCGTCTCCGACCACGGTAGGTGAAACGATATCGGGCGTGGCCACTCTTTCAGGCGGAGCAAGCCCCGTTGGCACGATTACCTTCAATGTTTACGGACCTGACGATGCTACTTGTGGAGGGACCGTAGCCTTTACCTCGACTTCAAATGTCAATGGTAATGGAACCTACACCTCCGCCGGGTTTACGCCGACGGCGCCCGGCACCTATCGATTTGTGGCGATCTACAGCGGTTCTGCGGGCAACGCCTCCTCAGCGAGCGGGTGTAATGATGCGAACACGTCAGTTGTCGTAAGCAAGAAGTCTCCAACGATTACATCGAATGCTTCGGCGACAGTTGCACTCGGAGGAAGTGTGTCGGATACCGCAACGCTTGCCGCGGGATTCAATCCTTCGGGAACCATCACTTTTAGTCTTTACGGACCGAATGACTCTAACTGTGGCGCAGCGGCCGTCTTTACTTCTTCTGTGCCGGTTAACGCCGGCAATGCCACCTACGGTTCCGGCAACTTCACGCCTTCGGCGACTGGCATTTATCGATGGGTCGCGAGTTATGGCGGCGACACAAATAACAATCCAGTGGGCGGTCAATGCAACGATGCGAACGCATTCGTCACCGTGACGAAAGCGAATCCAGTAATTAGCACGCAAGCTTCACCGAATGTTTTTCTCGGCGGCAGCATTTCTGATGCGGCAACCCTTGCTAATGGAACCGGTGCGACTGGGACTGTCACTTTTTCCCTCTTTGGCCCGGACAATGAGACCTGCGCCGGGACACCACTTTTCACATCTACAAAAACCGTCAACGGTAATGGGAACTATTCATCCGGGTCGTTCACCCCATCCTCCCCCGGCACTTACAGATTCGTAGCGGCCTATGGTGGAGATGCGAATAATAACCTGGCCGCCGGCGTTTGCGGTGACGCCACCGAGATGGTAAAGGTGAACCCCGGTTTGGTGGGCAACGTTTCGACACGCTTGGCGGTGGGTACCGGAGACGATGCGCTGATCGAAGGGTTTATCGTGCAGGGGCCGACAGGCTCAATGAAGAAGATCATGGTACGAGCACTCGGTCCTTCGCTCACTGGTTTTGGAGTAGCTGATGCATTGGCTAATCCGACCCTGGAGATTCACGATGCGAGCGGGTCAACGGTGGCAACAAATAACGATTGGAGGAGTACGCAGCAGGGTCAACTTATTACCGGCGATCAGTCTGCCGAGATCAACAGCAGTGGTCTTGCGCCAGGTAACGACTTGGAGTCCGCGATCATCGCAAACCTGGCGCCGGGTAATTTTACGGCCGTCGTGCGCGGCGCCGGAAACACCACTGGCACGGGGGTGGTCGATGCCTACGACTTGAATGGCTCGTCTCCTGCGCGATTAGCTAACATTGCCACGCGCGGTCTGGTGCAGGCCGGAGATAAGCTTATGATCGCCGGATTTATTGTCCAGAGTGCGCCAGTGAAGGCGGTGGTCCGCGCGATCGGGCCCTCGTTGACTGCCTTCGGAATCACCAACGCGTTGGCTGATACGACGCTGCAACTGCGCGATCAAAACGGAGCGATTGTGCGCGAGAATGACAACTGGAAGACTGACCAGAGAGCGGAGCTGGAAAGCACTGGTCTGCAACCGACGGACGATCTTGAAGCGGCCTTGGTGGAAACGATTCAACCTGGCCAGTACACCGCCCAGGTGCGTGGGAAGAACGACTCCAGTGGTATCGGCGTCGTCCAAGTTTATTTCCTCCAGTAAGGACTGGTACGCGAACACACCGCGCCTGGTGGGAACCGCTCCTCGAGCGGACTGGCCGGCATTAGCCTGCTCAGGCATCCAGCGGGCGCAGCACGTTTCCTTCAGTAGAACCCGGTCGCCGCTGGGCCGATTGAGCACCGAAGCTGCTTAGAAGAGCGCGGCCTCCTTTTACCCTGTCTGTGAATACCCGCAGAGCCCTGCCTTCTTTTTTAACGACTTTGCTCCGAACCCGTTTCGGCTCGGTCGGCGTTTCGGTTCTGTCGTGGACGTTGCTGGCCGGAGCCGCCCCTGGCCAAACCGCGCTCGATGGCTTTGCTCCAAACCCCAACGCGCCGATCTATGCGGCCGCTATTCAGCCCGACGGCAAGATTATCATCGGCGGAGAGTTTACAACGCTCTCTCCGAACGGCGGACCGCCGGTGAATCGCAACCACATCGCCAGGCTAAATCATGAAGGAACGGTTGACTCGACCTTTGACCCAAACGCGAACGGGACGGTGTGGGCGATCGCTTTGCAACCAGACGGTGGAATCCTCGTCGGGGGTCTCTTCCACGGACAAAACAGCATTGGCGGCCTAAACCGTGACTACATCGCGCGTCTTGATTCGGTAACGGGTTTGGCAGATTCCTTCGATCCAAGGCCGAATGGGGGAATCACCAGGATTGTAGTCCAGCCAGATGGCAAAATTCTTGTGGCAGGGAGTTTTGACTTTCTGTCACCCAACGGCGGTGCGGCGATTCAACGCCATTTCTTTGTCCGAGTGGATTCCCTGGGGAATCTCGATTCGGTATTTGATCCACGAGCCGATGCGAGCATTTGGGCGATTGCGATCGACGGGGAGGGGAGAATCCTTGTCGGGGGTTGGATGTATAGTATTGGTGGGGTGGTTCGAAATTTCGCGCGCTTGGATGCCGTGACAGGTTCGCCAGACTCATTTGACGCGAAATCGAATGGAACTGTCTACGCCATCGCCATCCAGCCCGACGGCAAAATTGTTGTGGGAGGGGACTTCTATTCGCGTTCGGGCGAGCCCAGCATCGGCGGGCAGGTGCGTCAGCGGCTGGCGCGCCTGGATCCAGTCACAGGGTTGGCAGACTCATTCAATCCGAATGCGAGCGCTCAGGTAAAAACAGTCGTCATCCAAGCGGACGGCAAAATTCTGGCTGGCGGCTTTTATTCCCAAGGGGTCACCATCGGCGGGCAACTGCGTAACGGCATCGCCCGCCTCGATCCTGTTACCGGTTTGGCGGATTCGTTTGATCCGAATCCTGACTATCGCGCGGTGGACGTCATTCTTCAGCAGCCGGAGGGCAAGATCCTCATAGGAGGTTTTTTCTCGACTGTCTCACCTAATGGCGGCCCGGCCATCGCCCGCAGTTGCTTCGCCCGTCTTGAGATGGACGGCCAAGTCGATCAGACACTGCTGAACTTGAACGCGGTAGGATATGCGGTTTTCGCGACCGCGGTTCAACCAGACGGCAAGATTCTCATCGGAGGCGACTTCACCAGCATTCTGGGTGTGAGTCGCAACAATATTGCGAGGCTTAACGCCGATGGCACGCTTGACAGTGCCTTCAATCCAAACGCAAACTCTTGGGTCCGCTCGATAGCGGTCCAACCTGACGGTCGAATCCTGGTTGGCGGCACGTTCACGAATGTGGGCGGACAAAGCCGCAATCGGATCGCGCGTCTCGATGCCACAACCGGCGCGGCCGACTCATTTGATCCGAACGCGAATAACTCGGTCCTTTGCCTCGCCGTGCAGGCGGATGGCAGGATCCTGGCCGGTGGTGAGTTCAGCGGACCGAACGGAATTGGTGGCCAAACCCGCAATCACATCGCCCGCCTCGATCCGGTGACCGGCCTGGCCGATTCCTTCGATCCGAACGCGAACGATCTCGTTTTCTCGCTCGCGCTCCAGCGCGACGGCAAAATCTTGGTAGGCGGCTTTTTTCGAGGATCCAATGGCATCGGCGCGCAGGCGCGCAGTTATTTGGCAAGGCTGGATGCCACCACTGGGTTGGCCGACTCCTTTGATCCCCAGGCTAACAGCATCGTCTTTGCTATCGCCGTGCAGCCGGACGGAAAGATTTTAGCAGGCGGGGATTTTTGGGTCATCGGTGGCGCGGCGCGCAACTGGATCGCCCGGCTGGATCCTTCGACAGGCCAGGCCGATTCGTTCAACCCGAATGCGAATAGTACCGTTTACTCCCTGGCGCTGCAGGCAGATGGAAGGATTTTAGCCGCTGGATATTTCAAAAACATCGGCGGACAGGCGCGCAATTACATCGCGCGCCTCGACGCAAATACCGGCTTGGCCGATTCGTTCGATCCTGGCGCGGATCGGGTAGTTCGCTCGATCGCGCTTCAGCCAGATGGCAAAATTCTGGCTGGCGGCGATTTTGCCAATATCAGTTCCCAGCCGCGCAGTCTCTTCGCTCGTTTGAGCAACGGCACCGCTGCCTTCCAGGACTTGGCGGTAACACCGAGTGCCATTACTTGGAGAAGGGGCGGCGCTGGTCCACAATTTACGCGCGTGGACTTTGAGTTTTCGTTCGATAATGTGAGCTACTCGTCCCTGGGTAACGGAACGAGCACGGGAAACGATTGGAGTCTGACAGGTCTAAGTCTCCCAACCGGCCAGAATTTCTTTGTCCGGGGTCGCGGTTACTATGGCACCGGCCATTTCAATGGTTCAGCAAGCATCGCCGAATCAGTGCGAAATGTTTTTCTGACGGGGTCCGGACCGGCGCCGACCCCGACTCCCTACCCGACACCAACGCCTGTCCCGACACCTACTCCTGCGCCAACGGCATCGCCGAGTCCGACCCCGTCACCCACTCCCATCTCTACACCTCCGCCGCAGGCGCTCGATCCAAACAACATCCTCGTTTCCATTCCGCGAGCCGGCTATTCGAGCAACCTGGTACGGGAAGTAACGCCGGCGGGCGTAGTGGTGCAGACGATCCAATTTAACTACAACGGGGGTGATTATCCCGTTACGGAAAATGTCCGGGACGTTGTGGTTGACCAGGATGGCATGATCTCTTGCTACAACGGAACTTTTGCGCCATTCCTTACCCGGTATTCACCCAGCCAGGGAACCTTCACTCATTCTACGTTCCCCGGGTGGAGCACCGTAAACACGTTCGCTTACGGAGGGATCACCTCGTATCAGAATTTCGTTTTCGTCACCGATATGGCCACTCAGGGCGGCGAAGCCAAGGGTATTGTCCGTTTTGACACGGCCGGTAATGGCGCGGTCAGGTTCGCGTCTGATGCGGGTTTCTCGGACGTAAGCATGGGACTCGATGGCAATCTCTATGGGGCCTCCGCAGAAAACCGGACGGTGCGGGTTTACAATCCAGTGACCCTGGAATGGATTCGCGATATCAACTTTCCCGCGAATGTCTTGCCGAGCGGGTACCGGAGCATTGCGGTGGATCAAATTGGCCGTTTGTATATCTGCGGATCAGAAGGCGTGGTCTCTCGCTTCAGCGCGATAGGCGTTTTGGAGGCGAGCAAGGCCACGGGCTTCGACTGGCTCAGCGACATCGACGTGGATGAAGCGGGCCGCCTGATCATTGGCGCACAGAACGCGCGTGTGATCGTGGGGGATACATCGTTCGCAAACGATTTCAGTTCATTTGAGGCGCAGCCGGACCCTAACGATACGACCTCGACTTTTGTGTCATTTGCGCGCCCGCACTCATATCCGCAGTCGTTGCCAACTCCGACGCCCATTCAAACTCCCACGGCTACGGCCACCGCGACAGCTACGCCGACACCTACCGCTACGGCTACTGCTGCCGCCATACCAACTGCAACTGCAACTGCAACGGCGACGGCCACAGCTACGGCAACAGCGACTGCTACGCCTACGGCCACAGCTACGGCTACGGCTACGGCTACGCCAACCGCAACGCCGACCGGTACCTCTACCGCCACGCCTACAATTACGCCTACAATTATGCCAACAGCTACGCCGACTTCGACACCATTACCGGCGACACCCACACCAAGCCCCACCCCAATACCCATTTCGATTCTCGCCAATATCTCCACGCGTCTGCGGGTCGAAACCGGCGACAATGTCCTGGTAGCTGGATTCATCATTGGCGGCGTCCAACCGAAGAAAGTGATTATCCGCGCCATCGGACCTTCCTTAGCTGCTGCCGGAATTACACAGCCCTTGGTCAATCCAACCCTTGAACTCTATGGCCCAGCCGGCCTGATCGCTTCCAACGACGATTGGCGCACCGATCAGGAAACAGAAATCATCGCCTCAACCGTCCCGCCGACGGACAACCAGGAGGCAGCGATCGTCGCGTTGCTGCCTGCAGACAACTCCGGTTACACGGCAGTCGTTCGCGGCGTTAACTACGGCACGGGTGTGGGCGTAGTGGAAGTCTACGACCTTGATCCGACGGCAGGGTCCAGGATGGTGAACATTTCCGCGCGCGGTCTGGTCCAGACAAAGCAAGACGTCCTGATCGCTGGGACGATCGTGATGGGTACGACTCCGCAAAAGGTGATTATCCGGGCGCTTGGTCCATCATTGCCGGTTCCCGGCGCACTCACAGATCCGATGCTGGAGTTACGGGATGGCAACGGCGCTTTGCTGGATGCCAACGATGACTGGGTCAATAGTCCTGACAAGCAAGCCATCATCGACAGCACTATTCCACCGACGGACCCGCATGAAGCGGCCATCGTGCGGAGCTTGCCTGGAAACAACGCCCCTTACACGGCGGTTGTGCATGGGTTCGCTGAAACCAGCGGCATCGCGTTAGTCGAAATTTACGCTCTCGACTGATTCGCGAAGGATGAATCAAATACTCTGCGCGAAATCGCTCAGCGGGACGCGCAGTTTCGCTTCGGCTTCAAAGAAGGTGGGACCTGGAAGCTGAAAGGCGTCCTGGCTAATCAAATCGTCCACGATTTTTTCGGCGACCAATTGCCAGTCGACGGTAACGAGATCCACTTTCACATCGGGCACTTTGGCGAAGGGCATACTAACCGGCCCGTTGACCAGGGCGACTCGATGTGCGGCTAACAGGTCGGCCACGGCGCCGGGAGCGCGGAAGCAAAACTTCGACGCCAGCGCGGAGGAGGAGAAGATCACGCCGCTGCTTTTCTTCCGTTGCAGCTCGCGCAGGAACGCTTCGCTGCGCTGGCTCTGGTAGGTGACGACGGACCACGGAATTCCTAATTCGTCGAGAATTCCGTGCAAAGTTTCGTCAAGGGCTGCCGAACGTTGTTCTTTCGATTCGACTACCGTCACGCGACCTTGACCTTCCGTTTTCCAACTGGCGAGCAAGGCTCTGATCGCGCCATCCCGGCGGACCTGGTAACGGCAGGGGAACTGGCAAAAGCTATCGTTCGCTACGCCAAGTAATCGAATGCCCATATCGGCCAGGTGCAGAGCCGTGATGGCGGATTCTTTGCCGGGTTGAAACCAAATGACAGTGTCCACTTCATAGGCCTTGAAGCGCTTGCTCAAGGCATCGCTGCTGGCTTCGGCGGGCTCAAAGAAAGCCGTTGCCGCGGCGAAGCCGCGCAAACGCAACTCGCGCCGGATCCGGATAAGAAATGTCCGGTAATCCTGGAGCGTGACAAACCGGGAGACCGACGCTGGGAAGCCGACAAAAGCGCGGACCTTGAGTTGACGGTCGAAGTGTAACCCTTGCAGAACGGTCTTCGATCCGCGGACCCGGCTAAGAAGGCCTTCCTGTTCGAGGACGTGATAGGCGCGCGACACCGTGGAAATCGGAACGCGAAAGTGGGCAGCGACTTCGCGCACCGCATGGAACGTGAGTGGTTGCTCTCGCTGGTTCTTCACCGCCACATCGCGCAGGATCGCCGTCAGCGTTTCCGTCTTATGATGCGCCTTATCGAGCGCGCGGCGGCTGGGTAGAGGCGCGAGGGCTCGGGAAACTTTTTTGCGGGCCATGTTCGGGAAGTCAGCGTCGCTCAGCAACAGCCGATTCTGTTCTCAAAGTGTTCCTAGCTGTACCCAATCTGTTTGTCTAGCGAAGGCAGGCGGCATCGGTGTCGTCCAGGTTTATTTCCTCTAGTAGCGAGGAGAGCGGCCGATTCTGTTCTCAAAGTGTTTCTCTGGCCAAACATCCGCAAATAGTGGATAAACGGCCCCGACATGATCTCTGTTTCCCGCACTACCCTCGTGAAATCTTTATTCCACGTCGTAATTTTCTTTGCGACTCTACTCTTCAATGTTGGGGCTCCGGTGCCGGCCACCGCCGCGAGTGGGCCGGCCGCTACGACGACGCTCACCTGCACAACTGACCCAGTCGTGACCACAAACGCGGACAGCGGCTCGGGGTCATTGCGGCAGGCCCTGATCGATGCCTGCTCGGGAAGTATCATCACGTTCGATATGAGCCAGGTCGTCAGCCCGATCATTCTGACGAGTGGCGTGCTCGGTTCAACGCAGGACGTGACCATCAGCGGTCCCGGTGCCAGCCAACTGACCATTACGGCCAATGATACCAGCGACATATTCCAGGCGACTGCGGCGAGCCCCATCGTGGTGTCGATCTCCGGCTTGACTCTCAGTCACGGCAAGAGCGGCCGGGGGGGTGTGTCCAATATCGGCAGCGGCACACTTACGCTTTTGGACTGCGCCGTGACCAATAGTTCGTCGATCTCCGTTGGCGGTGGCATCGTGAACTACGGTTCCGGCACAATTAATCTCGTTCGTTGTTCCGTGGCAGGAAATACGGCTCAATTCAACGGAGGCGGTGGCGTTACTAATCAATCGGGGACAGTGACGATCACCGATAGCGCGATCAGCGGAAACTCAGGTCAAGGGGCGCAATCGGCGGGGGGCGTGTATAACGTTGTTGGCGTCATGACCATTTCGAATAGCACCATAAGCGGAAACTCGGCCGGCGGCGGGGTGGGTGGCGCGACGAATTCCGGTGGTGTCATGACACTCTCGAATAGCACCATAAGCGGGAACACGGCCATCGGGGTCAACAACGGCGGTGGTGCAGCCGGCGGGATGAAAAATGAACCTTCGGGGACTCTGACCGTGCTCAATAGCACGATCTCCGATAACTCGGCCTCAGCCGGCGGTATCAATAATTTCGGCAGCGCCACAATCCGGAATAGCATTATTGCCGGGAACAACGGACCTACCGGCCGGGATCTGCTCGGCACGTTTGGGGTTGACTATTCGTTCATTGGGGACTCGACCAGCGCGACGATCAATGGCGGCAATAATCTCTCCGGCGACCCGAGGCTCCGGCCGTTTGGTCCTTACGGAGGTCCCACCCTGACGTACCGCCTTTCGCCCGATAGCACAGCGATTAACGCCGGTGACCCAGCGTTTGCGGCTCCCCCAGCGACCGACCAGCGTGGGTTTCCACGTGTGATCGATTCGCGGATCGACATGGGCGCGGTGGAAAATAACTACGCCCTGAGCGCGACCGCGGGCACTCCGCAGAGCGCTGCGATAAACACCACCTTCGGAACAAACCTGGAGGCGACTGTGACAGAATCCGGTCTTCCTTTTCGCGTAAGCGGAATGTCGGTAACGTTTACTCCTCCGTCTACCGGACCGAGCGGTTCATTTGCAGGCGGGGACCCGGCGGTTGTCGCGACCGATGTTAGCGGCAAAGCAACAGCCCCAAGTTTTTCCGCCAATGGAACGACCGGGAGTTACGATGTCCCTGCCACGGCGACGGGAGTCCCTGCCGCCGCTCATTTCTCTCTTACCAATTTGGCGACTCCGCCTTCCCCAACACCCACTGCGACCGCGACTGCGAGTCCGACTCCGACAGCTACTGCGACGGCAACTCCAACTGCGACACCGACAGCGACGCCTTGCACCACTGATCCTGTTGTCACGACGAATGCAGACAGCGGTCCAGGTTCTTTGCGACAGGCCATTTTGGATGCCTGCGCCGGAAGCACGATTACATTCGATATGACCCAGGTAGTAAGCCCGATCACTTTGGCCAGCGGACCATTAGCAATTAGCAAGAGCCTCACAATCAGTGGACCGAGCGCTGGTCAGCTAACGATTACCAACAATGGTAGCGGCGGAATATTCCAAGCCACTGTGTCAAATCCGGCGGTAGTCACGATATCAGGCTTAACCCTCACTCGCGGTAGTCTGCAAGGTGGCGTTGCCAATTCCGGGAGTGGGACTTTAAACATTATTAATTGCGTTGTCAGTAACAGTACCGGCAACCCCAGCGGCGGTGGCATCACGAACCAGGCGGGCACCGTCAATATCACGGGCAGTACAATCGACGGCAATCGTTCTCCGAGCGGAGGCGGCGCCATCTTAAACGGCACCGGAACGGTCAATGTCCTCAACAGTACGTTGAGCAACAATAACTCGTTCTTCATTGCGTCGGGTGGGGCTATCTGCAATTCCAGCACCGGGACGGTGAACGTCACGAACAGCACCATCAGTAATAACTCTGTTTCACCGGACAGTGGCCCCAGGAGCGGAGGCGGCATTTTTAATGCGAGTACCGGTACCGTCACTGTTGTAAATAGCACGATCGCGAATAACACGGCCGATTTCGGCGGCGGGATCGCGAACGCGAGTAGCGGGCTTGTCCAGGTGAAAAACACCATCGTTGCCCTTAATGTGGGCACCAGCAGTAGTCCGGATGTTAAAGGCGCCTTCACAACCCAGGGTCATAACCTAATCGGTAAGATCGACGGCAGCACCGGATTCACCCCCGGATCCAATGGCGATCTCCTAGGGACGAGCGCTGCTCCAGTGGATCCGCAGCTAAGCCCCCTGTCCAACAATGGCGGCCCGACGACGACCAGAGCACTCGGAAGCACGAGCGCGGCGATTAATGCGGGAGATAATGCGGCGATCACCAATCCGCCGTTCAATGGCCCTCCCTTTTACGATCAACGCGGCTCAGGCTTTCCACGCATCGTGAATAGCACCGTCGATATTGGAGCCTTTGAGGCATCATCGGGTGGCCCAGGACCGACGCCAACTCCCACGGCGACCGCAACGGCAAGTCCGACGCCTACCGCGACTGCGACAGGAACGCCCACTCCGTCTCCTACCCCGACTGCCACCGCCACGGCCAGCGCGACGGCAACCCCTACTCCTATTCCTACGCCGTCAAATGTCCTCGGTCGCTTATCTACCCGCGCTCAGGTCGAGACGGGTGCAAATGTTCTCGTTAGCGGCTTTATCGTCACGGGAAATCAGCCCAAAAAATTGGTGGTTCGCGCGTTAGGGCCATCTCTCGGAGGCGTCTCGGGCCAGCTTGCTGATCCAGTCCTCGAAGTCCATGATGGGAATGGCGGCCTGGTTGGAGCGAACGATAACTGGAAAGACAATCAGCAAGCGGAACTCGCGTTTCTCGGGCAGGCGCCGCCCAACGATTTGGAAAGCGCCATGGTGGTTACTGTCCCGCCGGGCGCGTTAACTGCGCTTGTAAAGGGAAAAAACGATACAACCGGCATCGCGATGGCCGAGATCATTGACGTCGAAAATCCAGCCGGTTCCCAACTGGCGAATATCTCGAGCCGTATCATTGCAGGTACTGGCGATAAAGTCATTGTCGGCGGGTTTACGATAAACGGGCCCCAGTCTCAGAAGGTCATCATCCGAGGTATCGGACCATCACTTGGATTTCAGGGCCCCGGCGCATTACAAGATCCGACTCTGCAGCTGTGGGATAGCAGCGGTCATCTGCTAGCGTTTAATGATAACTGGAAAGATACCCAACAGGCTGAAATCCAGGCCAGCGGTATTCCGCCCAACGATGATCGCGAAAGCGCCTTCGTTGTCTCACTTCTACCGGGATCGTACACGGCTATTTTGGCGGGTAAGTGCGATACTACGGGAGTGGCGGTGGTTGAAGTATACAACTACGCTTTAACGGGGAATAGCACCACCATACCGCCTTCCAGCTCATCCCCTGTCTGCGGCCCGACTTCCACCCCGACCCCAACTCCAACTGCGACCGCGACTGCGACACCGACCGCTACGGCAACCGCGACCACAACACCTACGGCTACGGTTACCGCTACGGCTACACCGACTGCGACACCAACAGCTACCGCAACGGCAACAGCTACCGCAACGGGGACACCGACAGCAACTGCTACCGCTACGGCGACAGCCACACCAACTGCCACGGCTACCGCTACCCCCTCCGCGACCGCTACGGCTACAGCGACTCCAACTGCCACGCCGACGGTTACACCTGGTGCAGTCGGTAACGTCTCGACGCGTCTTCCCATAGGAACGGGCGACAACGCGTTGATCGAGGGCTTCATCGTCCAGGGACAGGCGGGGTCGACCAAGAAAATCCTGGTCCGCGCAATTGGGCCTTCGCTGCTTCCGTTTGGGATTACCGATGCCTTGGCAAACCCGACGTTGGAAATTCACGATTCGAGCGCCGCGACGATTGCGACCAACAACGATTGGAAGGCAACCCAGACGGGCGGCCTTATCACGGGTGATCAGGCACCGGAAATCAACTCTAGCGGGGTCGCACCATGGAACGATTTGGAATCTGCGATCATCGCGAATCTTGCCCCGGGCAGTTATACGGCCGTGGTCAGCGGAGTCGGAAATAGCGTCGGGACCGGCGTTGTCGACGCTTACGACCTCAGCGCCGCGTCGCCTGCGAAACTCGCAAACATTGCGACCAGAGGCTTTATCCAGGCAGGCGACAAGCTGATGATCGCTGGGTTCATCGTCCAAAATGCGCCTGTGAAAGCGGTGGTTCGGGCCATTGGGCCCTCCTTGCTGGCGTTCGGAATTACCAACGCCCTGGCGGACACGACGCTGGAGTTGCATGACCAGGACGGAGCGCTCATTGGTATGAACGACGATTGGAAAACCGATGCGCAGCGGGCCCAGGAGCTACAGAGCCTGGGCCTGCAACCGAGTCACGACTTGGAAGCAGCCCTCGTGACCACGCTCCCACCAGGTCAATACACCGCGCAGGTCCGCGGGAAGAACGACACGAGCGGCATCGGAGTCGTCCAGGTCTACTTTCTCCAGTAGCAAGCCGCTCGACCCCGGCCCGATTCTGTAATCAATGTGTTCGTAAGTGATCTCAATCTGTTTGTTCTAGCGTCGGCAGACGCCACCAGCGATGGACGGAGCCGATGAAGTGTGCCAGCGTCCGCCGTCCCCTCATGAAACGCCTCTTCACTCCCTTCCGCGTCCGAATCGCCACGATAGTGCTATTCGTGTCAGCCCTCGTGGTTTCGGGGCGAGCCCAGTCCGCTCTCGATGGCTTCGATCCCAATGCTGACGGTGCGATCCGAGTCGTCGTGGTTCAACCGGACGGCAAAATTCTTATCGGGGGCGATTTTACGACGCTCTCGCCCAACGGTGGGGCGGCAGTCACGCGTAACGGTATTGCTCGACTGAACCCGGATGGCACGCTTGATACCGCGTTCGATCCGAATGCGAATAATAGCGTCCGTTCAATCGCTCTCCAGGCTGATGGCAAGGTTTTGGCAGGCGGAGCTTTCACCAGTATCGGCGGCCAAACGCGCAAAGGCATTGCGCGACTCGATCCAACGACCGGATTGGCCGATTCATTTGACGCGAACACCGATGGCGGTGTCGGCTCAATTGTAGTTCAGCCCGACGGCAAGATTTTGGCGGGCGGGTCTTTCACTATTATCGGCGGCCAACCTCGAAACAACATTGCCCGGCTGGATCCTACTACGGGTGCCGCGGATTCATTCGATCCGAAAGCAAACGCCGCCGTCTATTGTCTCGCGCTACAGAATGATGGGAAGGTCCTGGTGGGGGGATTGTTTAGTGGCCCAAACAGCATCGGCGGACAAACCCGCAACGGCATTGCGCGCCTTGATGGCATAACCGGACTGGCAGATTCGTTCGATCCGAACGCGAACAATTGGGTCTTTTCCATTGCTCTGCAGGCGGACGGAAAGGTCCTGGTATGCGGCGCTTTCGCCAGTATCGGTGGCCAGGCGCGTTATAGCATTGCGCGACTTGATGCAGTCACCGGTCTGGCGGATTCATTCGACCCGCAACCAAACTCTGGCGTCTATTGCGTCGCCGTGGAGGCGGACGGCAAAATCGTGGTGGGCGGATTTTTCAGCGGCGCGAACGGTATCGGCGGACAAACCCGCAATCATATAGCGCGGCTCGATCCCGCAACTGGATTAGCTGACTCGTTCGACCCCAACGCAAACTTCCCTGTCTACGCCCTAGCCGTGCAGGCGGATGGGAAGATCGTGGTTGGAGGCGATTTCGATGGGACGAATGCCATCGGAGGACAGAACCGCAATTACATCGCCCGGTTAGAAACCGATGGCAGGCTCGACCAAACGCTTAATTTAGGCGTTCTCGGCAACCAGGTTCAGGCCATCGCGGTTCAGCCGGACGGAAAAATCCTCATCGGAGGTGTCTTTGACACCGTGTTGGGGGTGACGCGCCACAACATCGCCCGATTGCACACGGATGGCACTCTGGATACCGCTTTCAACCCAGACGCCGACAGTTCGGTCTACGCAATTGCGGTACAACCGGACGGAAAGATTTTGGTGGGCGGCTCCTTTTCGAACATCGGCGGTCAGCCCCGAAAACGCATCGGCCGGCTTAATGCGACTACGGGTTTTGCTGATTCGTTCGACCCGAATGCGGACACGAGCGCCTCTGTCAGCGCGATCCTTGTGCAGGGGGACGGAAAAATCCTGGTCGGTGGTAGTTTCACGACCATCGGTGGACAGACACGCAAGGGCATCGCCCGGCTCGACGGCGCTACCGGATTGGCTGATTCATTCGACCCCGGCGCGAATGGCACAGTCGCTGCGATCGCAGTGCAGGCCGATGGCAAGATCCTGGTGGGAGGTTCTTTCAGCGGCGCGAATAGCATCGGCGGGCAAACGCGCAACCATATCGCGCGGCTCGATCCCAATACTGGAGCCGCGGATTCATTCGATCCAAATTCGAATTTTCCAATTGGAGTGATTGCGGTCCAGCGGGATGGCAAGATTTTGGCCGGCGGTGGCTTCAACAGCATTGGCGGAGCAGCGCGGAGCGGCCTGGCCCGCCTCGATGCCACTACAGGCATGGCGGATTCGTTCGATCCAAAGCCAAACGATTTTGTCGTTTCAATCGTAGTGCAGGCGGACAACAAGATCCTCGTTGGCGGTTTTTTCAATGGAGCTAACAGCATTGGCGGTCAAGCGCGTAACCGAATGGCGCGCCTGGATCCGGTGACTGGCTTGGCGGATTCCTACGATCCGAATGCCGGCGATGTGGTCCTTGCGCTTGGCCTCGGGGTGGACGGCAAGGTTTTGGCCGGCGGAGTTTTTGCTTCCGTCGGCGGATCGGCCCGCAGTCTCTTCGCGCGTTTGTCGAACGATACCGCTTCGTCGCAATATCTCGCTGTTTTTCAAACCATGGTGGTTTGGAAACTAGGTGGTTCGAGTCCTCAATTTGCGCGCGTTACCTTTGAATCTTCAACCGACTCAGTTAACTACACTCCCCTGGGGAACGGGACAGGCAGTGGCAACAGCTGGACCTTGACGAATCTGGCTTTACCGACTCAGACAAACTTGTATGTCCGCGCCTCCGGCTACTATCCAGGTGGCCAGAATGACGGATCGGAAAACCTTACGTCATCACTGCGCAATGCTTTCTTAATTCCAGGCGCGGCAAGCCCGACTCCCACTGCGACGGCGACCGCAACTCCGACAGCAACCGCGACCGCGACGGCGACTGCGACGGCGACACCTACGTCGACAGCCACAGCTACGGCCACACCTACCGCAACGGCCACCGCGACTGCGACGGCGACCGCTACTGCGACTCCCCACACGCCGCCAAGCTGCGGCTGGGCTGAGGCCGAAGGGTTGCCACAAGAAGCCAGTTCGCAGGCTGTCACTAGTATTGGTGGTACCCTTTACGTGTTTGGCGGCAACTCAGGCGGGGGAACCGGCTTCGGTACCGCGAATGCCTACAAATTTGATGGAACGAGCTGGACGTTTATAGCGCCCCTTCCAGTCCCAACAGTAGGCGCAGCCGCGGTAAGCGATGGCACCAACGTTTTTATCATTGGTGGATTTACCGGCAGTGGATCAGCACCGACAGGTACGCTCTATAAGTATGATCCGGTCGGTAACAGCTACTCGACGTTGGCGCCGGCCAACAGCCCGGCTGCGTCGTTCGCAGCGGTCTATCTCAAGGGCAAGATTTACAAAATGTCGGGGGCTTTTGCCGCCGGCCTGCCGACGACTGCAATGGAAATTTACAACATTGCGACGAATACCTGGTCAAACGGAACCGCGTGTCCCAGGGCTGAGATGACACCAGCTGCGTTCACGGATGGAAATTTCGTCTATTTCGTCGGCGGCTTTAATCCTGGGATCGGCGGGACGACAAAAACGTATCGTTACAATCCTTCGAACAATACTTGGGACGATGAGGGAATTGCCGATCTACCGGTTAGCCGATACGGCGCGGCGGCTGGCTATTATACCGGCGGCGCCGTTTTGGCCGGCGGATATGTAGGTGGAGCTGATACAACGAAGGTTTCGAAATCCGTAATCCATTGGGATCCGATTTCCAATACGTGGTCGAGTCTGCCGGATATGCCGATCGAACGGGCGGATATGGGCGGTGCAATCGTAAGCGGAGAATTCTATGTTGTCGGTGGGCGATCAAAAGGGAATGGGCCGTTTCCCGGCACATCCGGCAATACAAACACCAATCAGCGATTAACCTGCGTAGCTCCATCTCCTACACCCGGAGTTTTAGCCAACGTTTCTACAAGATTGCCGGCAGGCACCGGGGATGATGCGCTCATCGAAGGGTTCACTGTCCAAGGGGCACAAGGATCGGTGAAGAAGATCCTGGTCCGCGCCATTGGACCTTCGCTTATTCCATTTGGAATCACCGACGCGTTAGCCAATCCCGTATTGGAGATTCACGACGCTAGCGGCGCGACCGTTGCCGCAAACAATGACTGGAAGGTCACGCAAACCGGTGGCCTTATCACAAACGATCAATCGGCGGAGATCAGCGCGAGTGGTCTGGCGCCGGGGAACGATCTGGAGTCCACCATCATCGCGAATCTTGCCCCGGGCAGTTACACGGCCGTCGTCAGCGGCTTTGGAAACACCGTCGGGACTGGTGTTGTCGACGCCTACGATCTCAGTGCAGCGTCGCCCGCCAAACTCGCGAATATCGCGACGCGAGGATTCATTCAAGGAGGAGATAAGCTTATGATCGCCGGCTTCATCGTGCAGAATGCGCCGGTGAAAGCCGTGGTTCGGGCGATCGGGCCCTCTTTGCTGGCCTTCGGGATCAGCAACGCTCTGGCAGATACAACGCTGCAACTTCGCGACCAGAATGGAGGGATCGTGCTCGAAAACGACGATTGGAAAACAAGCCAGCAGCAGGAACTCGAGAACACGGGCCTGCAGCCCAGTAGCGATCTTGAAGCCGCCCTTGTGACGACGATCCAACCAGGTCAATACACTGCCCAGGTCCGCGGCAAGAACGACACGAGCGGCATCGGTGTCGTCCAGGTTTATTTCCTCCAGTAAGGGAGATGATGGTAAGCGCCGGACAATAAAATCTTGCCGGGCGGCCAGAAATTTTCTCTACTCGTAAGCGCGGGCGCAGTGATTCGTGCGAGAGAAAAAAATTTACCGAGGAAAATCTATGTGGCCACCAAAATTCAGCGATGCAATCGATGCTTTGAATGTGGCGCGGCGGCGCTGTGAACATTTGGTCACGGCCGGGTTGGCGCAGCCGGACGTGAACAAGGTGGCGTCGGTCATCGTGACGGCGCGAGACTGCGCCCGGATCGCGACGCTGACCACGCAACTGCTGGAGCGCGGGTCGAAGTATGCGTATCCGATCTGCGGCGTTTGCGCGCAGGCTTGCGAAGAATTGGCGAAGGCGTGCGAGAAGCATTCGAAGATTGAGGCTTTCTCGCGGTGCGCCGAAGCGTGCCGCAAGTGCGCGCAGGAATGCAGCAAGCTGGCGAAGGCAAAGAAGCCAGCGCGGTAGCGCCGGAAATCACAAATCCCAAGCTCCAAATCCCAAGGAAATTTCAAAAACCAACAAGAAAAAAAGAAAGATCACGCGGCAGACTCCCTTTGAAGTTTAAAGCATTGGAATTTCTTTGGAGCTTGGAGCTTGGGATTTGGAGCTTCCCGCATTAGTGAAACGCGGTGAAACGGTTGGTGATTATCGGCGCGGGCGGGAGGCTCGGCGCGGCGCTGGTGCGTGAATACGCCGGCACCTTCGACATCGTCCGGTTTAATCATGCGCAGCTCGATCTCGCGGCGCCGGAACAGATGCGCGCCACGCTGGGCGGGTTGAAGTTCGACGGGCTGATCAACACGGCGGCGCAGACGAATGTGGACCGGTGCGAAACGCACCAGGAGGAAGCGTTCGCGATCAACGGCGAAGCGCCCGGCGTGCTCGCGGAGATCTGCGCGCGGAAAAAGGCTCGGTTCATTCACATCAGCACCGATTACGTTTTCGATGGGGAGAAGCGCGAGCCGTACACGGAAGAGGATGAAGCCTGCCCGATCAGCGTTTACGGGGAATCGAAGCGGGCAGGGGAACGGCGCGCGCTCGAGGCGAACGAGCGGGCGTTGATCGTACGCGTGTCGTGGGTGTTCGGGCCGGACCGGCCGAGTTTTATCGATTGGGCGCTGAACCAGGCGCGCGAACACGAAGAGGTGAAAGCGATCGCGGACAAATGGGCGACGCCGACTTACACGCTCGACCTGGCGGAAATGCTGAAGGTTTTTTTTTCCGACGACGATCCGGGCCATAGCGGGATCGTTCATCTCGCGAACACGGGCGAGTGCAGCTGGCAGGAGTACGCGCAATACGCGCTGGATTGTTGCCGCGCGGAAGGAATTCCGATGAAGGCGAAGACAATTGGCCCGTCGTCGCTGTCCGAGATGAAAAACTTCGTCGCGAAACGGCCGGTTTACAGTGTGCTTTCGAGCGCGAAATACGCGGCGCTGACTGGCCGAGCGCCGCGCCCGTGGCAGGAAGCGGTAAGGGATTTCGTGAGGAATCATCTTCGGTAGCCGCCGCCCTGCTTGCCACACCGCAACGGACGAAGGAGGGTGGGCGGCGTGAGGTGTGGTAAGGCCGGTCTCACGCTTCGCTGTGCGAAGGGCTACAAAGAAGCGGCCACGGGAGTTTTCGGCTTTCGTTCGCGCCGAGAAAAAGGCATCTTTCGCGCATCATGCTCGCAAACATCCGGATTCAAATCATCGCGCTTGGCGTGTTCGTCGCGGCGGCCGGCTTCTCTCCCGCGATGGCGCAAACCCAATACTCGATCGGCTACCCGAGTCCGGAGCAACAATACATGCTTGAGCTGATCAATCGCGCCCGCGCGAATGGCGGCGCCGAAGCGACCCGACTGGTGGGGTTCGCGAATCAAGGGGAACCTCCTTTTCCCGGAGGGCTGCAGGAAGGCCCGCCCTCGATCAACGGCCAGTCCTTAACGATCGCTAACACTGCTCAGCCGCTTTCGTGGAATCCGCTGCTGGCGAATTGCGCCCAAAGCCGCGCAAAGGTCCTGAACGATGCGGATCAGTTTTTTATCGCCGGCAGTAATCCCCATACGTACGGCAATAGCACGCCGGAACAGCGAATCAACGCCGCCGGGTACTCAATGAACTTGAGTACCGAGTATAACGGCCCAACGACGGCGGGCGGATCTTTCCCCGGCCCAGAGAACGTGGCGGAAAACCTCTCGATTGGCAGCGGTCCTTTTACCGGTTCGAAGCTTGTTGCGACGATTCTCAATCAGCACAACTCCCTCTTCACCGACCAGTCGGTGGCGGGGCGCGGCCATCGCATGTCGATGATGCTAACCTATTGGCGAGAAATCGGCATTGGGGTGAGCGCGGGGAAAGATAATGGACAGGGAAATACCTGGGATTCTCTCTACACGGTGCAGAATTTCGGAAAGCTGGCGAACTCCATGCCGTTCATCACCGGTGTGGTTTATCAGGACACGAATGGCAACGGTTTCTACGATCCGGGCGAAGGCATCGGCGGCATCCGGGTGGATGTGCCCGGGAGCAATTTCTTCGCGGTCACCAGCCCGTCCGGGGGTTATTCCGTTCCGGTCCCGGGGAACGGGAACTACACGGCGATGCTCAGCGGTGGTGCGTTTGGCAATACTCAACTGCCAGTGACGGTGTCGAATTCGCTAAATGCGAAACTGGATTTCGTGGCGCCGGTCTCAGCCGCGCCGACGCTGCTCGCCAACGTCTCTACCCGACTGCCTGCGGCAGCCGACCCGAATGCGTTGATCGCCGGCTTTATCCTTACCGGCACGCAGCCGAAAAAAGTCATCGTTCGCGCGATCGGCCCCTCGCTGAACCTACCGGGCCAGCTCGCGAACCCGACCTTGGAACTTTTCAGCGGCAACACGCTCCTTGGGTCGAATGACGACTGGCAAAACCAGCCCGCCGCGGACAAACAAGCTGTTATCGACAGCACGATTCCGCCGACGAACACTCTCGAGTCGGCGCTGGTCCGCACGTTGCCGGCGAATGGCACCAATTACACGGCGATCGTGCGCGGCGCGAACAACACGACTGGGATTGCGGTTGTCCAGGTTTACGATCTCGACACGACGGTGGACTCGAGGCTGGCAAATATCTCCACGCGCGGATTTGTCCAGACCGGCGACAACGTTCTCTTTGCTGGCACAATCGTGCTCGGACAGACATCGCAAAAAGTGATCGTGCGGGCGATCGGGCCGTCGCTTAATATCGCCGGAAAGATGGCGGACCCGACGCTCGAATTGCGCGATAACAACGGCGCGCTCGTGGCCGCGAACGATAACTGGCGCAGCAACCAGGAGGTGGACATCATCGCGAGCACCGTTGCGCCCGCTAACGATTTGGAATCCGCCATCGTCACGACGCTTTCCGGCAACGGCGCGAATTACACGGCGATCGTGCGCGGCGCGAATAATTCCAGTGGCATCGCGGTGGTGGAAATGTATGTGCTGAATTAGACTGAATATGGACGTCGGAGTTTCTGCCAGGTAGAGACGGCAGAAGTCGATCGTTCCACAGGGAAGAAAGGGTTGGAATATGAAGACTTCACGCTGGTTACGTCACTCTTGCCTTTCGGCAATCCTCATTGCCGTCACCTCGGCGCGGGCGGCCACGTTCATCGTCAACAGCACGACTGACGACGGGACCGGGACATGCACGCCCGACAAATGCACGTTGCGCGACGCGATCTTGAGCGCGCATTCGGGGGACCGGATCACTTTTTCGCTGGCGGCAAACAGTACTATCGCGTTGACCAACGGCACGATCGCTATCGACAAAACCGTCACGATCGTGGGGCCGGGCGCCGCTTCTCTTACGCTTTCACGAAACACCGCCGCCGGGGTCGCTGAGTTTCGAGTGCTCGATATCCCCTCTGGCGGTGCTTCCGTCTACATTTCAGGACTCTCAATTTCCCATGGCGCGGATCACACCATCGAAGGAGGCGGCGCGATTCATAACGTGGGTGACCTGCATCTGACGAACTGCGGGCTGTCGAGTAACAGCGCATCGCAGTCCGGCGGAGCGATTGCTAACACCGGCTACTTGTTTATCGATAGCAGCACGATCGCGGACAACTCGGCGACCGCCGGCGGTGCTATCCACAACAGAGGCAGCGGATTCGTTTCCATCAACAGCAGCACGATCTCCGGGAACACGAGCTCGTCGGGCGGCGCCGGCATAGTAAACCTCGATCCCGCAACCCTAACGATCGGCAACAGCACGATCTCCGGCAACATCGCCGGGGGCAGCGCAGGCGGGATTTACAATGCCAGCAGCGTCCCTGTTACGATTACTAGCAGCACGATTACCGCAAATACCGCATCGAATGCCGGGGAGTATGGCGGCGGAATCCTGAACTTATCAATCGGTACGATCAAGCTCCGGAGCACGATCCTGGCGAAGAACTCGGCGCCGAATGGTCCCGATATCGCGAGTAATTCTACAGTCCCATCGCAAGGCTATAACCTCATAGGTAACAATTCCGGTGCGACTATTACGGCGGCTACGGGCGATCAGATGGGCACACCGGCCGCACCAATCGATCCGCTGCTCGGTCCACTCCACGACAACGGCGGCCCGACGAAGACCCATGCGCTGCTCCCTAACAGCAAAGCTATCGATAAAGGTGACTCGGGTACCACGGTGGCGGACCAACGCGGCTTTTTCCGGCCCGTCGATACGTTGTCCATCACCAATGCTGGCGACGGCGCGGATATCGGTGCTTATGAGGTGCAAGCCGACCAGTTGTTCGGCTGCAGTGAAATCAACCTGGTCGTCAACACCAACGCGGACAGCGGCGCCGGTTCCTTGCGCTCAGTCCTGGGTAGTGCCTGCGGTGGAAGCACGATTACTTTCGCGCCGAACGTCCGCGGCGCCATCGACCTAACGAGTGGTGAATTGGCGATTAACAAAAATCTCACCATTAACGGCCCCGGCGCTAATCTTCTGAGCGTACGGCGCAGCGCCGTGGCCGGGACGGCAAACTTTCGCATCTTTAATATTTCTGGCACGCCGAGGGTGAATATTTCCGGTTTGACCATTGCCAACGGCAACGCGACTGGCCAGCTCGGCGGAGGCATCTACAACCCGGCGACGCTGACGATCACCAATTGCACCATCACGGGGAATCTCGCCCTCAACGGTGGCGGTATTCATAACGACTTCGGCACGTTGACGGTCATCAGAAGCACCCTCTTTAACAATACCGTCAGCAGCACTACTCAGGCCGGTAGCGGTGGCGGTATTTTCAACCGGGGTGGGAAAATTTCCCTCTATACCGTGACTATCTCTAAGAATTCAGCAGTCGGTCCGGGCAATAACTCCGACAGTGGCGGCGGCATCATCAGTAACGTCGGGTCGGTCATGATTCTCGACAGCACCATCGCGGAGAATACGGCGGATTTCGGCGGCGGCATTCGCAGTATCAACGGGGCCACGGTGACCATCGCGAACACCATCCTGGCGCTCAACTCGGCGCCAAATGGTCCGGACGGCAGCGGGCCCTTCAACTCAGTGGGGGTCGGCTTTAACATCATCGGGAACAATTCCGCGATGACCTATACGCAAGCCGGCTACGATCAGATCGGCACGCCGGCGTCGCCAATCGACCCCAAGCTCGACCAGTTAAGGGACAATGGCGGGCCCACCTTGACGCGTGCCTTGCTCCCGGGCAGCCCGGCGATTGATCGCGGTGCGAGCCTGACCGCGAGCGTCTTCAGTTTGGATTCCGGGGCCGACCAGCGTGGGCTCCTCCGGCCGATAGACAACGCCGCGATCCCAAACCCCATTCCCGGCGATGGCAGCGACATCGGCGCGTTTGAAGTGCAGGCGACTGCGCTCGCCAATATCTCGACGCGCCTCCGAGTGGAGACCGGCGACAACGCGCTCATCGGCGGCTTCATTGTCACGGGCTCGACTCCGAAAAAGGTGATTGTGCGCGCCATCGGTCCCTCACTTCCTTTTGCCGACAAACTGGCCGATCCCATCCTGGAGTTGCATGACGCGTCCGGGATCATCGAGACGAACGACAACTGGGGAGACAGCCCTAACAAACAGGCGACTATCGACAGCACGATCGCGCCCACGAGTCCGCTCGAGTCGGCTATAGTTCGGACCCTGCCGGCGAACAACTCCGCTTATACTGCGGTGGTGCGCGGAGTGAACGGGCAAACCGGCATCGGAGTAGTCGAAGTCTACGACCTGAATACCGCCGCGGATTCGCGGCTGGCGAATATTTCCACGCGTGGATTTGTGCAATCGGGAGATAACGTTCTCATCGCTGGCACCATCGTCGTCGGTCCGGCGGCGCAGAAGGTGATCGTGCGCGCGATCGGTCCTTCCTTGAACATTGCCGGCAAGCTGGCGGACCCGACTTTGCAAATAGTCGACAGCAACGGCGCGCAGCTCGCCTTCAACGACAACTGGCGAAGCGATCAGGAGGCGGAGATTATCGCAACGTCTGTCCCTCCCGCGAACGATGCGGAGTCAGCCATCGTTTACACGTTGCTGGCGAACGGCGCGAATTACACCGCGATCGTGCGCGGCGCGGGCGGTGGAACCGGCATAGCTGTCGTGGAAGTGTATGCGCTGAATTAGGATCTCTTCTGTAGCCGTCGCCCTGTGGGCGGCGTGAGGGGAACGGTTGATCCGGACGAGAAGTTTCACATTTCCATGTCGCTCTCACGCTTCGCACAGCGAAGCGGCTACAGAAGAGGATCGCCGTCACCTCGCGATGTCTTTGCGCGGGCGCTGATTCAACGTAATACCTAAAGGCGGTTTGCGGCATCCATTATGAAACAAGATTCTTCGAGCGGATTTTTTCAGGTGAAAGTGGCGTTGAGCTTCGCTCTTTGCTTCGCGGGCGTGCTCCTCGCGATGATGGCGTGGTCGTCTGCCGCGGGACCAAGGCCGGCTGAAATCATGGCGAAGATCGCGCCGGAAGTCTTGGCGGAAACAGCGGAGGGCGGTAGCGCTTCGATCGTGATCCTGCTGGCCGAACAGGCGGACGTGAGTGCGGCTTATCAAATCCGAGACCAGGATGCGCGCGGTTGGTTTGTTTACAACACGTTGACGCAACACGCAGCGCGGACGCAAGCCGGCTTGCGCGCGGAACTCGAAGCGCGCGGCGTGAGTTACCAATCTTTCTGGGCGGCGAACATGATCGTCACCACGGCGGACGGCGCGCTGATTGAATCGCTCGCGGCGCGCGAGGATGTGGCGAGGATCGATTCGAACGACGCTGTCCGCTGGATCGAAGATCCGGAAGTGGCGAATTTTGGCGTAACCCCCGAGGGAGCAAATGCGCCGACCGTCGCGGAATGGGGCGTGACGAACGTAAACGCCCCGGCGGTCTGGGCGATGGGATTCACCGGGCAGGGGATGGTGATTGGCGACCAGGATACCGGCCAGCGGTGGACCCATAATGCCTTGAAACCGAAGTATCGCGGGTGGGACGGCGCTGTGGCTAACCACAATTACAGTTGGCACGACGCGATTCATACCGGCGGCGGGACCTGCGGTCCGAACACGGTGGCACCTTGTGATGACAACGGCCACGGCACCCACACGGCCGGGACGACCGTGGGCGACGATGGCGCCGGTAACCAGGTCGGCGTTGCGCCCGGCGCGAAATGGATCGGCTGCCGGAACATGGACCAGGGGAACGGCACGCCCGCGACTTATACGGAATGTTTCCAGTTCATGATTGCGCCGACAGATTCGAGCGGAAGCAATCCGAACCCGACGCTGCGTCCGCACGTGCTGAACAACTCGTGGGGTTGCCCGACAAGCGAAGGCTGCACGACGCGAGCGGAACTTGAGACCATCGTCACCAACACGCAGGCTGCCGGCATTTTTGTCGAGGTATCGGCCGGCAATTCCGGGCCGAACTGCTCGACGGTGAGCGATCCGCCCGCGATTTACAGCGCTTCGTTCTCCACGGGCGCGTACGATATCAGTAACACGCTGGCGAGCTTTAGCAGCCGAGGGCCGAGCACTTATTACACTCCGAATTTGCTCAAGCCGAACGTGTCCGCGCCGGGCGTGAACGTTCGGTCCAGCACCCGGACGAGCGACACCAGTTACGGGAACCTAAGCGGAACATCGATGGCCGGACCGCATGTCGCTGGGGTGGTCGCGTTGCTTTGGTCCGCCCGGCCGGGGCTGGTGCGCGACATCGATGCTACCAAAACTTTATTACAAAACACCGCGAACCCCTCGGTGGTGGTGACGCCGCAGACCTGCGGCGGTATTGCTTCCACCCAGATCCCGAACAATTCCTTCGGCTATGGGCGGGTCGATGTCCTCGCTGCCGTGAATGCTTCCAGTTCACCCACGCCCACCCCGACGGCCAGCGCTACCGCGACGTCAACGCCAACGGCGACTCCCACAGCGACCGTCACCGCGACACCAACTGCCACCGCGACCGTGACGCCAACAGCTACAGCGACGCCGGCAGCTACTCCGACTGCGACACCAACCGCTACTGCTACGGCTACAGCTACCGCGACGGCCACAGCAACGCCAACCGCTACGGCAACTCCAACAGCTACCGCAACGGCAACGCCAATTACCAGTCCAACATCAACGCCTACTCCGACGGCGACTCCGACTGCCACGGCATTCGCCACACCTACGGCGACAGCTACTGCTACACCTGTTGCGACGCCGACAGCTGCACCTACTGCGACGGCAACCGCGACCGCGACGCCTACTGCTACCGCTACAGCTACAGCTACAGCTACAGCTACAGCTACAGCTACGCCTACTGCGACTGCCGTTACCGTCCTGGGCAACATCTCCTCGCGCCTCGCCGTGGGCACCGGCGATAACGCACTCATCGGCGGATTCATCGTTACCGGAACCCAGGACAAGAAAGTCGTCGTCCGCGCTCTCGGTCCATCGCTCAGTTTACCGGACAAGCTGGCCAATCCCACGCTGGAGCTGCGCGATTCCTCGGGCGGCCTGGTGCAGTTCAATGACGATTGGTCCACTTCGCCCAACCGGCAGGCGATTATCGATAGCGGCCTCGCGCCCAACAGCGATCTCGAGTCGGCGATCCTCACGACGGTGCCTGCGAACGGAAAGACTTACACCGCCGTCGTGCGCGGGGCAGGCGGCGCCACCGGAACCGGAGTGGTGGAGGTCTACGATGTCGATCGTTCCGTCGATTCGAAGCTGGCAAATATTTCGACACGCGGCCTTGTCCAGACCGGCGACACCATCTTGATCGCAGGCACGATTGTCGTCGGCTCCACGCCGCAAAAAGTCATCGTGCGCGCCATCGGGCCGTCGTTGAACCTGGCGGGTAAGCTGGCCGATCCGACGCTGGAACTACGGAACGCGGACGGCAATTTGATTCGAGCAGACGATAACTGGCGGACCGGAGGCCAGGAGGCCGAGATCATGCAATCGGGAGTCGCTCCGGCGAACGACCTGGAATCCGCGTTGATCGAAACGCTCCCGGCGAACAACGCCGCCTATACCGCGATCGTTCGTGGCGTGAACAACACGACCGGCATCGCCGTCGTAGAAGTTTACGCGCTGAATTGATGGCGCCCGGGGGCCGGCCTAGATCATCTCGTCTTCGGCCTTGGTGCGCGAAGAGCGTTTCATGTTTTCATCGCTCAAGTCAGCCGGCCATCCGTTACGCACTGAATTAGAGCGAAGCGACCATGCGGGGCGACCACGCCGAATAAAGGTATGGGTAGTTGATGATGACGAGCGCTTTTTGTCGTGCCCTGGCCGTGATCGGCTGGCTGAGCGCCCTGGCGGGCGCGGAGGCGGCCACTATTACCGTCGCGAACTCGAATGACGGCGGCTACACCGCGATCGTGCGCGGCGCGCGCGGGACCATTCGCATCTCGGTAGTAGAGGTTTATGCTTTCGTACTAACCCGAACGGCACCTGAGAAATTATGAAACACTCCCATCTCGTCTACTTTGGCGCTGCCTGCGCCGCGCTGTTTTGCATCTCGCATTCGAATGCGGCCACGATCACCGTGACGCAGACCGGCGACAGCGGCGCCGGCACGCTGCGCCAGGCGATCAGCGATAACGAAGCGGCCGGGGGCGGGAACACGATCGATTTCTCCGTCACCGGCGCGATCACGCTCACTGGCAACGAGCTTACGATCACCAAAAATGTCACCATCACCGGGCCAGGCGCGCGACTCTTGACCGTGCAGCGCAGCACCGCCAGCGGCTTCAGAGTTTTCACCGTGACGTCCCCCAGCGTTACCTTCAGCATCTCCGGCCTCACCATTGCCAACGGCAATACAACTAGCGCCGGCGGCGGCGCCATCTACAATTCCTTCGGTAGCACGCTAACGGTGAGCAACTGCACCATCTCCGGCAACAAGGCCTTCTTCTCTGGAGGCGGCCTGGAAAACCACGGCACGGCGACGCTGGCCAACTGCACTTTTTCCGGCAATGACGCCTCCGGCAATAACTCCAGCAGCGGCGGCGGGATATACAACGGGGGCACGATCACACTGGTCGACTGCACTCTCTCCGATAACAGCGCCGGTCATCAAGGCGGCGGTCTCTTCAACGACAACAAGGCGGTCATGCACGGTTGCACCATTGCCAGCAATAGTACCACGAGCACGCCCAATGGCGGGAGCGGCAGCGGGGGCGGCATCTATAATAACCCAGGCACTCCCGCCCGCACCGTTCAGATGGGCAACACCATCGTGGCTGGCAACACCCTCACCGTTTCCGGCGGCGGCGGCCCCGATGTCAGCGGCAATTTTATTTCCGACGGATATAACCTGATCCGCAACGGAGATGGCGGCACCGGATTTACCGGCGTCGGCGACCAGCTAGGGACTGCCGGATCACTGGTCAACGCGAACTTGAGCCCTTTGCAAAACAACGGCGGGCCGACCGACACGAAGAAGCCGGTAAGTCCGAGCAACGCCATCGATCAAGGCAAGAGCTTCGGCCTAACGACCGATCAGCGCGGCCGACTGCGCACCAACGATAATCCGAACATCCAAAACGCGTTTCAGGGCGATGGCACCGACATCGGCGCGGTCGAAGTGCAGCCCTCGATCACCTCGACGGTCACGAACAACAACGACACCGGTGATGGAAGTTTGCGCGAGAGGATTCTGGACGCGAACGGTGGCGACACGATCAATTTCGCGCCAAATGTGAAGGACACGATTACACTCACGAGCGATCAATTGCTCGTGGACAAGAGCATCACTATCGCCGGCCCCGGCGCGCGTACGCTCACGGTCGCGCGCAGCACCGCATCCGGTACACCTCAGTTCCGCATTTTCGAGATCGCTTCCGCCTCCAGTGCGACTATTTCCGGCCTGACGATTGCCAATGGAAGCATTTCCTTCAACAACGGCGGCGCCATTTTAGTAGAAAGCGGCGACTTAACTATCACCAACAGCACCATCTCTGGCAACTCGGTAACGACCGACGGCTCCGGCGGCGGCATTTCGAGCAACGGCACGCTGACGATCACCAATTGCACCATCTCCGGCAATACCACCAACGCCAGCGGCGGCGGTGGCGGGATCTACAACCGTGGCCCGATGACAATGAGCAACTGCACCCTCGCCGGCAACAGCGCCGGTTTTGGCGGCGGTCTTTTCACTATTAGCGCGGTAGTGACGCGCAGTTGCACCGTTTCCGGCAACAGCGCCGGTTCTGGCGGCGGCATCTATAATGATCCCTCTAATTCCGGCGCCGTGCATATCGGCAACACCATCGTGGCCGGCAACACCCTCTTCGGCTCCGGCAGCGGCCCCGATGTGTCCGGCACGTTTGCGTCCGACGGAAATAATTTGATCCGCATCGCGGGGAGCGCAAGCACTGGCTTCACTGACGGCGTGAACCACGATCAAATCGGCACCGCGACGACTCCGATAAATGTGTTCCTGGGTTCGCTCCAAAATAACGGCGGGCCCACCGACACCGAAGCGCTCGGCTCTAACAGCCCCGCGATCAATGCTGGTAATGATGCGACCGCGCCATCTAGAGATCAACGCGGCTACATTCGACCGGACACGAGCGATGTCGGGGCGTTCGAGTTCAACGGCACTATCGCTGTCACTCTCGCAAACATCGCGACACGGCTGAAGGTCGAGACCGGCGACAACGCCTTGATCGGCGGCTTCATCGTTACCGGCACGCAGTCCAAGAAAATCATCGTCCGCGCGAGAGGTCCGTCGCTCTCGCAGTTTTTCAGTGGCGTGCTGGCGAATCCGATCCTCGAGCTTTATCAAGGCAACACCCTTCTGGAAACCAATGACGACTGGAAACAACACCAGACCGAGGTCGAAGCCACTGGCGTCCCTCCGACTAACGATCTCGAGTCGGCGATCGTGCGGACAGTAACGCCGGACAATTACACCGCGATCGTGCGCGGTGTGGGTAATGGGACGGGGATAGCACTGGTCGAAGTTTACGACTTGGATCGAACGGTCGATTCCAAACTGGCGAACATATCGAGCCGCGGTTTCGTCCAGACCGGAGACAACGTGATCATCGGCGGCTTTATCGTCGTGGGCTCTGATTCCCAGAAGGTCATTGTGCGCGCACTCGGTCCGTCAACGGGAGTCCCAGGCGCGATGGCCAATCCGACTCTGGAGCTGTACGACGTCAACGGAACTCTGCTCGAAGGGAACGATGACTGGCAACAGTCCCTGAACAAGCAGGCGATCATCGATAGCGGTATTCCGCCGACCAACGCCGCCGAGTCGGCGATCGTGCGCACGCTACCACCTGCGAATTATACCGCCATCGTCCGCGGCGCGAACAACACGACCGGCGTAGCGGTTGTGGAAGTTTACGCGCTGCAATAATGGAGCCGGCACGCCCCCGTGCCGGAGCTGGAGGAGATCGAGGCCGCTCTCAACGGCACGGGGGCGTGCCGGCTCCATCCGCACGACGGCACTTTACCTGCTATTTCGGGGGCAATGGACGGACTCAACCCCCGGCTTAACCGCATCTGGTTTTCTCTTGCTTTGCTAGCCGGCGTGACTGTCATTCGCGCCCAGGTGGCGCCGCCGCCGGCACCGCCGATCACCAGCGGCTCTTCCTTTTCGACCAAGAGGCCCGAAGCGCCGGCCGCCCAGCTTTATTCGATCGGCGACCCGACGAATGAAGAGCAATATTATCTAGAGCTGATCAACCGCGCCCGGGCCAACCCAACGGCGGAAGGCCTTCGCCTGGCGACGACGACGGATTCGAACGTCCTCTCTGCTTACAGCTCGTTCGGCGTGAATCTCGTGCTGATGCAGTCGCAGTTCGCCCTGCTCCCGCCCGCGCCGCCGCTCTCGATGAACGCGACGCTGACCACGGCGGCTCGGGCCCACAGCCAGAACATGCTGCAAAACAATTATCAGGGACACAGCGGGCCGGACGGTTCGCTGACCACGCGACTGCAAAATTACACGGCGGGGGCGAACGGCTGGTCGATCGGCGAGAATGTTTACGCTTATTCCAAGTCGGTCTGGTACGGGCACGCCGGCTTCGAGGTAGATTGGGGTGGCAGCGTCACGAGCGGCGGAATGCAATCGCCGCCGGGGCACCGCCAAAACATCCACAGCACTACTTTTCGTGAAGTGGGAATCGGCGTCGTCCTCGGCAGCAACGGCGGGAGTGGCGGCGTTGGCCCGCAGTTGGTCACGCAGGATTTCGGAATGGTCGGCGGCCTGCCACCGTTCGTGACCGGCGTCGTTTATCGCGATCTGAACGGCGACGGTTTTTATGAGCCGGGCGAGGGCGTCGGCGGCGTGACCGTCACGGTTTCGAATACAAATAGCTATGCGGTCACCGCCAGCTCGGGTGGATATTCCGTTCCGGTCGCAGGGAGCGGAAGTTACGTTGTTACGTTTAGCGGCGGCTCGGTGCCGACGAATCAAAGGAGCGTGAGCGTCAGCGACGGACAAAACGTTAAGTCGGATTACGTCGTCACCGGTTCGGCGACGCCCACTCCGACGCCTCCAGCCGGTCCGACGAGGCTGGCCAATATTTCCACGCGCGCGGTCGTTGGCGTCGGCGCGAACGTCTTGATCGGTGGCTTCATTGTTACCGGAACGCAAAGCAAAAAGGTGATCGTGCGGGGAATCGGGCCTTCGTTGCCGTTGTCGGGGAAAATGCTCAACCCCATACTCGAGCTCCATGATCCATCGGGCGCCGTAATCGCGGCGAACGACAACTGGGGGCAGAACGCCAACAGCGCCGAGATCATCGATAGCGGCGTTGCTCCCACGAATCCCAACGAATCCGCGGTCCTGTTGAGCCTCGCTCCCGGGTCGTATACCGCGGTCTTGAGCGGTGTGAACCAAACAACGGGCACGGCGGTCGTGGAAGTCTACGACCTCGATGGCGCGGCGGATTCGAAGCTGGCCAATATCTCGACGCGCGCCTTCGTCCAAGGCGGCGACAATGTCCTGATCGGTGGCCTCATCGTGGTGGGGCAAGCGGCCGCGAACGCCATCGTGCGCGCCGTGGGACCGTCGCTCACAGTGCCGGGGGCAATGGCCGATCCAACCCTCGAACTACGCGACGCGAACGGAGTTCTGCTCGCATCGAACGACAACTGGCGGTCCACCCAGCAGACCGCGATCATCGCCACCGGCGTCGCGCCGACAAACGACGCCGAGGCAGCGATCGTCACGACGTTTTCGCCCGGCTCTTACACCGCGATCGTCCGCGGCGCGAACGGGACTACCGGCGTCGCCGTTGTGGAAGTCTACCAGCTCGATTAGCTCTTCTGTAGCCGTCGCCGTGTGGGCGACGTGGATGCCGCGGCAACGATTTCTCCCGAGCGTCCCACAGGGACGCTGCTACAGAGATTGACACCGGATGCGTTCTCCATTTTGCTTTCCCCATGAACGGCAAACGAATTTGGTTCCTCGGCCTCCTCTGTTTCTCACTCGCCGCCACGACGCAGGCTTCGTTGGTCTTTGAAAAAACCACGCTCGATCTGAATCCGGAGATGGGCGCCACGAAAGTGGATGCCGTCTTCAAATACGAAAACAAGGGCGATACCCCGGTCCATATCAAGGCGGTAAAGCCTTCATGCGGCTGCACCACCGCGGCGCTCGCCAAGAACGATGTCGCGCCCGGGGAAAAGGGGGAAATCACGGCGACGTTCAGCATTGGTGATCGCATTGGCGTTCAGGTGAAGACGGTCTCGGTCGAGACCGACGATCCGAAAGCGCCGCAAACGGTTTTGACCTTCAAAGCCAATATCGCCCAGGCGCTGGAAGTGACGCCGAATATTGTTTCCTGGCAGGCGAATGAGCCGGCCAATCCGAAGACGATTCTTGCGAAGGCCGGTAAAGGCGTGACGATCAAGAAGGTGGAGGTGGTTTCTTCCAGCGGCGATTTCACCGCAAAAGTGGAACCCGGCTCGACGGCGGGTGAATTCAAAATCCAAGTGCAGCCGAAGGACACGACTAAGCCGCTTAACGCCAGTTTCACGATCAAGCCCGACTTAACGCCCGCGAAAGTTTTCTACGCCACGGCGCGCGTGATGCCTCCGGGCACGGCGCAGCCGTAAATCGTGAAGGCGCTGCTTCGGCAGAGCGTGGCGCTGCTCGCCCTCGCGTTGCTGCCCGCCGCCGTCCAGGCGCTCTACTTGCGGGATAAAATTCCCTGGCAATCGCGCGTCGCCGAATCGGACCTGGTCAGCGTGGAGGTAGCCCGGGCTTGGGGCGCGGACGCGCTCTGGGTGGATGCTCGTCCGGTCGAGGAATTCGAGCGCGACCACATCCCCGGCGCCGTTTTATTGAATGAAGATCGCTGGAACCAATTGCTCTCGCAGTTCCTGGCAACGCAATGGTCGCCGGAAAAGAAAATCGTCGTCTACTGCAGCGCGGCGAGCTGCAATCTGGCGGAGGACGTCGCCCGCCGCTTACGCGACGAAGCGAAGCTGCCTAACGAGATCCGGGTCTTGAAGGGCGGCTGGGAAGCGTGGTCCGCGCAGAAGCAATGAAGCCATACCTCTGGCGCGTACTTGCCATCGTCATCGGGGGACTATTCATCTATGCGGGCGTGGTCAAAGTGATCGACCCGGTGGAATTCGCGCGGGACATCGACAATTACAAAATGCTGCCCTGGCAGGCGAGTGTCTGGATGGGATTGTATCTGCCCTGGCTGGAAATCGTTTGTGGTCTCGCGTTGATCGTCCGCGTTCTTTATCGCGGCAGCATTTTTGTTCTCACGGCGTTGATGGCGCTCTTCATCGTTATCACAGTCATCGCCAAGGCCCGCGGTCTCGATATCAGTTGCGGCTGCTTCGGCCACGCCAGTAAGTACCTCAGTTTCGCCTGGCATCTCGTGCTCGATTTCCTGTTGCTGGGCGGACTCGTTCTGCTGTGGAAAAACGCTCCGCCGCGCTCCGATGCCTAGCTCGCCTGACGCACCTGCCATTCGTGTCGCGACGGATGCGGACCGTGACGCGATCTGGGAAATTTTTCACGCAACAGTCGCGCCGGGCGATGCCTTTGTTTACGATCCGAATACGCCGCGCGAAGAAGCCGAAGCGTATTGGTTCGCGAAGGGCACGCGCACTTACGTCGCCGAAGAGAATGGGAATGTAGTGGGAAGTTACATCCTGCGAGCGAACCGGCCCGGGCTGGGGGACCACGTGGCGAATGCCGGCTTCATGGTCGCGCCGGAAGGACGCGGCCTTGGAGTTGGCCGTGCCATGGGTGAGCACGCGCTGGCCGAAGCGCGCCGGCTCGGTTATCGCGCCATGCAATTTAACTTCGTCATCTCGACGAACGAATCCGCAGTGCGCCTGTGGCAGCAACTCGGTTTTGAGATCGTCGGCACGTTACCCGGTGCGTTTCGCCACGCCCGGAAAGGTTTTGTCGACGCTTACGTGATGTTCCGTTCGCTCGACGAAAAGTAAAATGGACGTATCTTCGGCCTAACGAATGCAAACGGTGATCATGGTTGTCACGACCGGACGCGGGTCGTTGCGAAACAAGATCATGAGCGATTTGCAGATGGAGAAGAAATTTAAGCTCGTCCCAACCGAACATCAGCGCCCGGGGCGTCCGCACGGCTGGGCGAAAATTCACAGTGCGCGAGAAGCGCATGGGGTGATCAACCTCGAATGGCACAGTCGCACCGGGGTCCTCATTTGCCGGGTCGTGACGAAATTGGGGAACAAACCCAATTCCATCATTGGCGATTTCATCGATTACCTGCTGGCCCGTCACCAGAGCCGCATCCTCACCATCCACATCATGCGGCGGTGAGTCTTTTTGTAGCCGCTTCGCTGTGCGAAGCGCGAGAGTGACGTTGCCACGGGCATCTCACGTCGCCCACAGGGCGACGGCTACAGAAGAGTTACAAATCCGTGAACGGATCGCGCTTCACGATTGTGCCGCTTTCGCCTTGCTGCTGAATCAGCTTCGCCACTAGACCGGTCCAACCGGTTTGATGACTGGCGCCGAGGCCCGCGCCGCTGTCGCCGTGGAAATATTCGTGGAACCAATAGTGATCGCGATCGTGCCCGGCGCTGAGCGCGTCGCCGCAGGATCGTTCGAAAGGCCGTTCCCCGTTTCCATCCCGCAGCCAAAGCCGGATGAGACGGTTCGATAGATCGTTCGCCACCTCGTTGAGAGTGAGGAAGCGGCCGGAACCGGTCGGACATTCCACCTTGAATTCGTCCCCGTAATAATGGTGGAACTTCTGAAGCGACTCGATCAGCAGATAGTTGATCGGCAGCCACACCGGCCCGCGCCAGTTCGAGTTGCCGCCAAACATATTCGTCTGCGCTTCTCCCGGGTCATACCGGACCACGCGTTCGGATCCATCCTCCGAGCGTAGAACGTAAGGATGCTCCGCGTGCGCCTTGCTCAGCGATCGCACGCCGTAGTCGCTCAGGAATTCATTCGGATCGAGCATGCGGCGCAGCAAACATTTCATCCGATGACCCCGCGTGATCGAAATCAGGCGGCGATCGCCGGCGCCCGGTTCGTGCCAGCGCGAGATGAGGCTGGCGAGGTCGGGCCGGGCATCGAGGTACCATTCGAGCCGTTCCTTGAACCCGGGCATCGCGTCGAGCAGTTCGGGCTCGATCGTTTCCACGGCGAGCAGCGGCATCAATCCGACGAGCGAGCGGACGCGTAACGGCAGATAGCTTTTGTCCGGCATGTGGAGCACGTCGTAGTAAAATTCATCCGGCTCATCCCAAAGCCCGATCCCTTGCCCACCGAGGTTGTTCATCGCGCTGGCGATCCCGAGGAAATGCTCGAAGAATTTCGTCGCGATATTTTCGTAGACGGGATTTTGCCGGGCCAGCTCCAGGGCCATGCGCATCATGTTCAGGCAAAACATTCCCATCCAGCTGGTGCCGTCGCTTTGCTCGAGATGTCCGCCGCCGGGGAGCGCCGCGCTCCGGTCGAACACGCCGATGTTATCCAGCCCGAGGAACCCGCCTTGGAAAATATTTTTTCCTTCCGAGTCTTTCCGGTTCACCCACCACGTGAATCCGATGAGCAATTTGTGGAAAACCGTTTCCAAGAAAGCGCGGTCGCCTTTCCCGGTTTGTTTCTCCTCGATTTTGTAAACGCGCCACGCGGCCCAGCCGATCACGGGCGGATTCACGTCGCCGAAATTCCATTCGTAGGCGGGAACCTGGCCGTTCGGATGCTGGTACCATTCGCGCAGGATGATATCGAGCTGGCCCTTGGCGAAGAGCGGATCGACCAGCGCCAGCGGCAGGCAATGGAAGGCCAGGTCCCAGGCCGCGTACCACGGATACTCCCACGTGTCCGGCATCGACATGACGCGCTCGTTGTAGAGATGGCGCCACTCGGCGTTGCGGCCGTTCTTTCGTTCCGCGGGCGGGGCCGGCTGGCCGGGATCGCCTTCGAGCCAATCCTCGATGATGTAATAATAGAATTGCTTGCTCCACAGCATCCCCGCCAGCGCCTGCCGATGGATCAGCTTGTGTTCCTCGCTTAAACAGGACGGTTCCAAGGCGGCGTAAAATTCGTCCGCCTCCCGTTTCCGCGCCCGCATGACCGTATCGAATTGCTCGAACGCATCCTGTTCCAGCACTGGCAAACACATCAGCCGCGGAATTCTGCCCGGCTCGCCGGACGGATGCTCTTCTTCCACCGCTTCGCTGACGCGGCCGAACCAGAGCCGCACCACTTTGCTTTCGCCCGGCGCAATCGTGAACGGGTAATGCGCGGCTGCCTTGGTCCCGACGCGCAGAGAGTTCACCGCTTCTTGCCGGCCATGGACGATGAAATCGTTGATTCCATCTTTCACGAACTGTTGCCGGCTCGGCGAAGAAAAGAGGCGCTCGGAATTCGTTTCGTTCTCGGTGAAGAGCAGGTCTTTCGCGTCTTCGCAATGCAATGTGTAATCGCCCAGCGCGGGATGGCTGGCCTGGATGGTCGGACAACGTTGGGCGAGATCGGAGCTCGCGCGCAACACACACCGGCGATCACCCCGGCCCCAGGACCAGGTGTTACGGAACCAGAGCGTGGGCAACACATGGAGCTCCGCCGGTTCCGGTCCGCGGTTGGTGGCCGTCACCGAAATAAAAAAATCGTCCGGATCGATCTTGGCGTATTCGAGAACGATGTCGAAGTAGCGGTGATCCCGCAGGATGCCCGTGTCCCACAACTCCGGTTCCGGCGCTTCTTTCGAACGGCCGTAGTTGGCCGCCACGAGTTCGTCGTAGGGAAAGCGCGTCTGCGGATATCGATAGAGCATCCGCATGTAGCTGTGGGTCGGCGTGCAATCCGTATAGAAATAAACCTCCTTCACATCTTCGCCGTGCGATCCCTGCGGACCGGTGACGCCGAAGAGCCGCTCCTTCAAAAACGGATCACGGCCGTTCCAGAACGCGAACGCGAGGCAGAGCCGCTGCTTGAAATCGCAGATGCCGCCGATGCCGTCCTCGCCCCAGCGGAAGGCGCGCGACCGTGCCTGATCGTGCGAGAAATAATTCCACGCGTCGCCGTTTGCGCTGTAATCCTCCCGGACCGTGCCCCAGGCACGCTCCGCGAGATACGGGCCCCAAAGATGCCAGCGCTCGTCCTGATTATTCTCCGCGAGGCGGTGCTGCTCGGCGCTCATCGAAGCCGATTAGCAATCAAAAATCGAAAATCGGCAATCGAAAATGCCGTCACTCCCACTCGATCGTGCTCGGGGGCTTCGTCGAGATATCGTAGCAGACGCGGTTGACGCCTTTGACTTCGTTGATGATTCGACTCGAAATGCGCGCCAGCAATTCGTAGGGGAGCCGCACCCAGTCCGCGGTCATCCCATCCTGGCTTTCCACGATGCGGATCGCCACTGTGTCTTCGTAGGTCCGTTGGTCGCCCATGACGCCGACGGAACGCACCGGCAACAGGACGGCGAATGATTGCCAGACGCGATAATACCAATCCGACGCTTTCATCTCGCTCACCACGATTGTGTCGGCATCGCGCAAAATCCGGAGCCGTTCCGGCGTGACTTCGCCAAGGATTCGCACGGCCAATCCCGGCCCCGGAAAAGGCTGCCGGTAGACGACCTCTTTCGGCAGTCCGAGTTGCAGTCCCGCCTGCCGGACTTCGTCCTTAAATAATTGGCGGACGGGTTCCACCAGTTCGAAATGCATTTTCTCCGGCAGCCCGCCAACGTTGTGATGACTCTTGATCACGTGCGCCGGGTTTCCGCCGATCGCGACGCTCTCGATCACGTCCGGGTAGAGCGTGCCCTGCGCGAGAAAATGATAGCCGCCGTGGCTGCCCGAACCGTTCGCAGCGTCCTCCGCCAGCAATTCTTCAGTCGCGTGCTGAAACACTTCGATGAAATCGCGGCCGATAATTTTTCGTTTTTCTTCCGGATCGGTAATGCCTTTCAGCGACGTCAGGAATCGATCCGCCGCATCGACGTACTTGAGACGGAGATGAAAATTCTCCCCAAAAACCCGCTGCACCATCTCTTCCTCGCGCGAGCGAAGCAGGCCGTTGTTGACGAAGATGCAGGTGAGCTGGTCGCCGATCGCCTTATGCAAGAGCGCCGCGACGACCGACGAATCGACGCCGCCACTCAGGCCGAGGACCACCTTCTGGTCGCCCACTTGCCGGCGAACCCGGTCGCAAGCTTCCTCGATGAACGACCCCATCGTCCAATCCATTGAGCACCCGCAAATGTGAAAGGCGAAATTTTGGATAATCTCTTTCCCGCGCGGTGTGTGGGCCACCTCGGGATGAAACTGGAGCGCGTACAGGTTCCGCGCCGGATCTTCCATCGCGGCGAAGGGGGAGTTCTCCGTTTGCGCGGCGCTGCGAAAACCGGCGGGCATGGCCGTGACTTTGTCGCCGTGGCTGCTCCAGATATCGATCTGCTCGCCGATCCCGTCGAAAAGCTTCGAGCCATTTGAGACGTGCAACATGCCGGCGCCATATTCGCGCCGCTCGCTGAATTCCACCTGGCCGCCAAGGTGATACGCCATCAGTTGCATCCCGTAACAAATGCCAAGCACCGGAATGCCGAGCGAAAAAATCTTCGGGTCCACCTGCGGGGCGCTCTCGTCGTAAACGCTGGCCGGTCCGCCCGAGAGCACGATCCCTTTCGGCTTCAGCGCCGCTGCTTCTTCCGCCGGAATATTGAACCGGACGATCTCGGAATAGACCTGACACTCCCGAATTCGCCGAGCGATTACCTGGGTGTACTGCGAACCGAAATCGAGGATCAGGATTTTCGAATGCGCGGTAGCGTCGGCCTTTTTCACGGATTCGTTTGCCTGATGTATTGGTCGTCGGTGCGATCCATCGGGCCGAGAGTGCCGTTGCCAGTAATGCCGCGCTGGAATTTTTGCGGCACTTCCTGCATGACCGGTTTTTCGAGCGGATCGGCGCAGCCGGCGAGGAAAACCGCGGTCGCGATGCAGAATGCAATCGAGAAGGCCTTCAAGCGCGAAGGATACTTAAGAAGTGACCAGTGACAAGTGATCAGTGACCAGTTTTTGGAATCGGCGTGTCATTTCCATTCTTTACTTGTCACTGAGCAACGGTCACTGATCACTTTCCCCAATGATTGACCCGGAAGTTTTGCTCCAGGGCTACCGCCTCGGTGTCTTTCCGATGGCCATGGCGGATGGCGCCATCGAATGGTTCTCGCCCGATCCGCGCGCGATCCTGCCCCTCAAAGAATTCCACGTGCCGCACACCCTCGAGCGGGCCATCCGCAAAAAGAGCTTCGAGATCCGGCTCGATGTATCGTTCACCGAAGTGATGCGCGAATGCGCTCGGCGCCCGGAGACCTGGATCAATGACGAGATCATAGCGAGCTACACGCGTCTCCATGAATTCGGCCACGCCCATTCCATCGAAGCGTGGCAGGACGGCAGGCTTGCCGGCGGACTTTACGGCGTCGCGATCGGCGGCGCGTTTTTCGGCGAATCGATGTTTCACCACATCCGCGAGGCGTCGAAGGTCGCGCTGCTCAGGTTGGTCGAGCATCTCCAGAAGCGCCGCTTCGTGCTCCTCGATACCCAATGGCTCACGCCGCACCTGCAACAATTCGGCGCCATCGAAATCCCGCGCGCCGATTACCTCCATCTTCTTACCACCGCCGTGAATCTGCCTCGTAGTTTCGTGGATTGACTCTTCCGGCCATCCTCAATCCTCCGTTCCCTGTCCGCAATGCTTCGCATGGCGATGCAGGCGGGTCCATCCTCGCCGCTTTCCGTTTGCTCCCCGCGCGTAATTTCGCATAGTGACGCCCTCTAAACGAAGCGCGTGAGCGCGCATCGCACGGCTGGGTAGCTCAGTTGGTAGAGCAGTGGACTGAAAATCCACGTGTCGGGGGTTCAATTCCCTCCCCAGCCACCTCCTCAACACCAATGACTTACGCTCGGATGTAGCATCCAGTGTAACAAATGCTGAGGGGTTGTCTGCCCCTCTTGCTCGTTATTTACAGGGTGAGAATCGGCCGGATGCCGGCGCGTCAGCGCCGGCGCCGGCCTTTCTTCATCTAGGAAAGGATAAGTGCAACAGAAGCAGCAACAGATCGAGGTTTGTCGCAGAGGAAAATATCCGGTTGTTCATCCAATTTACCGGCGAAAATAACATCGGGGTTTTTCTCCTCACGCTGCCAGGCGGTCTTTCTATCAAGGACTTCCAAAGGAAATGGCACAGCTTTCAAACGGGAGTGCTGCGCAAGATATTTCCGGTCGGCATGTGGACGCGGGAACGTCAGCCGCGGTCGGGTTGCTGGCATTGTCACGCGGTTGTCGACATGCGACGCGATATTCGGACCGGCTTCCCGTTCGCAGAAGTCGAACGGAAAGATTACCGCAACGTCGAGCGTCGGTTGCGAGCCCTTTGGCGGCTCCTCCGCGTCAAAGCAAAAGCGTATGGATTCGGATGGAATACGCTTGAACCCATCAAGACAACCGGACCGGCAGCGGCGAAGTATTTGGCGAAATACCTCAGCAAAGCTCAGCAGTCTGAGTTTCGGGTGGGCGAAGAGCGCGCGAGACTGTTCGGCGTCTGGGGACGAAAGCGGTTCGTGTTTCACCGCTTCTCATGGGTAAGCAACCGGCTCTGGCGTCGCCGACTGTCGTGGTATGCCGAGGATTTCGACATCGGTGACGTGACGGAAACGGCTCGGCTTCTTGGTCGCGATGGCTGGAGAGCAGTCGTTCCTGCCTTGTTGAAAGTGGTGCTGCCTGAAACGTCGTATCAGTCGTGGGACGCGATCGATCGATGCCACCGGTGGGATGAACGGGGGTGGCGGGCGTACTGCGAGGATTTAGAACATTATTCGGGCTTGCATTCCGACGAACGAAAAGTGCGTCTTTCGAGATTTCGATTCTACGTCGCGGTTGCATTGTCCTGGGGAATGAAACCATCGCGGGCGAGAAAACTCGCGGCTCGGAAACTTGAGACGGCTGGTTTAGGGAAGCAGCGTCATTTGCGTTTCCTTAGTTGAAAGGAAAGGCAGGCCTAATGAGAACACGTTAGCGGCTCATCGCTCTAGAGGTTTTAGTAGCTTGATCAGTTGCTTCTCGTCGCCTGCTCCTCTCGCGTATTCTGGTAACGCCAGAGCGAGGTCGGTAAGAGCACGTGCTTTGCCTCGATCTGGGGACCAGGTCTGGGCGCTCACAAAGCCGCGGCCATATATCCACATGGAGAAATGGAAGGTCTCACCATCAGTGCCATTTGGAGGGTTCACGGGATGTCTTGCGCCAAGTAGCATCCGCTGCCACACGTGTTCGATTCGTGTTTTCAACTGAGTTGGAATCGGACGGGCATCGATGTGAATGGTGATCTTCCGGAAGTCTGATGGATTGTTGCGCTTCATTTCGACAAGACCGGAATTTGGGTCGAGCGGAAAATCCTTGCCCTGTTCGTCCGCCCTGCGCTGCTCTTCTGTTTCCGCTTCATAAATGCTGTATGTCTCCCAAATAATGGATGACGGCTTTGCAACGAAGGCCTCAAAGCCCGCATCTGTCTCGCGAATTCCTGCAATCTCTTCAGGCTCAAACGACGGGAGCAACACGACTTGGAGGACAACATTGCTGCGATACACCTCCGCAAACACTTCGCGGAGCTTGGCGTAGTATTCGTGCTTCTCAGCGAGAATCCCCGGGTCTGGCGTGAGTTGGTCCTGAGCCGACGCAATCGCTGTTGCAGCGCAAAAAGTCCCAAGAAGCAGTAATGCTGATTTCATGCCGTAGAGCATTTATGCACGGTGCCAAACCTGTTCCCCCTAGCCAAGCGGCAATGAGCGTTGACAAAAAGCAAACTCAACGGAGTTTGCATTGTGCAAACCGCATTTCCATTCGTTCAAATACCATTGGAACTCTTTCCGATCTTAGGAGCACCTGATGCGGGGACCCGTATCTATCGGCGCGACGGCTCGCAGGAAGAGAGCGCAGTTTGGTTTGATGCATTGACGGAAGTAATTGGACCATCAGTCTCGCCCGGCGGCGTCGGTATGTATTGCCCGGTATCTCGCGCTGCTGTTTACAAACGCATCAAAGAAGGGCGACTATCGATCTTTCTTTTTCACGTCACGCATCGGAAGACCACACTGTTCGGGAAAAACAAAATCCTGCGCGATAATCCGTATGGATACATTCCAGCCAGCGAAGCTCGAGCGTGGCGGATGGAACTGGAAGCGCGAGCGGTTCGGCAAGGGCTCATTAGCGAAGAAGAATTGGAAGGCGCGAAACCGGATTGGCAGGGCGAATTTTTGGAATGGCGTAACCGCAGCGAGCGCGGGGGTCCGCCTAACGAGATTTCAGTACTCGACGCTCTGAGGGGAATAGCGGGGGCGGCGCGAAATAAACGAAAGCAAAAGGCGGAGAGTAAACGTCGGCAGCGACGGAAGTCATGAAACGTCCTCCGGGTCTGTTAAAGAATATGACTGAGCTTGCAAATGCGTTGGGCAGGTCGCCCACGTTCATCAAGCGGATGAAGTACGCGGGTTTCCCCATGCCGGGTGGAGTGGCAACGGAAGGGTGGGCGCTGAAGTGGCTGAAAGACCATCCCGAGTTTCGCCAGAAGGACTATCTGCGTCCGCCGGTTAAACAGCCGCAAGAGCCGCGCCTAAATGGCGAACATCCGGCGGAGATAAGCGCTGATAAATTGCATGAATCGCGTCGCTAGCGTGGCCGACGTAGGCCTTCGTTTCATAGATCGGGTGATGAGCACGGGCGAGTCGAGTAACGACGGTTACCCGGGTGCTATGGAAGCAAAGATGCTTGAGGCCAATCTGCCGGAAGAAACGGAACCACGCTTTGGCCGCGTATTTCGGCAGGATGACAAGGGTGGGGCGTTTCTGTTTAGTCGCGCGTTTAACCAGCCGCCGGAGGTCGTCGTGCAGCGGCGCGCAGTGCATTCTGTTTCCTTTTCCGCGAAATGTGATCGTCCCCGTTCTCAAATCTATCTCGCGAAGAGGGACGGCGGTTTCGGAGAGGCGGCAGCCTTGGCGCATGGCAATCAGAAAACAGTCGCGCATCCACTCGTCTCGGGTCGCGAGCGCCTCCTCAATGGTTGCTTGCTCGTCGGCCGTGATCTCGGGTTTTTGCTTCGGGGCCGTTCGCCGCAGTCCCAGCCGCATCGCAGGATTTGCAGGCACGTAGCCACGTCGGACAGCCTCCTGCATGATCGCCGAAAAAACTTTCAACTCGGTCAGCGCGGTGTTGTGCGATCGGGCCTTCATCAACTCTTTCGGGGGATGCGTCCGAAACGCCGGATATTCGGTGCAAAGCTGATACGTGACCTGTGCCGGTGCGATCACGTTACGATGCGTAAGAAAGGTGCTGATTGCGGACCAGCCCGCCTGATACCGAATGAGCGTCAGTTCGTGTGCGTATTTTTGACGGAGAAATTTCGGGACCCAGGCGTCGAAACGATTGCTCTGGGTATGCGCGGAAAACGTATGTTCGCGCATCGTCTCCTGGGCGACGGCTTGCTTCACTTTTCTAAGCGACCCGTCGGCGCTGCGTCTGATGCCAGAAGACTTGCCTCCCCAGGTGCCGTCAGGTTTCTGGAATCGAATCCAGTAAAAAGGACTGCCAGCGCGGATATAATGCGAAGCCATGAATGTAGCATGGTGTAGCAAAGCAGAGAAAGTCAATGATCGACCTACGAGGGAAATGACCAATTATGACCAATGAAAATAGCCTTGAATCGGCTCGGGGGTTCAATTCCCTCCCCAGCCACCATTTTACTATTCCGTTCGAAGCGCTGCCATCGGGCTGATGCGGGTGGCGCGGCGGGCGGGGAGCCAAGTGGCGAAGAGCGCGGCAATGACCAGGGTGAGGGGAGCGAACGTAAACGCGACAGGGTCGAGAGCGCCGACTTCGTAGAGCATCCCGCTCAGGATTTTTCCGGTGCCGGCGGCGAGGAGGAGGCCGATGACAATCCCGCTGAAGAGCATGATCGAGCCTTCGCGCATGATCATGCGCAGGACGGTGCCGGGTTGCGCGCCGAGAGCCATGCGGATGCCGATCTCGCGTGTGCGCCTCGCAACGGAATACGCTTTGACGCCATAGAGGCCCACGATAGCCAGCCCGAGGGCAAGACCGCCGAAGACGGAGAACATGGCAGCGCCGGCGCGGACGACCCAAAGCTGGAAGTTGCTGTCGAGATGTTGCGAGAAACTCTTGAGCGTGAGGACTGGCAACGCGGGATCGACTTCGCGAACGGTGCGGCGCAGCAGATCGGCGGTGCTCGCTTCACTGCCGGGGGCGAGCGAATGGAACCGGACGATGAAGGAGACGTTGCTCTGGAAGCCGCGCGCGAAGGGAAGGTAAATCTGGCCGTGCGGATCTTTTTCGAAGAGTCCCTGCTTCGTCGTCGGAACGATGCCGACGATCTCGATCATTTCTTTTCCCGTTTCGCCGCTGAGATCGCCGGTCATGCCAACGCCGCGGGAGTTGTTTTTGGCTTTGGGCGCGTTGTCGCTCGCGTATTGGATGCGCTGGCCAAGCGCATCGCCTTCGGGCCAGAGTTTCTTCGCGAGCACTTCGTCAATGATGGCGACCATCGGTCCGCCGGGCTGCGTGGCTTCGGCCAGACTGAAGGCGCGGCCGCGCGTAACCAGCAGGCCGACCGTGGCGAAGTAATCGGCGCCCACACTGTTCCAGGCGGCGCTGAAGGCGAGGCCTTCAGCGGCGGTCGCGGGCTTGGCGTCGGATGCCGGTTGCACACCGGCACGCTGGACATTTCGATCTAACGAAATTATGCCGAAGGGAACCGTGGCGGAGACGCTGGTGTGTTCGACCCCCGGCAGAGCGGCAAGGCGTTCTTCGAGATTGCGGTAAAGATCCTGGGCGAGTTTCTGGTCGTAACCGGCCAGGCTCGCATCGGTCTCAACGAGGAAACTTGCGCCGGGAGTCAGGCCAGTATCGACGGAGGCCGCTTTGCCCGCGCCGCGGATGAACAGCGCAGCGGCGGTGAGCAAGGCGAGCGAGAACGCGATTTGGGCGACAACCAGCGGATTGCGCGGAAGGAACTTCCACCGGCGCCTAACGACATCTTCGCCGGCCTGTTCCTTCAGATCGGCGACCACGGCGCTGCGGGAAAGCTTCAGCGCAGGTCCCAGGGCGAAGCCGAGCGTGCCGACGACGCAGAAGGCGAACGTCGCCGCGAGAATCGAGAAGTTCGGTCCGGCTAGCCAGACGATATCGAGCGGCAACATCTTGCCGAGCGAAGCGACGAGCAGATCGGACGACCAGAGTCCGAGCACCAGGCCGCACGCGCCGCCGAGCAGGGCGAGGACAAAACCTTCCGTGAGCAGCTGACGCACGATCCGAAAACGGCTGCCACCCAGCGCGAGGCGGATCGCGATTTCTTTCCGCCGCGCGGTTCCGCGAGCGAGCAGCATGTTGGCGAGGTTAAGACACGCCACCAGCAAGACCACGATCGCCATCCCGAGGAGCATCGGCGCGATTGCTTCCAAGCCACCGTCGCCCGAAGGCGATGTGCTCACGGAAAACCGCGAGATCGGGGTGGTCGTAAAGGTCTGGTCCTTTTGCTCGACCGGGAACGCTTTTTCCAGGTTCGCAGCGAGGCCTTCGAGCGCGGGTTTCGCGGTCGCTGCAGTCATTCCAGGTTTGAGCCGGCCGATGACGATCAATTGTTGTCCCGCGCGATCGCCGAAAGCGCTCTTGTTCTCATGCTCGAAATCATTCGCGATCCGGTCGTAATTGCTGAGCGGCAGCCAGACTTCGACGGAAAATATTTGCAGCGTCCCGGTGAAGCCGCGCGGCGCGATCCCGACGACGGTGAAGGGATGGCCGTTGACCAGCAACTCGGAGCCGAGCACCGAAGGATCGAGGTTATGCTTTTGCCAGTAAGCGTAACTGACGATCGCGACCGGGGTGTTGCGGCCGAGGGTTTCTTCTTCCGGCAAAAAGGTGCGACCGCGAGCCATGGGAACGCCGAGCACCGAGAAATAATTTGAGCTCACGATGCCGCCAAACGTCCGGCGCGTGTCGCCTTTCTGGCCGACCCCGATCATGGCGAGGTTGTAGGCCATGACATCGGCGAAGACCGTGTTCTGGGCGCGGATGTCCGCGTAGGTGGGATAGGAAAATCCGCGATAGCTCTTCGGATTCTTTTTGTCCTGCGAGAAGACCTGGAGGACTTTCTGCGCTTTGGCGTAAGGCGGCGGCGCGAAAAACATCGTGTGAACGAGGCTGAAGACGGCCGTGTTGGCGCCAATGCCGAGGGCGAGAACGATCACGGCCGCGAGAGTGAACCCCGGCGCCTTGTAAAGCTGGCGGAGAGCGAACTTGAGATCCTGGATCATATGCAATGAGATGCCGGAGCTAGCCGGCTTGGATTCAGAAATCCTGCCTGGGGAGCGCGCGTCTCGCCCGTCTGGTTTCGGCGTCTCGCCGAAACGAACTTTTCTGTGAGCGTCGACAGGGAAAGCCAAGCAGTGCGCCAGGAGAAGTTCGCGATGGCGAGACACCATCGCCAGACGCGCGAGACGCGCTCCCCAGACGGTGGATGCCCACAGCGCAGTGATTTTTAACGTCTATTCGCCGCCGGAATATCCTCGCGACCCGAAGGGATGATTACGCCGGTACCAGCGGCGTGAAATCGTAGGGAGACGAGGTCGCGTTAAACTTCGGGTAAAGGAATTTGCTCACCGGGAGGTTTTCCTTGGCCAGGCCGGCGGCTTGTTGCAGCCCTGCTTCGCGCAAGCGACTGAGCGCCTGCTCCAACAGCCGCGTGCCGAAACCGCGATTGCGGTATTCCATCGAGATGCACGGGCCGGGAATCAGGTGCATGTCCGCCTCGGCCTCGGCGGAAATCACAGACGCCCCGATGATGCGAGTGCCATGGCGTAACGCGAGAAAACTGCACGCCGGCGAAGCGAACGCGCTCTCCAGCCACGCCTCGATTTTTTCCGTCACCTCCTGGAGCTCCGGGCTCCACATCGGGTCGAGCACGAACGAGCTCGAGATGATCTTGCGCAGTTCCTTTTCGTCCTCGGCCGTGGCCGGCCCGATCTCGTAATGTTCCGGCAGCGGGTTCTCGAAGGTTGGAAGCTGGGTCAGGTCCCAGGTGAATCGTATCCAGTTGCTCAGCTTCATAGAGGTGCCCGTTAGTATCGTTCGGGGAAGGGCCGCCGCAACTGCGCTTCCCGTGTAAAACTTCGTGCGCCGGGCTGAGGTTCTGTGCGTTGTCTTGCGACCAAAGGCGGGTCGCGGCCGCCTAGATCGCCTGGACGGCCTTGAGCGTTTCGTGGAACGAACCGTAAAGCTCTCGATACTGGGCCACGCCGCGCCGCAGGACCGGCTTGAAGTTCGCCAGGTCCGCGATGTTCACGATCAGGTCCACGCTCTGCACGAACGCGCTCATGGCGTCGTTCGTCGGAAACTTATGGCTCAAAAGCACGAGGAAATGTTCCCGCCGTTCCGCGCCCGGCCGCCTGATCATGGCGCGCAGGATCGGATTATTTTGCGGGGTCGAGCCTTTGAAGTTCTCGTAAACGATCACGACGTTGTAGCTGTACGTCTTCATCTTCAGGAGGACGTCTTCCTCGAATAAACCGAGGTGCACCTTGTAGGTCATGTCGATCAACTGAGGCACGACCATTTTCTGGTATTGCTGGTGATCGACGCATACCAGGGCGGTGTTGTCGCCGAGATCGAAGAAGGAAGAGTCTTGCGTTTCCATGGTTTAACGGAAGGCATTTGCGGCCACATCGAGCCGCAGGCCGGAATCGAGATCGTTGTCCACGCCGCGCGCTTTTTGGATGAGATCGAGCCCGCGGCTAACGCGACCCTTGCGACTGGCGAACAGGCGCGCGTTCTCTTCCGTGATGCAATCGCTTTCGTAAGCGTTGAGGATCGACTGGTCGAACGTCATCCAGCCAAATGGCGAGCTCGCCTCGATGATTTCGTAGAAACTGCGGTGCTCCCCTTCGCCGATCGCGATCGTTTCGCGAGTGCGAAGATTGTTGCCCAAAATTTCCGTGAGCAGTTGCCGCCCGCCACCAACTTTCGGGGCGAGCCGCTGGCTCACGATATAGCGCAACGTGTCCGCGAGGCGGATGCGGAGTTGCTGCTCTTCGCCGAGGGAAAAAAGTCCGAGGATACGGTTGATCGCCTGGCCGGCATCGACCGTGTGGAGCGTGCTCAACACGAGATGTCCGGTCTCAGCCGCCATCAACGCCACTTCCACGGTCGCGCGGTCGCGCATTTCGCCCACGAGAATAACTTTCGGCGCTTGGCGCAGCGCGGCGCGCAGGCCGTTCGGGTAATTGTTAAAATCGTGTCCCAGCTCGCGCTGGTTGAAGGTGGCGCGTTTCGTCGGGTGCACGAATTCGATCGGGTCTTCGAGCGTGACGATATGCACGGATTGGTCTTGATTGATCTCGTTCAGGATCGCCGCCAGCGTTGTCGTTTTACCGCTGCCCGTCGCGCCCGTTATCAGGACCAGCCCGGTTTTTTCCTTCGCGATCTCCTTGAAAATCGGAGGCAGTTGCAGGCTCTGCACCGTGGGAATTTCGCCTTCGAGTTTCCGCAGAACGATCGAAAAATGGCCTTGCTGCCGGAAGATGTTGACGCGGAAACGGGCTTCTTCGCCGAGGGAATAGCTACAGTCGCACGAACCGCCGGTGAGATAATCGTAGATCAGCCGGCGGTTCCCCTGCATCAAGGTCAACGCGATCTGTTCGGTCTGGTAAGGCGTCAGCGCTTCGATGGGCGGATCGACGTAGACCGGTTTCAGTTCGCCGAAGTCCTCGACCTGCATCGGGTGGCCCACGGAGAAATTGAGGTCCGAGATACCGTCATAGGTCTGCAGCATCGCGGATAGAATTTTATCGAGGTCGGGAATTCTCATCGCTCCAGGCTTCTATTCTTCAGTGCCGTCCATCGGCGGTTCCTTGAGGAAGGGTCGGAATTTCTTTTTATCGATCGCTTTGTCGTAGGCTTCCTCAGGCGAAATGCGCGCGTGCCGGAGATGCTCCATGATCGCGTCGTCGAGCGGCTGGTTGCCCTTTTTCTTGCCAACCTGAATCATGCCGGGGATTTGGTGGGTCTTGGCTTCGCGGACCAGGTTCGCGATGGCCATGTCCACGACGAGAATTTCCAATGCCGCCACGCGGCCCGGTTTGTCGATCCGTTTGAAAAGGTTTTGGGCGATCACGCCCTTGAGCGATTCCGCTAACGTCGCCCGGATTTGGTTCTGCTGATTGGTTGGGAAGACATCGATGATGCGATCCACCGCCTTGGAGGCACTCGAAGTATGGAGCGTTCCGAAAACGAGGTGGCCGGTAGCGGCCGCCGTTAATGCCAGCTCGATCGTCTCGTGGTCGCGCATTTCGCCGACGAGGAGGATGTCCGGATCTTCGCGCAACGCACCGCGCAACGCCGCCGCGAAGGAGCGGGTATGCACGCCCACTTCGCGATGCTGCACCAGGCAGTTCTGGCTGCGGTGAACGAATTCGATCGGGTCTTCAACCGTGATGATGTGGTCGTGGCGATGGAGGTTTGCGTAATCCATCATCGCGGCCAGGGTGGTCGATTTACCGGAGCCGGTCGGGCCCGTGACGAGGACGAGGCCTTTTTTCAGCATTGGGAATTTCTTCAGGACCGCAGGCAATCCCAGGTCTTCGACCGTGAGGACGTTTGAGGGAATCAAACGGAACACCGCGGAGATGCCGTATTTCTGCTGGAAAAAATTCGCGCGGTAGCGCGCCATCCCGGGGACTTCGTAGCCGAAGTCGATATCGGAAGTTTCTTCGAAGATTTTGATTTTTCCTTCCGGCGCGATCTCATAGACCATGGCCTTGAGCTCGTCGTTGCGGAGCGCGGGATAATCCACGCGGACCAGCTCGCCGTTGATGCGGAGCATGGGAGGATTATTTGTGGAGAGATGAAGGTCGGACGCCTTCTGCTCTCCCATCAGTTTGAAGAATGAATCGATGCGGGCCATGGGCGCGCCTTCTTAAAGCTAAATCGGTGCCACCGGCCAGCGGCATTTACCCGTAAAAGACGAGCGCCGGCTAGGACCCGGAGTGCCGGGCGACGTCGAGTGTCGAGCGGACCTGTTCGAGAAGTTTTTCAGCCGTGTACGGCTTCGGGATGAAGCCCTTGAGGCCTTGCGCGAGCATCGCCCCGATTTTGCTCTGTTCCGCGAAGCCGCTGCTCAACACCACTGCCACTTCCGGATTCAGCGCGCGCAATTCGTCGAAAACGGCGTCCCCGTCCATGACCGGCAGGAAAAAATCGAGAATGATGAGGCCGATGAGGGCACCGATCTGCTGGTAAATTTTTAGCGCCTCAAATCCGTCGCGCGCCAGGATCACCCGGTAGCCTTCATCGGTCAGCATCGCGGACGCGAGCTCCGCGATCTCCATTTCGTCATCGACCAGCAGGATTAGTTCGAGTTTTCCGTTCGGATTCAAGACACTGATTTCCGGTGGGATCGCCTCCGCTTTCGGAGCCGGCTTTTTGTTTTTTTCGCCGCCTTTGCTGCGCGCTGCCGGCTTCTCGACCGGTGTTCGCGTCTTCGCCGCGGGTTCGGTTGCGGAGCGGACGACTTTGAACTCCGGCGGGCGTGACGGATCGGGAGCTAGCTTCGCCTTGGCCGAGCTTCCCTCAAGGATGCGCGACGTGACCCGATCGAAAAGGTCCTGGGCGGTTTTCGTGGCGAGGTCGACGCGGTCGCCGAGAATCTCGATGTAACTCTGGTCGCCCTTGTTCTGCCGCGCCAGGTCCGCATAGCGCGCGATCTGTTGCAGCATCGAATTCAGCTCGGTCGAAGTGGTGGCGATCCACTTCAAATCATCTTGATCCAGCATAAGGGGGAGACGTCAGGTCTCGTCGCGGTCGTTCCGGCACGCCCAGAAAACACCACCAAATACGGCAAAAACAGCGAGGGCGAAGGAGCCAATTGTGAACATGAAAAGAGAGTCGTTTACCTCAGCACGGTTCATGCCTCTGCCGCGGCCCCGAGTCAACCTCAATTCGTTCGCATCCGCCGCAATTTGTCAGGTTGAGCGGAGTCCAAAGATCTCGACTTTAGACCGATGAGTTTTCGCAACGGATTCTATGCCGGCCTGGTCGTCGCCGTGATCTGGGGGATTTACCTGGCGCGACTTTGGCAGGGACAACATCAGGTCGATTTCCACAGCGTCCATCTGCTCGCCGCAATCGAGAAGCACGACTGGAAAGCAGTCGGCGAATTTGTCGGCGGCGATTACCGGGACCAGTGGGGAAACGATCGCGCGTTGTTATTGGAACGGCTGCGGGAGGTTTTCCGTGCCCTGCCGAACGCGCGGATCGAATCCAGCGTGGCTTCTATTCAAGCCAACAAGGGTCGCGGTTCGTGGACTGCCAGGATCACAGTCAAAAGTAATGGTGAGTTCGCGGACTACATTCAGAACCGGGTGAACTCCCTCGAATCGCCATTCGAATTCGAATGGAAGCGCGGCGCGACCTGGCCGTGGGATTGGAAACTGGTCGCCGTCAGGAATCCCGCTCTCGAAATTCCTGAGTATGCGCGATAACGCCCTTATTTTCCTAGCGCTGTCCGCAGTTCCACTTTCGCGGCGTCCACTTCGCGCGGCGTAGCCTGGCAAAGGAGCAGGGCGCGCAGCTTGTCGCCCTGATAATGGCGCACGACGAATTTCTTCTTCGCGTAGGCGCCTTTCAAAGTGATCCGCGTCGGTGGCAGACTGAAATCGCCGACGAAATCCATTTTCAGGTCGAACATCTCGGTCCAGAAATACGGGACCTGCTCGTAGCGAATCCGTTTCTTGCCGGTCATGTTCGCGCCCGCCACGAGACCCTGTTCCCGCGCGTTTTCCCAATGGGTTTGCCGCCGCACGCCCCCCATGATGCGGTCCGGATAAAAAGCGAGATCGCCGATCGCGTAGATTCCTTTTTCTTCCGTCTCGAGGTACTCGCTCACCGGCGAGCCATGCGGACCCGAGAGCGGCGTGTTGCGCACCAGCTCGAGGTTCGGTTCCGCGCCGCAGGCGACAACGGCAACGCCGGCCGCGATCCGATTGCCGCTTTTCGTCTGGATATTGCGCAAGACGGTTTTGCCTTCGAACCCGTTCAGGCTTTCCCCCAGTAACAAGGTGACGCCGTGTTTTTCGAAATAGGAGGTCACCCACGCGCCGGTCTCTGGATCGAGGTAGCGGTTCAACAGGTAAGTGTTCCGATGCATCATGCTGACCTTGAATTTCAACTGGCGCAGGCTCGCGGCCGCTTCGCAGGCGAGCAGTCCGCCGCCCACCACCACGATCGTTTTCTCGAGCGACGCCATCTCGCGCAACGCGAGCGCGTCCCGAATCGTGCGGAGATAAATTACGTTGCCGAGCCCGACGCCCGCCACCGGTGGCCGGAACGGCCGGCTTCCCATGGCCAGGCAGGCTTTGTTGAACTCAATCGTTTCGCCGTTTCCCAGGACGGCGAGCCGGCGATCGATATTGATCTGGGTAACCATTGCGGCAAAGCGGGTCTCGATCTTGTGCTTCTCGTACCAATGCGCGTCGAGGACCGGCATTTTTTTCAACGGCGGGATCTTGTCGCGCAAAAAGGTCTTCGAGAGCATCCAGCGCTTATAGGGATGGTAGGTCTCGGCGCCGACGAGGGTCACCTGCCCGCGCTTGTCGTATTTGCGGATATTTTCGCAAGCGCTGCCGCCGCCAACACCGCTCCCAATGATGAGATAATCACGCTGAATCATGTGCAGGCGGACGATAGGAAATCTGTTAGGCCACTGGCGAGGGAAAAATTTAGATCATTTTCCCCTCGTAATCGTGCTCGCGCCCTGCTGGTGAGCGAGATCGATCACGATCACGAGCCCGAGCACGATTACGAGGTAGTCTACCGTTGTTTCAATAAGGTCGCCGCATGTTTGAGAGCGGATTCGCTCTTGCCGCCGAGCATCCGGGCGATCTCCTCCTGGCGCGCTTTGCCGGCCACTTCGGTCAGGCGAGAATGCGTTCGCCCCTGCACCACTTCCTTCGTGACGACGAACTGGGTTGCCGCCGCCGCGGCCACCTGGGGCAGGTGAGTGATGCACAGCACCTGATGATCGGCGGCCAGTTTCCGCATCTTTTCCCCGACGGCGTTCGCGATTTCGCCGCCGACGTTCGCGTCGATCTCGTCGAAGACCAGGAGCGGAATCGCATCGTGCGCGGCGAGGGATGATTTGATCGCGAGCATCAGGCGGGAGATTTCGCCGCTGGAGGCGATCGTCCGCAGCGGCTTGAGTGGCTCGCCGGGGTTCGGCGAAAACAACAGCTCCACGCCATCGAACCCGGTCGCGCGAGCTTCCTCCAGCTCGATCAATTTCACTTCGAATTCCGATTGCCGAAAACCGAGGTCGCGCAGGTTCGCGCGGACGTTCTCGGCGAGCTTGGGCGCGGCTTTGCTGCGCGCTTTGTGCAAGCCGTGGCCGAGGCGCTCCACTTCGCCGCGCGCACTGGCGATTTCCTGGTCGAGGCGTTCGAGTTCGGCGTCGCGTCCTTCGATCTTGCGCATTCGCTCGGCGGCGCGGTCGCCGAAAGCGATTACCTCCACAATCGATCCGCCGTATTTTCGCTTCAAGGTTTCAAAGAGGGTGACTCGCTCCTCGAGCGCCGCGAGCTGGGCGGGATCGAGATCAAGCTGCTCGGCGTATTGCCCGAGGACTCGCGAGATTTCGGAAAGTTCCACGACACAGGCCGCGTGCGCCTCGGCCAGCGTGGCCTTTTCCGGGTCGATCTTCTCCAAGTCGCGCAGGAGCCGCTGGGTTTCGGCCAGTTGCGGCAGAATCGCGTCGTCCGCCTCCGAAAGGCGCCGCGAGATCGAGCCGGCCAGCTCAACCAACCGCTTGCTGTTGCTCGCCAGGCGATAGCGCGTGGCATTCTCGTCCTCTTCCGTCGCCGACAAGTTCGCGCTGCTGATCTCATTGATCTGGTGGCGCAGCAGATCGATCTCCTGTTCGCGGGCGGATTCCGCGGTGCTGAGCGCCGCATGTTCGGCGCGCAACGATTGCGATTTTCGATAGGACACTTCGAAGTCGCGCAACGTCTCTTCCGTGTGCGCGTAGCCGTCGAGCAGCGCCAGCTGCCGTTCCGGTGACAGGAGTGATTGATGATCGTGCGGGCCGTGAAGATCGACCAACTCATCGCCGAGGTTCTTGAGAACGCCGAGCGTGGTAGGAGAGCCGTTGATGAACTGGCGATTCGTCCCCGTCGTGGAAAAACTGCGTTTCACGATCAACTCGCCCTCGTTGCTCTCCACTCCGGATTCGTGGAGCAGCGAATGGAGCTGCTTGAGCTCAGCCCCTTCGAAAATCGCTTCGACCGTGCACGATTCCGTCCCGGTCCGGATCAATGATTTGTCGGTCCGCTCGCCGAGCAGAAGCTGGAGCGCGCCGATGATGATCGACTTGCCCGCGCCTGTCTCACCCGTGATGGCGGTAAAGCCCGGCGCCAGCTGCCACTCAAGATCCTCTACCAGCGCCAGGTTTTTGATCCGCAGGAGGCTGAGCGTGGCTGGCATTTCGGAAGGTTGAAGGTTGAGGGATGATGGATGAAAGCGGAAGCTGCGGCGCTTGAAGGTTTCAAACTCTCAATCGGCCCCGGCCGGATCAACCAAAAAGTCGCAATTGTCGGTCACGTTTCTTGGCACCGGCACTTCTCAAGGAGTGCCGATGATCGGGTGCGACTGCGAGGTTTGCCATTCGCCGGATTCTCGGGACCAGCGATTGCGCTCGTCAATCTATGTCGAGACGCCGGAATACGCCTGGGTCGTCGATACCGGGACGGATTTTCGCACCCAGGCGTTGCGCGAAAATATCCGGCGGCTCGATGCCGTCGTCTTCACCCACTCGCATACGGATCACATCATGGGGTTCGACGATCTGCGCCGCTATTCGCACGATCTCGGCTCGATCCCGGTTTACGCTTCTGCCGAAACGATGCGGGACCTGGCGCGGGTTTATGAATTTGCCTTCAATGGCCTGAACCGCTTTCCCGGCTATTTGGTACCGGTTCCCCACATCGTCGATGGACCTTTTCAACTGGGCGAAACAACGATCACGCCGTTGCCGGTTCCGCACGGGAGATCAACGGTGAACGGCTATCTCTTCGCGCGCGGTGGCAGGAAGCTGGTTGCGTATCTGAGCGATTGCAGCGCTGTCCCGGATGAGATTGTGCGCGAGATCGCCGGTGTTGAGGTGCTCATCATCGACGCGTTGCGACACAAACCGCATCCGACCCATCTCAGCGTCGCGCAGGCGCTGGAAGTGGCGGCAAAAGTGCGGCCGGGACGAACGTTGTTCACCCACATCGCCCACGAACTGCCGCAGGCGGCCGAAGCGGAGCTGCCAGCGGGAGTCGGCATCGCCTACGACGGGTTGAAATTGCATTTCTAAAATGATGCTTCGCCGTCTCGGGCATTGGTTCTTGTTCTTCGCTTCGGCGACGTGCGTCGCCTTCGCGGAAAAGCCGCTGGCTCCCGCGACCATCGTCGTTTTCAACAAGGACGTTCCTGAATCCGCGGAGCTCGCGAAATTCTACGCGCAGAAACGGGGCATCGCGCGCGACCACCTCGTCGGCCTGAGTGTTTCGAAAACGGAAGAGATCGGCCGCGATGAATACGACACGATGATTCGCGATCCGCTCCGCGCCGTTTTCAAGGAGCGCGGCTGGTGGAAGTTGAATGAGCCGCGCGGCGGGCCGATCAGCGTGACGGACAATTCGATTCGCTTCGTCGCCATGATCAAGGGGATGCCGCTGAAGATCCGGGCGGCGACAAATTACCCGGGGGACAAACCGGAAGGTCCGCCGGTCGGGAATCGCAACGATGCGTCGGTTGATTCCGAACTCGCCGCGCTCAGCGCGTTTACCGACCACATTTCCGGAGCGCTGCCCAATCCGTATTTTCAGAGCTACAAAGCCATCGCCGAAGTCGACCACACGGCGTTGCTCCTGGTTTGCCGGCTGGACGCGCCTGAGGTCGCGACCGTTCGCCGGATGATCACCGACGCCATCGAAACCGAAAAGACCGGGCTCTGGGGCCGCGCTTACATTGACGGCGCGCACAATACTGCCCCGAGCGGTTTGGGTGTGGGCGATCAATGGCTGGTGGAAATTCGCGACCAACTGCACAAGGCCGGCGTTCCGCTCATCTACGAGGATACGCCCGACATTTTTCCTAATAGCTATCCGATGACGGATTGCGCGCTCTATTTTGGCTGGTACGCCGGAACAGTGGCGGGACCCTTCACCCAACCCGATTTTCAGTTCGTACCGGGCGCCATTGCCGTCCACATCCATTCGTTCAGCGCGAGCACGCTTCATGACGAAAAGGCGAACTGGGCCGGGCCGCTGCTGACGAAAGGCGCGGCCGCCACGATCGGCAACGTTTACGAGCCCTATCTTCAGCTCACGTCGCACCTGAACATTTTCAGCGACCGGCTCCTCCACGGTTTCACCTTTGCCGAGAGCGCTTACATGTCGGTCCAGACGCTTTCGTGGATGTCCGTAATGGTGGGCGATCCGCTTTACCGGCCTTACGCCTCCTGGTTGGACCTCGCGGAAAAGACCGAAACGCAAAAGGCCGCGTCGGATTGGCGCGCGTATCACGATTTCGCCACGAAAAACAGCTCGCTGGCCGCGGTTGAGTATCGCGCGGCCGCAAAACAATTCGCGGCGCGGACGCGTAACGCGCCCATGCTGGAGGACATCGGTTTACTTGAAGCGGGCGCGGAAAATTACGCCGGCGCCACCGGGTGTTTCGATTTGGCGCGGACGACCTACACGAAACGCGACGACATTCTGCGCACCGTCCTGCACGAGGCGGAGGCGCTGGCGAAGCAGAACAAGCCGAAACGCGGCGTCGAACTTTTGCGGAGCGTGCTGAAAATTGTCCCCGACGCGCCGGCCTCGGCCTTGCTGAAAAAAATGGAGACGGAACTCCGGGCAGTGAAGCCAGTGAATCCACGGAAACCGTAGTAGCCGTCATCCCGAGCCGCGCAGACGGCGAGGGACCTCACATTCGGTCGCTGATACACAAATTTCGACGGACTTACTCGGGAGCATGCGCTCCGTGCATCGCGAAAGCGTTTCTTGTGTGATCGATCCTGCGACTGGGAGGTCCCTCGGCGCGCTGGCGCCAGCCTCGGGATGACAGCGCGCAACGGCCAGCCTAACGAATGATCCCGCGTTCGCTCGACTGAATGAACTCCAGAATCTGGGTGATCTCGGCGCTGGCGGGCAACTCCTGCTGGATCGCTTCGATCGCCTGGCGCGTGTTGTATTTTGAGCGGTAGATCAATCGAAATGCTTCCTTGATCGCCTTAATGGTTTCGGACGCGAATCCAGTTCGCTCGAGACCCACGACATTAATCCCGCGCACCTTCGCGGGGTTCCCGTCCGCGATCATGAACGGCGGAACGTCCTGCACGATTTTCGAACAACCCCCCGTGATCGCGTAGCGGCCGAGCCGGCAAAACTGATGCACGGCGGTGAGCCCGCCCATGACCGCGTGATCGCCCACCTGGACATGGCCGGCGAGCGTTCCGTTGTTCGAAAAGACAACCGCGTCCCCGACCGCGCAATCGTGGCCGATGTGGCTGTAGGCAAGATAATTTCCGCGGTGCCCGATCCGGGTTTTGCCGTCTGCGGTCGTGCTCCGGTTCACCGTCACGAATTCACGGAAAGTATTCTCGTCGCCGATTTCGAGATACGTCGGTTCGCCCTGGTATTTCAAGTCCTGCGTTTGCTGGCCGATCGAGCAATAGGCGTAAAATTTATTGCCTGCTCCGGCCGTCATCGGGCCAGACAAGGTGACGTGATGCTGCAGCCAGCAGTCTGCGCCGAGAACTACCCCTGCGGCGACAATGCAATACGGTCCAATGATGCTGCCCGTCCCGATCTCCGCCTTCGCATCGATGATGGCGGTCGGATGAATCTGCGCGTCGCTCATTGATCCATGAAAGTGAGCATCAGCTCACACTCGGAGACGGTCGCTTCGTTTACCGAACAACTGCACTTCAGCCGAGCCAGGTTCTTGCCGCGCGACTTCGTTAGTTCCGCCGAAATGAAAAGTGTGTCACCCGGATAAACCGGTTTGCGGAATTTCACTTCATCGGCGCTGACGAAATAACCGAGGCGCCGCCCGCTGCTCTTGGTGATCTTCATCATGAGGATGCTGGCGACCTGCGCCATGGCTTCCAATTGCAGCACCCCCGGCATCACCGGATGCCCGGGAAAATGTCCGCCGAAGAACGGCTCGTTGATCGTCACCGATTTCACGCCGATGCAACGCGTCTCCCCTTCGAAGCGAGCGATCCGGTCCACCATCAAAAACGGATAGCGATGCGGCAAAAGCTCCATCACCTGGTTGATATCGAGGCCGCCTTCACCCGGGGGGAACGCATGCGATTCGAGGAGAGGCGCCGAGCGCGCGAATTCGCGGGCGAGCACCCGCACCAGCTCGGCGTTCGCGCCGTGACCGGGCCTTACCGCGATGACATGGCCGCGCAGGCGTTGCCCAAAGAGCGCCAGGTCGCCGATGATATCGAGGATTTTGTGCCGCACGAATTCATCCGGGAAACGCAGCGGTTCCTTGCTCAGGACCGCGTCCCCGCGAATGACAATCGCGTTCTCCAGGCTGCCGCCCTTGATCAGGTTCTTGTCCATCAACTGCTGGACGTCTTCGTAATAAACAAACGTGCGTGCGGGCGCGAGTTCCCGCTCATAAATCGCCGGCGTGATCTCGGTGGAGAAGAACTGCGTGAACTGTCCGTCCGGCCCGGCTTGTGTGCAGGAAATCCGGAACTTCGGATCGGGCAGGACGACGAGAAGCGATCCGCTTTTCGTTTCGACATGGATCGGTTCCCGCACGTCGAACACCCGGCGCGGCGTGTCCTGGGAGACGATCCCGGCTTTCTTGATCAACTCGACGTAAGGCCGTGCGCTGCCGTCGCCGATCGGCGGTTCGTTTGCGTCCATCTCGACGATTGCGTTATCGACCCCCATGGCGGTCAGCGACGAAAGAATGTGCTCGACGGTATGTACGCGGATCGAGCCTTCACCGATCGTGGTCGAGCGCTCGACGGTTTTCAGGTTCGCGATCGTCGCGTCGATAGTCGGCTCGTCCTGCAGATCGCGGCGCTTGAACTTGATTCCGAAATCGACCGGCGCCGGCTGAAGTTTAAGCGTGACCTTTTCTCCGGTATGCAACGATGTGCCGCTGACACTCGCGCTCTTGGCCAAGGTTTGCTGAGGCTCGGAAGACATAAGGGCCTTAACTAAACAAAGATTGCGGGCGGTGACTAGGAAGGGTTTCGACTTGGTCGCGCCCCGGGACAGTGGCCGGTTTCAATGCGTCCGGTACTGCCTAAGGTAACAGCCGTGTTACTTTTTCGTTCTGCGATTGCGCGACGATTTCAGCCACGCTTGGTTCAACCGGGAAGCGAGTTGAATTTATGACGTTGCGAAATCGTTTGGGATTGGGCCTGCTAGTGATCGCGGCGCTGCTGGGTTCTCACGCACGAGCCGCCACCGTGACTGTTCATGTCGGGCCGAGTGGTTCGATGTCCTTCAATCCTGATCCGGTTTCGATTCAGGTGGGCGACACGGTGCAATGGATTTGGGATTCGTCGAACCACAGTGTCCGGTCGGGAACGCCGGCTCAGCCGACGAATGTTTTTTCGTCCAGCATTCACAATCCGTCATTTAGTTTCTCTCACACTTTTCCCGCAGCAGGGGATTTTCCTTATTATTGCGAAGTCCACTTGAGTGCGATGACCGGCACGGTTCAGGTGGCGGCGCCTTCTCCAACCCCGACCCCAACTCCCACTGCGACAGCTACGCCGTTGCTGCCGCGCATCGGAAAAGGACCCGTGCGCATCGAACTGCAAACCGTTCTCACCGGCATCACTTCGCCGATGCAATGGCTCTCGGCGAACGACGGGAGCGGCCGGATGTTTCTCGTCGAGCAAACCGGCAAGATCAAAATCTTCAACAACGGGACTCTGAACGCGACGCCGTTCCTCGACGTCACGAGCCGGCTTGTCGCGCTCAGTGCGAACTACGACGAACGCGGTCTGCTCAGCATGGCGTTCCATCCCGGGTTCACGAATCCCTCGAGTCCCGGGTATCGGAAAATTTATACCTACACGAGTGAGCCGGTGGCCGGCGCGGCGGATTTCACCGTGCCGATCAGCGGCCAGTTCAATTGCCAGGCCGTCATCGCGGAGTGGCAGGTTTCTGCGGGCAATCCGGACGTAATCGATCCGGCGACGCGGCGCGAAGTGATGCGGATCGACCATCCGCAATCGAATCACGACGGCAGCACGCTCGTCTTCCGGCCGAGCGATCATTATCTCTACATCTCGTTAGGCGACGGCGGCGCCGCCAATGACTCCGGCGACGGCCACAACCCCACGACCGGAAACGGCCAGGATCTCATCACGGTGCTCGGAAAGATTCTCCGGATCGATCCGCTTGCTCCCGCCCTCACGTCTTCCAGCAGCGATCCGGTCAGCGCCAACGGCAAGTATCGTGTTCCGATCTCCAATCCGTTCGTCGTTACCACCCAGCCGGCCAATCGCGTGGCGGAGATTTACGCACTTGGCTTGCGCAATGTGTTCCGTTTTAGCTTTGACCCGCCGACGGACAAGCTCATCGCCGGAGAAGTCGGTCAGGATCATGTTGAAGAGATCGATCTCATCGAAGCCGGGAAGAACTACGGCTGGAATCGGAAGGAAGGCACTTTCCTCTTTAACTCGAGCAACGGAAACGTTTCGTTCGATCCGTCGCCGGACCCGGCCCTCACAAATCCTCTCGCGCAATACAGCCACGATGACGGCATCGCCGTTCTCGGCGGTTTTGTTTACCACGGCAGCAGTGTTTTGGCGCTTCCAGGAAAATATGTCTTTGGCGATCTCGCCGCGCCGGGCTCCGTGTCCGGCCGGCTCTTCTATTTAGATGATCTGAATTCCGGGACGATCAAGGAATTCCGAATCGGAAACCAGGAGCGGGAGCTGGACTTGTTGCTGAAAGGTTTCGGGCAGGATGCGAATGGCGAGGTCTACGTCCTCGCGGACACGAACATCGGCCCGACGGGAACGACCGGCCGAGTTCTGAAAATCATTCCGGCACCTGCTTCGCCGGCGTTCGTGAATCTGGCCACGCGGATGCGCGTGCAGACCGGCGGCAATGTATTGATCGGCGGTTTTATTCTTATCGGCAGCGCGCCGAAGAAAATCATTGTGCGCGGCATCGGGCCTTCGCTCACGGTGAACAATCAGCCGCTTCCCGGCCGGTTGACCGACCCCACGCTCACGTTGTTCGACAGCAACGGCCCCCTGGACACGAACGACGATTGGATGAATAGCCCGCAGAAACAGCAGATCATCGATAGCAACGTCCCGCCCACCGATCCGAAGGAATCCGCCATTATCGCCACGCTTCAGCCCGGGAATTACACCGCGATCATGAGCGGTGTCGGCGGCGCGACCGGGATCGGAGTCGTGGAGCTTTACGACCTCGATCAACCTGCGCCGGCTAATCCGGCTAACATCGCCACGCGTGGTTTTGTCGAGAGCGGGGACAACGTCATGATCGGCGGATTTATTATCGGCGGCTCGCAGAACCGGACGGTGCTGGCGCGCGCCATCGGGCCGTCTTTGACGGCGCTTGGAGTAGCGAATGCTTTACAGGATCCGATCCTGGAACTTCACAATGCGTCCGGCACGACCCTCGCGATGAACGATAGTTGGAGATCCGATCAGGAAACTCAGATCATCGCGACCGGAATCGCGCCCAGCGATGATCGCGAGGCGGCGATCATCTCCACGCCGTTAGCGCCTGGCAATTACACGGCAATCGTCAAGGGCAGCGGCACTGCGACCGGCGTGGCCCTGGTGGAGATTTACCAACTGCAATAAGGCGACTGTAGCGGCGGTCTATGACCGCCGATCGAATCAGCTCAGGCGTCGGCGCTCACAGAGCGCCCCTACAGTTCTTCGAGATGCGCCCAGTCGATCTCGACGCGCTGTTTCCGCGCGAAGCGATCGTGGAAGAATAGCTCCTTGTGCCGGCAACCGTGCTCGTGCACGAGCCGCGTCACCTTTACATCGAAGCAGCAATACTCCGCGATCTCCATGATGCGCCCTTCGCGCCACCAGCGGATCGCGTCCAGGCCCGCAGCGGTTTTTTGAATCCCGAGCGTGGCGTGCGCGATCGCGTCCAGGCCCAGCCGATGCCCGAGCCGCTGTTCCATGTCGGCCATCAGGTCGGCGGTCCGAAGTTCCGCGACGAGATCGAGGATCGTGTAACCCATCAGCACCTGGTAATCGAAATTCAAGATGTTGAATCCCACCACCAGATCGGCGCGGCGCAGCCGCTCCACCAGCTGGTTGACCTGGGCTTCGCCGAATACTTCGTAGCGACCCGTCGCCGTGCTGAAAACAACGCCGACGGACATGCGCATGTCGCCTTTGCGCGCCCAGCCGCCTGCGTCGTTCGCCGTTCGTTGGGTTTCGAGGTCGAAATAAACGATGTCGCGCGGCATCGTCGAATCTCAACCAGAGCGGCGCGTCATTTCAATTCAAAACCGCCGCAATCGAAACTCATCATCTGGTCCACGCCGGTGACGCGGAACTGTTCGACGACCGCACCGTCGTCCTGAAAAACATCGAGCGCGTTCGCGTCGTGGAGCCAAAGCAACGCGCGCCGCAATTCCTGGGTTTCGCTGATGGTGCAGAGCGGAAGGCCATCCGCTGCTTTGAGGAAACTGCCGTCCGCGTCGTAGCCCACCATCATCTCGACGGTCACGCGATCGTCATTCAGCAACGGGTTAGCCTGAAGTTTGATCTTCGCTGTCTCCGGCGAGGTTCCCTGGGATCCCGCGACAACTTTGCCCTCCACAACCGAAAACTCCGCGTGCGCCACGATCGATTTTTCGAAATCGACCTTCCATTCCGAGACCGGTTGTTCGTTCCCCTCGGTTTTCGTCGCCGCCAGGCTGAGGCCGCGGACCCGTCGCCGGGCGCTGTCTTCTTCCAGGAGGTAAATTTTGTCTTCGGTCAAGGAAGCGGCGATCGCTTTCGGTTTCGGGTCGTTAGGCGAAACCGGAAACCGTCGCAGGAAGTCGCCTTTCGAAGAGAACTGTTTCACTTCGATTGTACTCGCGCCTTTCTCCGTCCGATCGATCACCCATCGGCTGTTTTCGCGCCCAGGGACCGCTGCAATCGGATCGATGTCGCTCGCGGCCGCGGCGGGAGGCGTCGGCGCTTTGGGATCCTCGTCGGTGTCCTTCAACTTCACGGTCTTGTCCTCCACGTCGTAGAGCACGTGGCCCGAGGAGGGCGGCACCAGGTCGACAGCCAGCAACAGACTTTCATCTTTCATGGCCAGCGACCGAATCCGGGAAAAACGTGGGCCCTCCGCCGAGCTGATCCAATCGTTAAAGAAAAATCCGATGCCCTCGATCTTAAGATCCCCGACCACAAAGCCGTGCGCGCTGTATTTGCCCGGCGGCACATTCTCGCCGGCGTCGTCCTTTCCGTCCCAACTCGTCGAGAGCGCGTCGGTGCCGATGTTGAATTCGTTGATGTCCGCTTCGCGAAAAAGGACGCGGACCAGTTTCCCCTTCGCGTCGTAAACGCCGAGGCTGATCGTTCCATCGAGGGGCGGCGGGACGAAGCTGATCCGGATGTTGCGTTCCGGAGCGCTCGGTGATGGCGACGGCGATTCTTGCGCGGCCAGCGGACCGATCACGAGCAGGGTGCAAAGGACCAGCCCATTTCTTTTCGTTAGGAGGAGATCAAACATAGCGGCGCCAATCGATGTCCGGGAAAATGTTGTCGCGCCATTCGCAGTTGGCCAGAAAAGCCTCGTCCACCTGCCCAGTCACGAATTGATCATACAGCCGATTGAACCGGAGCAAATGATCGGTGACTCGTTTGGTCGCGTAATGTTTCGCGGTCCCGGTCTTGATCAGGAACGCCCAGTCGCTCGATTGCGCGAGCAATAATTCGCGCGCCATTTGTTTCAAGACGCGCTCCGTAAGCGGCCGTTCGTCTCGCTCCGACGCGCGCGCGACTTTGGTCATTCGCTCCGCCGCCGAATAGAGATGCGGATAAATCCACGAGTTGGTCTTATCGAGCCAGACGCCGAGATGGCCATTCTCGCCCCAGCTCGAAGCGGCAGGCGCCACGGTTTGTTGCGTCGGGTGGGTCGCGAGAAATTCTGTCGGGCTCGTGAGCTGAAAATCCTGATGGCCATATTGCTCCCTCCTGGTCAGCCGCAGGTTTTGCTGGCTGTGCGCCGCCTTGCGGATGAAGGCCTCGAGAAATTGCGGGCCCTCGAACCACCAGTGGCCGAATAACTCCGCATCGAAAGGCGCGACCACAATCGGATCGAAATCGAGCGCGCGCAGTTCGTTGAGCTGCTGGCGCCGCATTTCCAGGAAATGCGCGGCGTGCGCTTCCGTGGCCCGCGCCGCGGCGGCCGGATCGTAAAGATCCTTCTCACCGTGCCGGTCCGTGATGCGGTGATTTTTGATGCCGGTGAATTTCCGCAACGCGTCGTTCACTCCGGGCCAGAGGTATTCGGTGGGCAGCTCGAAGCCGATGTCGCGATAGAATTCCCGATAGGCCGGATCGCCCGGATAACCTTCGGTCGCGCTCCAAACCTGCCGGCTCGAATCGCGATCGCGCGCGAACGCCGCCGGTCCCGCCGGGGTGTAGCAGGGCGCGTAAATCGCGCGGCGCGGTCGCGGCTGCCCAAACATCAAACCGTGGGCATCGATGACGAACCAGCGCACGTTCGCTTCCTGCATCACGTTCTCGAGCCCGGGATGATAAGCGCACTCCGGCAGCCAGAACCCGGCCGGATCCGCGTGAAATGTGGCCCGGTAGGAATCGCAGCCAATGAGGACCTGCGCGCGCACGGCTTCGGGCGATTGCCCAAGCAAGGGAAGCAGTCCATGGGTCGCGGCGCACGCCATGATTTCGAGAACGCCTTCTTCGCGCAACTGGCGAACGACGCCGAGCAAATCGCCATTCCATTGAAAAAACCGGTCCCGGCTTTCCAGGAAGTGTCTGTGATAAAACTCCGCGAGCCCGCGCAGCTTTTCGTGATCCTGGTTGCGGGTGATCTCGCGCTCTGCCAGCGCGATCGAGCGATCGAGATACCGGACGTAACGCTCCAGGAGCAGTTGATCCTGCAACATCGCGCTCAGCGTCGGCGTGACCGTCATGGTCAGCTTGAACGGCACCTCGTCGCGCACCAGCCGCTCCATCATCCCGAGCAACCGGAGGTAGCTTTCGGTTATCGCCTCGAAGAGCCAGTCTTCCTCGAGAAACTCGCCATGCTCCGGGTGCCGGACGAACGGCAGGTGCGCGTGAAGGATGAGCGCGAGGTAACCCGTGGACATTGCAGATTTCAGAATGGCGATTGCAGATTGCGAAAGGACGACGACGTCGCCCAATCTTAAATCTTAAATCTGAAATCTGAAATTGCTTAGAGCGTCCGGCAAAAATCCTGGAACCGATCCAGGCCTTTTTTGATCACGTCGATGCTGGTGGCGTAGCTGAGGCGGACCGTGCGATCGTCTCCAAATGCTGCGCCCGGCACGACTGCGACGTTCGCCTTGCTGAGCAAACGGTCCGCGAAATTCTGCGAGCTAAGCCCGAGCTGGCTGATGTTCACCAGGATGTAGAACGCGCCCAGCGGTTTCACCGCGGTGATGTTCGGGATCTTGGTGATGCGGTCGTACATGTAGTCGCGCCGCATGCTGAATTCGTCGCGCATGTCCGCCAGCGTCTGTTGATCGCCTTTGAGCGCCGCGACCGCACCTTTCTGCGCGAATGAGCAGGGATTCGACGTGCTGTGGCTCTGGATGTTGTCCACGGCTTTCGCGACCGCTTCCGGCGCGGCCATGTAACCAAGGCGCCATCCCGTCATCGCGTAAGCTTTGCTGAAACCGTTCACCGTGATGGTGAGGCCGTAGGCTTCGGGCGAAAGCGACGCCACGCTGACGTGCTTCGCGTCGTCGTAAACGAGCTTCTCGTAAATTTCGTCGGAGAGAATGTAGATATCTTCCTCGGCCGCGACTTCCACAATGCCTTCCAGCTCTTCGCGCGTGTAAACGGCGCCGGTCGGATTGCCGGGGCTGTTCAGGATCACCATCTTCGTCCTCGGCGTCATCGCGTTTTCAAAATCGCTCGCGCGCATTTTCCATCCGTTGCGTTCGGTCGTCTGAACGATGACCGGCTCGGCTCCGGCCAGCCGCACCATGTCGGGATAACTCACCCAGTAGGGCGACGGGATCAGGACTTCATCTCCAGGCTGGCAGGTCGCCAGGATCGCGTTGTAACAGGAATGCTTCGCGCCGCTGCTCACGACGATCTGGCTCGGGCGGTAAGAAATTTGGTTATCCGCTTCGAGCTTTTCCGCGATCGCCTGGCGCAATTCCGGCAGACCAGCGCTCGGCGTATATTTCGTGAAACCCGCTTCCAACGCCGCGATGCACGCCTGCTTGATATGCTCCGGCGTATCGAAATCGGGCTCGCCCGCGCCGAAGCCGCAGACATCGATGCCTTCGGCCTTCATCGCCTTCGCTTTGCTGTCGATTGAGAGTGTAAGGGAGGGGGACAATTGGGCGGCGCGCGCTGAGATATCCATGGCAGTCAAGGTCGGGTTCAGGGTGTTCAAAATTGGGAGCGCAAGCTATGGGCGCGCATAGGAATTTTCAATCAAAGGTTTGAAGTTATTCTCGTCCACCTGGACGATCGCCATCTCGCGTTTCGCGTTCTCGGCGGAGTCGGAGGCGTGAGCGGCGTTGATCATGATGGACTGGCCAAATTCCTTCCGGATCGATCCGGGAGGCGCTTTGGCCGGGTCGGTAGGCCCGAGGACGTCGCGAATTTTTTTCACGGCGTCTTCGCCCTGGTAAACAATGGCGATACATTTCTCGGAACCGGGGGCGTTCCGTTGGTCGCCTTTCACCGCGCTCGGGCGGCCGCCCGCCATGAACTCGACAATATCTTCCCAGGCGTTGCGTCCTTTTTCGGCGCCCAGCTTGTCCTCGAGAACGGGAAGCACCGGGCCGTAAAACTCTTCCGCCTGCGCCACACTCATCCGGTGGACTTTGAACCCGATGATGAAGAGCCCGGTCCGCGAAAACACTTCGATCACGCCGCCGGGCCGCTGATTCGGGAACTTGAAATTGTCCGGCTTGATGAGGACCAGCGACTTCTCCACCTTCGCCTCCTTCGGGAACTCGATGACGTGATCGAGGATGCCGCCGTCGTTGTCGGAAAATTCCGCCCACAGTTTCAGGTCGCGCTCGACCGCTTTCGGGTCGAAGGCCGCCAGCGCCGCCGGCTCGAAGTAGATGACCTTGCCGGAATCATCCGTGATGTAATCGCCAAAAGTGTCGCGGATGGTTTCGCCGCTGGTCCGTTCATGGACGATGTGGCCGATGGTGCGATGGATTTTTTCGACGGCATCTTCGCCGCGCAACACCAGAACCAGGACGCGCGGTTTTTGCCCATTCACGTTGCCGGTGAAATTCTTTAGCACGTAATCCCGTATCAGCTCCTGGGTCGCGCGGTGACGCGGCTCGGTTTCGGTGACGATGGTCTCGGCATAGCGCTTCGTCAGTTCCGCGCTCGGCGCGAACATCCGGGAAGTCACCAGATCGAGGCCGGTCCGGGAGATCAGCCGGGCGATAATGCCGCCCGTCCGCGACTTGCGCATCGAGTACGGCGTGACAATGACATAGGAAAGCTCTTCGTTCGGCATGCGGGTTACCCAGCGCGGCTCGAAAGATCAACCGCGGGGATGCAGGAAATCGAGGCAGCGAACGGGTCGGGGAAAGTGCGTTCGACAGGCCGTTCCGTCAACTCTTTTTCCCGGCGAGGCCGGCGAGCAGCGCGATCCATTTCCCGCGCCGCCTGCTCTCATACACTGCGAAACCGTTTCGGCGCAGGGCTGTGATGACGGCTGGCTCCTGAGAACGCAAGATCCCGGAGAGAATCAAACAACCGTCGTCTGCCACGGATCGCCTCCAGGCCGGCAAGGCCGCGATCAAAATTTCGCTGTAGAGGTTGGCGGTGATGATATCGAACTTGCCTCGATACTTCTGGGTCAGGACATCTTCGACGCGGAACTCGATGTTGCGGACCCGGTTTGCTGCGGCGTTCCGTTTGGCAACGGCGCAGGCAAGGGGATCGTTTTCGATCGCGATGACTTTCTTCGCTCCGAGGCAGCCCGCCGCGATGGCCAGGATGCCGCTGCCGGTCCCGGCGTCGAGCATCGACCAGCCGGCGGCGCGTTTTCGTGTCATCTGTTCAAGCATTCGCAGGCACATCGCCGTGGTGGCGTGCTCGCCCGTGCCGAAGGCTGCTTCGGCCGGAATAACAATCGTTCGCGCTGTCGTCGTTCTCGGAGCCCGCGTCCGGCTAACGATCAGCCGCGAACCGATCCGTAACGGTTTAGCGCGATTTCGCTTCGCAAGTTGTTCGAGCCAGTCAGTCCGCAATTTTTCAATCGTGCCGCCCAGTTCGCGCCGAACCTCGAGAACTTCCTTCCGCGTTTCGCAGGAAACTTCCATTGACGCCCGCGCTTTTCCCAGTTCCTCGGTGATCGCGAGCGCGGTGCCGAATCGGCGTAGCAAATTTTCGCTGCGCTGTTCCAGCCAATCCGTGGTGACGCGTTTTCGCCAGATATACATCGGTCTGCGGAGTATACTCTTCACCGACTGCGTCAGGGAAAGCTTCAAGGAGGGGCGCTTTCCAAACCGCCCGTTTTTCGGTCGGCGGTTTGGAAACCGCCGCTCCTTGGTATGGTTCGATCGCCGATATGGATTTCATACATCACTTCATTCCCGCGCACGAGACGCCGCCGCGGCGCGTTCTTTTGTTGCTGCACGGAACCGGCGGAAACGAAAACGACATGATCCCGCTCGGGCACGATCTCGATCCTGCGGCGGCCCTGCTCAGCCTGCGCGGGAACGTTCTCGAAAACGGCATGCCGCGATTCTTCCGGCGCCTGGCTGAAGGTGTCTTCGACGAAGAAGACGTGGTTCGCCGCGCCAACGAACTCGCCGATTTCATTCCGACTGCAGCCGCGAAGTACGAATTCGATCCGGCAACGCTGACTGCGGTTGGTTATTCCAACGGCGCGAACATCGCCGCCGCCGTTTTCCTTTTGCGTCCCGGCGTGATCAAGTCAGCAGTTCTCCTGCGGGCGATGGTGCCGCTCACCCCCGTCGCAATGCCTGACCTGACTGGCACTCGTATCCTCATTTGCTCCGGGACGCACGATCCGATCATTCCCGTCGAAAACGCCAAACGTTTGACCGCCATGCTGCGCGAGGGCGGCGCGGAGGTGACGCTGCGATTGGAGGACGCCGGCCATCAGCTGGTCTTCGATGAACTCGCGGCGGCAAAAAATTGGCTGCAGGAATCCTCGCGCGGTCAAAATCCGGTATAAGATAGGCGCGCCATGCTGATCGTAATGAAATCGGGCGCCGCGGAGCAGGAGATCGCGGACGTCGTCAAGGTGATCGAACAACTGGGTTATCGCCCGCACGTCATGCCGGGCGCGACCCGCACGGCGATCGGAATTACCGGCAACCCCGGCGCGGTCGATCCGGCGCGGTTCGAGAACCTGGCGGGCGTGGCGGAGGCGATCCGGGTCAGCAAGCCGTATAAATTGATCACGCTCGATCTGCGCCCGGACAGAACGGTGGTGCGGGTGGGGGACGCGACGATCGGCGGCGACGAGCTGGCGGTGATCGCGGGGCCGTGCGCGATCGAGAACCGGGCGCAGGCTTTTGCCGTGGCCGAAACGGTTCATCGGAGCGGCGCGCGATTTTTCCGCGGCGGCGCTTTCAAGCCGCGCAGCTCACCCTACGAATTTCCCGGGCTTGGCGAGGAAGGCCTCAAGATCATGGCCGAAGTGCGGGAGCAATTCGGATTGAAGATCGTGACGGAAGCGCTCGATGTCGCCGGAGTGGATCTGGTCGAACAATATGGGGACATCATCCAGATCGGCGCGCGCAACATGCAGAACTTTTCGCTGCTGCGGCGCGCGGGAAAATCCAAGCTGCCTGTGCTCTTGAAGCGCGGCATGGCGGCCACGCTCGATGAATGGCTCCTCGCGGCGGAGTACGTCATGTCAGAGGGAAATTACCAGGTGATCTTGTGCGAGCGGGGCGTGCGGACGTTCGCGCTTCATACGCGCAACACCCTCGACCTGGCGGCGATCCCCGCGGTCCGGCGCATTTCGCATTTGCCGGTAGTGATTGATGCTTCGCATGCTGCCGGGAAAAATTACATGGTCGCGCCGTTGGCCCGCGCCGGCGTGGCGGCGGGCGCGGATGGAGTGCTCGTAGAAGTGCACAACGATCCAAAGGTCGCATTGTGCGATGCCGCGCAGGCGCTCACCCTTGGTGAATACGAGGAGATGCTGGGGCAGCTCCGGGCGATACGGGAAGTAGTCTCGCCGCATTGAATTAATTTAGCGGCGTGTCATCCCGAGCCGCGCAGACGGCGAGGGACCTCACAATGCTCAAAGATCACACAAGCAAGCTCGCGCACGATCAACGCGGACGATTCGCGGAGTGCGAAGCCTTGTTCGGTGGGATTAGATACGACTGAGAGGTCCCTCGCCGTCTGCGCGGCTCGGGATGACACGCCTTTCGTTTTTACAACGCTAGGAAATTCCGCAGCAGCGCCATTCCTTCGGCGGTGAGAACGGATTCCGGATGGAACTGGACACCGTGGATGGGGAATTCGCGGTGCTGTAATCCCATGATTTCGCCTTCGGCTGTCTCGGCCGTGATCTCGAGGCACGTCGGCAGCGTTTCACGCCGCACAATCAGCGAATGGTAACGCGTCGCCTCGAGCGGATTTGGGAGATCGGCGAACACGCCGCTGTTGTGATGCCGCACCGGCGAAGTTTTTCCATGCATCAATCGCGACGCCGACACAATCTCGCCGCCGAACACCGCGCCGATGCATTGATGGCCGAGGCAAACTCCGAGAATCGGCGTCTTCGAGCCGAGCTGGCGCACGACCTCGTTGCTGATTCCGGCATCCTCCGGCCGCCCCGGACCGGGCGAGATGCAGATTCGTTCCGGACCCAGCGCCTGGATCTCGGGGATGGTGACCTCGTTATTGCGTTTCACCACGACCTCGCAATCCAGCACGCCGAAATACTGGACGAGGTTGTAGGTAAACGAGTCGTAGTTATCGATAATCAGGATCTTATTCATCGCTGGCCCGGCTGATCGCTTCGACCATGGCCGTCGCTTTGTTTACCGTCTCCTGATATTCGCTCGTCGGATCGGAATCCGCCACAATCCCGGCGCCTGCTTGCAGGTAGGCGCGCCCGTCCTTGAGCACGATGGAACGCAGCGCGATGCAGCAATCAAGCGCGCCATCAAAACCGAAATAGCCGACCGCGCCGGCGTAGCATCCGCGCTTTTTCGTTTCGAGCTCATTGATAATCTGCATGGCGCGAATCTTCGGAGCGCCGGAGACGGTCCCGGCGGGGAAGGTGGCGCGCATCACGTCATACGCGCTCTTGTCCTTCCGCAACCGCGCCACGACGTGCGAACCGAGATGCATCACGTGACTGTAACGCTCGACGACCATCTGCTCGGTCACGCGCACACTGCCGATCTCCGCCACGCGCCCGAGATCGTTCCGCGCCAGGTCAATTAGCATCACGTGTTCGGCGCGTTCTTTCGGGTCGGCCAGCAATTCCGCGGCGTTCCGGGCATCTTCTTCGGGGGTTTTCCCGCGTCGCCGCGTGCCGGCGATCGGACGGACCTCGGCGACGTCATCGCTAACGCGCACGTGCAACTCGGGCGAGCTGCCCACGAGCGAGAATGAATTGCCAAAGCGCAGGCAAAACATATACGGCGACGGGTTCACCAGCCGGAGGCAGCGATAGAGTTTCAGCGGATCGCCGGTGAAATCCGTTTCGAATCGCTGCGACAAAACGATCTGAAAAGCGTCGCCGGCCCGGATGTGTTCCTTCGCTTTGAGGACAGCGGCTTCGAACTTTGCCTGGGTGATGTTGCTGCGCACTGGCTGGCGCGAGACCGATTTCTGGGCATCGATCAGCGGTAGCCGCGCCGGGCTCGCCAGCTTCGCCAGCGCTTCCCGGATTCTTCGCTCGGCCGCTTTGTGCGCGGCCGCCGGGTTCTCGTAATCGTCGAGGAAAACGTTCGCCACGAGTTTTACCCGGCGGTAGCGGTGGTCGAAAACGACCAGCAACCCCATGATCATGAAAACCATTTCCGGAAGCTTCAGATCATCTTCCGGCGGAGGCGGCACCGATTTCTCGAAACAGCGGGCCACATCGTAGCCGAGAAAACCCACTGCTCCGCCAGCAAAGCGCGGCAGGTCCGGCTCCGCCACGAATCGGAACCGCGCCATGATTTGCTCCAGCGCGGAGAGCGGATCAGCACTCGGCACGACTGGCGCCGTCGCGCCCTTCTCCTCCGTGCTAACCGCTCCGTTCTCGCTGCGGATCGTCAATCGCGGATTGAAACCGAGAAACGAATAGCGGCCCGACTGCTCTGTTTGCTCGGCCGACTCAAACAGGAACGAGTAACCACCGACATCCAGCTTCTGGAATGCGGACGCCGGCGTTTCGCCATCGGCTACGAAGTCTACGTAAACGGGAACGACGTTGCCCTGTTTCGCCAGTTCCGCGAAACGCTCGGGAGAGGGGACGACGGTGAGATCGGACATCGGCTGTGCTTACCGTTTCCACGCGGAACGGAGAGCGGGTGACGAGACTCGAACTCGCGACGTCCTCCTTGGCAAGGAGGTGCTCTACCACTGAGCTACACCCGCATTTCGCGCGGGAAGGAATAATGTCTGGCATGAAGAGAGACGCAAGGTTTTTGTCTGGGGAGCGCCGCTGCCGCGTTTTTCTTGAATCCAAAACCTGCTTCAGGCGCATCTCACTCCCAAAGGACAATTATGAAAACTACGATCTTAACCTGCCTCTGTTCAATCGCGCTCGTTTGGACTGCGTTCGGCCAAACATCGCCAACGCCCGCGCCAACGCCCGCCACCTCCGGGACCGCCGTTGCCTCGGCCAGCGCCGGAGCCAGCATTTCGCCCGCGGTTTCCGCCACGCCGGACGACGAGGACTCCATCGAGAAAAGCGTGAAACGGAAAACCTCCCGGAAGTTCAGCATCACCAGCCCATCTGGAGTCACGGTAACGCGGCGTCATCACGACAACGAGGATTTCAACGTCGAGGACGGCGCGCTCATGGCCATCCCGATCATCGGGATTATCTTCAGCACGTTGTTCGGCGCCCCGGTTCTCGTGGTCGGCGCCATCATGTTCTTCAGTTACCTGAAGAGCCGGTCGCTCCACCGGACCGTGCGGGATATGGTGGAAAAAGGCCAGCCCGTACCGCCCGCGCTCTTCGCCCCCCCGGCGGCGATCCGCGCCCGCTCCGATATGCGCCGTGGCGTGGTCCTGGTCATGGTTGGTATCGGCGTGATGATCTTCTTCGGTGCGGTCAATGACTGGGAAGGCGGCGCCTGGGCGCTCGGCATCATCCCGTTCCTGATCGGCGTCGGTCACCTCCTGGTCTGGAAACTCGAAGCACCTAAAGACAAAGCTCCGCCGTTGCCCTAACATGGGCGCGTGGCGCTCACCGATGCAGATCTCGTTGCACGCGTTCTTGTCGATGACGACCACCACGCTTTTGCGGAGCTGGTCCGGAATCACCAATCGAGTGTGCGAGGTCTGCTCCGCCAGCTGGTCCGCACCGATGTTACGCTCGCGGACGATCTCTCGCAGGAGACGTTTTTGCGGGCCTACAAGAACCTCCGCAGCTTCCGCGGCGAAGCGCGTTTTTCGACCTGGCTGTATCGGATCGCCTACAATTGTTACCGGGAAGAAGCGCGGAAAAGAAAGGAACTTGTTGGCATCGATGAAGCTCAACTGGAAGCCGAACACGATCCGCAAACCGTCGATCCCGCTCTCCGCCATGATCTTTCTCGCGCTCTCCAATTGCTTCCCGTTCATGAACGCAGCGCCATTGTGCTCTGCTGCCAGAACGGCCTCTCGCACGATGAAGCCTCGCGGGTTCTCGACATTCCGCTCGGAACCGTGAAAACAAATGTGTTGAGAGGACGAGAAAAATTGAAGAGAATGTTGGCGGCGTGGGGTTCTAATTAAGATGGAAGAGATGCTTCAGGACGATTTGCTGGATGCGCGGCTGCGCGACGATGCGCCGTACATCGACGATTCCGGCTTCACTTCACGGGTTGTGCAGAAACTGCCGGCGCGCCACGTGCGGCGGTCCTATCGTGCTTTCATCCTGATCGGCATCACGCTGGTGGCCTGCCTCGTCGCTTTTCGTCTTTCCGGCGGCAGCAACTTTTTCGTCGAAGGTGTCACCTACGTAACGATGATGCCGGTGACGGTGATGTGGCTCTGCGTGGCGGTGGTGGCCGGTTTAGTCATGGCCGGCACGCTCGCCGCGAGTTACTCGCGCCTGCGCGGCCGTTCAAGGTAGGATCGAAAACGATTCGCGCGCCTGCTGCACATCGCTCGCGATCTGCGCCCGAAGTGTTTCGACATCGGGAAATTTTTTCTCGGGTCTGAGGTAGCGGACAAACCGAACCTCCATGTCTTCGCCGTAGATTTCCCGGTCGAGATCAAACAGGTGCAGCTCAAGCAACCGCTCGGATTTCCCGGCGGAAACGGTGGGCCGAAATCCAAGATTGGCGACGCCGCGATAAAGCGTCCCGCCGAGGCGCGCCTCCGCGACATAGACTCCGTTTGGAGGGAACTGTTCGCTGTGTGCGCTCAGGTTCGCGGTGGGAAATCCGAGTTGCCGGCCGAGCTGTTCGCCGCGGACGACCGTGCCGAGGATCGTATACTCTCGGCCGAGCATTTGGGTGGCCTTCACGAGGTTTCCCTCTTCCACCGCTTTTCGGATCGCGGTGCTGCTGACTACTTCACCATTCACTTGGACGGCCTCAACGCCGATGACGTTGAAGTCCTGGCTGCGACCCAATTCTTTTAGCAGCGCCAGGTTGCCCGCCCGCGCTTTGCCGAACGACCATTCGTGTCCGACGCAGATTTCTCGAAGCGGTTTCGAGTTCTCCACCAACTGGCGAACGAAATTTTCCGGGCTGGTCGCGGCAAACTCCCGATCGAAATGAAGCACGAGAAGATGCGCGACTCCCAAATCGCGGATGAGCGCGATCTTGTGCTGCGTCGCCGTCAACAGGTGCGGCGCGTGATCTGGCCGGAGAACTTTGACGGGATGCGGATCGAAGGTGACGACGACTGCCGTGCCACCGAGTTCTCTCGCGTGCCCGGCCGAAGTGGAAATCACGGCCTGATGACCGAGATGGACGCCGTCGAAAACGCCGATCGCCAGGAAGAGCGGCCCGGGAAGTTCGGCCAGCTCGGAGATCGATCGCAGGATGCGCATCGCAACTCTCGTCAGGCGCCGCGCATGCGCGACACTTCCGGCAAAGTCAGGATCCGCGAAAGAATATCCACCGGGTCTCCCTGCTGCAATTCCTCCACCGTGATCGCGCCCTCCACGCTGAAACGCCCCGACTTCACTCGCCGCAAATCTTTGAGATGCGCGCCGCAGCCGAGCGTTTCGCCGATGTCATGTGCGTAGGTGCGAACGTAAAAGCCTTTGCTGCAAACCACGCTGAAATCGATTTCCGGCGAAGCGATTCGATCGATCGTGTGGCGATAAACGTGGACGAGGCGCGGCTCGCGCTCGACCGTCTTGCCCTGGCGCGCCAGCTTGTAAAGCGGCACACCGCCTTGTTTGATCGCGGAAACCATCGGCGGCATCTGGTAGAAATCGCCCGCGTATTTTTCAAACGCCGCCCGCACCGTCGCCTCATCCAGCGGCGGAACCGGACGCTCCTGCAAGGTTTTTCCAGCGCGATCCTGCGTATCCGTCTCCACGCCGAGAATCATCGTGCCGGAATATTCCTTGTCCTCGCTCATCAACAGGTCCTGGATTTTTGTCCCGCGCCCGAGCGTGAGGAGAAGCAAACCGGTCGCGATTGGGTCGAGCGTTCCGCAATGGCCGACCTTTTTCATCTGCAAACGCCGCCGCACGATCGCGACGACATCGTGCGAAGTCATTCCGGTCGCCTTGTCGACGAGGAGGACGCCGTCAGGAGTTGCAGTCAACGACATGGCAAATCTCCTTCAAAACTTTTGCTTCCACTTCGGCGAGAGTCCCTCGGACGCGCGCGCCCGCGGCCAGCTTGTGCCCACCGCCGCCGAACTTCTGGCATATCGCGCAAACATCGGCCGCGTCCGATTTCGAGCGCATGCTCACGCGAACCTTTCCCTCAACTAATTCTTCAAAGAAGACGGCGACCACAACGCCCTGGATCGCCCGCAGATGATCGATCAGGCCCTCGTTGTCCTCTGGCTGCGCTTGCAGCTTCGCCGCGGTTTCCAAACTCAGGCTGAAGCTCGCAACTTTCCCCTGGCCTTCGAACCGCATCGTCCCGAGAAGTTCGCGGAGCAATTCCGCCCGCCGGCGCGGATAGTTTTCGTAGAGCAGTTGGCTCACGCGACCGACGTTCACGCCGCAGTTCAGAAGCTGGGCGCCAATCTCGAAAGTCCGTGCCGTGGTGTTTGGATATTGGAATGACCCCGTATCGGTCGAGATCGCGACGAACAGGTTCTCGGCGATGGCCGAGTCCATCGGGAGCCCCTGGCTGGTGATCAATTCGAAAAGAATTTGGCCAGTCGCCGGCGCGTTCGAGTCGATGTAAACCAGATCGCCGTAGCCGGGATTGCTCGGATGATGATCGATATTGATCCAGGTCCTGGCACTGCGCACGAGTTCCGCCGCGTTGCCGAGTCGATTCTCCACCGCCGTGTCGAGCGCGATGGCGACATCGAAGTCCTGCGGTTCACCCAGCGGCGTCTGGAGGAATTCGCCGCCCGGGAGAAAACTGTATTTCTCAAGGAGACCGTCCTCGTTTCGCACCACGACTTTTTTGCCGAGCTTGGAAAGGGAAAGAGCGAGACCGAGCTGGCTGCCAAGCGCATCGCCGTCCGGCCGGACGTGACTGAGCACCGCGAAGGTTTCGTTGGAGCGAAGAACCGCGCCGATTTCCTCGAAGCTCGATTGTTTCATTGCTCCTTCGGCGTTTCGATTTGCTGCAGGATCTCGAAAACGCGAGCGCCACGTTCGATCGAATCGTCGAGATGAAAGATGAGCTGCGGCGTGTATTTCAAGGTCACCGCTTTCGCGAGCGTGCTCTGGAGAATCACGCGGTGTTCTTCGAGCTTCGCCATCGCGGCCTCCTGCTTGTCCTTGCCGAAGACGCTGACGTAGGCATGCGCATGCTTCAGGTCCGGCGTCACGTCGACCTGGTTCAGCGTGACTAGCGCGCCGTCAAAACTGACCTCGCGCGTGATGATGCTGCTCAGCTCGCGCTTCAGGAGTTCGTTCACGCGCAATAATCGATGTTTCATGGTTGTAGGGCGTTTCTGTGAAACGCCGGTCGAGCGTCTGGCACAGACGCCCTACAATTTTAGAGTTTCTGCGCGACGGCCTCGAGCAGGTAACACTCGATGATGTCGCCGACCTGATATTCGCTGAAATCCCCTAGCTTGATTCCGCATTCGAGACCGACCCGGACTTCTTTCACGTCGTCCTGGAATCGGCGCAGGGTGGATAACCCGCCGTCGTAAACCGGCTGGCGGCGCCGCAACACGCGGGCGCGCGCCGTGCGGGCGATTCGGCCATCGGTGACGAGACAACCGGCGACGAGGCCTTTGCTCAGTTTGAAAATCTGTTTCACTTCGGCGTGGCCGATGACGGTCTCGCGGTGTTCCGGATCGAGCATCTCCGCCATCGATTCCTTAATCTGGTCGATCAGCTCGTAAATGATGCTGTAAAGTTTGACTTGGACCGCTTCCCGCTTGGCCGCATTCACGGCCATGCTTTCGACCTTGATGTTGAAGCCGATCACAACCGCGTTCGAGGCACTCGCGAGCAGAATGTCCGATTCCGAGATTGGCCCGACGCCGGCGTGAATGATTTCGAGGTCGATCTTTTTGCTCTCGATCTGGGTCAGCGCGCCAGTGAGTGCTTCGAGCGAACCTTGCGCGTCGCATTTCAAGACGATGCGCAGGTGCTTCTTGCCGTCCGCCGCCTCGAGCAAGCTTTCGAGCGTGGCTCGTTGCGGCGCAGCCAGCTTGTCCGCGCGCCGGTCGAGGAGCCGTTCTTCGCTCAACGTCTTCGCGGAGCGCTCCGATTCCATGACGAGAAATTCATCGCCCGCGTGGGGCAGGCCGCTAAATCCGAGCACTTTCACCGGCGTGGATGGTCCTGCTTCCTTGATCGGCTTCCCGCGATCGTCCATCAGCGATTTCACTTTGCCGCCGTAATCGCCGCAGATAAACGCGTCGCCGATTTTGAGCGTGCCCATTTGCACGATGACGGTCGCAGTCGGCCCGCGGCCTGGTTCCACCTGCGCTTCAATCACGGTGCCGCGCGGCGTGGCCGTCGGCGAGGCTTTCAAATCCATCACTTCCGCTTGCACCGCCATGTTCTCGAGGAGCTGGTCGATGCCGATTCCTTTCGTCGCGGAAACCGGAACGACGATCGTTTCACCGCCCCAATCTTCTGGCGACAGTTCGCGCTCCTGGAGTTGCTTCTTTACGCGGTCGATATTCGCGCCCGGCAAATCGATCTTGTTGATCGCGACCATGATCTTCACATGCTCAGCCGCCTTGGCGTGATTGATGGCTTCGATCGTCTGCGGCATCAGGCCGTCGTCTGCCGCTACGACCAGGACGACGATGTCGGTAACGTGCGCTCCACGCGCGCGCATCGCGGTGAAGGCGGCGTGGCCGGGCGTGTCGAGAAACGTAATCCGGGTGCCTTTGTAATCGACGGTATAGGCGCCGATGTGCTGCGTGATTCCGCCGGCTTCGCCCGCGGCGACGCGCGTCTTGCGGATCGCGTCCATCAAGGAGGTCTTGCCGTGATCAACGTGGCCCATGAAGGTAATGATCGGGCCGCGGACCTTGAGCTCTTCTTCTTTCTCGATGACCGGCGGCGGTGGCGCCACCACGACCGTCTCGACTTTGTGGACACCGCCACCTTTTTCGCGGCGCTCCATCTCGAAGACGAAGCCATGCTTCTTGCAAATCTGGGTAGCGATGTCCGGCTC
>JBEEHR010000038.1:0-25130 GCA_041167505.1 Verrucomicrobiota bacterium
AAAATTTATGCCAGCAGTGAAGGCGGCGCGGAATATGGCTTCCATCGCGAAGCGGTGAAGGATGGCACCGAATTCAAATTCGGCTCGTTGATTCTAACCGCTCGCCACACGCCGGGTCATACCCCGGAGCACGTCAGTTACGTCGCGGCGGAGGAAGATCATCCCGAAACGCCCTGGGGAGTTTTCACCGGCGATTCGCTCTTCGTCAGCTCCGCCGGCCGGCCCGATCTTCTGGGACGGGACGCGGACAAACTGGCCTCGCAGCTCTACGACACGCTCTGGGATTTCTACGGGAAACTGGATGACGGCGTGATCATTTATCCGTCGCACGGGAGTGGTTCGCCCTGCGGCGCGGATATCGGCGAACGGCTCGATAGCACGATCGGCTATGAGAAACGTTTCAATCCATATTACCAGCGGAATGAACGCCAGGCTTTCGTCGACTATGCGCTTTCGACGCCGCCGCCGGAGCCGACCTATTACAAGCGGATGAAGAAACTGAACGCGGCCGGCCCCGAAGTCCTTGGCCGTTTGCCGATCATCCCCGCACTGGCGCCGGCAACGTTCAAGCAAATGGTCGCGGAGAAGAAGTATCAGCTCGTTGACACGCGGAACATGCTCGCGTTCGGCGGCGGCCACATCGACGGCGCGCTCAATATCGCCGCTTCACCCATTCTCTCGATCTGGGCCGGCTGGTTGCTCGATCCGGAAAAGCCGGTTCTGCTCGTCCTCGAAAACGATGGGGACGTCGAGAAAGTTTCCCAGCTTTTTGTTCGCACCGGCTACACGAAATTCGCCGGCTATCTCGTCGGCGGAATGCGCGCCTGGCAGAACGCCGGTTATCCGTTACGCGAGTTACCGCAGATGACTGTCCATGAGCTACAGGCCTCGCGAAACGGCCTCCAGCTTCTCGACGTCCGCGGGCCCGCGGAATGGAAAAACGGCCGCATCCCGGGCGCGACTCACATTTTCCTGCCGCAATTGCCGAAACGCTCCGGCGAACTCGATAAGCAACGCCCCGTCCTCGTGTATTGCGCCACCGGTTACCGCGCCAGTCTCGCCGCGAGTTTGCTCCAACAGCAAGGTTTCGCCGACGTTCGCAATCTCCCTGGAAGTTTCCACGCCTGGAAAGGCGCGAAGTTTCCAGTGGAGAAATAATCATCCGCAGATTTCGCAGATGGACGCAGATTCTGATAGAGTTTGGCTTTTCGATCCTCTTAAGAAAATCTGCGCTAATCTGTGAAATCTGCGGATAACAAAACCGATTTATCAACCGGCCTGATCGTCCGCGAACAGGAGCCGCTGAACCTGGAGATGCCGTTCTCCAGCCTGGATGGTTTTATCACGCCTAACGAATCCTTCTACGTTCGGTGCCACTTTCCGGTCCCTGAGATATCCGCGGACAACTGGAGTTTGAAGATCGAAGGCGAAGTGGAAGCGCCGTTCGAGCTGGCCTACGACGACCTGCTCGCAACGGAGTCGCGCACGATCGCGGCCACCCTCGAATGCGCGGGAAACAACCGGATTTTCCTGGAGCCGAAAGCGAAAGGCGTGCAGTGGGGGCTGGGCGCGGTCGGCAACGCGTCGTGGACCGGCGTTCCGCTTTCGGCGCTGCTCGATCGGGCAGGGCTCAAATCCACTGCGCTCGAAGTGATTCTCGAAGGCGCGGATGAAGGAGAGGTCGACAAGACACCGACGCCAGCAGGCAAAATCTCTTTTTGCCGCAGTTTGCCGCTGAGCAAAGCGCGCGCGGATGTTTTGCTCGCTTACGAAATGAATGGCGAGAAGCTCTCGGCCACGCACGGCTTCCCGCTGCGCGCCATTGTGCCCGGCTGGTACGCCATGGCCTCGGTGAAATGGCTGCGGCGAATCGTCGTCACGGACAAACCGTTCAGCGGTTTCTATCAGTCGCTCGATTACAGCTACTGGAATCGCTCCGGCCCGCTGCCCACTCTCGCGCCGCTGACAGAACAACAAACTAAGGCCGAAATCGCGCGTCCAGAAAATGGCGAAACGATTGCCGCCAATTCGAAGTATCGCGTTCACGGCGCCGCCTGGAGCGGCACCGGAGAGATCACGCGGGTTGAATTCAGTTTCGATTCCGGAAGCACCTGGCAAGACGCGAAACTTCTGGGCGAACCAGTGCAGAATGCGTGGCGGCTTTGGGAATGCGAATGGCGCACGCCCGCGAATGCGGGACGCCACACCACTTTCGCACGCGCAACCGATTCAAGCGGCTTCGTCCAGCCGGCCGAGCGCGGCGGCGATCGCGGCACCTACATGATCAACCATCTGCTGCCGGTCGAAGTGGAAGTCCGGTAATCTCTTCTGTCGCCGCCGCCCTGCTTGCCACGCCGAAGTCACGCGAAGGCGGGTGGGCGGCGTGGGAGTTGTCGACGCCGCTCTCGCGCTTCGCACAGCGAAGCGGCTACAGAAGCGGCGAAAAAGCGCTACTTCGTTCCGGCGGTCGAACTCGAGCTTCCCTTCAAATACTTGTCGAGAAAATCGAGGATCGCCTTGTTGCCGCGAATCTCGTTCGCCTTCTTCGTGAAGCCGTGGCCTTCATTGTCGAACACGACATATTCGACCACGCCTTTCTTTTTCTTGATCGCGTCCACGATTTCGTCCGACTCCGGCTTGATCACACGCGGATCGTTCGCGCCCTGCAAAACGATTAGCGGCTTGGTGATTTTGTCCGCGTGGAAGAGCGGTGAAATCTCACGCAGCATATCGAGCTGCGTGTTCGGATCGCCGATCTCGGCGTAAAGCGACTTGCGTTCCGCTTCCCAATAAGGCGGGATGCTCTGCAGCGTTCGCACCCAGTTCGACACCCCGAAAATATCCACGCCGGCGTTGAATTCCTCCGGCTTGAACGCGAGCGCCGCGAGCACCATGTAGCCGCCATACGAGCCGCCCATGATCCCGATCTTTTTTCCGTCCACGTAATCGAGCGTCTGCAAATACTTCTTCGCCTCGACACAATCCCAGAGTGGTTCGCGCCCATGCTTCTGGTCGTCAGCCTTGAAGAAGGTTTTGCCGTAGCCGCTCGAGCCGCGGTTGTTCACGTCGAGCACCGCATAGCCGTGGTTCACCAGGTACTGAACCGACGCGACGTAAGGCATCCGGGCTTGGCCACCAGGTCCGCCATGGACGCGTACGATCGCCGGCACCTTCGCCTGCGCGGTCGCGCCCTGCGGTTGGTAAAGAATCGCGGGAATCTCCGTGCCGTCGAAAGATTTGAAACGCACCACGCGCGACTCCACTAGATCGGCCCCGTTGATCTCAGGGCTCAGGCTCTCGGTTAACTTGAGCGGCTTCTGGGTCGCGAAATCGTAAACATAAAGGTTGGCCGGCGAGCGGGCCCCGTCATGATAGAAAGCCATTCTGTTCTCGCTGTCGGAAATCGCGACGACGTTGATATCTCCTTCCGGGAGCGGAGGCAGCGGCACGAGATTGTTGGTCGCCCCCTCATAAATCTTGATCCTGGTCCGCGCATCTTCGTTGGTCGCGACTACGCGGTACTTTCCGGTCCGCGAAAACCCGACGAACGAGACATCCCACGAGCCCAGGTCGCCGACGGTCTTCTGTCCGCTCGCGAGATCATATTGGGTGACATGCTTGAACTCGGAACCTTCATCCGAAAGGAAGTAGAGGACCTTCGATGCCGGATCGAAGGTCTCCGGGCTGTTGTTCGCATCGCCGGTGTGCGCGGTGAGATTCTTCATCTCTTTTGTCTCGGTGTTGTAAAGGTAGACGTCCGCGTCGTTGGTCGTGTTCCCGGGCTTGCCGAACGCGATGAATTTCTTGTCGTTGGAGATCGCGCCAAACTGAAACCCGGTCTCGTCCTTGTAGATCAGCACCGGTTTCAGATCGGCTAAGCTCATTTCGAAAATGTCGAAGAACTTTGGGTCGCGCGCGTTCGTGCCGAAGAAGAATGACTTCCGGTCCTGGCTCCAGCCATGAAACTCCGCCTTCGTTTTCTCCCCCGGCGTCAGGTCGCGTTCCTTGCCGTCGAACTCCCGCAGATAAAGATGTTCGTTTTCGTTCCCGCCTTTGTCGTACCGATAAAGGAAGCGCGCGTCGGCTGGAAACCAGGAAACGGCAAAGGTGCTTTCCTTGGTCGAGTTCGTTAGTTGCTTGGCGTCACCGCCCGCGACTGGCATCGAGTAAACGTTGAAGATCCCGGTCTTATTGCTGTGGAAGAGGATCGACTTTTCGTCCGCGGAAAAGGAAGCGCCCCCGAGACGGGTCGTCGCCATGAACTGCTCGATCGTGTACTGCTTCACCGCCCCACTCTCCGTAGGCTTCTTCTTCGGGTCCGGGGTTCGCTTCGTGATCAATGCCTTGTCCGACACGTCCGGCTTTTGGTCCGGCGACGGTTTTTGGGCGCGGAGAATGGACATAGAGACAGCACTGAGGCCGACGACAAACAGGATGTGGACGGGTCGCCGCGTGGAAATGAAGTTCATGACTAGTGGTCTAGCTGAACTCTCTTCAGAATAAAAGAGTTACTGCTGCGCGAAAACCTGGACGATCTCCGGCGGAAATAACGGCGTGGCGCCGTTATGAGAAGCGACGAAGGCGCCGAGCCGGCAGGCATTCTCCAAAACTTTCCGCGTCTCGGTCCCACGCGTCAGGCCGACCATCAATCCGGCCATGAAAGCGTCTCCGGCGCCGACGGTATCTTTGACCACCACTTTCGGCGCGGGCGCGGTCACGAGGTTGCCGTTATCCCACATGGCGGCGCCATCTTCGGCCATGGTGACGCAGATGTGCGAGGCGTTCGTCGCTTCGGCAATCGTCGCACAGGCGGCGGCGATCGCGTCCAGCGTCCGCGGCGTGTCCGTAATCAGGTCGCCCGTTCGCAGCCAATGCGCGAGCTGTCCGACCTCGCCGTCGTTTAGTTTCAGGACATGCGCTCGCTTCGCGAGCTCCATCACCAGAGGCGGATCGGCAAACGGCGGCCGCAGGTTCACGTCGAAAAATCGGAGCGGGCCCTGGACGTCGAGCAGCTGCGCGAGCTGATCGAGATTGTAAGGCGAGCGCCCGGCCAGCGAGCCGTAGATCAGGGCGCGCGACTTCGAGACGGCCTCCAGCGCTTCGGCGGAAACCCGAATCTCATCCCAGGCCGCGGGCTGCACCAGCTCGTAGGTCGCGTTGCCGCACGCATCGACGGTGACCAACACCGTGCCGGTGGCGAGCCCGATCCGCGCCCGGGTGATGAACTCGGTATTGACCTTCTTGTCCCTGGCCACCTGCAGGAGCTCGTCGCCTAACGAGTCGCGGCCGATGCACGAAATGAGCGAAGCGGAGACGCCGATCTGCGCGAGGTGCGCGGTAACGTTGAAGGGCGCGCCGCCCGCGTGTCTGCCGGAGGGCAGGCAATCCCAGAGGATTTCGCCAAAGGCGTAGAAGTCGGCAGGCATCAATCCTCCGCCGGTTCGTAAATAAAAATCAGGTCCTGATCCATTCCTTTCGGATCGGTCGAACGTTCGAAGACGAGCAGGTTCTCGGTGCCGATCAAGCAATGCTCCATCCCCGGTGCGAGATGAAACTCGGCGCCGGATTTCATCACTTCCACCGTAAGCGACCGTTCGTTAGGCCGTCGCCACAGGATCAGGCCGGCGCCTTCCGTTACTTCCAGGCGCTCGTCTTTTTCTTCGTGCATTTCGAGCGCGAGATATCCGCCCTTCCGGATGACGAGGAATTTCTCCACGCGCGGATGTTCGTGGAGCGTAATAACGACCCCGCCCCATTCTGTTTTGATGACGCTTTGACTTCGGCGCTCGACTCGCTCGAGAAGATCCGTGAACCGATGAGAAGTTTCCCCGACCGGTTTGCGAAAATGACCGGCCCATACCCGGCAGGCTTCGCGACAATAATCGTTGAACGTCTCGTCGGAATCGATGGGAGAAAATGCATCGAGGGCAGCGGCGATCTCCGCGAGGCGCGGATCGCTCGCCAGCTTCTCGTGGTTCAACTCAAAGACTGGGGAGGCTCCCATTTTCCTAGTGTCCGCCGGAGGTTGAGACGCCATGCATCGCTTCATGGCCACTGAGTCTTGGCCAGAGATAGCCATACGCGCCGACGACCGCGAAGCACGCCATCGGCACAATGAAGGCGCGGGACATCCCATAGGAATCGCCTACCGATCCCATGATTTTGGGGACAACCGCGCCGCCGAAGATGGCCATGACGATGAACGATGACGCTTTCTTGGCCTGTTCGCCAAGACCGAAGATGCCGAGAGCAAAGATGGTCGGGAACATGATCGACATCAGGAAGTAACTCACGAAAACGGAGCCGACGGAAATCCAGCCCAGCTTCAGAAACACGAGTAGACAGGCTACGACGTTGAGGGCGCCATAAAGGCCAAGCACTCGATGCGCGGCCGCTTTCTTTAAAATAGCCGAGCCGGTGAAGCGCCCGGTCAGGAAACAGATGAATCCGAACGAGGCGAGCGTTGATGCGCCCCGGTCGCTAAACGTCAGCATCCCATTCTTGGTTTCAAAGAGACCCTGTAAAAAACCGGGCCCGCCCCGCAGTGATTCCTCCCACGATGCCGGCACCGCCGGCGTCTGCGTGGTCATGTAGTTAATGAAGTAACTCCACACTCCCGCCTGCGCGGCCACGTAAAGAAATTGCGCCACTACCGCCATCACGAAATGCGGATGCTTCCAGAAGGAATGTTTGGGCGTGGCGTTAGGAGTGGGATCATCGAGATGGTAGTCGTCCTCCATCTTAACGTCGGGCATTTTGGCAAAGGTAAAAATGACGGCCAGGACAATGACAACGACGGCGATAAAGACGTAGGGAATCCAAAGGGTCTCACTGCCTGTGCTCGCGCCCTCGGCGTTCCTGGCGTAGAAAAATTTCGCGCCGACCAGAGGCCCAAAGACCAGGCCGATGCCATTACAGGATTGCGCGAGGTTGATGCGAGTGGCGGAATATTCCAACGGTCCGAGCACCGTGGTGTAGGGATTCGCGATCGTTTCCAGAAACGTGAGCCCTGCGGCGATGATACAAACCCCGACCAGAAACGCCCAGAACGATGCAATCTGCGTCGCTGGGATGAACCAGAATCCGCCGACGGCAACAATCAGCAGCCCGGTGATGATGCCGCCTTTGTAGCCTAACTTGGTGGCTAGCCAGCCGGCCGGGAAAGCCATCAAGAGATAGCCCAGGTAATGCGCGGTCTGGACCTTGGCCGATTGCGCGAGGGTCAGGTGCAGCACTTCCTGGAAGTGCTTGTCCATCACATCGATCATCCCGTTGCAAAAACCCCAAAGACCGAACAGGATCACGAGCAGGAAAAAAACGAAGGCCACGTTGCGGCCGTCCTCCAGAACAAACATGCGCTTTTTCGGAGCGCGGCTGGGATCGGGAACCGAAGATCGAGGTGCCGTCTGGTCCATGGTTGTTGGTCCTCCTGAATTCCCTAAAACGTGAAACCCATCTGCGCGCCGATCACGAGCGCGTTCGGGATATCCCCCGTTCCTCCCGGATCGATAACATATTGGAGGTCGGGCTGGAAGTAACTCCAGGGCGTGATCTGAAAACGGTGCGCGACCTCGATGACCTTTTCCGATTCAGCGAGATGGCCGCCGGGCCTGCGCCTGGCGAGTGCGTAATCGCGGCTCAGGTCGCCGTAGATGAAATGAAGCATCGTGTGATCGCGATCGCGCCCGGGAAAGAGGCCTTGATAATTCAACCCGACATTTACCTGGAATGGAACAATCGAAATTTCCTTTTGCGGATAATAACCGGAAGCGACCCACACGGTCAGTCCCTGGTCGCTGCCCGGCGTCTCCTGATAAACCATCTGGTCCGCGTGGACGTAGAAGCCGTACGAACGGTCCTCAAAGCCACCGCTAAACCGCGGATAGAAGTCCCACTCCGAATAGGTGAAGCCGATCCAATAATGCCCGGGATATCCCTTCGTCGCGACCGACAGCGGCGTCTTGCTGTCGGCCGTTGTTGAGTAAACCGGCTGCTTCCAAAATTGCGGCGACCACCCGAATTCAAAGATCGCGGTGTAGCCGTCGTTGCCTTCGATGCCCCAGTTCAATCCGTTGTCGTCGTTCTCAAACATGCGCGACGAAGTTTGGAAGACACCGGCCTTCACGTTGAACTCCGGCGTCGGATCGTAAAGCAAGACAGCGGACCAGACCGCGAACGGATACGCCGAGAAGCGCGTGTCGAAGAGAATGTTGCGGATGTCGCCATCGATCCCGTTGTTCACCGAATAGCCGTAAAGCGGTGACCCGTTGAAATCGTCGGACGCGGAGAACCGCCCGAGCTTCAATCTCACGCGGCCGTCCGCAAATTTCTGTTGCAGGTAAACCTGATAGAGAAACGGCCGCTGGCCGCCGACGGATTGCTGCGTGGAGAAAATGCTCCCGATGTATTTCGTGGTGAGATCGTCGCCGTTCCGATTAATCCCGCTGACGACGAAGAGACCGCCCCGCCAGCCGACAAGTTTGTCGAGATTGAACTTAAATCCCACGAAGGCGTCATCAACGTAGGTCGCATGGCGCGGATGGATCCCGCCAGAGGCATTGCCGTTGAGGATGCTGTTGTAGAAGCCGAACACTTCGACCCCAGACTCGAACAGCCGTTTGCGGGAGCCGCCCCAGTCGCCGGTGATGTGATCCTCTTGCTTGAATCCGCCTGACTCTACCGCCGGCTGATCCTGAACCGGGATGAGCGAGCGGTTCGTGCGTGAAAGCGGCAACGCGTGCTGGGCAAAGACCGCCGCGACAGGAACGAGCGCGCAAATTATTGCAACACGAATTCTGGTCATGATCGATCAGGGAGCCGCCTGATCTCCTATGTCAATCGTGCGCCCGCCCGCTAACCGTTTGCCTAAATTTATCGCTGGCAGTTCGACGGAATAATACACGATCGCGCTGACGGCGACCGTCGCGAGCAACGTCGGGAGGAGATAGGCCGCCACCGGCCACCCGCGGAAAGCGCTGTGGCTTTCGGCGGCGATCCAGACCGCCAATGGAACCATCACCACCAGATGAAAAAGGTAGATTGAATAACTAATGCGGCCGAGCCACTCCACGAACCGATTCCGGACCCGCATCCATATCATCCACAGGCAAAAAATTACCGGGGCGACGACATAAGCTGAGCACCACGTCCGGCTGGGATGAACCAGGAACCGAAACTGGCGGGTGCCGCCCACCGCGAGAATTACCAACGTTAGCCCAACCAGCATCCAGATATGCCGGTTCCGCTTGATCGATTCGCGGAAGCCTTTGGTCTCGTCGTAAACAATCCGAAAGTAGGCGCCCCAAAACATGATCCCCAAATGGCGCGGCAAATTTTTCCAGGCAGCGGAAATGTCGTCGTCGATCGCGCCCAATTGCTTCGCACCTTTGATGCCGAGCCAGGCAAGGGAAAGCGCGACGACCAGCACCGCGACAGTGCGTGGATCTTCAAGCCGGCGAAAGCGCCAGATCAGCCAGCACGAGAAATAAAAAGTAAGCTCCGTTCCCAGTGTCCAATACAGGCCCATGACGGGCGGCTGTCCGAAAACATCCGGCAGCATCGTGACGTTGGCCGCGACCATTGGGCCGGTGATCGGCCAATCCTGCCACCACCAGATGAAGATCAATCCCGCCACAACCGAAACCCAATATGCGGGGAACAAACGCAGGAACCGCGTAATCACGAAGCGTCGCCCGGTTCCTTCCCGCGGACCACGCAGCGTCCCGTAGATTACGAAGCCGCTGATCGCGAAAAACAAAACCACGCCCGTGATCCCGAATTCGAAATAGCGCGGCCAGCTTTTTCCGAAAACATCCGGACTCTGGCGCGCCACCGGCAGAAATTTTTCCCAGACATGCGCACACGCCACCATCAACGCCGCCACTGCTCGCAGGGAATCGATATGGGCGAGCCGATCGGCCGGAGGACGCGAGGTCACAACGTCGCGAGCACTTTCATCGCCGCGTTATGACCGGGAATGCCGCTGACGGCGCCGCCGCGTTGGGCGCTGGAGCCGCAAAGGAAGACATTCTCGAACTCGGTCTCGACGCCCCAGGTGCCGGCTTTTTCTCTTGTCTCGGCGTAAGGGAACGACGGCGCGTCGTGGAAAATGTTGCCGTGATACATGCCTAACGACTCCTCGATGTCGACGGGGCTCTTGCTTTCGATGCAGAGACTGCCGTCGCGGGCCACGGCGAGGCAATCCTCGAGTGGTTCTTCCAGCCATTGGTTCATGCTCTCGAGGAATTTTTTCTCGGCACGGGTTCGCATCGAATCGTTGCCTGCCACGCCGGAGCCGGGCGAAGGCGGGTCCTTCGCAAAAAGCGAGTACGGCGCGTCGAGGCCGAAGAGCGTCATGGTTTGGAAACCTTGCCGCCGCAGGTCAGGCCCGAGAATGCTGTCGTCGGTGAGGGTGTGGCAATAGACTTCGCACGGCGTCTTTTCCGGCAGGCGACCGTTCGCGGCCTGCTCGTAGCTGGCGTTCATCTGCTCGTAACCTTCGTCACTGTGGAACGTGCCGCGGAATGCTTCCGCCGCCGGATATTTCGTCGCTTTCAGCTTCGGCAAGCGGCGGAGCAGCATGTTGATCTTGAACACGCTCCCTTCGTCTTCCTCCTTCGGCTGCCAGGGCCGGCCGGAATATTTCCCGAGCACGTTGCGCCCGAAGTTTACGAGGAGAAACCGCGCTTCGACGCTCTCGCGTTTTCCATCGTGTTGAAAGGCGACGCTCTTTTTTTCCCCGGCAAGATCGATCTCGATCAGCTCAACCTTCGTCAGGAACTCCGCGCCGCTCTTCCGCGCGGTTTCCTCGAGCTCGCGGGCGACCGCGCCCATTCCACCAACCGGAACCTTCCATTCCCCGGTCTTGTTGCCGATGAGGTGGTAAAGAAAACAGCGATTCTGCACGAGCGAAGGATCGTGCGGATGGGTGAACACGCCGATCTTCGCGTCCGTCAGGACGAGGCCACGCACGAGATCGTCCTTCAGGTAACGTTCGATCGCGCGGCCGAGCGGTTCCTCCGCCAAACTGCGCCATGCTTCCCGTCCCGTGTCCGCGGGATCGTTCTCGAAGCGCCGTTTGAATTCGTCCTTCGCGACGAGTGGTTCGAGCATCGAATCCCAGGTGTGCTCGGCGAAGACGCGCGAGAGATGGTAAAACTTCTTCATCTGCTCGTGCTCGATCCGGTTTCCCGTCAGCTCGAACATCGATTGCGAGCTGGTTTCTTCCGACACGTTACTCAGGAGCAGGCCGTGATGCCTGCCATCTCGGACATACGGCGTGAAGGAACCCGTCGTGCGCCGGCGCAGCTCGAGGTTCAATCCAAGATCGCGCATGATCTTCTCCGGAAAGAGGCTGACGAGGTACGAGTAGCGCGAAAGGCGCGCATCGTAATCCGGAAAGACCTGTTGCGAAGTCGTCGCGCCGCCGATGTAATCGTTTTTCTCTAACAGCAGCACGCTCAAGCCCGCACGCGTCAGGTAACTCGCCGCGACGAGTCCGTTATGGCCGGCGCCGAGGATGACGACATCGTATCGCGCCTTTCTCGTATTCATGCTCGTGATCGCATGCCGCGACGATGACCAAAAACGCCGGCTGCAGCAAGACCGCGCCGATGCGGCACCCGCTGCGGGAAAATCGACTCGGCGGGCGAGGGAACTTCTGCCATCATGCCCTCATGCGCGTCTTGATCGCGGACGACCAGAAAAGTGTGGGCACGTCGTTGGCGGAGATGGTGCGCTGTTGCCAGCATGAAGTCGTGGAAGTCGTCGGCTCCGGGCTGGAAGCGATTCAGGCTTACGGGCGTCATCATCCCGACGTGGTCCTGATGGATTATCAAATGCCCAAGCTCAACGGGGCCACCGCCTGCCGGAATATCGTGGCGAAATACCCGGGGGCCCGCGTCATCCTGGTGTCGGGGATGCCGCGCGATATCGGCGGGTCCGGCGCCCTCGCCGTCCTTGTGAAACCGATAATGCTCGACGCGCTTTACGGTGCCCTCTACGACGCCGCCCAGCCGCCCTCCTCAGCCTAACGAATCCTTAGCCTTCGTACTTTTCCGGGATGGGATACTCGGCGCTCTCGTGTTGCCAGTAAATGTTTACGATCCACCAGCGCGAGCCGTCGTGGAATAACTGAAAGCTGTTGATCCCGCGCATGAACGGTTCCGGATCGTCCTCGCGGTGCCGCGATTCATACGTGCTCCAGACGTGCGCAATCTGTCCGAATTGTTCCGTCCGCCGCGCCACTTCCGTTTCGTAGAAACCTTTGTCGGCGAACAAGGGCTCGACTCGCTGAATGTATGCCTCCACATCCAGAATGAGGGGCGCAAGATCTACATCGTTCCTTCCGGGAACGGTCGCAGTCGGAATCAACCGCGCGCCGGGAAGAAACAAAGAGCGTTCCCTTTCCCAGTCGCGCTTCTTCCCGGCCAGGCCTGAGATGACGGCGTAAGAAGCTTTGATGATCGCGTCGATCGAAGAAACGTCGTCGGGATTTGTCATGCTCCGAACTATTCGCCGATGTGTCCCGAGCTTCAAGGAGCGGTGGTTTGTAACCGCTGTCGTATCTGGTCGGCGATTGCAAATCGCCGCTCCTTGATGCCGCGCGACACTCGAAGCTCGATTGAATAGCGGTACTCTTGCTCTACCAGTGTAGCTCCATGAAGTTTCTTCTGACCAACGATGACGGCATCGACGCAGGCGGTCTCGAGGCGCTGCGCACCGCTGCCGAAACCCTCGGCGAATCTGTCGTGGTGGCGCCGGCCGGGCCGCAGTCGGGCGTGAGTCATCGCGTGACCTGGCAGGAGGGCGTGCGGATCGAACCGCGTGGCGACGGTCGCTATGCGATCCATGGCACGCCGGCCGATTGCGTGCGGCTGGGATTACTCAAGGTGGTTCCCGACGCCAACTGGATTCTGAGCGGGATTAATCACGGCGCCAATCTCGGCGCGGATGTTCATTATTCGGGAACGGTCGCGGCGGTGCGCGAAGCGGTGCTCCATGGCTGGCCCGGGATCGCGGTGTCCCATTACCGCAAATCAAAAGTCGAATTCGATTGGGCGCGCGCGGCGAAATGGGTCACGCCGATCCTCACCGACATCCTGTCGAAACCGATCGAACCCGGATTGTTTTATAACGTGAACCTGCCGAACCTTCCGGCCGATGCGACGACACCCGAAGTTGTCTGGTGCCAGCTCGATCCCAATCCCCTGCCACTCAATTATCGGCACGAAGAAGAGAGCGACCTCTATTTTGCGGGCGAGTATCAACTGCGGCATCGCGCGCCGGGCGCGGACGTGGACGTCTGCTTTGGCGGCCGGATTGCGATAACCGCGGTGCGATTACTCTGAGCTGGCGGCGTTGAAGGACGTTTTGCGCCCGCTCGAAACAGAACCGCGTGTGGCACGAAAGGTTCTGCAAAAAAAGCATGCGCGTTTTGATTGCCGACGACCAGAGGAGTGTGGCAATGACGCTGGCGGCAATGGTCGCCGCCTGCCAACACGAAGTAGTTGAGGTGGTTGCCTCCGGTCTCGAGGCCATCCAGGCCTACGAGAAACACAAACCGGACGTCGTCCTGATGGATTACTGGATGGCGAAACTCAACGGCGCTACCGCCTGCCGCAATATTCTCGCGCGAGATCCTGCGGCCCGCGTCATTTTGGTTTCCGGCTGGGCGCCCGACTACGATCTGGCCGCCGAGTACGGGGCGATTTCCGTCCTTTCCAAACCGGTGGACCGCCAGCGCCTTAAAGCCGCGCTTGCTGACGCCGCGCAAATGCTGGCGTTCTGACCGCGAAGATTTCTTGGGGAGCTGAACGGTGGATGCGGTTCGGCCCCGATTGACATAAAACCAGCTTTCTGGGAATATGGCGAAATGAAGACGACCCTTGATCTGCCGGACAAACTCATGCACGAAGTCAGAATTCGTGCAGTTCATGAACGCAAAAAGCTCAAGGACATGATAGCCGAGTTGATCCGCAAAGGGATGGCCGCGTCGGATTCCCCGCACCCGAAAATGCCAAAGCCAGTCAAGCTGCGCGGCGGATTCAAACCAACGACCGAAGACATCGAAGCAGCGATCGCGTGGGGTCGCGACTGATTGCGAGTGCGGCAATGGTCATTGTCGATACCAACGTCATTGCGCCGCTTTATGTGCGAAGCGCGCGGACGGATACGGTCGCAGAATTGTTCGCGCGTGATGCCGTGTGGCGCACGGAACCGCTCGCCCTGATTGAACTAAGCAACGTCCTGATTACGTATGAGCGATCGCGACACATCACGGCGGCGACCGCGCGCGATTGCCTTAATCGCGCCGCCGCGTTTCTTCAGCCGCACTTCTTCCGCGTGAGCCACCAAGCTGCTTTGGAGGCGGCGCTTGATTATCGCGTCACAGCTTACGACGCGCGCTTTCTCGCGCTCGCGCGGCAAGTCGGCGCACGCCTCATCACGGAAGACGCAAAACTCCGTGCCGCGGCGCCAACCCTCACGCAATCTCTGGCCGAAGCTCTGGCGTAAATAGAAACGGCCAATCAGGCGAAGCGTGGAGATAATCAAGTTGACCCGACGCAAAAGGAACGAACGTTCGCTCTGAGCCATGCACATCAGCGACATCATCAAGAGCGATTCGCCGACGTTTTCGTTCGAGTTCTTTCCGCCGAAGACGCCGGCGGCGGCGGAGAGCCTTTACCAGACGATCCGCGAGCTGGAAGACTACATGCCGCATTTCGTCAGCGTGACCTACGGCGCTGGTGGTTCGACGCGCGACCTGACGCATGACCTCGTCGAACGGATCCAGAACACGACGAAGCTCGATCCGATTCCTCACCTCACCTGCGTCTGCCACAGCGAGGCCGAGATCGAATCGATCCTGCAGCGTTATGCGAAGTCGTGCATCGGAAACATTCTCGCGCTCGGGGGCGATCCACCGCGCGGATGCGCTTACGACAAATCCGGCGACGCGTTCCAGCATGCGACCGACCTGGTGAAGTTCATCCGTCGCTACAACGAAAGCGGCGTCCATCCCGATCCGCGCGGCTTCGGGATTGGCGTAGCCGGTTTTCCGGAAGGGCATCCCGGCACGCCGAATCGCCTCGTGGAAATGGAGCACCTCAAAGCGAAGGTGGATGCGGGTGCGGACTACATCGTGACGCAGCTCTTCTTCGATAACCGCGACTTCTATGACTTCCGCGAACGCTGCGAGCTTGCCGGCATTCGCATTCCGATCATCGCCGGGATCATGCCGATAACCTCCATGAGCGGCTGCAAGCGGATCGCTGAGCTGGCCGGGGGCGCGCGTTTTCCAGCAAAACTTCTGCGCGCCTTACAACGAGGCGAGGACGATCCGAAGATGGTCACGCGCGTCGGCGTCCACTTCGCCCTCGAGCAATGCCACGACCTTCTCGACAACCGCGTGGCCGGCATTCATTTCTACACACTCAACAAGTCCGACGCGACCCGGACGATCTTCGAAGGCCTCGGAATTCCGCGCCGCCGTCCGGCAGAAATCTCCGCCTCTCCTGCCCGCTGACCTCGAACTCTGAAATTCGCGCACGTTGCGTCATCGTCGGTGGCGGCCCGGCGGGAATGATGACCGGTTACCTGCTGGCTCGGGCCGGCGTGGAAGTCGCCGTGCTGGAAAAGCACGCCGATTTCAATCGCGATTTCCGCGGCGACACCATTCATCCTTCGACGCTCGAGCTGATGCACGAGCTCGGTTTGCTCGAAGAATTCCTTAAACTCCCGCACCAGGAATTGCGCGAGCCGCGCGCCGTCATGAATGGGCACACCGTCCCGATGGCGGATTTCGCGCACCTGCCGACGCGCTGCAAATTCATCGCCTTCATGCCGCAATGGGACTTCCTGAATTTCCTCGCGGAACGCGCGAAACGCTTCCCGACCTTCAGCCTCCACTTGCAACACCGCGTGACTGACCTTCTCTTCGATGCCGGAAGGGCGCGAGTCATCGGCGTGCGCGCGACGGCTCCGGACGGCGAACGTGATTTTCCTAGCGACCTGGTTATCGGCGCGGACGGTCGCCATTCCATTGTGCATGAGCGCGCCGGACTGACAGTTCAGGAATTCGGAGTGCCGATCGATGTCCTCTGGACGCGCCTTTCGAAGCGCGATGGCGATCCGAAGCAATCGCTCGGGTTCTTCCAAGGCGGCAAGCTCCTCGTGTTACTCGACCGCGATGATTATTTCCAGGTCGGCTACATCATCCCGAAAGGCACGTTCGACGACATCCGAGCGCGCGGCTTTCCGGCGTTTCGCGCCGACATCGTGGAGATCGCGCCGTTCCTCCACGACCGGGTCGCGGAGCTGGATGACTGGTCGAAGATCAAATTGCTGACCGTGCAGATCAATCGACTGCGGCACTGGGCGCGGGAAGGTTTGCTCTGCATCGGCGATAGCGCACATGCCATGTCGCCCGCGGGCGGCGTCGGCATCAACCTCGCGCTCCAGGATGCGGTCGCGACCGCGAATTTGCTGGCGGCGAAATTGAGGATCGGTCCGGTTTCATTATCGGACCTGGAACAAGTGCAAAGACGCCGGGAATGGCCGACCCGATTGATTCAACGGGTCCAGGTTTTCATTCACCGCCGCATCACCGTTCCGTCGGCTGCGACTGGCAACGATGACTCGCTCCCATTCCTCGTCCGCTTCCTGAAATGGTTCCCGTTCCTGCGCCGCATCCCCGCGCGCTTGATCGGTCTTGGTCCACTTCCCGAGCACATCCAATCGCCTGCTGCATTCTGACTTCCGGCCTTCGTCCGGCAGCGGCCGGATTACGGCTGGCAGGCCGACTTCCGTTTTCTACTTCCTACTTTCTACTTCGTCCTTCTAGAGTCTCCTGATGAAGCGCCTACTAATCTCTTGCCTCCTCCTTCTTTCGATCGCCTGCAATCTTCGCGCCCAAACGGCGCCGGACGCCGCGGAATTGACTAAGCTCCTCCAGGATTTCCTGGCCGGCGCCAGCAAGAACGACATCGCGATGCACGATCGTTTCTGGGCCGACGAATTGGTTTACACCTCCGCGCTCGGCCGCCGCAAAAGCAAGCCGGACATCATGCGTGAATTGCGCGAGGAAACGGCGGCGACACCCAAGCCGGAGGAAGGAACCGCCGTCTACACCGCGGAAGACATCCGCATCCAGCAGTACGGCGACACGGCGGTCGTCGCGTTCCGTTTGGTCGGCACCACCGACAAAGCGGGGACCAAGACCGTCGTGAATTATTTCAACACCGGCACGTTCCTGAAACGGAACAGCAAATGGCAGGTCATCGCCTGGCAGGCGACGGCGTTGCCCAAAACGTCCGAACCTGCGAAATAGCCGAGCTTACCGCCGCCAGCGAGGACCGTTGAAGGTCGTTTCCTGGTGGTAAAATCCGGCGGTGAGGGAGAATTTGTCGTTGCCCACAGTGCCGACAATGTATCCAGCGAAATCTTCCCGGCCATAACCGCGGCTTCCACTTGATTTCCCGTAGAGGAAACCGATCTCTCCGCCGTACTGAAGGCGGCTCGGCGCGCGCAAATCGACGATGCGCTCGACGGAGTTCTTGTTGTCAGAAGAAATGTAAGGAGCGCTCAACGGAGCGGACGGATCGAAAGCCGGCAGGAATTCCTGCGTGTTGCGCATCGAACCGAAAGCCGTCGAGAAAAAGAATTGATTCCGATTTTCCAGCGAGGCCCAGGGCGAGACAATCGATGAATCGAGGGCGCTCGGACCATACAGCAATTGCTCTGGCGGCTGGGCCGACAGCAACGGGCAAAAACCGAGGAGGGCACTGACGGCAAAGAGAGCGCGCTTCATCATGGGTGTCATTGTTGACGAACAAACCCCCGCTCGCTAGCAAAAGTTTCGCGGATGTCCCATGGAGGGACGGGCGCCGCCCGTCCAACGGATTCCCCGGACGACCGGCGGTCGTCCCTCCAAATCTCCGCTCACCCGTTCCTGAAGAACTTTTGAAGCTCACCGTGCGGCGTTGCGCCTGCGAATCCATCGAAGGTCCCGGTTTCCGCAAGATCCTTCGCCGCGCGAATGAATCCGCCCCAGGCAGCGCGGGCCATTGCACCACCCACGCTGACACGCCTGACCCCGAGATCGGCCGCGTCGCGAATGGTCAATCCGCCCGGCGCGCTGATCAGCAGGTTCACCGGTTTCGGCGCGACAGCTTTCACGACCGCCATGATATCATCGCGTTCGCTAATCCCGGGCGCATACAAACAGTCGGCGCCCGCTTCGGCGTATGTGGTCAGTCGTCGAATCACTTCATGGATATCGTCTTGCCCAACGAGAAAACATTCCGCGCGTCCAGTCAGCACCACGCCGCTGTCGCCGATCGCTGCCTTTGCCGCGCGAATTCTTTCCGCGGCGAGTTCCAATTCGTAAAGCGGCTTATCCCCTCGCCCGCTGTTGTCCTCGATCGACAATCCGGCGACGCCCGTTTCGACGCAGCGGCGCACGTTCTCCGCGACGCCCTCCGGATCGTCCGCGTATCCGTTCTCGAAGTCGGCGTTCACCGGAAGGTCCGTCGCTTCCACCAGCTCGCGAATGTGCGCCAGCATCAGGTCGCGCCCGACAGCGCCATCCGCCAGTCCTCGCGAAAAAGCGAACCCGGCTGAAGTCGTCGCGATCGCCTTGAACCCGAGCGCTTGCAGATATTTCGCGCTCCCAATGTCCCAGGGATTGGGCAGGACAAAGCAACCACCCTCGTGAAGCTGGCGGAAAGCCTTCCGTCTGTCAGCGATTGTTAGCACGACCCAGCGAGCTTACATCTCAACTCATCACTCGTCACTTGTCACTGGTCACTGCTTCAGAGATAACAAGCACCTTCGAATGGATGTGGGTAATTTCTTTGCCGAGCTGAAGCGGCGCAACGTTTACAAAGTCGCCGTCGCTTACGCCGTCATCGCCTGGCTTCTCGTCCAGGCGGCGTCGATCCTGTTGCCGACGTTCGAAGCGCCGCCATCGGTGATGAAGGTTTTCGTGGTGATCGTCGCCATCGGTTTCGTGGTCGCCGTGATCATTGCCTGGACTTTCGAGATGACTCCCGAAGGAATGAAGCGGACGGAAAATGTCCGGCCGGACGAAAAGATTCCGCAATGGAGCCGGCGGAAATTCGCCGCGCTCATCCTCGTGTTCGCGATCTGTGCCGCGGCGCTCCTCGCCTATCAAGTGTTCCGGGCGAAACCGACGACTCAGAGCAGTGAGGTCACGAACCTGCCGGCCAAGTCCATCGCGGTCCTGCCGTTCGATAGCCTGAGCACGGATCCGGACAACGCCTTCTTTGCCGAAGGGGTGCAGGACGAAATCCTGACCCGGCTGGCCAAAGTAGCCGACCTGAAAGTCATCGCGCGCACTTCCACGCAGAAGTTCAAGGCCGCGCCGGAGAACCTGACCGACGTCGCGAAACAGCTCGGGGTGATGAACATTCTCGAAGGCAGCGTTCAGAAGGTGAACGGCCAGGTGCGCGTGAACGTCCAGTTAATCAACGGCCTGACGAACGCTCATCTCTGGGCGGAGATTTACGATCGCAAGCTCACCGACATCTTTGCCGTCGAAAGCGACATTGCGAAAACGATTGCCGATCAATTGCAAGCGAAACTGACTGGCTCGGAAAAAGACGCGATGTCGAAAAAGCCAACGGCGAATCCGGAAGCATACGACCTTTATCTAAGAGGCAGATTTTTTTGGAACAAGCGGACGTCGCTCGATTTGCCGAAGGCGGTCGATTACTACAATCAGGCCGTCGCGAAAGATCCGAACTATGCGCTCGCGTATTCCGGTCTGGCCGATGCCTATGTGCTCTACCCCGACTACGGTGTGGGCGCGCCGGATGAATTTTATCCGAAGGCAAAGGAGATGGCGATCAAAGCGATCAGCCTGGAGCCTTCGTTAGGCGCGCCCCATGCCGCCTTGGGGGTGATTTACACAAATTTCGATCACGATTTCGGCAAGGCGATCGCGGAGTTTAGTCGCGCCACCGAGCTCGATCCGAATTATGCGACGGCGCACCAATGGAAGACCACCGCGCTGGGCGCACGAGGTCAGTTCGATCAGGCCATTGCCAGCTCCAAACGAGCGATCGTGCTCGATCCCCTGTCGCTCATCGTCAATTCCGACCTGGCGTTCAACTACCTGAACGCGCACCGCTTTGACGACGCGATCGCGCAAAGCCGGAAAACTCTCGAGATCGATCCAAACTTTCATATCGCTCGCGAATACCTGGCGATGGCATTGCAATTCGAAGGCAAACTCCCGGACGCTCTCGCGGAATATCAGAAGGCCAAGGCCGCCGCAACCGATGAGCCATATACACTCTCGCTCCTGGCGCAGGCGTATGCTCGCTCCGGGTCGCGCGATGAAGCGCAACGGATTTTGACCGATCTCGAACAACAGAGCCGGACGAAGTTCGTCAGCGAATGGAGCATCGCCGTGATTCGCCTCTCGTTAGGCGACAAGGACGGTGCGATCGCCGCGTTGCAAAAGGCGTTCGATCAACACGCTCCCGAAATTCTAACCCTCAAGTACGATCCGCTCCTCGACGATCTTCATGGCGACCCGAGATTTGAGGCGCTCGTCCAAAAACTTCTCGGCGCCAGGCAATGAAGCCGGCAGCTTTTCGCGAGCTGAACGGGCGCACGGTTTACAGCGTCGCGGTTGCAATCGCTCCAACCAGTGACGTGTGACGTGTGACAAGAACTGCACCAATCCCCTCGTTCCCAAACTCCCTCGGCACGCCGTAGCCTGGGCGCCGGCGGCTGTTGGGGAACGAGGGCCAACATCAGATTTCCCTGGCAATAGCCCAGCGCACGAAGACCACGACGACGCAGCGTCGTGGCTACAGATGGCGCAAGACCGCGGCGAAGCTTCGCTCAGTTTCGCCTCAGATGCCGCGATTCTGAGACCAACCCCTTTTCTGTCCCGCGACGCAGGTATTTCCGTTTTTCGAAATTCCGGTTAAGAATTCCAAATGAAAGCAGCCAGAATACATGAGTTCGGCGAACCATCGGTGCTTCGCTATGAGGAAGCGCCGACGCCGGAACCGGCCGGTGACCAAATCCTGATCCGTGTCCACGCGGCCGGGATCAATCCGGTCGATGGCAAGATTCGGGAGGGCACCTACCGGTTTCGACCGGAGCTTCCGGCAATTCTCGGGCGCGACGTTTCCGGAGTCGTCGAGAAATCGGAGAGCAAAGACTTCCGGGTCGGCGATGAGGTTTTCGGAATGCTCGATTACCATCGGGGCTCATACGCCGAGTATGCCGTGGCCGCGCCTAACGAGATCGTGAAGAAGCCAGCCGGGCTCGATCATCTCCACGCCGGCTCCATCGGCGTGGCGGCGTTGACCGCGTGGCAGGCGGTATTTGATAATGGCGAACTCCGCAGCGGTCAGCGGGTTCTCATTCATGGCGGCGCCGGCGGGGTAGGTCATTACGCCGTCCAATTTTCGGCTGCGGCCGGCGCGCAGGTGGTCACGACTGCCAGCGCGAACGACCTGGAGTTCGTGCGATCCCTCGGGGCAACTCAGGTGATCGATTACAAGGCGCAACGTTTTGAAGAAGAGACCAGTGAGATTGATCTGGTCATCGATCTCGTGGCTGGCGAAACGCGGGAACGTTCCTGGAAAGTTCTCAAGCCCGGCGGGCTAATGGTTTCCACTTTGGGTGAGCCGAAGATTCCTAGCGACGCGCCGAAAGGCGCGCGCAGCCGCAGCATGGTCGTTGAAGTGAAAGCCGATCAATTTAGCGAGATCGCCAATCGCGCGGCGACAGGGAAGCTGCGCATCGAGATCAGCAAAGTGTTTCCGTTATCCGATCCGGCGGCTGCCCACCAGTTCCTGGAGCACGGACATTTTCGCGGCAAGATCGCGTTCGCTGTTCGCAATCAGAACGGCTGATGGGCTCACCTCGGATAGCAACACTCGGACGATCGATCCCACTGCTCCGTCCCGTTCAGCTTTTAGATTCTCAGCTTTGTGCAACCCCTGCCGAGATTCTAAGACTGACCCCTCTTCTGTCTCGCCTCGATGAACTCTCACCCCTTGTCCCGGACGTCAGGACCTGAAAGAGCCGAAACTAAAGCGCCTTAGCGCGCAATCCGCAAGCTAGGGCCGGGCACGGGCATGCTCATCAGGTTAATTTTCGTGGCGAATACCAGTCGCGGAATCGCAAGGGACCTCGAACTGAATTCCACGTGCTTGCAGGTATGCGGAGATCTCTTCAACAAATCCCTTTGGAGTAGACAGCAAATCTGCCATTGCCGCTAAGTCACCTAGCACCTGTCGCCCTTCTTCATCTAGCGGTTTACTTGGCCCGACGAAACGTTCTTCGGGATACCCGAGCGATTTAAAGGTCGGCAACATCACGATGTGCTCGGCTAAGTTCAGGATGTCTCGGCCCTGGTTCCAGAGCGACTCGGCCTGAGTGCGTAAGAACCATCTAGGATAGCCACGGCGCCATAAATCGGCGTGAAGCAGCTCATGGACTAAAGCCTCTTCGAGCCGTTCGTTTTCGCGAAGAATCAAATGGCAGTCAGGAGCTTCCTTTCCGTTAACAACGCAGGGATTGTAGTTAATGACACTTGGATTGCCGTCGTCACGAATAACCTCGCATTTCATTCGGCCGCCGAAATATTCCCAGAGTGCATTCAGTAATTCCATCGCTCGCATATTGCGGCTGACGATTTTGTGCATCAGGGCGAGCTGAGTGTCGTCCGCTGGTGGGGGATCGTTTTCCTTGAGCTCTGCCATTCTCAATCGCCTTTCCCTATTCTAAAGCACCAACGTGGCTTTCATCGTGGAGACTGTGCGCGGGCAAGGCGAGCACGCACGCAAATGTTCCGGCGCTGACGGCGATCATCAAGAGCAGGCCTAACCGAAATCCGCCGACGGTGGCGGCCAGGACAAAGGCGCTGACGCCGAGGGCGGCGCCGATCTGCCGGATGAATTGCTGGCTGGTGGTCGCGCTGCCCATGCGGGTGACCGGGACGCTGTTTTGCACCACGACGGTGAGCGCGGGCGATATCAGTCCCATGCCGGCGCCGGAGATTAACGACGCCACGATGACCCAGCCGAGTCCATGTTCGAATGCGACCATGAACAAGAGGAGCCCGAGGATATGGACAACGATTCCAATGACACTTGGTAGTCGTTCGCCGATCCGATGGACCAATCGCCCAGCGGCGAAAGCGAACGTGCTCCAGCCGATGGTAAATGCGCCGACCACCAAGCCGACGAAGGCGCGGTTCTCGTGAAAAGCGGCATTGGTGGCGAGCGGCAGATAAGAGCTCAGGCCAAAACCGCTGAAGAAGGCGAGGAACGATGAAGAGATCGACGAGGCGTAGCCGGCATGATGAAAGAAGCTCAACGGCAAAATCGGATTCGACGTTCGGCCCTCGTGCCAGACGAAGATGGCCAGCAGAATGATTCCGGCGGCAATGAGCGCGGCCTGCATCAGACCGATTTGTCCTTCACCGAGATCCACAAACGCCCACATCAAACAACTGCCACCGGCGCCGGCGAGAAAGGCGCCGGCAAAATCGAATCGGCCGGTGCTATTCCCGATGCTCTCGTGCATTCCGACGATGACGAGCAAAGCAGCCACAATGGCAATCGGCACGTTGATCAGGAAAGCCCAGCGCCATGAAACGTGCGTCACGATCAGCGTGCCGAGGAGTGGTCCGGCGACACTCGCGATCGCCCAGGCGCTGCTGGCCGCGCCCAGCGCCCGGCCGCGTTTTTCAGGCGGATAAACAACTCCGAGCAGAACGAACGGAAGCGTAGCCACGGCTCCCGCTCCGATGCCCTGGATGGCGCGAGCGCCGATGAATTCCATCATTGTGCGCGCGACAGCGCAAAGGCCGCTCCCGATCGTGAACGCGACAATCCCCACGAGATATGTACGCCGGCGTCCCCAACGATCGGACCCCGGTCCCCAGATCGGCATCGATACCGCGGCGGCGAGCATGTAAGCCGCAAACGTCCATGCGTAGAGGTGGGCACCGCCCAGCTCGGGCAACGCCACCGGGATGACCGTGCTGACGATCGTGTTGTCGAGACCGGCCAGAATGATGGTGAACAACACACCGAGCAGGACGAGCACGCCGCTTTGTTTGGATTGATCCACTTTTGAGAGGTTTCTCACACGAAGGTCACCAAGGTCACAACGAATTGCAGAGGCAGGCGTGGAAAATCAGAGCGCTGCCCACTTTCCGGGCGCGGTTCAGCGATTGGCTATCATCGTCTTCATGCCATCCGTCAAATCGGCGGAAAAGGTTAGGCGCGAGTTCCGGGGCGAAGAAGATTATTCCATGCTGGCAGGGATGGCCTCCCATCGCTACAACGACAACGCGGATCGGGATTTAATGGGCAATTTCGTCAGTCAATTGAAGCAGCGACGCGTCTATCGCGTCGCGATCGGGTACGCGGTGGCAGCCTGGCTGATGGTCCAGATCGCGGCCACGGTGCTGCCGGCCTTTCACGCCCCGGAGTTTATCCTGCCGGTTCTCATCATCTTGCTCGGCGTCGGCTTCCCGGTGGCATTGGTGCTGGCGTGGGCCTTCGATGTCACGCCCGAGGGAATTGAGAAAACGCCGGAAGGCACGGGAGCCACCGCGGCGAAGAATTTGCGTTACGCGTGGGCGCTGGGGGGAATTGGGTTGCTCGTCGCCGTGATCGGAGTGGGAGCCTATTGGTGGTGGCATTCGCCCGGGACGAAGCACACCAACGAGAGTGACGCGGCTCCGCAAAAGGAAGCGGCCCGCACTGCGCTGCCGGCGATCCCCGAGAAGTCGATCGCGGTCCTTCCCTTCGAGAATCTAAGCAGCGACAAGGAGAACGCCTACTTTGCGGACGGCGTGCAGGACGAAATCCTGAGCGATCTGGCGAAAATCGCGGACTTGAAAGTCATCAGTCGGACCTCCGTGTTGCAATACAAGACTGGCGTCGCGCGCAACCTGCGGGAGATCGGCCAACAGCTCGGGGTGGCGCATTTGCTGGAAGGAAGCGTGCAGCGCGCCGGGAATAAAGTGCGAGTGAACGCACAGCTCATCGATGCGCGCACGGACGGACATCTCTGGGCTCAAGTCTTCGATCGCCCGCTCGACGATGTCTTCGCCATTCAAAGCGAGA
>JBEEHR010000039.1:0-2612 GCA_041167505.1 Verrucomicrobiota bacterium
CTTTGATATTAAAGTGGGAGACCAGGCGTCTCCGAATCTCATAGCCCCCGAACGCGCCGATCACTCCGCCGATTCCTCCCATCAGAGCGCCGGGAAGCAAGGAGCGATTCGCCCCTGCGCTGAGACAGGCTCCGCAAAAAGCGCCGGTGCAAATGCGCGCGAGCAACCCGACCACCGCAGTGCGCCTGGGAGTCTTCGGCAACTTGTCCGCGATCAATTCGCCGAGCGCGAGCAATGAAACGATAACCGTCGCTACGGTCGATCCGATAAATGCGAGACGCGATCCTTGCAGATGCAGCCAGCCGAGATGCGCGGCCCAGGCGACCACCGCCGGAGCAGTGAGAGAACGCAAGCCCGCGACAATTCCGATGCCGACGGCAAGAGCGAAAAAGTAATCTCCATTCATAAGCTGACGGTGACCTCGTGCTAGAGCACGCCGGATTATGTCAGGATCTTACCCATTCGGTCACGGCATATTTCCGAATCAATTAGACCGCGTAATCCGCGGTTAAAACTCCGGCTCTCGTGATGACGGTTTCAAGGCAGGCGGGGCCCATTGGAAGAGCAGGCATCACGGGCTTTGGAACAGGATTTGGTTTCTTGGTATATGGCCGGCGCGCGGAAATCACTTGGAACCCGACGGGAAAAGGAGAGGGTGGAGGTCTTATGGGAAACAGCCAAGGCAGAGACAACGTAAAGAAGCGCGCGTCACGCCGCAAAAAAACTGAGCGCCTCGCCGCGGCGAAGAAGGAAACCGCGAAGAAGGCGACGAAGAAATAGGAAGTCGGCCGCCTCCGTCCCCGCGGTCGCGGGCCTACGGCGTGCCAAGGAGGTCGGAGATCAAAGGCTGATCCGCGACAACGAAGTGGCGGAGGGTTTTGCCGGAGCGCGGAAGCGCGCTAAAGTCGTCGCATGGCGATGACAACGGCGGAGCAGGATGAGCAGTTTTATCGCGATACGGAGAGCATCGCGTTTCCGAAATTAAGCGACGAACAACTGGCGCTGCTGGAGCCGCTGGGAAAACGGCGCACGCTGCGGCGCGGTGAGTTTATTTTGAAGGCGGGGCAACGGGAATTCCCTCTCACGATCACGTTGCAGGGAGAACTCGAGGCGTTCGAAACGCGTGATGGCGTCGAACAAATTCTCGCGACTTCACACGCGCGGGATTTTCTCGGTGATGTGTCAATGTTGCAGGGGACTTCGGCGCTGGCGAGCGCGCGGGTGAAATCGGAGGAAGCGGAAGTATTGCAAATCCCGGCGGAGCAATTGCGGCGCGCCCTGGCGGAAATTCCGGCGATCGGTGAGCCGATCGTGAACGCGCTCATCATGCGCCGCCGCCGCTTAAATCGCGATCGGGACTTTGCCGGGCTTCGCATCCTGGCCGTGCCCGATTCCCGCGACGGCCGTCAGCTCGACGACTTTCTCGACAAGAATCACATTCCTCATCGCCTGGTCGATGTGCGGAGCGATCAAGGCGTGGCGCTCGCCAAACGCCTGCATCTGGCCGAGCGGGACCTGCCGGCACTCATTACACCGACCGGAGCACCTTTGCGCCGGCCTTCTCTGCGCGAAGTGGCACAGGTAGCCGGTCTCCTGCGGCCGCTCGTAGCCGGGAACGAAGAAGAGATCAAATGCGATCTCGCGATTGTTGGCGCGGGCCCGGCGGGATTGGCGGCGGCGGTTTACGCGACTTCGGAAGGTTTGCATACGGTGGTGCTGGAAAGGTACGCGCCGGGCGGCCAGGCCGGTTCGTCATCGTTGATTGAAAACTTTTTCGGTTTTCCCACCGGAATCAGCGATTCGGAGCGAAATTTTCCACCCCGGCGGAGGCCCTGACATTAACCTATAACCCGGAGAGCGAGTATCGTGTCAGCCTGCAGATCGAAGGATGCGGCGCCACTCTTTGCGCGAAATCGTTATTGATTACGACCGGCGCAAACTACAACCGGCTCGAAGCCGAAGGCCGCGAGCGTTTTGAGGGCGTCGGCGTTTACTATGCGGCAACCGCGTTCGAAAGTAAGGTGTGTCGCGGGGCGACGGTCATCGTTGTCGGCGGCGGGAATTCAGCCGGGCAGGCGGCGATGTATCTGTCCCAGGGCGCGGCGAAAGTGCTGCTCGTTATTCGCGGGAACGATCTTACGAACAGCATGTCGGATTACTTGTCGCGTCGCGTGCTGGTGCAGAAAAATATCGAACTGCTTTCCTGCACGACGATCCGGGGAATGACGGGTAACAGCGTTCTGAAGGCCGTTGAATTGGAAAACGCGAAGACGGGTGAACGGCGCACGGTCGAAACGCCGGCGGTGTTTTCAATGATGGGCGCGACGCCGTGCACGGAATGGTTGCCGCCGGAAATCGTGCGGGACAAGAAAGGTTTTATCCACACAGGAACACACGTGGCTGATGCCCCATTGTGGGCGAACGCGAAACGGTCGCCCGCGCCTTTGGAGACCAGCCTGCCGGGGATCTTCGCCGCGGGCGACGTTCGTTCCGGCTCGGTCAAACGTTGCGCCGCTGCCGTTGGGGAAGGGAGCACGGTCGTCGCGGGCGTGCACGAAGCGCTGCGGGACGGCGCTGGGCAGAAGTCAGAGGGCTGAGTCGAATGACGAATG
>JBEEHR010000040.1:0-8673 GCA_041167505.1 Verrucomicrobiota bacterium
CTTCATCTCCATCCTTATGGTCGGTTACGTTTACGCCCTCAAGAAGGGCGCGCTCGACTGGAAAAAATAGCGGGCAATCTCTAATCATTCCCCCGCCCCGGCACGAGGGCGTGCCGGCTCCAAATCCAGCTTGCGCGGGAGGCGTTCCCCGCCTAAACCTAAGCCCCCATGGTTCATCACGTCGTCCTGTTCAAACTTAAACCCGAGGTCACTCCGGCGCGCATCGAGGAGATGATGATGAACACCCGGATGCAGCTCTTGAAGATCCCGGAAGTGCTCAGCATCAAGTGCGGGAAACGGATCAATCCCGAGCTGCCCTGGCCTTTTTTCATCGCGATCGATTTCGAGTCGATGGACCGATACGAAATCTTTCGGGAGGACCCGATCCACGTGAAGTTCATGGAGGAAGTGATCAAGCCAAACACGGCCGACTCGCTTTCGCTCGATTTCGAGATGGATCCGGGCAAGGACGTCCGGTTTTCGTAATCGTAGGGGCGGCGGTCCTCAGCCGCAGTCGACTGTGATCTGTTTTGCGCGTGAGGACACGCGCCACTACACTGGGCGCGAATGCGTCTTGGCTATCTCTACTCACGGTACCCCGTACTTTCGCAAACTTTTTGCGACATGGAGATGCTGGAACTGGAGCGGCGCGGTTTCGATCTCACGGTCGGTTCGATTCATCCGCCGCTGACGAGCATCCGGCATCCGCACGCCGGGCGGCTCCAGGCGCCGGTCCATTACGCGCCGCCATCGCCGATCGTGCGATTATGGGAAGACAAGGCACGGACGGAGAATCGCTGGCCGCAAGCGCTCGTCGAAGCGCACGAACGGAAATACGGCCCAGCGGTGAAGGCGCCAACGCGGGCCCGGAACGCGAGTTATTTCGCGGAGCTTTTCCGCCGGAACGCGGTCGATCATTTCCACGTCCATTTCGCCAATCGCGCCGCGCATACGGCGCTCTTCCTGAAGGCGATGTCGGGCCTTTCGTTCAGCGTCACCGCGCACGGCCAGGACTTCATGGCCGACCTTGGGAACGACGACTTGCTGCGCGAGATCTGTGACGAAGCGGAATTCGTGGCGGTGGAAACGGAATACAGCCGCGGCTTGATGCAGGCGCGCTGCCCGAACGCCGCGAGCAAAATCCATCGCGTCTACAACGGAATGGACCTGGCGAACTTTCTCGAGGCCGGTCCGAAATCATCGGCCAGCGCAACGGTTGAAATCCTCAGCGTCGGGCGGCTGGTCGCGTTCAAAGGCTTCGAATACCTAATCGAAGCCTGCGAACAATTGCGCCAGCGCAGCATCCATTTCCATTGCGAGATCATCGGCGACGGACCGTTGCACGAGAAACTGCAACACCAGATCGACGAACTGCGGCTGAGCGATCGCATCACGCTCGCGGGAGCGCTGCCGCAGGATTGCGTGCTCGAGAAACTGCGCGCAGCCGACATCTTCGCACTCGCTTCGACCACCGATGACAATGGCGCGAGCGATATCTTCCCCACAGTGATCCTGGAAGCGATGGCGTCCGCGCGTCCCGTTGTATCGACGGCTCTTGCCGGCATTCCGGAATCGGTGATCGACAAGGAAACCGGGCTGCTGGTTCCGGCTGGCGAAAGCTGGCTTTTCGCTGAAGCGCTCGAGACGCTCTGCCGCGATTCCGCATTGCGGGCGCGTTACGGTGCTGCCGGGCGAGCGCGGGTCGAAAAACATTTCCAGATAGGGATCACGGTTGGGCCCCTCATCGAAATGCTGGAAAAAACCAAGGCGGTCGCGCCCGTCGCGGCGATCATTGCCGAACCGCGCATTGCCTACCTGATCGACCAATGGCCGGATAATGCCCTCCCCTCACTCGAAACGGAACTGGAAGAAGTCGCGGAACGAGATTCCGGCGTTCAGGCTTTTGTCTGCGAGTTCCAAGCCGATCAACGGCTCACGGCCCAGCAAAAGCGGCTCGCGCTCCAGCTCGAGTTCCTGCCGGACGCGATGGCGATCGAGGCCGAATGGCAAGGGAGCCGCGAGCTAGTCCTCGCCCTTGAGGACAATCGCGCCAACGAATCGCATCGCGCGCCCGTCGATCTCTTTTTGCGGCAGGCCCGTTTTGCCGTGACCCTCCGGCGCATGTTTGCGCAGCGAAAGATTTGCCATGTCCACGCGACCAACTCGCGCGCGCTGATCTGCGGCTTCCTCCTCAAGAAAATTCTGGGCGTAAGCCTCAGCGCGTCGATCGAGGCGCGGCCAGCCTTATCGCGGGAAACAATCGAAAGCGCATTGCACCATGCGCTCGGCGGCCGGATCGCCGATCGGAAGTTGAGCGAACAAATCGGCGCGCCGTTCTTCTTCGATCGCCCGGGCTCGAATCATCCGATCGTGCGTGGCTTGCGCTGGCTCAAGCCGGTAAGCAGGATCGATTTGACGCGACCCGCGAGTTTCTGGCAGGAATGGGTGAATCGGCTCAAACATTGGGGCGCCGGAGCGTGACGTTTCTCTTCTCATGAACAAAAAAGCGATCCTTCTCGCCGGCGGCGCCGGGACGCGGCTCTATCCGCTCACCAAGATCGTCTGCAAACAACTGCTCCCGGTTTACGACAAACCGATGATCTGCTATCCGCTCGCCACGCTGATGCTTGGCGGGTTGCGCGATGTGCTCATCATCTCCACGCCAAAAGACTTGCCAATGCTGGAGGATTATCTCGGCGACGGCACGCGGCTCGGCATCCGGATCGAATACGCGGCGCAGCCCAAACCGGAAGGGATCGCGCAGGCGTTTCTGATCGGCGCCGATTTTCTGGCCGGCTCCGGCGCGTCGTTGATTCTCGGCGATAATATTTTCTACGGGAACCTCGACTTCTATCGCGAAGCGCTCGCCATCGAGACTGGCGCCTGCATCTTCGGTTATCAGGTGCGTGACCCGGAGCGATACGGCGTGGTGGAGTTCGGGCCGGACGGACGCGCGCTGAGCCTCGAGGAAAAACCGAAGGAACCGAAAAGCAATTTCGCGATCCCGGGGCTGTATGTTTACGACGAGCGCGTGGTGGAATTCTGCCGGCAACTCCAGCCGTCGAAACGCGGTGAATTGGAGATCACGGATTTGAACCTGGTTTATCTGAAACGAAACGAACTGCACGTGAAGCCGCTGGGGCGCGGCATGGCGTGGCTGGATACGGGAACACAAACGAGCCTGCTCGAAGCGGGCAATTACATCGCCACGATTGAACATCGCCAGGGATTGAAGATCGCGTGTCTCGAGGAAGTGGCGTTCCGGATGAGCTTCATCGATCAGAAGCAACTGGAGCAAATCGTCGAGGGATTACCGAAGGGCGAGTATCGCGAGTATCTGCGAATGGTCTGCGACGAGGGCCCGGCAGCGCATCATCCGGAACCGGGCGGATAATTTGGAGCCGGCACGCCCTCGTGCCGGACGCTACTCGACGGCCTGAGGGCCAGCCGTCTCCAGAAAAGACTACTGCGGCTGCTCGCGCAGCAGGTGATTTGTATCGGCTAGCAGTTTCGTTACGCCGTCGGGCGCGAGAGCGTCGTAGTAACCGCGGATGGTTCCGCGACGATCGACGAGCACGAACCGAGTGCTGTGGATTGGACCGCTCTCCGGTTGCTCGCCTTCGGACAGGGCGAGCTTGAATCCACCGCGTGAGAGCGACGTTATGGTGGCGATCGGGCCGGTGAGAAAATCCCAGCGGAGCGGCTCCTTGCGCAGCTTGTCTGCGTAAAGGCGCAGGACGTCCGGCGTGTCTTTTTCCGGATCGACGCTGAACGAGACCAGATGGACGCCGCTTTTCGCGAGCGGTTTTTGCAGCTCGCTCATGCGCGTGCTGATGATAGGACACGGACCGGGACAACTGGTGAAGATGAAATCGGCGATCCAGATCTTGCCGGACAACTGCTGGGAACCAAACGACTGCGCATCCTGGTTCGTCAGCTCGAAACTGGGCACATTCCCTAGCGAAGGCAGGGGCCGGTTGGAAAGGGAGTTTACCTGAAGCTGACGCAGCCAAAACAAGATCCCCGCGGTGACAAGCGGAATGAGAACCAGCGTAACCTTCCACGCCGTGCCGCTTTTCGGCGCTGGAGTGCGTCCCACCACCGAAGCGGTTTCCGTTTTCATATTTTCGTGAGGACCAGCGCGCCCAGGAGCAACGGAAGATACGCGATCGAGGTCAGGAAAAGCCGGCGGGCGTCAATCGCCTGCTGGGTCCTGAGAAATCGCATTGCGACAAAGATGAACAAACCGTTCAGGACCAGCTCAATTGTCAGGTAATTGTAATTCACGATCCTGACGAACGCGGGACCGCCGCAAATGAAAAGCAGGAGGATGCAAAAGAGCACGGCCTGGCTCGCGCTGCGGGCGCCGGTCTTGTCGTCCTTCGAAATCATCTCGAACCCGGCGCGCGCATAATCTTCGCGGTACATCCACGCGATCGCGAAAAAGTGCGGCATCTGCCAGAAGAAGAGAATGGCGAAGAGACTCCACGCACCGACGTCGACCCGACCGCTCGCGGCAGCCCATCCGACCACGGGCGGCAACGCGCCGGGGATTGCGCCGATCAAAGTGTTAAAGGTGCTCACGCGCTTGAGCGGCGTGTAGGCAAAAATGTAGATGGCGATGGTGGCAGCGGCGAGCACGGCGCTGAGCCAATTGCAGAAGGCCGTGAGATAAACAATGCCGCCGATGGAAAGCAGGCAGCCGAGAATCAGGGCATCGCGCGCGAGCATTCGGCCGGCGGGGATCGGACGGCTGCGGGTGCGATGCATGAGCGCATCGAGACGGCGCTCCCACCATTGGTTCAGTGCCGCCGCGCCGGCGGCGGCGAGCGCGGTCCCTAAGACGGCATGGAAAAGTCCCAGCGAATTGATGAGCCCGGGCGCGCCGAGATAATAGCCGACGGCGGTCGTGACCAGAACGAGAAGCGTGAGCCGCGCTTTCACCAATTCCGAAAAATCCGACATGAAGCTTTTCCTTTCTGGAACAGGAATCGCCGGATCGATTTCCGCCGGTAGCGCCGCGCTTTTCATGACACAGGAATCTCCATCGAAACGGGAGATTGGCGAGAAGATGCGAGCAGTGGCCGGTCGCGGAGAAGTCGAAGGCAAATGGCCGAAAGGGAAACGCCAAGAGCGAACATTGTCGCTCCCACAGCCACATGCGCGGTCGCGATGTCAGCCGCCTTGTTGCTCCAAATGACCCAGGCGCCCAAGGTGATCTGGCAGGCGAGGAGCAGGAACCAGCCGTCGGCAAAGCGCGAAAGGATTCCCGCGTCGGGCCCAGTACGGCGGGCGAGAAAAAGCGATGCGATGATGCCGGCAGCGATAACCAGCGCAACAAAGCGGTGAGTCAGTTGCAGCCAAATGTGAAAGGGCGTCACGTCGGACAGGGCACGGGCATCGCGCCACGCATTGATCTGCGCGAGCTTAGTCGGCGACGTATCGGGGATGATCGTTCCGTAGGCCAACGGGAAATCGAGGATGGAGAGATCGCGATGCTGATGGCGCATCGTGGCGCCAAGGCCGAGCTGGAGGTAGATGACAAGCGTCGTGCCGATGGCCACGCGCGCCAGCGATCGTCCCGCGGCAGATCGAGTTTCCCGGGAAGAAATCCGCGCCCAAAGTCGCGAGGTCGCGAGCGTAATGAGGATCAGCATTCCAAGGAACGCCTGGGCCAGACAGGCATGAAAAATCCCGATCTCGTCTCTCAACAAGGTCACGCGTAACCCGCCGAGAACGCCTTGGAGAATCACGGCGCCCAGCGCGGCGAAGCCGAGGTTGCGCAGCCACCGGCGGCGATCGACGCGCCAGATCCAGATCGCGAGGACGATCGTCAGCAACCCGACGGTGGAAGCGATGAGACGATGGGTATGCTCGAAGAAAATCCCGCCGACCCATTGCGAGACAGGAAAGAGAAACATGTTGTAGCCGAAAGTCGTGGGCCAATCGGGCACGGCGAGACCAACGCCTTTGCTGGTGACCATCCCGCCGCTGCAAATCAGAAAGAGCGTTGCGATCGAAGTGAACCAGGCGAAGCGATGCAGCCATTTGTAACGGCGGTCTATGACCGCCGGCGACGACAGGGGCAATCCAGACTCGTTAGGCGACATCGAAACGCGATCGGCGGTCATAGACCGCCGCTACAGAAACAGAATAAATGCGACGACGCCTCAATGATGCGGCGTGGCCGCTGGGCTCGGCGCTTTCGGCGGCTCGCCGGGTTTGGCGTCGGGAGCGCCGCTCGGGTTAGCCGTCTTCGGAGCACCGGGAGGCGCGACCGTTCCCGGGGTGGGACCGACGGGCGGTTCGCCGGGCGGACGGTCACTCGGCGCAGGCGCGGTCGGAGTCGCTGCCAGCTCGGCCTTCTCTTTCAGCCAGGCCTGATATTCCGCGGGCTCGTCCACGACCAGCGATCCCTTCATGCTGTAATGTCCGTAGCCGCAGAGCTGACCGCACACGACCTCGAACGTGCCAGTCTTAACCGGCTTGAACCACATCGGGATGATCTGGCCGGGAATCGCATCCTGCGCGCTCCGCATGTGAGGCAGCGCGAAATTGTGGATCACGTCTTTCGAGGAAAGCTCGATGATCACCGGACGATCCTTCGGCACGTGTAATTCTCCGAGAAACACGAGATCGTCTTTCGACGCCGGATCGTTGGGATCGAGGCCGAGGCCGTTGGAAGGTGTGACCAGTTCGATGTCGCGCCGGCCAAACACTCCATCCGGGCCCGGCATGTGAAAGTTCCAGTTAAACTGCTGCCCGATGGCGTGGACGATGATCGCATCTTTGTCCTCAGGAAATGAATTCACGCGCTTGGCCCAGAGCGGAATCGCGAATCCGATGAGAAGCACCGCTTCAATCAACACGACCGCGAACTCGAGGTGCGTGGAAATCCCGCTCTTCACGCCTTCGTGGTCCGCGACCGGATGTTTGCTGCGACGAAAACGGAGGAGGACGTAGATGAAAAATGCCGACCAGCCAACGAAGAGCGCGGCCATGAACCAGTGGCTGAACTCGATGATGTGATCGATCTGGAAACCGTGCTCGGAAGCATTCGGCGGCATGCCGATCAATTCGTTGATCACGGCGAGACTATTCATATTCCTTGAAGTCTTCGTCGGTCAATTGCTGATGCGGTTCGAGCGGAGTGTTCGCGTGCCGCCAGAGATGAAAACTGAAGGCGCCGACCCCGCCCATCACGGACATGATGACGCCCATCAGCACCCAGATCGCAACGGCCATGTGTTCCGTGGTCTTGCCATCTTTCGCGCCATAGCAAGCCGCACAGGCGAAGGCCTGGCCCATTTGCGAGCCGAGAAACAGAACGATGCCCAGGATGATGCGCGTCTTCATGTGATGATGCGGAGCCGTTTCATTTTTAGGTAGAAACAGATGCCGTAGCCGATCAACGCCAGCCCGGCCAGGAACGAGCAGATCGCGCCGACGCGAAAAGCCGGAGATCCATGGATCGAATCGATCCAGAGGCACCAGGCACCGCCCCCGAGCGCGAGCAGGGTCGAGACTGTGATGAAGACGATATGAAAACCTTTGAGCGACATTTAGCGAGTGATCGGATCGTACCAGGCGAGATAAATGAGGAAGAAAAGTCCGAGAACGAAAAAGGCCGTGAACATGAGGATACGGTAAATCATCCTTTTCTCGTTCGAGAGATGCATGAAGATCGCAGCGACGAGGCCGGCCTTGAAGGTGGCCACCAGCATGGCCACCGCGACGTTCGCCTTCATCGTCCCGAAATTGACGTAGGAGAGGAAAACCGTGATGGCCGTGAAGGTGATCAGGGTGGCGCCGACCATGAGATAGGCGCGGATATGTTTCGAAACGTTATGGGCTACGTGGTCGTCGTGCTCCGCGTGTCCGTCTGCCGCGACAGTCACGGCCTCAGTGGTAAGCGTTTCGTCGGTTTCGTTCATCGTCAGAGCAAATAAAAGAGCGGAAACACAAAAATCCAGACCAGATCTACGAAATGCCAGAACAAGCCGGCGACCTCGACACGGTTGGCCAGGTGCTCGGGGTTTCGTTTATAAAGTTTTGTCCCGACCGGCAGCCAGAGGTAGGTGAACACAATTACACCGCCGAGCACGTGCGCGCCGTGGAGTCCGGTGATGGTGAAGTAGCTCGCGAAATAGGCGCTATGCTTCGGCAGAAACATGTTCGCGTACTCGACGTCTTCCTTTTCGATTTTCGCGATTTTATCCGTTGGCGGCACATAGAGGAAATGGGGCCGATCCATGTTCGGATTGGTCGGATCGGCGTTCACCGGATCGAGCGCGATCTCGTATTCTTTCACGTTTTCGTCGTGGAGCGCTTCGTGGTTATGGAGGTGACCGGTAATCTCCCGACGCGGGGCGAGGCCTCGTTCCGCGAGGTGATGGTTCCCGAGGTACTGCTCGTACTTCTCAAGTTTGTCTTTCTTAATGAAGGCGCCGAAGTGATCAAATTTTTGCGGCCACTCGTAGACCAGTTTAACGCCGAGAAAGATCACGCCGCAGAGAATCGTCACCAGCATGTACCACCAGTAGGCACGGAATTTTCTCATCTTCAGCGACGCCCACGCCATCACGACCGTGACCGACGAGGCGATCAGGATCGCCGTGTTCATCGTGCCCACCGGGACGTTGAGGAGGCCGTGCGGCCATGCGCCCGGTTCGG
>JBEEHR010000041.1:0-2721 GCA_041167505.1 Verrucomicrobiota bacterium
CATGCGAGAGTCTCGATAAATTAACCTGCTCCATCATCTGCTTGAAGCCGCTTTCGACGTCGCCGACGAGATAGGCGACGGCGCCTTCCAGGCGAATTTCGCCCGACGCCATCGAGCGGGTGCCGAGTTTGTCCTTGAGCCGCACGATCTTGTAAGTGTTCCGCCGGCCGTCCTTCAGCCGCCGAGGCAAGGCGAACAGCGCGAGTCCCCTGGTACCCGGAGGCGCTCCCTCCGGGCGCGCCAGCAATAGTGCTACGTCCGCGTCCGCGTGCGAACAAAACCATTTGTCGCCGGTGAGCCGCCAGACGCCGTCTTGCAGCCGCGCAACCGTCTCGATTGCGCCGACATCGGAGCCGCCGGCGCGTTCGGTCATGAACTGGGTGCCCTTCCAGAGCGTCGCAATCTCACCCGAAAGCATTTTTGGCAGCAGATAGTCCTTGAGTTCCGCGCTTGCGAACCTGCGAATGAGATGGATGGAGGTGTCGGTAACGCTGATCGGACACATCAGCCCGAACTCGGCCTGCACGAAAAGGTACTGCAAGGCATATTTGGCCACCGCAGGCAGCGGCTGGCTGGCCCCAAGCGCGCCGCCGCGATGGCTCATGGCGTGAAACTGAAAGTCGCCGAAGGCAATGGCCTCCATTTCGCGATAGGCGGGGTGATAGTCGATCCAATCCTCGTCGCGGCCGAAACGATCGCGCGCATGAAGAATTGGCGGATTCTTGTCGGCGATCCGCGCCAGCTCGTCGAGCCGGCCGCCGGCCAGCGCGCCAAGCCGATGGAAGTGCGGTGCCAGCTGCCGGTAATCGTCCTCGGCCAGATAAAGCGGCAGCAGATCGCGCAAGCCGGAATCGATCTCGTAAAAATTCAGGCCCGCGCAATCCCGCGCAATGTGGGCCGCGCCGTCGGCACGCTCCGATTCGGCCGTCACATCCCCGATCGGCCGGATTGATTGCGGGCCATGCATGGCTTCCTCCTGACGCGTTTGGCGTAAACTTTACTCCGGCACGGGCGCCGCAACGAAGCCCCTATTCGATCACCCGGTCTGCCCTCGCGACAAAGAGGGGTGGAAGATCGAGGCCAATTGCGTTCGCGGTTTTCAGGCTGACGATCAGTTCAAATCGGCTGGGCCGCCGGATCGGCAGGTCGCCAGGACTAGAACCCCGCAAAATTTTGTCGACCGAGGCGACCGCATTCTGAACAAGCTCTCGATAGATGGCTCCGTAACACAGAAGGGGATAGGGCTGCGCGAAGCTCCAATCAAAATCGGCGATCGTGGGCAGGCGTTTGTCCAAGGAAAACTGCGCCACGGCCGACCTCGACTTGTTGTTTAAAAAAGACGTCAGCAGTAGGCCATCTGGTTTCCATTCGGCAATCTCGGCGAGCGCACCCTGTACCTGATCGGAGTTCGCGACCTCGACGATGTGAAGCTCCAGGTTAAGTGAGCGCGCGGCGCTGTTGAGCTCAGCGTAGCCTGGCTCGATCTCCTCTTTTGGAAACGCGGGTATGACGTAAGTCCACAAGATGCCGACTCGCTTGATGTCCGGCTTGGCCTCGCGGAGCAGTTGCAACAATTTGCCCCAGACCCCCGTCTCCGCATAAATCGTGTTGCCTGTGACATTCCTTCCGGGCTTGGCGAGGCTGTCAACCGCGCCAGCCTCGACCGGGTATCCAGAAGTCAGCATCACGATTGGAATTGATCCGGTTGCGCGTTGAGCAGCGAGCGCATAGTTGGTTGACACCGTGAATATGAGGTCAGGCTTGTTCGCCACTACGCGTTGCGCGTCTTCACTTGATGGGTTGCGACTTCCCGACTCGATCCCTGATGGGAGGAGGATGAAGTCCTGCCCCTCGATCCAGCCGAGGACGCGCATGTCTGCACGCCAGTATTCCAGGGATAACGGATTGAGATCTGGAAAGAAGGCGATCCGTCTGAGAGCTTTGTTGATATTCTGCGCCCGCGAGGCGAGCGGCCACGCAGCCGCCGCCCCGCCGACTAGACCGATAAATTCCCGCCGCCTCATGGCCACCCCCGAGGATCAGAACGCGGCAGTGTAACTGCCTAAATTCGACGTGGAAGACGTCAGGGGCCGGTTAAGCGAAATATCTTTGGCAGTCGCCGATGTCTATAGATCTGCGGGCGGTGGCTTGCCAAAGTCCGCTATGACTTGGTAGCGGACCAAATTCCGCAGTGCAACGAAATGACGCGATGTGCCACCAAGCGACATAAGGCCCTATGAGAAGTAGGTAACTGCTCGACCCCGCCGCCGACAGCGAAAGCATTTCGTTACTCCTAGCACCGAACATACGTAGTGTACTTGGTTTGGAGCGCACCAGAATCCGTTAGCGTGTATTCAGAATACCCGATCAGAACACGGGTCCCTTCTCGGCTAACAGGCGCATTGCGGAACCCGGCCAAAACACCATCGGCGAATAACCCAAGCCGACTCGAAGAAATCGTGAACGGGCTCCCATATCCAGACTGGCTTGGGCACCACGTTCCGACCAAAAACGATCCATCGGATTCGGGTCTAGATTTGGATAATTCAAACACGACTATCGCAAGAATCGGAACAAATAAAAATAATCCGATAAGCACCTTAAGCCACGACGATGAAGCTGACGTAGTTCCTACCGAAGGCTCTATTTTCTCTGCTTGATCTATTCCGTGCGGACGGCCTTCAAGGCTTTCTACGGGCGTTTGCAAATCACATTTTGAAT
>JBEEHR010000042.1:0-39004 GCA_041167505.1 Verrucomicrobiota bacterium
TGAAGAATGTCTGGGTGAGGATCGCGCAAAGCGGGAGCAGAAAAATCGCGACGACAAATTTCACCCAACGGGTGGGGATGAGCCAGGCACCATGATTGTGCGCCCGGCGAACGGCCGGAGCAGTCACCTTCGTGCGTCCGCCTCGCCGGCGTCCATGATGTAAAGTCGTTTTGCGTTTCTTATTAGCCGCCACGTTCACCGCAGATTACGCAGATTGACGCAGATGAAAGAAGGAACTCACGTGTCATCCCGAGGCTGGCGCAGCGCGCCGAGGGACCTCGCAAGCGGTCAACCGCTTCCGCGTAATGTTTGGCGTAATCGGCGCGCAACGCCGGGATCCTTGCGGAAGCGTCTCGTACGACTGAGAGGTCCCTCGGCGTGCTGGACGCCAGCCTCGGGATGACAACGCGCGGAGGCGCGGTCTAAGCGCGCCCCATATACGCGCCGGTGCGCGTATCGATCTTCACGACTTCGCCTTCCTGGATGAAGAGCGGAACGTTCACAGTTTTACCGGTCTCGAGAATCGCCTGCTTCGTGACATTCGAGGCCGTATCGCCGCGAAGACCCTCCGGCGATTCGATAACCTTCAACTGCACCGACGATGGCAACTCGACCTGGACAGCTTTGCCCTCGGCGTAGAGGACCTGCACCTGCAAATTCTCGACGAGATAATCCTTCGCCTCCCCGAGCAGACTATCCTGCAACGTCACCGTGTCGTAGGTCTCCGGGTCCATGAAATGGTATCCGTTGCCGTCCTTGTAACTGAACTCGATCGTCGCGCGATTGATATCGACCAGCTCGACTTTGTCCGTCGAACCGAAGCGCACATCGGCGCTTTTGCCGGTGCTGATGTAACGAATGATCGCCTGGACGAACGCGCGCAGGTTTCCCGGCGTGCGATGATTGACTTCGAGGACAATGGCAGTGTTGCCATTGTATTTTATCGCCATTCCTTTTCGGAGATCGTTCGCAGCGGGCATGATTGGTTGAGAGGTTGAGTGGTTGAGTGGACAGGACGATGGCGCGTAACCCTCAACTTCTCAACCCCTCAACCTCTCAACGTTGCTTACAGCAGCTTCAGCTTCGTCAGATCCTGCGAATCGACGATGCCGACGGGGGCCTGGTTGTCGTCGACGACGACGAGGTCGTCGATGCGGTGGCGTTCGAGGAGGTTCAGGACTTCCACGGCCAGTTTGTCCTGGTGGACGGTGACGGGGTTTAACGTCATGAGATCGCCGACGAGGCGCTCGGCGATCTTCGCGTCGGATTGGAAATGGCGAACGAAATCGCCGTGGGTGAAAATTCCGAGGAGCTGGCCTTCTTCATCGGCAACCACGGCGGCGCCGGCGCGGACATCGGTCATGGTTTTGAGGACGGTGCGAATGGGAGCGTCGGGCGCGACCATGGCCAGGGCGTGACGCGGCCGCATGATCTGGTGGACGCGCAGGAGCAGGCTGCGCCCGATCATTCCAGCTGGATGGAAGCGGGCGAAATCTTCCTTTTGAAAACCGCGGGCTTCAAGCAGCACCATCGCGAGCGCATCGCCGAGGGCGAGCATGACGGTTGTGCTCGAAGTTGGCGCGAGATTCAGGGGACAAGCTTCCTGCTCGATATTGACGTCGAGAACGACGTGCGCGTTTTGGGCGAGACTCGAATTCATGTCGCCGCAAATCGCGATGATTTGAACCTGGAACCGGGCGATCGCCGGCAGCACGCGCAACAGCTCTTCGGTTTCACCGCTGGCACTGAATGCCAGGATGACATCGCCGTCCGCGACCATGCCGAGATCGCCGTGCAAGGCGTCGAGCGAATCGAGTACAACCGCGGGCGAGCCCGTGCTCGTGAGCGTGGAAGCAATCTTGCGCCCGATGTGTCCCGATTTTCCGACGCCGAGAACGACAACTTTACCGCGCGCTTCCAGGCTCTCCTTGATCAGGGTGACCGCGCGCGAAAAGTTCTCGTCCAGCCGCTCACGCAAACGCTGGAGCTCAAAAATCTCGATATCGAGAACGCGCCGCGCTTTTTCCAGGTAATCCATCGCGTCCTGATTGTGCGCCGGAGCCGTGGGGCGGGCAAGGATTCCCGAAACCAATCCATCGATTTGGCGGTTCAATCGCTCGATGAACGCAGAGTACTTGCTTTCCGCGCGGCAACCTGATTCAACTGACACTCCATCGTTCGGCCTTAACCTATGAAAACCAGCCTGCTCGTTCTTTGCCTGATCGCCACTGCTGCCAGCTCCATTCTCGGAGAAACCTATCGAGCGCCCATTGATCGGACGCGCCAGAAATCGCAACGCGAGCGGCCGACGCCGCTCTCACCAGGAAAGGTGGACGGCGTGATTCCGCGCGGCGTTCGCGGCGGCAACTTTCTCCAGATGTTCAATCCGAAGGCACCTGCCAAGTACGGCACTTCCCAGGAAGCAATCGTTTTCGTTCCCGCGCCAATGAACCAGGTGCCGGCTCAGAACGGTCAGACCGATCCGGGGAAGTGGAAGGGCATTAAGTTTTTCGTGTTCCAGTTTTGACTTTGGGGTGGATCGGGCGCTCCATCGCTCGATGCCTAAAATGGCGGCCGAGCCGCACTCGACTGAAATCTCACGGCCGATAGTCGCCTGCTATTGCGCGACGTTCCTGAAGCCGGAGATGCTGCACATCTACCGGCAGATCACTTCGCTCCGGCGAGTGGAGCCGTTTGTCATCGCGCAAAAACGGGAGGAAGCGGCGCGCTATCCGTTCGATCGAATCGCCGTGGTCGGGAAACCGCGGACGCATTTCGCGCGGCGGATCTGGTTTAAACAAATGCGGGACACGCCGTGGCAGATTTCCGCCGGCGAAACGAGGAAACTGATTGGCATTCTCGAGCGGGAGAAGGCGGCGCTGCTCCATATTTATTTTGGTCATATCGCCGTGCATCTGCTGCCGCTCATCCAGGCGTGGGCGAAACCGTCGGTCGTTTCGTTCCACGGCGCGGATGTCATGGTCGATCTCGACAAACCGGCTTACCGCGCGGCGACGCAGCAAATGCTCGAGGCGGTGCGGCTGGTCCTGGTGCGGTCGGAGTCGCTAGGCCGGGCCCTTATCAACATCGGTTGTCCCGCGGGAAAGATTCGGCTCCAGCATACCGGGATACCGGTCGATGAGATTCCGTTTCGGGAACGCGAGTGGCCGGAGCGCGGTGCGTGGAAATTCCTCCAGGCCTGCCGGCTCATTGAAAAGAAGGGGCTCCGCGTGAGCCTGCGCGCGTTCGCGAAATTCGCGGAGCACCATCCGGCCGCGACGTTTACCATTGCCGGCGAAGGTCCGCTCCGAAACGAGCTCGGAGCGCTGGCCGCGGAACTCGGCGTCGCCGACAAAGTTTTCTTTCCGGGATTCATTTCCCAGAACCAGTTGCGCGAATTGTTTTATCAGTCGCACATCTTCCTGCATCCGAGCGAAGTCGGAGGGGACGGAAACCAGGAGGGCGTTCCGAATTCCATGCTCGAAGCGATGGCGAGCGGGCTGCCGGTTTTCGCTACTGAGCACGGTGGAATTCCCGAAGCGATCGAGAACGACCGAAGCGGAATCCTCGTGCCGGAACGGGACGACGCGGCGCTCGCGCTCGCCTTGCTCGAGCGGAATGCGAATCCGGAAGGACTGGCCGCTATCGCCCGGAACGGCGCTGAGATTGTCCGGAAGCACTTCGAACAAACCGGCCAGACGCGCCAGCTCGAGAACTATTACCTCGAAGCGATCGCTACCTGAAAAACGCTTCGAGCTGTTTCGCGACGACTTCGAAACTGAGCGTCTTCGATGCAGCCGGAATCATCGCTGTGACACTCGCGCGATAGAAATCTCCCTCGGTCAGCAACCGTGAAGCAAACTGTTCGACCTCATTGATCGAGCGCGCGAATCCGCACGTCTCGGGAAACGCGAGACGATCGATCGCGCCATTTCCGCCGGCGCACGGGACGCGGCAGAGCAGGGCGTCGCCTGCGACCTGACCGGGAACGAAACTGGTATCGAGCTGCAGCACGATTTTGTGCCGCGCCATTTCTCGCAGGTAATCCGGATAGGCGAGCTTCTTGTTGAGAACGCGCAGTTTGTCATCAGCGAATCCAAGTTCCGACAAAAGCCGCGCACCTTTCCGGCCCGCGTAATCAAAGACCGTCACGTGTTCGCCGGTGCTGCTGCTGAGCCGGCGCGCGACCATTAGCGCCGCGAGATGATTTCGCGACGGCACATCCCATTCGCGAGTGCCGATGAAAATCCCGGAGCGTTGTTCGATCGGCCGGGAAAAATCCCAGCGTGGATCATCGACGGGATACGGCGTCGGAATGAACATGGAACGGTCGTCGCCGCGCAAGGCGCGATACAAGTCCGCGGCCTCCGGAGTCGGGGCGAGACAGGCGTCCGCTTTCTGGACGGTGCGAACGAAACGAGCAAGCCGGGTGGAACGGTGGAGTTGATCCGCGATTTGATGCAGGCCGGTTTCCTTGAGCGAAACGGCCACCAAACGCCCGGCATTCTGCAACGTCTCCATGGCGCGCTCGGAAGCGCTGAAATCGCCGCGCAGGAGAACCAGCACTGGCGTGTTTTGGGCGATGGCAATTTTTGTTTCGCGCTGAAAACTTCCACGGGTGCACGCCGCGTAGGCATGGAAGTTCGTCGGCGGATGCGGCAACGCCGTTTCCCCGGCGCCGTCCGGAAATTCCTGGGGATCGTCGCCGCCACCGGGATTCAGGACGGTGAGGCGAAAGCTTGTGCGAGTGTTCGGTTCCATTGCTACTCGTCCGGATCCGATGGCGGCGGTGGGGTGGGCCGCAGGATCGAGTCCTTGGGGATTTCGTCGCTCGGGTGGACGGCCTCGGCGCGGCGAATCTCTTTCTTCGGCGGAGTGGGCGTCACCGGTTCGGCGCGCAGGACCGGTTTAGTCGAATCGGGCTCAACGCGCTCTGCTTTCGGGACTGGCTTTTGCGCCGGTGTTTCCACAGCCTCCGCTTTCGGCGCGGGCTTTGTCGCGTCCGGCTGGACCGCTTCCGCTTTCAAAACGGGTTTCGTCGGGTCGGGCAATTTGTCTTCGTCGCTGGAGGACTTCTCCGCCTCGGGTTTTTCGACCGGCTTTGGTTTCGTGGTCGAATGAACCGCGTTATACGGATCGTTCTCCGCAAGAAGCACGGGCCCTTGTGGCGTGATGGGTGGGACGACCTTCGGATCGACGGCGAGCGAGGCGCGCGGGAAACCGGATACCGGCAGATCGCGCACCAGCCGCGTCCGCGCTTCGCCATGAACGTTGCACGGCTCGGTCGGCATCTGGGCGGAAGTCGCCAGCTCGACGTAGGTGGTTCGTTTGCGAACGGTCTCGCCGCTCGCGGATTTCACGGAATCGTAACACTTGTCGGTCGCGAGCAGCCCGGAGCGGAGGCAGATCTCCGCCTTCTGCATTCCTTTCGGTTCCGAGATTTCCTTCGCCGGGTAGCGCTCGTTTGCGGCGTTCATCACATCCACCCAGATCGGCAACGCGATCTCGCTCCCGAATGCGCCGCGATAAATCTTCTGCGGCTTATCGAACCCCGCCCAGACCGCGCACGTGATCGAGCTGTCGTATCCGGCGAAGAGCGCGTCGGTGAAATCGTAGGCGGTCCCTGTTTTCCCCGCCGCGGGAAATTTGTGCAGCCCGAATTTTTCCCGGGCGCCGCGCCCCGTTCCTTTTTCCAGGGCGTCCACCAGGCAGGAGTGAACTTCGTAGGCGGTCTCCGGTTTGATCACCGTCTGCCGGGCGAGGTCCTTCGGCGATTCCCAGACGACGGTGCCATCCTTTTCCTCGATGCGATCGAGGATGTGTGGGGCGTTCGGGCGCCAGCCGCCATTGGGGAAAATCGTGTAGGCGAGGGCGAGCTCGGCGAGCGTGATCTCGCTGCTCCCGAGAAATGTCGCCGGGAACGGGCGCAACGGCGACTTGATCCCGGCCGCCTTGCAAAGCTGGAGGACCGGATCGACCCCGACCGTCATGCCGATGCGGACCGTCGCGCCGTTCTTCGATTTCGCCAGCGCCTGGCGCGCCGTCATCGATCCTTCGTAACGGTTGTCCTCCGACTCGGGTCCCCATTCACCGAGAATACCGGTGGTGCCGCCGATCATGACCGCGCGATTATCGAGCGCGGAATCCTCGACGAGCGTTCCCGGAAACAATCCATTCTCGAACGCGGCGGCGTAAACCAAAGGCTTCATCGCGGTGCCGGCCGGGCGGCGCGCCTGGAGCGCGCGGTCGTACTGGTTGTGCTCGAAATCGCGGCCACCAACCAGAACGAGGATGCCCGCCGTCTGGTTATCGAGCGCGATCAACGCGCCCTGCAAATAGTCGGGCGACACGCTGACATTCGGGACGGCGAGTTGTTTGGCGCTCTTATACCGGCTCGCGTAAACCTCGTAAGTCGGGTGACTGTAGCCGGGGTGTTGCTCCGCCTGCGCGAGATGCGTTTTCATCGATTCCTCAGCGACGCGTTGCATCTCGGCATCGATCGTCGTGTGGATCCGGTAGCCTTCGTTCATGGCGCGGTCCCAGCCGACGGCGGCAATGACCTGCTGCCGGATGTAATCGACAGCGTAAGTCTGTCCCTGTGCGCTTTGGCGGCTCCCGATCACGATTTCTTCCGCCTGCGCGGTTTCGCAGCGTTCGCGCGAGATGAACCCGAGATCGCGCATCCTCGCCAGGGCGAGGTTTCGCACATCGCGTGAACCGTTCTTGTCGGTCCAGGGCGAAAGTCTATTCGGGCTCTTGATCAACCCGGCGAGCGTGGCGCATTCCGACAGCGTCATCTCCTTCGCGGGCTTTCCGAAATAGCCGCGGGACGCCGCCTCCGCGCCATAGAGTCCGCCGCCGAAATAAATCCGGTTGAGATACAGCTCCATGATTTTCTGTTTCCCGAAGCGCTCCTCGATCCGCTTCGAGAGAATAATTTCCAGCAGCTTGCGCCGGAACGTTCGTTCCTTGAGCGCAAAACTGTTGCGGGCGAGCTGTTGCGTGATCGTGCTCGCGCCCTGGCGGACATGGCCGGCGGTGAAATTCTTTAAGGCGGCTCGGATGATGCCAGAGAGGTCGTAGCCGCCGTGCTGGTAAAACTTGTTGTCTTCGACAGCGACGACCGCGTTGATCAAGTCGCGCGGCAGTTGTTCGTAGGGAACGGTCTCGCGGTTCTCGACGTAGATCTGGCCGAAGATCTTGTCGTTGCGGTCGAGGATCACACTGGCCGACTCCATTTGTTCGAGCTTGGAGAGATCGAAGACCCCGGCTTCGGCGGAGACGACGTTAACGAGATACCAGAAGTAGATCCCGAAGCCGACGAGCCCGATGAGAGCAACGAGGATCGGCACGTAAAACTTCGGCTTCTTGTACCAGCGTTGGCGCGGGAAAAACTCGACCGGCGTTTGCGGAAGATAGGAAACGGGCATGCGGCGGCGGGCGTGAATCGTTACAGCATTAAATCGTTAATCGAAGAAGATCGCATCGGTTCGGCGCCGTTTCACGATGTAACGATTCAACGATTTAACGTAAAGATACCCATGCTCACAGGCGATCAAGCTTTGTCGGACTTCATTCGACAGACGATCCATCGAACCGGCCCCGTCTCTTTCGCCTGGTTCATGGAGCAGGCGCTCTATCATCCGGAGTTCGGGTACTACAGCTCGGGCAAATGCGCGATTGGGCGGCGCGGCGATTACTTCACGAACGTCAGCGTCGGTCCGCTCTTCGGGCGATTGCTGGCGGCACAATTCGCCGAGGTGTGGGAGGTCCTGGGCCGGCCCGGTGATTTCATGATCGTCGAACAAGGCGCGCATCATGGTGAGTTCGCGAACGATGTTCTCGAGGAAGTTCGGGAACGGACGCCGGATTTTTTTTCGGCGTTGCGCTACTGCGTGGTCGAACCGTTTCCGGTTCTGGAGGCGCGGCAAAGGGAAAGGCTGCGCGCCTTCACGGAAAAGCTGACATGGCGAAAATCGTTGGACGACTTGGAGCCGTTCACAGGCGTCCATTTTTCCAATGAGCTGCTGGATTCGATGCCGGCACGATTGATTAGCCGCGAGGGCGACGAAAATTGGAAGGAACGGCTCGTGATTGAAGCTGGCAACGGTTTAGCCTTCGTCACCTGGCCGATCGTGGACGAAAAGTTGCGGCAGCATCTCGAAAAATTGCCGCACGATGGCGAGGCGCTCTACGAAACCGAGATCAACCTTGTTGCGTTGGACTGGATCGAAGACGTCGCGCGCAAACTCACTCGCGGGTTCGTTCTCGCCGTCGATTACGGATATCCGCGCGCTGAATTTTACGCCGCGGAACGAACGACCGGCACGCTGCAATGCCGCGCTGAACATCGCGCAGTCAGCTCACCGCTGGAGGAAATTGGCCGGGCTGACATCACAGCGCATGTCGATTGGACGAGCGTCGCGGAACGAGGCGAGGCATCCGGCTTGAGGCTAATCGGATTCACCGATCAACATCACTTCATCACCGGACTGCTCACGCGTCGCGCTCCGCCGGAGAGTGAGCGACGCGCGTTGCAAACGTTGCTCCATCCGGAATTGCTGGGAACAAGGTTTCAATTTCTCGCGCTGAGCAAGAATGTCTCAGGCGGCGAAATGAGCGGATTTCGTTTTGCTCGCGATCCGCGAAAAGCGCTTTCGTAGCACGGGCATCTCGCCTGTGCGGCCAACAGGCTTCCAGCCTGTTGTGTTTTTAGTCCCGTTGGACAGGCGAGACGCCTGTCCGCCGCACAGGCAAGATGCCCGTGCTCCGCTTAGAACCGCACGGTGAACTGGGCGGCGAGCATGTGGGTGAGATCGCGCAGACCATCCTTTTCGTGCTGGAAGCTGTATTGCAGCTTGAGCTGAGTGTGCGCGGTGAATCGGTAGCCGGCCGCAATGTCCGCGCGCCAGAGATCGTGTCCCCACGGCGCGGTGCCGCCGGAACTGTTGGTCACGTCGCTGAAGAATTGCTGGTTCCAGCGCACGGCGCCGAAGAACTGCGGGGTGAATTTGTATTTCGCTTCGAGGTAATAGGCGAACGTGTCGGCCTCCGTGAAACCCGGAATCTCGAAGCGCGCCTCGAAAAATTCCGCCCACAATTGCCAGTGATGCCAGGCGAAGCCGATGTCCTGCGCGAGGACGCGCTCATGGTAGTCGCCGATGTCACGGCCGAACGGCAACGTCGTCATCGCTTCTGGCCGGAAATAAGCGCCGTCGCTGGCCGAGACTCCGAAGGTCCACATTTCGTTAGGCCGAAACCCGAGCCGACCGCTGACCGTCGGATGATCGAAATCCATTCGGGTGATCGGCCAGGATTCTGGCCGCGACGAGAGCGACGCGTTCTTCACTTCCGCCGCGTAATCGAACTGGCCGATGCGCCCGGCCACCGAAACGCCCGTGGCGTAGCTCGGTCCCCAGATGACGGGATTGTATTCGTATTTGTCCCGTGGGATGCCAACGCTCAGGTAGCCGTAATAAGGCGCCATTTTGTCCTCGATGGCAGTCACGTTTTCGTAGGGCAGGGGCGCGTTGATGAACGGATTTTCCCAGGACAAATGACGCGCGACGTAGTTACCAACCACGGTGGAAAACTGGCCAACCTGAAGATTGAACCGTCCATCCTGCCACGGAGTGACGCGCACGGCGTATTCATCGAGGCGCAATTGCGCCCCGTGATCGCTCGGATCGAACCCGCGATCGACGCGGGCCTGGGTGAAAACGTAAATGGCCGGGCCGAGCTGGGCGTCGACGAACAAACTCAGGCGCGGATTAAATAACGCGTCGCTGGTGGTGAGGATAAGGCCGGGAGCGGGCCCGCTGAAGCGATAGGCTTCGAGGTCGAGCGTGCCGCTGACCCGGGCTCGGACGTCGCCGTTCAGCGCAGTGAAGGTCAGCGCTTCATCGACGCGATCGAGAAAATCCTGCGCGGAGGCGTTGCCCACTGCCGAAGCGGCCAGACCGATCACGATGGCGACAAGGAACTTTTTCATGCGCGTCGCTGAGAATTCGTGGCCGCTTTTACCGCCGGACGGAAATGCACTTGGAATTCCGTCCCTTCTTCCGTGGACGAAACCAGATTCAGCTCGCCGCCATGCAGTCGCACCAGCTCGCGAGCCAGATTCAAACCAATCCCGTGTCCCGCGATTTTTTCGCCATTCGCGCCGCGAGAGAAGCGCTCGAAGATGAAGGGCTGCATTTCCGCAGGAATCGGACGCCCGGTGTTGCCGACGTTCAGGTAAACCCAACCGTTCTCCTCGCGTCCGGCGACATGAACACGGCCTCCGGGCCGGTTATACTTGCGGGCGTTCTCGAGGAGATTTTGCAGGATCAGCGACGTGTAACGCCGTTCGCCTGAGATATGGAGTGAGGGTGGAACGCTGGTTTTTACCTCAAGCTCGAGCGGGTCCGGCAGCGCGTTCAAATCGTCCAGCCATTCTTCGATGAGCTGGCTCAAGTTAACGGGACTGAAGTCGATCTGGACGTGCCCCGCGTCCATCCGGGAAAGGAGCAGGAGATCGTCGATCACGCCGGTGAGGCGATAGGTCTGGTGATGCAGGGCGGAAAGGTCGTCGTACACGACTGGCTCAAGATTTTCGCGGCGCAGCAGTTCCTCAATCCCGGCGCGCAAGACGGTCACCGGCGTTTTCAATTGATGCGACGCGTCGGCTGAGAACCGGGTGGACCGTTCCAGTTCCTCATGAGTGGAAGCGAGAACAGCCTCGACGCGCTGGCGCCGTACGCGATTTTGTTCCGAATCGATCGCCAGCTTCGCGACCGGCGCGGCGAGACGTTTCGCGATGAGATGACTAGCGACGAAGCCAAACAGCAGCAGGACCGCCCCAGCGCCGAGAATCTGCCAGCGGAGTCGATTCTGAAGCGCCAACGCAATTTCCAGCGGATGAACCGAGACCTCATAGGCAGGAGGGAACGCCGATTGAGGATTGAGTAGTTTGTAAAAAAGCAGATAAGGCGCGCCGCCGACATCGGCGCGCACGCTGGGCTCTCCCTTGTCCGAGTCCCGAAGCAGGCGCGTCATTTTCTGCTCAAGGAGATTTCGCTCCGGTTCCTGGAGCGCTGGCAAGCGGAGCCGGTCGTTCAGCCAGATCCCGCTGCGCAATTCGTCGGGGCCATTCTTCTGCGCGACTTCCAGCGGCTTGAAGCCGATCACCAGGGCTGCGATCACTTCATTGCTTTCGGAGGAGGTAATTGGCAATGCGATGATCTCGTCGATTGTTTCTTCCGCAGTCCCTCGTCCGCGCAGGAGGTAACCGATCTGCGGGACTTGGGGCAACGGTGTCAGCGCGAGCTGCGGCTCTTCCTCGGCGCGGAGCAGGCCTACATCGGCCGGGTTTGGCGGCGGCAGGAGCGCGCCGGTGCGATCGAGGAAGCGGTAGAACCGCGCGTGGGGCACGCCCGAGATTTGGTCCGGCTGCGGATTTTTTTCGTCCTGCATGATGTCGCGCAGCTCGTCTTTCGCACTCGGATAAAGAAGATCGAGACCGTTGTCCTCCAGGGCGGCGTGGATGCGCGGCTTGGCCACGAGCGCGCGACAGCGTTCCGCGAGCGCGGCGTAGCGCAACTCTTCCACGCTGTGGAGCGCGGTGAGGTCGGCTTGGAAATTCCGTTGCAGATCGCGCTGGATATCCGCATTCGCCTTTCGCTGCGCGACGTAAAGGCCCGTCCCGGTAAGCCCCGCCACGACGAGCATCATCGCGACCAGGAGCTTCGCTCGAAAACTGGCGGCCGGGGATTTTCCTTCGTCGCTCAAGGGTTCCCGGGAAAATCGACGTGAACGGTGGATCCGCTTTTCAGATCAACGGAGTGCTCGCGAGTGGTGCGACTGTCGACCCAGGCTTTGAGCGTGTAGTGGCCGGCGGGCAGGCCGGTCAATTTAAACCGCCCATTCTCGTCCGTGATGACGAAGTGCGGCGTCCCCAGCACCAGGATCAGCCCGCGCATGTGCTCGTGAATGTCGCAGCGCACAGTGACCAGGCCCGCCACGTCGAAGACCTGGGAGGGCACCGGTTTTTCATCAGGGCGATAGCGGCCGAGATCAAAGCGTTTGGCGGGCGAGTAGGAAAAGATGTTGTGGTAGGTGTCCTTCTCCAGGTTCGGGAACTCGATTTTCGTCCCGACCTGGACCGCCAACAGGGCGGGGACGAATGCCAGGTCCTTTTGCGCGACCTGCTTCATCGGCAGGCTGGCCGGTTTCGAAAAAGAACCTTCAAGATAAACCACCGCGAGCGGCGGATTGGTTGCCAGCGCGCCGCCGGTGGTGACCACTTCGTAACGTTTGGTCATCACGGGGGCGGACCTCGCCTTGGGCAACTCGACCCGGCCTTCGATGGACGCCTGGGCATGAGCGAGTTTGAGCAAGGCTCCGAGAACGGCGCAGAAGATCAAAGCCAAACGCATAAAGAGTGATTCGCGCCAGCCACTCTCGCTGAGCAGGAAAAGTAAGTCCATCTTTTCACGCGAACGGTAATTTTAAGCAGCGCGCGGGGCTTCTCCCGCGAGGAAAGGCCCGCCTCGAAGCGACTGTTTTCCCTCGGAAACGCCGCAGGTAACAGGGGTGTTACTTTTTATCAGGTCTTACGAAAGAAGTACCCTTGAATCGCCCTCTCGCTGGCGTACAAGCTCGCATCGATTTTCTATGAATCCGCTAAAACTCTCTGGTTGGTATTTCCTGCTCGCATTGACTTTTTGCAGTCCGCTCCATGCGCAGGTCGCGTCCAACTTTACAATTGTTGCGGACAGCACACAGCCGGCATTCCAAGGACACGGCTTCGGCACGTATCCATCGATTGATGACGACGGCACGGTCGCGTTCGTGGTCGATCAAGTTGGGACTTACCGCGCGGTGAATGGCCAGGTGCCGGTGCTAGTCGGCGGCGGTGTGACGGGCGACCCGTTCATCAACAAGCTCGGAGAAATCGGTTCGCGGCAATATGTGGATGCCAACCTCACGACCGAACTCTACAAGGCCACGAGCAGTGGCCAGATCGTCTCGCTCGTTCGCAATGACACAACTTTTCGCTCTTTCGGAACGCCGTTCCATCTTTCGCCGACGGGCACGGCCGTGTTTTGGGCGCGGCTGAATCCGGTCAGCCCCGGGCATTGGGGAATCTTTACCGCGACCGGCGATGGCACTACCAGCCTCGTCGTCGACAATCTCGGGACATTTGGAAATTTTGGCGCCGGACCCACGATCAATAGCGCTGGGACAATCGCGTTCACTGGCTACAAGGATGTAGTCAACAACACGTCGGAAGAAGGCCTGTATATCGGCACGGTCGGCGGAGACGGCGCGGCGACCACCGTGCTGACCGCGGACGGCAGTCCGCTCTATAAATGGGATGGCAACCCTTACATCAACGACAAAGGCCAGATCGCTTTCAAGGCTTACGAAGACAGCACGAGAGAACCCGGCATTTTCGTGGTGAACCAGGATGGGACCGGACTGCGCACAGTCGCGCGCGCGGGCGGCATCGGCGGCTCGGGGCCGTACTCGATGTTCGACAGCCCGATCATCAACGACCTCGGCACGGTTGTCTTTCGCGGCTATCTCGATACCGGCGAACGCGGCATCTTTGCGGGACCTGATCCGGTTGGCGACAAGGTCGTGCAGGAAGGCGATCCGCTTTTCGGTTCGACCGCGACGAGCGTGGTGTTCCTTCGCGGCCTGAACAACAAGAACCAGATCGCCTTTTACTTCGAGCTCGCCGACGGGCGCTCCGGCATTGCCACGGCCCAGTTGAATCTACCCACGACTCCGGGCAGGTCGCCGATTTATCATTTGACCGATCTTGGGGTGCCGCCGGGGCAGCAGATGTTTTCTCCGGGCGCGATCAACAATCAGAGCCAGGTCGTCGGGTCTTCGGAATCATCGCCTTATCGCAACAGCAATGGGGTCTGGGAAAATCTCGGGAAGCTCCCGGGCGGGAACGTGAGCGGTGCATCCGCCATTAACAATAGCGGGCAGGCCACGGGAAGTTCCCAGTACACAAACGGGGGAGGGATTAGGCACGCGACCCTCTACAGCGGCGGGAATGTTACCGATCTCGGGATTCTGCCGCTTTGGGGAAATAACAGCAACGGCGCGGGAATAAATGACTCGACGCAAATCGTTGGTTCTTCCGGCCCCGGCGGCACGAGCCTGCACGCGTTCATCTGGGATGCTGCGAACGGCATGCGCGACCTCGGCACACTCGGTGGCCAGTACGCAAAAGCGTACAGCATCAACAACGCCGGCTCCGTCACCGGTACATCAAACATTGCGACCGGTTTCGGGAATACCCACGCCTTCATCTGGGACGCCGCGAATGGCATGCGCGATATCGGCACGATCGCCGGCGATACCAGTTCCGGCAGCTTCATCAACGCGGATGGCCACATCGTTGGCGGTTCCACGATCAACAACTTCGACAACCGCACGCACGCGTTCTTCTACGACGGCGCGATGCACGATCTCGGATCGCTCGGGCCGGATGCGTTCGAAAGCGATCGCAGCGGCGCCTTGAGCATCAATCTTTATAACGTCGTTGTCGGCACGGCCTATCGGCCTTACACCGGCGGCGCGCTTTACCAAACCGCGTTCGTTTATCGCGATGGCGCCATGTTCGATTTGGAACCGCTCATGGATAACCAGGATTACCGCCTCTTTTCCGCAGTCAGCATCAACGATCGCGGCCAGATCCTCGTGCAAGCGATCCACGTCCCGACGAACTCGAATCGCGCCGTCGTCCTGACGCCAACTTCCGTGACGTTGCCCTCTCCGACTCCCACGCCCTCGCCGTCCCCAACCCCGGTCTCGTCGCCTACGCCAGTGCCCACGCCGACGCCTTCACCAACTCCCGCTTCCACACCGACACCGACGCTCACGCCGGTGCCGACTCCGACATCCACGCCGACTCCTGTTCCTGTCGCCAGCCCGACTCCTACAGCGACCGCGACCGCCACGCCAACTTCCACACCGACGGCGACACCTTCAGCCACAGTCGCTCCGAGTCCGACACCGAGTCCTACCGCCGTCGCTTCGCAGTCGCTCAACATAGCTACGCGTGGTCGCGTTGAGTCCGGTGACAACGCAATGATTGGCGGAATCATCATCACGGGCAACGCGCCGAAGAAGGTAATCGTGCGCGCGATCGGCCCGTCCTTGCAGAGTTCTCTGTCCGGCGCGCTGAGCGATCCCGTGCTGCAACTTCGCAAAGCCGACGGCTCTTTGATCAATCAAAACGACAACTGGCGCGATGACGCGGTACAGGCTGCGGAACTTGAAGCGAATCACGTGGCGCCAACCAACGATCTCGAATCGGCCATCGTCGCGACCTTGGCGCCCGGGAACTACACCGCGGCGGTCACCGGAAAGAATGGAGCGACCGGAGTCGGCCTCATTGAAGTTTACGATGTGAATCAATCTGCCGATTCGAAACTGGCGAACATCAGCACGCGCGGAATCGTTCGCTCGGCCGACGGTGTTTTGATCGGCGGCTTTATCTTGGGAGGCGGGACGGGTAACGCGAAAGTGCTCGTGCGCGCGATCGGTCCATCGCTGGCGAGTGTCGGCGTGAACAACCCGCTCTCGGATCCCACCCTCGAACTCCACGATGGCAACGGCGCTTTGCTCGCGGCGAACGACAACTGGAAGACGGATCAGCGGACGGCGATCGAAGAGACGAACATTCCGCCAACGAACGATGCCGAATCCGCCATCGTCGCCGACCTGTCGCCCGGTCTTTACACCGCCATCGTCGCCGGCAAAGGCACGAGCGGCATCGGGCTGATTGAGATTTACAATCTGCCGAATTAAGCCGCCTTATTCCGTCCGCAACGCTTCCATCGGATTCACGCGGGTGGCGCGGCGAGCGGGGACGAAGCAGGAGATCGCGGCGACCAGGGTAAGCAGGCCGGCGACGACCAGGTAAATGAAGGGGTCGAGGGGTTTGACCTTGAACAGGATATTTTGCAGCGCCTGGGCCGCCAGCACTCCGAGAAGGAGTGCGAATGCGCCGATGCCGAGGAAAAGGCCGATGGCCAATTGCCAGGCACCCTGTTGCATGACCATCCGGAAAATACGCTTCGCGTCGGCGCCCAAGGCCATCCGGATGCCGAACTCCTGCGTGCGCTGATTCACCGAGAAACTCATCACTCCGTAGAGACCAACGGCCGACAACAGAAAGGCGACTGCGCCGAAAATGGTGAACAGATTCGCGGTCAGGCGATTCACGCCGAGAATTTCATCATGCAGACGCGCGGGCGTGCCGGCGAAGTACGTCGGCAGATTGGAATCCAATTCGGAAATCGCTTTGCCCAGAACCGGACCCATGTTCGCGGCGTTTTGTCCGGCGCGCGGACGCACCACAATCGTGCAGAACTGCGCGGCTGGCGTGGCTGCTAACAACGGAACATAAAAGCCAACACTATCCCGCTCCGCGTTGAATGGCCCCTGCATCAGCATGTCGGGCGCGACACCGACGACCGTGCGCCACGGCTCCTGCTTCACCGGATTGAAGCGCCGTACCTGGCGACCGACCGCACTCTGGTTGCCAAAGTATTTCCTCGCGAAACTCGCGTTCACAATCGCGACCGGTTGTTTCGCGTCGGAATCTTCGATCGTGAAATCGCGGCCTTCGAGAATCTTCAAGCCAAGCGAGCTGAAATAGCCGTCCGAGACCGATTCCGAGTTGCCGCGCGGCCGGTCGCGATCGGTCACGTAAGTTTGACCCTCGACTTCATACTGGCCGAAGTTCGCGAAAGTCATCCGGAACCGGTCGCTCATCGCCGCATCGACGAAGGCAGGATTGGCGCGGAGCGAGCGCAAAGCGCGAACAAAGAATTGATGCTTCGCGTCGTCGGTCGGGTAATCGCCTTCCATCAGTCCCATCCGGGCGCTGTAGACGGCGTTTTCATCGTAGCCGTAATCCTGAGTGGTTTGGTTCCGAATCGACTTGATCTGCAGGGTCGCGGCGATAAGCAGCGCCGCCGTCATCGCGATCTGGCCGATAACCAGGACCCGCGTGATCACATTCACGAGGCGGCTGCTGTTCCCGCGCCCGCCTTCTTTCATCATTTCCGCGGCGTTGCCCCGGGAGCTCAGAATCGCGGGAACGAGCCCGGACACGAGCGTCGCGAAGAGGACGATGCCGAGGGTAAACAGCAGCACTTTCCCGTCGATGGTGAACTGGACCCAGTAGGGCAGCGGGAACGGCAGAGCGTTCGTTGTTCGGACAAGCATGCTCACCGCCCACTCGGCGAAGAACACGCCGACGACCGCGCCCATCGCGGCGACGAGGAAACTTTCCGTCAACATTTGGCGGACCAGACGCCACCGGGTGGCTCCGAGTGCGCCGCGGATGGCGAGTTCCTTGGCGCGCAAGGCAGCCCGGCCAAACTGCATGTTCATCACGTTTACACAGGCGATCACCAGGACGAGAACCACCGCTCCCAGCATGGCGTAGATAATCTGGCGCAGTTGCGGCCCAGTGAACGAATTCAGGAGCGGCTGGACGCTGGCCGCAGTCAGGTGCTCATTCGTTTTCGGGTTGTCTTTCGCGATCCGTTTGGCGAGCCCGGAGAATTCCGCGTTCACCTGGTCGAGCGAGACGCCATCTTTCAAACGAGCGAGAATGGCCGGTGCTGAATTGTTCGCGCGCGGGTCCTCGCGAGGAACGAGCGGAAACTCATTGTAGAGTGGGACCCACAGTTGTTCCGCCTGCGGGAACTTAAAGCCTTCGGGCATGACCCCAATGATCGTGGCTGCCTTGCCGTTTATTCGCACTGCTTGCCCAACAATGTTCGGGTTGCCGCCGAAATCGCGTTTCCAGATTTCGTAGCCGAGGATCGTCGTCTTCTCCGCGCCCGGTTTGTTGTCGTCCGCCGTGAAATCACGGCCGATGATCGGCGACACGTTGACGATCCGGAAAAAATCTTCGGTGACGTACCCGCCGGTATAGCGCTGCGGATTGTTCTTATAGCTGACGTTGATGGTCGACCCGTTGAGATAACCCGACATGAGCGCGAACGAATTCTGAACGGCCTTCAGGTCTTCGTAGTCCTGAGCAGTCGGAATGAAGCCCTGCCCGAAATTATTCTGCTGGGGCGACGCCTGCGGATCGAGAAGCCCCACGCTCATCAGTTGCTCGGGATGGGGAAAGGAAAACCCGCGGAGAACGAACGCGTTCACGATAGTGAACTGAGTGGTCACCCCCGCGATGCCGAGGGCGAGCACCAGCACGGCCAGGATACAAAACGATTTTTCCTTGAAGAGAATGCGCAGACCGACGCGGACGTCCTGACTAAAGGTGTCGAGTATCATAACGAGGAATTGGGTTGGAGTTGGAGACGATGGGCGCTTCGAAGATGAGATGCGGGATCAGGCCCAAATGGATTCAAGATATGCGAAGGGCGGCGCGCGAAGACGTGGCTCACGCTAAACAAACGCCGCGGCGCGGACTTTTTGCCTGAGCAGCGGCGTGGATTAATCGATGGCATACAGATTCCCATCCGTGCTCCCGAAATAGACGACGCCGTTCATGACCAGCGGCGTCGAGAAGATCGCGCCGATGTTGAACTGGCGTTCTGTCCCTACGATCGGCGCTTCACGCCAGTTCGAGGTGAAGAACATCGGTTCATTGAATTTGCGGTCGGCGGTGAGGATCCAGCCTTTGTTTTGCTTCGAGGTTTCGGTCTGGAAATCCCAGAGCGGTTCGCCGGTTTTCAGGTCGCGCGCCTGCAGCGTGCCGTTCAGCACGCCCATCAGGACGACATCGCCCGCGATGACGGGGGAGGAGAAGATGTAAGCCTTGTCCTGTTGTTTCAGAACGCCCTTGCCGGTGGCGGCATCGGCCACGTGGTAGAGGCTCGAATCGGACGTGGCGAAGACGACTTTGCCGTCCTTGATCGCCGGGGAAACAATCACCCAGCTCAGTTCGTTGAAGAACTTCCACTTTTCTTTGCCGGTCGCCGCCTCGAGCGCATACAGGTTCGAATCCCGGCAGCCGACGTAAACCACGCCATCAGCAACCGCGGCGGAGGATTGGAATCCCACCTGGTTGTGGATGAGCGGATCTTCGCCTCCGTGGAAACGCCACTTCTCTTTTCCCGTCGCCGCGTCGACCGCATAGAAATAGCTGTCCCAGCTTCCGACAAAGAGAACACCGTCAGCATACGCCGGCGAAGCGTGAATCACATCGCCGGTTTTGAATTTCCATTTCAACTCACCGGTCCCGGCATCGAGTGCGTAAAGATTGCCGTCCCCGCTGCCGAAATAAACCGCGCCTTGAACCACGACGGGGCTCGAGAGGAAAATGTCGTATTGGTCTGCCATCGTCTGGTTCTTTGGCAGAAGCCCGTGGATACCTTTGGCCTCGAAACGCCGTTCGCCTTCCGTGGCGAATTTCCATTTGATCGCACCGGTCTGCGCATTCAGAGCGTAGAATTTTCCATCGTAGCTGCCGGCGTAAACGGTGCCGTTCGCCACCGCTGGCGTGCACGGGACCGGTCCGCCCGTTGTTCGTTTCCAAATCTGCCGGCCGGTTTCAGAATCGACGGCGTAGATGTTCCCGTCGTCTCCGCCGAAGTAGAGAACTTTGTTTTCCCAGACCGGCGACGAGATGATGCGATCGCCCGTCGGGAATTTCCATTTCACGCGATGGAATTGGCGCGGCGCCGTTGCATTCGACGTTCCCGAATGCGCCGGATCGCCGCGAAACATCGACTGCGCCGAGCCGGACGCGGCGAGAACAACGGCACTGAGCGTAACGACAATTCGTTTCATGGTGTGCGTCGCAGCAGCACCGGTGCTTCCATCGGTCCCTGGCTGACCGTCCCCTTGAGTTCTCCAGCCTCTTTCACGAACCGGCCTTCGAATGTGATTCCGAATTCGTCGGATTTAACGGTGACGAAATCGCCGTCCTGCCTCACCAGACTAACCGGAACGTTGTTTACTTTTTTGCCGACGATCACGAACTCAACCGCCGCTCCATCCGCGCCGCGGTTAGCGAATTTCATCGTGGCGTGGCGGGCGTATCCCATCATTTCGTAGTCGCCCTTCCACTCGCCTTCGAGTTCCTTGCTCACCGCCGTGTTTCGCAGCGGCAAATCCACCTGGGCCGGCCCGGTTTTTTCCAAAACGAATGGCGCGCTGTTTCCGCCCTGCGTGAAATCGCCGGCCAAATGGCCGTCGGGAGTCAGATGCGCTTTCAATTCCGCTCGCCCCGCGCGTGGGTTTCCGAGTGCGCCTTGGATCGCGAACGCCACGTCGCCGCCGCGTACATGGAGATCGACCAGCGGCGCGCCCTTCACCCCGAATCCGGGAACAATGATCGAACCGATCCAGCCTTTCCCGCCTTCGTCCGAAAGATCGACAATCAGCTTCAGCTCGTGACCGGGAATCTGCGCGGCGCCTTCCCAGCGGCCGGCCGCGCTCTCCGCCGCCTGGCCAAGTGCGGCGGAAGCAAACAGGATTGTGGCGAATAATCGCAACGAAGTTCTCCGGAACTGCGTTGTCGATTAAGCGTGTTGATTCGGATTCGTGGGTTGCGAGATCGACGTCGTGTGGATCGAGGTCAACGGCAACGCGATCGGCTGTCTCGCGACCTGCCAGATCGAAAAGAGCGAGCTGAGAACGACCGCGAAATAGACGGCGCCTTCAAAGATGCCGCGTTCCTTTTCTTCCGAGCGAACGATCAACGCGTAGGTCGATTCGAATCCTTCGGCGAAGTGAGTTTGGTTTTTCATAGGGTTGGTTTCCTTTAACGCTGCCCCCTATTGCAAAGCCCGTGCCACCACTTAACGGAGATTTTTAAGCCGTTGATCGACAATGGTTTAAAATACTACGATTTGCCTAACGACCCAAGCCGTTTGTTTCGCGCTCGGGATTAGCTGTTCCGAATCTGGGACGAGTTTTTGGGCGAGATTATACCTTTGACCCAACCCTCAATTCCGAGAGGCGTATCAAAGCTGCGAAAGTATGGCGAAGCGTCCCCGAGAAAGGTAGGGTAACGCCATGCGAGAGTTCTGGGTGGATTTGGGGACCTACCTGTGGTCGGTCGTATGGCGATGGATCAACCTTATCGGGTGTTCAACCATCGCGTTCACCGAAGTCATCTACCCCAAACTCACACGGAGCAACGAATTTCCACAAGGAAGGGAGTTCCCGGTGAACTCCTGGTGGATTCTCGGAGCCTGTCTCGCATACGCGATGTTTTTGGCTTGGCGCGACGAGCGAGAAAAAGTGCGCTGCAAAAACCTGCGCGCTCTTTTGGTGAAGGTCACGGATTCAACTCAAGAGGTTAGCGTTTACATGGGTAGTGACCGCGTTATTTCCCACCGCGAGGAGAATATAGCGGCCCTAATCAGAATTTGTGATGAACTAGAGAACGAATCAGGCCTTAAGTGGATACTAAAACAATTGGTAGCGACGGGCGGCACCGACCCGTTCCAGCTATACGAAATGTTTTATCCCAAAAACATATTTTCTGGGAAGCGGCTCAAGTTTCTACGCGACGCTCGCGTAAGCGAGGGTCGCCACATCAAGTCAGACACGGACGCTATTGCCTATATTCGAATGTATTGGGGTCCACGAAACGGCCTTCGGGAAATTGATCATCCGATTTATCCCGTCGCCGTCAATAACGGTTGGCTGACGTGGAATCATGCGATGTGTAAACCGCTATCTGCTGCCAAGGCAGAGCGCTTATATCTCGTTCCGCCACAAGTTCTGTTAAGCGGGGGTCTCCAAGTAAAGTCCACTCCTCCGGACGTTCCCAGTACGCTACCACTACGGGAAAACGGAAATTTGCTTCGAAGTAATCGCACCAAGCGTCTAGTTGCCGATCCTCACGGATGTATTCCCGGGGTAGGGAGACAACGATAAAATGCTTTCGCTCCCTATCCATCAAAACCGCTCCGCTAATGATGAATTGAGCGCCAGTAATCATTCAGTTACGCGGCTTTCACTAGCTCTGCATAAGGCAACTTCTCAGCCTTCACTAGCTTCAAAAGCGTATCGCGAAACAAATATTGGTTGTCCCGATTGTTAAACCGATGCTCAAATGGATTTACATCCGGCACGAGTGTGAAGTAGCGAAAACGCGCGCCGATTTGCCGCTCCCCGATGCGCCGAGAACCAGCAGCACATTGCTGGCGCTCAATTGCGCAAGAAGGCTCTTGATCAGCTGATCGCGGCCGAAGAAGAGGTCCTTGTCGCGATCTTCAAAGCGATCCAACCCGCGATAAGGCGACCTGGTGATGAGCGGCCGCTGTGTGATCGCCTCGACCGAGATCTGGATCGTCGTGGTGATGGTGGTGATCTTGTCGCCACCAACGATGTCTCCCAGCGCGCTGAAGTTAACGCTCCCGCCGACGTCCCCAATGCGAATGCCGCTCGTATCGGGCGATGGCGCTGCGGGAATTGATGCCATGCGGTCCTTACCTATGGAGCGCTAGGATCTTTCAAAAAGTCTGCGTCGTAGGTCTCCAGCAGCTTCTTCAAGCCGGCAAAAAAATCCGGCGCCGTGCCGTCGATCTGGCGCCGGATCCAGAAGCCGCTGGCCGTGTAGGCGTAGCCGCCTGCGTTAACGGTCAGCCACGGATATGAGACCCTCTTCGGCTCCGGGCCGTCCAGGACCCAGTGTAAAACTTCGTCGGTTTCGTACTGTCCTGCGAAGAGCCGGGCAAATGTATCGTAAACAAGGACATTGGGCCCCTCGACGCCTGAACCGAGACTTGAAGTCCACGGCTTTCCCGAGAATTCCTGGATGCTCTCGAGATACTTCGCTCGCAAAGCCGATACCTCGGGTTCGTGCGCACCGACATGTAGGTAAGCAAGATAGTAGAGCCGTGCAATTTCCTTCAGGTGCTTCTGGTAAACCGACGTTGTGATGCCGGACGGCGGCGGGATTAGGTTGTCAACGGCCCACCGGACGAACTTGGGGTTGTAGCGGCCGAAGTCGTAGGATCGAAAGTCGAAGTCGTGCTCGTGCGGATGGCCGGGAAGAAAGATCGGCATCCCCGCCAGAGACTTCATTTTCTCAAGGTCCATCACCGTCTTGAGATGCGCGTAGAGCCAGCGTGTGCCCGGAATATACGAGCCAGTCGACGCGTAGATCTCCTCCTGCCGCTTCTCCTCTGCGGCAGGGTCGCTCAAGACATTCGCTTCCACGTTCTGGAGATAGCTGCCGGCTTTCCAACTCGCCTCGATCATTTCTTTTATTGTTCGTTGCTGCGCGGCAGCCGCCTTCTCGCTGCTTTTGTGAGCGTCCCAGGCAAACCAGACCGCCGCGAGCAGCAGCAAAAGCGCGACGGCTAATCCAATCCTTAGACGCCCGGCGGCCATTTTCTGCGCGGCAGCGAGACGCTGTACAGCTTCCAATTCGCGTTGCTGGCGGGCGTCCTCTTCCTGCGCACGGCGATCGCGCAGAGCGGCGCTGGCGTCCAGAAATCGCGTCTCGAGTTCTCCCAGGCCGCCTACCACTGTGGAAAAATCGCCGCGTCCGCGCATGTCGATCGCCTGGGCGAGCCGCGAGCCGCTTAACAGTTCTTCCTCGGCGCCGGCATCGCCTTTCTCCTGACGGTCCTGCCAGCGTACTGCGTCATCGTCCAAACGGTTTTTGGCGAAGATGACTTGCTTGCCGGCTTCGATCCAATTCCTTAGCCGTCCCCATGAGGTGAAGAGCGCTTCGTGCGCGACTTCGACGGTCGCATCGTCACCTTCGCGATTGCTCACGAGAAGTTTCTGGTTGATGAGGGCTTCCAAAATTTCCTGCTCTTTCGCGGTAGCGAACATGGAAATCGACGCACGCCGGCGGACGGGGCGCCACGCTGCCGCGTCGGACCCTTCGCCGGCAAGATCGACGAGGCGGAGAAAAATCTGGCGCACGATCTCCTGTTTCGGCGTCGCGGCTTTCGCCTCGCTGCCGTCACCGAACGAGGCATAGATTTCATTCGCTCGCTTCTGCAACGCGCCGCGGACGCCGCCGAGCTCGCGATAAGCTTTCGTGTTGAGATGGCGATCGGCGAGCCCATCCTCCCGCGCTTCCTCCTGCCAAAGCAGATCGAGGGTGTATTGCAGCAACGGGAGCGATCCCGCCTGGCCTTGCACGTCCTTGATGATTTCTTCGACGAGGCCCTGCTCGAAGACGACGCCGTGGCGCGCCGCCGGCTGCTCGATCGCCTGGCGCAACTCGTCGGCGTGCATGTCCGCGACCAGGTGGATATTCCTTTCGAGGATTTTGGCGAACTCCGGGAAGGGGCTGAAGCGATCGAGAAAATCGGCGCGCATCGCCAGGACAAGTTTGGCCGAATTGTTTGAGTCCCGCGCGATCTGGAGAAGCGCGGCAATAAAACTCGCGCGCAATTTTTCGTCGCCGACGGTGAAAATTTCCTCGAACTGATCGACGAAGAAGAGCCATTGATCGCCGCTGCGCTGCAGAGTGTGAATGAGCTTCGCGGGCGTTTCCGGTTTGGCTTCTGCCAGCTCGCGTGTTTGGGCCTGGCTGAACCCTGCGCCTTGCACCGCGGTGCGGAGCGACTCGAACGGGTTCACGTCCGGCACGAGCATAAAGTATCGGAAGCGGGCGCCGATCAACTGAGACAACTGCGGCAGCAATCCCGCACGCACGACGGACGATTTGCCGCTCCCCGATGCGCCGAGCACCAGCAACACATTGCTCGCGCTCAACTGCGCAAGCAGGCTCTTGATCAGTTGGTCGCGGCCGAAGAAGAGATCCTTGTCGCGATCTTCAAAGCGATCCAGCCCGCGATAAGGCGAGGTCGTAATGAGCGGTCGCTGGGTAATCGCCTCGACGGAGATCTGGATCGTCGTGGTGATGGTGGTGATCTTGTCGCCACCGACGATGTCCCCCAGCGCGCTGAAATTAACGCTCCCGCCGACGTCCCCAATTCGAATGCCGCTCGAATCAGGCGGCGGCGTTGGGGGAGTTGTGGCCATCGGGAAATAACCGGCGCTTGGCCCGGCCGGGTCAGGGCAACCCAAAAAGATGCCGCGCGCTCAGGATGAGCGGACCATATTTCACGGCAAACTTGCTTACGGTCTCCGCCACGTCCCCCGCTTTGCCCGCCAGGCCTTGCAGCTTGTCCATGATGCCTCCCGCGCTATCCAGCGTCCCTTCAATCTCGGTCGCGACCTTCGGTGGCGCCGGCTTGCCCGGCGCGACATCGGCGGTTTTCTCTTTCACTTCCTTGAGCGCTTTCACCTGCTGAAGAATCTCGGAAATGACCTCGTCCTTCTTGTCCTGATCGAGTGACGCGCTGGCCTCGATCTCCGTTTTCATCGCCCGCAACGCTTCCCGCAATTGCTCGATCTCGGAATGGAATTGGTCTTTCTTTTCTTCGTCAGCAAAGCCCTTCTGGATCGTGGTGGTTGTCGTCGTGGTAGTGGTGGTGGTTTTGTCGCCACCGACGATATCGCCGCCGGCGGTCTGGCTCACGTTGCCGCCGATGTTGCCAAACTGAAAGCCGCCGCCTTTTTCACTCATAGTCTTAGTCCCTGGGGATGATTATCAGGGGAGGAGTCGAGAGTAGAGTTTCCCCTTCCCGAGCGTCAATCACAATAGCTGACGCGGACCGCGTACAAAAAAAAGAAGCGCAGAGGAATAAACCCCTGCGCCTCTCTTGAACGAATCGGCCGGATTACATGTAGTTCAACGCGCCGCACCGCCAGCACGTGAACCAGCTCCAATTGGAGTGGACGTAGTTGCCCGCGCCATCATTGAAGCACGTGTAGAGCAAAGTCCGGCGGCGACCGCCCGCTTCACTTCCATCGCCCTCTTTTTCCGCTCCGCTACCGCCCTCTTTATCCGGTTTCGTCCCTGTTTTTTCGTCAGCCATAATGCTACCTCTCTGTGTTGGTTGTTGTTTTGCCTGCCACATCATTCCGTGTGACGGCGGGCCGCCAGTTATGCCGATTCCCGGCAGGAGAAGCAACCCCTCTGTCAGTCCGAAATCATGTGGTGGATGACAGACGTTCCGGTGCCGGCGAATTTCGAAATTGTTCGTGGTCCCGGATGATTTTTTCGAACCCGGCGCGCTCGTTAGGTGCAACGTCCGTAGGGAATTTGGCGGCCGATCGGTTCCATTTCGCGAGCCAATCGGAAGCGAGAAATTCGCGCCGCTGCGCAAATGGGCTCCGCAGCGCGGCGGGCGTGAGCGCGATGGTCGTCTCGATCTTTTCTCCCGCGTTCCGACCGCGGGCCAGATGGAAGCCGGATGCGAGCAAGACCGCGCGGTTCGCCGTCGAGCATGTGTAAGTGAACAGCTCCACGGCGCGACCGGCGCAGGCTGCGAAGAGTTTGCGAAAAACGCCAAGCGTCCAGAGATGCGCCGAACTGCGCGTGGAAAACATGTCGTAAAAGATGAGATCGGGCGCGGTGGCGCGCTCCATGTTCTCGAGAAAATCGCCGGGTAACAGCTGCCAGCTCAACCCGGCATCGTTGCGAGATTGCCAATGACCATCGGCGAGGATCGCGGTGGTCGCGTCGACTCGGAGATCTGGGAAATCCTGTTGCTGCCCGAGCGCGAGCCGCAGGGAATCCAGATCGTTTTCGAAGCTGACAACTTGCAGCGGGCGCGCCCCGGAAACTTTTTCGTGGCACTCGATCGCTGCCATCGCATTCGCGCCTGCGCCCAGACCGACGTCCCAGATAACGAGCGGATCTTGCTTCCGTGGATTCTCGGTTAGCCGCTCTGCCAGGAAGGACTGCTCGACGTATAGTTTTCGCGCTTCTTCCATCGGCGCGGTGCGGGAATGCATGATTTCGCCCGATGAGATTTGCCGGATGCTGGCGAACCCTTCCCAGGCCCGGTGCACCTCATAATCACCAAGCCGTAAACTTTCCTCGCGCTTCATTGTTCAGGCCAAGGCGATTCCCCCAAAAAAATCTCCACTTGTTATTGTCCCCCGGTTGCAGTTGATGTTCTCGGCCCCAAACCAAAATCAAACCAAAGCATTATGAAACGCACTAGCATCCTTATTTCCGCCATCGCAACTCTTGCGTTCGGCGTTTCGGTCCGGGCCGATCTTACGCTTCCTGACGTCAGCCAGCACGCTGTCACCAAACAGCGGGTCGGATTGACCGACGTCAAAATTACCTATCACCGACCGCTCGTTAATGGCCGGAAAATCTGGGGCGGCCTCGTCCCGCTGGGCGAAGTCTGGCGCGCGGGGGCGAACGAAAACACGACCATCGAATTTAGCGGTGCGGTTTCGGTGGAAGGCCAGCCGCTGGCGAAAGGAATCTACGGTCTGCACATGATCCCGACGGCGGACACCTGGACCGTAATTTTTTCCAAGATGGCGACCGCCTGGGGCAGCTACACCTACAGCCAGGCGGAAGATGCCTTACGCGTCACGGTGAAGCCGCGGCCTAACGAAATGGAGGAAGCGCTCGATTATGAATTCGAGGAGCTCAAGGCGGACTCCGCGACCGTGACCCTGAAGTGGGAGAAAATCGCGGTGCCGTTCAAGATCGCGGTCAGCGACGAGTCGACCTTCGGGAATATCGCCGGCCAGATGCGTGGCCGCGCTCAATACGAATGGGACTCGTGCAACCAGGCGGCCAATTTTTGTGTCACAAAGAAAATCCACCTCGAAGACGCGTTGAAATGGGTGAACCTCTCGATCCAGAACGAGGAACGCTTCGAGAACCTGGCCACCAAGTCTGATGTGCTCAAGGCGATGAACAAGCCCGACGATGCAAAGAAGGCCTGGGAGCAGGCGATCGCGAAGACGACCCCGGTCCAGCTTTATTCCTACGCCCGCCGGCTGAATTCGGAGAAGAAGGACGCCGAAGCGATGGAGATGTTGAAGGAAGTCGCCAAGCGTTATCCGGAAACGCCGTTCGGTTACCTGGCGAATGCGCGCATCAAATCGGCGGCAGGGGATTTTGCCGGCGCCGCCGAGGACGCGAAGAAGGCGGAGGCGATTGCCATTTCCGAGCAGCAAAAGGCCAACATCAAAGTGTTGATCGACCGCCTCAACGCGAAGCAGGACATCAACAAGTAACCGGCGTTGGTTGAAGCAATCGCGCAGGGCTATAACGCTCATGGGTAATGGGAGAGCGAAGATCGTGCGGCTCGCGCTGGGCGCTCTGTATATGAGCGCGGTCGTTCTGCGTTCCGCGGAGGCGCCGCCTTCGGATTTTCCGCGACCGATGAACGCCGCCGAAATCCAACTCGCGCTTCAGAAACTGAATGTGCTCGGCCGGGTCCTCTACATCGCCGCGCATCCCGACGATGAGAACACCAACCTGATCGCGCTTTGGGCGAACGGTTCGCTTTACCAGACCGCGTATCTATCCGTGACGCGCGGAGACGGCGGCCAGAACTTGATTGGACCCGAGCTGGGCGAACGGCTCGGGGTGATTCGCACCCACGAGCTTCTCGCCGCGCGCCGCCTCGATCACGGGCAGCAATTCTTCACCCGCGCCGTCGATTTCGGCTTCTCGAAGAGCGCCACGGAAACGTTACGGATATGGGACCGCGACAAAATTCTCGCTGACATCGTCTGGACGATTCGCCGCTTCAGACCGGACGTCATCGTCACGCGCTTCAGCCCCGACGATGACAAAACGCATGGCCACCACACCGCCTCTGCGTTGCTGGCGCGTGAAGCGTTCCAGGCCGCCGGCGATCCGAAGCGTTTCCCGGAGCAGCTCGCCTCAGTCGAAGTTTGGAAACCGACGCGGATCGTTTGGAACACTTCGCCGTTCTTTTTCCAGAACCGCAACCAGCCGTTCGATCCGAAGGGCCTGGCGGTCCTTGAAGCGGGTGGGTTCAGTCCGCTCCTCGGCAAAGCGTTTACCGAGATCGCGGCTGCGAGTCTGAGCATGCACAAGAGCCAGGGTGTCGGTCGCTCACCAGGGCGCGGCGCGCGCAAAGAATATTTCAAGCTGCTCGAGGGCGCGCCGATGACCGAGAACCTGTTTGACGGCATCGACACGACCTGGGGACGAGTGCCGAAGTCGGAAGCGATCGCAGAAAAGGCGAAGCAGCTCTTGGCGAGCTTTGCCGCTGCCGATCCAGCCGCGTCGGTCCCGAAGCTATTGGAATTGCGGAAGGAATTATCGACGATCGACAAGAAAGATTGGCTCATTGCCAAGACGGGCGAGATCGACGGCCTCATCGCGGCCTGCCTCGGTTTACACATCGAAAGCTCGACGACGAGCGCCACGGTTTCCGCCAGCCAGACGCTGCCGATAAAACTAGAGGCGATCAATCGCTCGAACGTTCCTGTGCAATTGGTCGAGGCACGGGCTCCGATCTCCGGCCAGGTTCTGCGTCTGGACGTGCCGCTTCCGCAGGACCAATTCGTCGCCAAGGATCTAACCCCGGCACTGCCGAAGGACGTCACTTACACGCAGCCGTATTGGCTGCGAAAGCCTGCCGCGCCCGGCACCTTCGCCGTCGACGATCAAAAGTTAATCGGTTTGGCGGAAAATCCTCCGGCGTTTCCGGTGGAAGTTATTGTGCGCGTCGGCGACCAGGACCTTCGGTATTCGGTCGACACGAAATATCGCACCGTCGATCCAGTCGTAGGCGAAGTTCGTCAGAACGTTGTGCTCGCACCGCCGGTCTTCGCGAATTTACAGAACTCCGTTTTCGTTTTCGGCGACGACAAACCGAAGACGGTTCAGGTGCGCGTGGCCGCCTCGACCGGCGCGGTCCGCGGCGATCTCCGGCTCGAGGCGCCGAAAGGCTGGCGGATCGAACCGGCTTCCGTTCCCGTGGAAATGAAAGTGGCGGATGCCGAATCCTTCGCGACGTTCACGATTCATCCGCCGCCAAATCCGGGCGAGGGGACGCTGCGGGCGATCGTTAAAGTTGACGGCCAGGATTACTCGTTCGCGCGCGAACGCATTTCTTATCAGCACATCGGCGTCCACACTTTGATGCCGCCGGCAGAGGCGAAGATCGTTCGGTCCGATATCAAGAAGAAAGGCGAGTTGATCGGCTACCTTCCCGGCGCCGGCGATGACATTCCGCAGAGCCTCCAGCAGATCGGCTACAACGTGAAGACGCTCGACGGCTCCGAGATCACCGCGGAAAACCTGAAGCGCTTCGACGCCGTGGTTCTCGGCATTCGCGCTTACAATACGCAGGATCGCATCGCCGCCTGGCAGGCCGAGTTGCTCGCCTACGTGAAAGCCGGCGGCGTGGTCGTCGCGCAATACACCACCACGGCGGATCTGAAAACCAAAGAGATCGGTCCATTCCCGCTCGAGATTTCACGCGACCGCGTCACCGACGAGACCGCGGAGATTCGAATCCTCGCGCCCGATCATCCGTTGCTAAATTCGCCGAACAAAATCAGCGCGAATGATTTCAAAGGCTGGGTGCAGGAGCGCGGTCTTTATTTCCCGAACAAGTGGGACGCGAACTGGACCGCGCTTCTTTCCTGTAACGATCCCGGCGAAAAACCGCTCGATGGCGGATTGCTCGTCGCGAAATCCGGCCAGGGCTACTTCGTTTACACCGGCTACGCTTTCTTCCGGCAATTGCCCGCCGGCGTCCCCGGCGCCTACCGCCTCTTCGCGAACATGGTCTCGCTGCGCGAGGTGAAATGAAACGCGACGCGTGCCTCTTCTGTAGCCGCTTCGCTGTGCGAAGCGTGAGAGAGCGCATCGCCGAAGCCCACGCCGTCCACAGGGCGGCGGCTACAGAAGAATTAAAATGAGCGGGCACGATCATCCGCCGTTCTTCTCGACCTGGCGCAAGGCGTATGCGTTCGCGCTTGTCTTGTTCGCGGTCGAAATCGCGGTGCTCTACGCCTTCACGCTCCGGTTTTCGTGAACCGGCTCGATTACATCGTCCTCTTCGCGACGATCCTCGCGATCCCGCTCTACGGCCTTTGGCGCACTTACAATCATCCGAACCTTCGCGAGTACCTCAAAGGCGATAGAACGATTCGCTGGGGAACCATCGGGCTTTCCGTGCTCGCGACCCAGGCTGGGCCGATCACGTTCCTTTCCATGCCTGGGCAGGCTTACGAAAGCGGCATCGGATTCATCCAAAATTATTTTGGCCAACCACTCGCGCTCATCGTGGTCTGCGCGGTGTTCGTCCCGATCTATCAACGGCTCAAGGTTTACACTGCCTACGAATATCTCGGCCAGCGGTTCGACAAAAAGACGCGGCTCCTCGGCGGCTTCCTGTTTCTCATCCAGCGCGGGATCGCCGGCGGAATCACGATCTATGCGCCGGCCATCATTCTTTCCGCGCTGCTTGGCTGGGATTTGAACCTCACCATCTGGCTCGCGGGCGGGTTCGTCATTCTCTACACCGTCGTCGGCGGCACGAAGATCGTCAGCCTCACCCAGCGCTACCAAATTCTGGTGATCCTGGTCGGGATGGCACTCGCTTTTGGAATCGCCGTCCACCGTCTGCCGGCCGATCTGTCATTCAGCGATGCGCTCTCGATGGCCGGCAAAATGGGAAAACTCCAGGCCGTCGATTTCTCGATCGATCCGTCGAAGCGCTACACCTTTTGGTCCGGCATCCTCGGCGGATTCTTTCTGTCGCTTTCCTACTTCGGCGCCGATCAATCACAGGTGCAGCGTTATCTCGCCGGCGGCTCGCTCCGCGCCAGCCGGATCGGCTTGCTCTTCAACGCTCTCGTGAAAGTGCCGATGCAATTTCTCATCCTGCTTCTTGGCGTGATGATTTTTCTTTTCTACCAATTCGAAAAGCCGCCGTTGTTTTTCAACCAGCCCACCTACCAACGCGCGGTCGAGCGCGGCTACGGCCCGCAGCTATCGACGCTCCAGAACCAATTCGATGAAGTCTTCGCCCGCAAACAGGAGGCGCTGGCGAAAACTTCCGGTTCCGCCGTCGTGCCCGCGGAAGTCCAGCAGCTGGACGCCCGCGCCCGCGCCATTCGTGACGACACGAAAAAAATCCTCGAGCAAGCCGGCGCTAGTCCGAAGAGCAAAGACTCCGACTATGTCTTCATCACTTTCGTGCTCCAACATCTGCCCCACGGCGTCGTCGGTTTGCTCGTCGCGGTGATCTTCTGCGCGACGATGTCCGCCACGTCCGCCGTCCTCAATGCACTCGGTTCCACGACCGCCGTGGATTTCTATCGCGTATTCCGGCCCCACGACACCGACCATCATTACGTCGTCGCGACCCGTTGGCTGACGGCGGGCTGGGGTCTGGTCACCATCGCCGTCGCCTCGTTCTGCAGCCTCGCGGAAAATCTCATCGAGGCGGGCAACATCCTGGCGTCGGTTTTCTACGGCAGCATTCTGGGCCTGTTCCTGGTCGCATTTTTCCTGCGCCGCGTGCGCGGCTCGGCGGTCTTCATCGGCGCGGTGATGGCGCAGACGATGGTGCTGGTCCTCTTCTTCACTACGAACATCGGTTATCTTTGGTACAACGTGATCGGATGCGGCGCCGTCGTCCTTTTCGCCTGGCTGTTGGAGTCAACGGTGTTTGGGCAGCGTGAATCGGCCACGGCCTCTGGGTCATGAGCGAGCCGATCATTTGTTTTGGGCAACAGCCGTGCGGCTTTTTTCCGAAACGTTTTCTCTGGGCCAAGATCGTTACCGCCCGCCGGCTACAACGCGAAATCGGCGGTGAGATCGTTTTCTTTTTCCACGACAGCGACCACGATCCGCGGGAAACGACAACCGTCCTGCGCGAACGGCGCACGGGGCACGAGCAATCATTCAATTTCGAGTTCGCGAACAAGATTCAGAAGCAGTTCTCACCGCTATTTGCCAAACGCGTGCTGCCGGATTGGCAGGCGAAGGTCGCGCGGCAGCTTCCGAACTACGTCGCGCCGGATCTCGTCGAATATTTCAAGGCCGTGGCAGCTTCCAATGCCGCCGATTTTTGCCGCGAGATGTATGCCCGAATGGGTTTGCTCGAGGGAATTCGTGTGGAACGCTCGAGCGATCCGGAGTTCCGGAAGCGCGCGGCAACGATTGACGATTACTTTGTCGATGTGACTTGGGAAGGGGAGATCGTCCGGGCCCGTTACCGCGGGGGCAAACTCGTTTTGCACAAGGGTGCCGATCGCTACATCGAACTCCCGGATCAAACCTTCACCGCTGCGCAGATCAGCCCCACCCGCGATACCCGGCTGCGCTGGATGCAATCGGTCATCGCGTGCACGCATTACGTCGCAGGCGCGGGGGAGCGCCAATATCTCAACGACGCCGATGCGCCCGGGGTAACCTTTGGGCAGCGCGAAGAGATTTCGAACTCGAACAACGCGTATGTTGGAGAGAGTTGAGCTCCGTTCGCACTGGTGAATAGCGCAGAATTCCGGCAGCGGCTCTTTTGCTGTTGAGCGCCATTAGGGAATGCCTTGCTGGGTGAGAACTTTATGGCATTTTCAGCGATCACTATGCGACACCTCCTAGCATTTCTTGTCATTGCCTCTGCTGTTCAAAGTTCCGCAGCCCCGCAGGCCGCTTCTACCCGAACGGTCCAGCAAATCCCCAACTTTCCCCTCCAGGCATTGCGTTCGGGGGTGGGGCGTAAATTGTATTCATCTCTCGCCATTTCACCCGTCTCCGCCTGGGTGATGGCGCGCGCCGCGGTCGTGAACGGTCACTCGATGGGCGCCCAAATCATCCACTCCGAAGGCAATGGAGTTTATGATAAAATGCTCCTGGGAATGGCGAACGGGTATTCCGTCACCGGCCAGAACACGACCGAAAGCAGACTTGCGCATGACTACCTAAACGTCCATCTCCTCATTTATGAGGTTAAGGATGGGAAAATGGCGGTCTGTTTCTCGCACAACGACGACGCCCGCTATAACGGACTCGCACAGGTAGGGACGGCATGGGTAGGAATCCTCCAAGGTGGAAAATGGGTGACGATTAGTGGCAAGTACCCTAGCAAGTGGGGCGGTCGCCACGGGAGTGAGTAACTTGTCCCCAAGACATCCCGGAACAGAGATTGTTCCCCGCGCCGATCCATCTGGTTGATCGTCAGGTCACCGGGGATCGCGGGCGAGGGACGCGCAGGTTGCTAATTTCCAGCTCGCACCGGGCGAGCATCTTGCCTGTTGTTTCGCATTCCAACTGCAGGCAAGATGCCTTCGCGCCTCACAGCCAGGATCGCCGTGCTCCAAACACCCGACGCCGTTTCAAAAGTGCCGCCGCCGCTCAAGATTGGGATCACTTGTTTTCCGTTGATAGGGGGCAGTGGAATTCTCGCGACCGCGCTCGGCACCGAGCTCGCGGCCCGCGGCCACACCGTTCACTTCTTCAGCTACGCCAAACCGGTCCGGCTCGATCTCTCCCGAGCGCATCTCCATTTTCACCAGGTCGACGTGGGACACGCGACGGTGTTCCCGTGCCCGGACTACACCTTGCCGCTGGCGGTGAAGATGGCGGAGGTAGGGCAGTCGCAACGTCTCGACCTCTTTCACGTCCATTACGCCGTCCCGCACGCGACCGCGGCTTTTCTGGCCACAGAAATGATCGGAGCCGGCGCGCCGAAAGTAGTGACGACCTTGCACGGGACCGATACCACTCTGCTCGGCCCGAACCCGCAATACCGCGCCGCAATCGAGCATGGGCTCATTCATTCCGATGCGGTTACCACCGTTTCCGAAAGTTTGCGCCGCCAAACCGAGGAAACCTTCCGGCTCCGCGATGAGATCCAGGTCATCCCGAATTTCTTCACGCCGAATCGTTCGAATCGAAGCCGGGAAGAAGTGCGGCACGAGCTCGGCATCAGCGACCGCGAATTTCTCGTCGCGCATATGTCGAATCTCCGTCCCACGAAACGCATTGATTTGCTGTTGCGCGTCGTGGCCGCCGCCGCGCATCGCGATCGCATCCGCCTCCTGATCCTGGCCGGCGCGTCGTTCGCTCCGTTCCAGCCACTCGTCGACGAACTTGGGTTGCGCGACAACGTGATCGTCAAGGAAGACGCCGCCGTCGTCGAAGATTTTCTGCCCGCGTCTGACGCCGGCCTTTACACATCCGAGAACGAAAGCTTTGGCCTCAGCATTCTCGAGACGATGTTTTTCGCGAAGCCGGTCGTTGCCTTCCGCATCGGCGGGATTCCCGAAGTGGTGGGTGAAGCGGCGTCTCTGCACGAGTTCGGCGATATTCGCGCCATGGCTGCGTCGCTGGATGAGCTCTTGGATTCGCCGGCAGCGGCGACGGAACTGGGAGAGCGCGGCCGGGAACGAGCGCAGAAGCTTTTCACCGCCGCTCGGGTTGTGCCCCAATATGAAGAGCTGTATCGGCGCGTGACTGGTCGTTAGGCCAGCGCGGCCTCGACCGCCGCGGAAAATATCGCGGCTACGTCTGCCTCGATCCGGAGCGAAACGGACGGGTCATGATCGTGGTCCGTCGCGCCGCGATTGATGATGACGTAGGGGACGCCGCGTTGCGCCGCCAGCAGAGGGAACGAGGCTGCCGGATAGACGGACAACGTCGAACCGAGTGCGACCACCAGGTCGGCCTGCGCTGCTGCGGCCTGCGCCCTTTCGAGGACTTGCGGATCGAGGCTTTGCCCAAAGCTGATCGTCGCCGGTTTCAGGAATCCGCCGCAGTTGCAGAGCGGCGGTTTGCGATTCATCCGAAAGAATTCGAAATGCGGCTCCGGATCGCCGCGCGATTTACAGCTCTGGCATTCGACCAGCAAATTCGTGCCATGCAATTCCACCAACCGCTCGGCACTCGTCCCGGCGAGAGCGTGCAAGCCGTCGATGTTTTGCGTCACGACCGCGAGCACTTTCCCGGCGCGCTCCAACCGGACGATGGCGTCATGGACCGCATTCGGCCGCGCGGCGCGAAACCCGTCCCAGCCCTCCAGTTTGTAATCCCAATGTTCGATGCGCGCCGCCTCCGACGTCATGAAGTCCTGGAAATAAACCGGCTGGCGCCGCGTCCACACCCCTTGCGGCCCGCGGAAGTCTGGAATTCCGCTACCCGTCGAGATCCCAGCGCCGGTAAAGATGAGCGCCTTGTGAGAAGCGCGAAGATAATCCGCCAGATCGGGCATGTTTCAAAAATTCTTGACGGCCAGCAGGAATTTTGGCCGGATAAACGAAATCTTTCCCCCTATGCCTAACGACGCTAATCCAACCGCTCCCGAGGTTCAGTCGGATGATACCGCGTCGGAAGCGGGCGGCAAAGGTCCTGGTTCTAAACTCTCCTCCGTCGGAGGGATTATCGGCCTAACGAGCTATCTCGTTGTCACGATCCTGTTTTGCCTCTACGGCCTGATCGTTTTCTGGCCCACACCGACGCCAGCGGGACCAAGCGCTGCGCAAACGGCCGGACCTCCCAAGCAGATCGATTCGACCACCCGCCCTTCCACGAGCCCGTCTCCGTCCCCCACATCGAGCCCGTTGGCTACGGTTGCCGGGACATCGTCGCAATCGTCACCGAGCCCCTCGCCATCAGCCACACCGGGAAAAGCGTCAGCGTTCGGCTATGAGTTCGAGATTTGGGACGAGGTGCGCCTGCTTTGGATCGTAATCCTGGCCGGCGCCCTGGGCAGCCTTATCCATGCGGTCCGCTCAGTTTATTGGTATGTGGGGAATCGCAACCTCGTCGACAGCTGGATGGCGAAGTATTTCGTGATGCCTTTTACCGGCAGCGCGCTCTCGGTCGTGTTTTACTTTGTGATTCGGGGCGGCTTTTTCTCGCCGCAATCCCAGTTCTCCCAGACTAGCCCCTTTGGGTTTGCCGCCATGGCCGCTTTGGTGGGTCTGTTTTCGGAACAGGCGATTTTGAAACTCAAACAAATCGCCGAAACCGTTTTCACCAAGCCGGAGCAAGGCGCAGACCCGATGCCGCCCACGCCGCCTCCTACATTAACACCGACGCCCAAGCCTCCGCTTCCGCCTGGTGGAACCAATCCTTCCCCGAGTTAGGGAAACGTAATCTTTTCCAGGCCGGCCGTTTCCAGCGCTGAATTCAGCACTGCCACATCCTGCGGAATCGCGCGCCAGCGTTCAGCCACTGACTTTGCATCGCGTTGGAGGTCGACCACGGCACCTTCGATCGACGCCGTCGGCGCCGCGTCCACTTCCTGGAGATCGCCGAAAAGTTTGCCGACCTTGCTCAACACATCGAGGTCGAGGGATTGCCCGGCGCGAACTCGGGCTGGGTCCGCGAATTCCTGGAGCTTTTTCGTCAACGCTTCGATTTGCTCCTTGACCGGTTTGTCTCCGGCCTTCTCCTTCGCTTTCGCGAGTTCGCCGACGAGCGATTCATAACCTTTCCCAATCGGCTGAAGCGCAGCTCGAGTCTCGTAAAGCGCCTTGGATAGCTCGAACTGTTTCGCGAGGTCCGCGGGCGAAGCTTTCACGCGGGGATCCATTTTCATGGGAAGCGGCTGGGTGAAGCTCTTGCCACCGGCAGTCAGAACGACGGAATAATCGCCGGGCAACGCCCACGGTCCCGTCGGTTGCGGTGCGGTTTTTTGGAGCACAGCGGTCATTGGGTATTCCGCGTCCACGTCTTTGAGCGGCTCGAAATGCATGTCCCAAAAAAATCGGTGCAAACCCGGCTCGCCCGATAACACCTGTGGCGGCTGCACCCAGTAGCGCGGAATCTTTAGCTTCAGATCGGGAGGCGGCACCGGGTCCGTGCTGGCATAGCGGCGAACGAAGTTGCCCTTCGCATCCTTGATCTCGAGCGTGACCGGCCCGCTTGTATTCGCACCCAGCCGATAATCAATCATCGCGCCTTCTGGCGGATTCTCGCCGACCGGTTCGTCCGGCGGCAGCGGCGTGTCCGTGTTCAAGTTCCAGCGTACCCGCAACGCTGTCTGCGGTTTGAAGAGAAGCGTTTCCTGGTTAGCCGCGTCGACTTGCCGCAACGATGTGATGTTATCCAGTATCCAAAATCCGCGGCCATGCGTTGCGACCGCGATGTCGTCGTCTTTGACAATCAGATCGCGCACGGATGTCGCCGGCATGTTTAATCGAAGCGGCCTCCAATTCTCACCGTCGTCGAACGACACATAGACCGCGCGCTCCGTCCCCGCGAAGAGCAGTCCGCGCCGGCGCGGATCTTCGCGCACGGCATTGACGTTTTCGTTCTCCGGAATGCCGCGCACGATCTCCGTCCACGTCTTCCCACCGTCATTCGTGCGGTAGATGTGCGGACGCAGATCGTCGAGCCGGATCGTGTTCACGGCCGCATAGGCCGTGTTCGGGTCGAAGTGTCCGGCGTCCAGCAGCGAGATTTTCTGCCAGGCGGTGATTGCAGGCGGCGTGACGTCCTTCCAGTTTTTCCCGCCATCGACCGTCACGTGAATCAAACCATCATCCGTCCCGGCCCAGATCCGGCTTTTCTCGATGGGCGACGGCGCCACCGTGTAAATCACGCCGCGTTGCCGCGGTTGCGCGCTCGGCTGCGAGCGAAATTTTCCCACGCTCGCCGGAACGTCGAAGTTCTTTCGCGTCAGGTCCGGACTGATCTGCGCCCAATGCTGGCCGCCGTCGCTCGTTTGCCAGAGCATGTTGGCCGCGAAGAAGAGCAGGTGCGGGTCGAGCGGTGAGAAAACGATCGGCTGCGTCCGCACCATCCGGAACTCATCGGAGCGAAACGGCTTCGGCAAAATGCTCTGGGCTTGATGCGTGCGCCGATCGTAACGCGTCAGCTTCCCGCCGTAGATGATGTCGGGATCGAGCGGGTCGGGCGCGACGTAACCGTATTCCTCCGCCGCCACCGGATGCCAATCGCGAAAGGTGATCGCGCCGTCATTGCCGCGACTTGCGATCCCAACCGAGCCGCTCTCCTGCTGACCACTGTAGAGCCGGTATGGAAACGCGTTGTCGGCGCTGACGTGATAAAGCTGCGCGGTCGATTGGTTATACCACGAGCTCCATGTCTTCCCGCCATTGACGGTGATAATCGAGCCCTGATCGCTCGCGAGCGCGACTACGTCCGGGTTGTTCGGATTGATCCAGACGTTTTGATAATCGTCGCCGCCCGGCGCACCTCGCAACGCATTCCAGGTCTTGCCGCCATCAATCGATTTCCAGGAGACTATGC
>JBEEHR010000043.1:0-22969 GCA_041167505.1 Verrucomicrobiota bacterium
TGAATTGATGGCCGTCACTTTTTTCGCCGCGCAATGCGACGAAAAGGCCATTCCTCTGCACACGCCGCGAGTCATACGCGATGTTTTCCACGACGCGATCAATCGGCCCGACGATTTGGCGGGGGGACAGGGCGGCGAGTAGTGTTTTGAGCTGCATGCGAACGGGTCAAACGGGCGCAGCACGCTCAACGGTGGGATGCATTGGTTAAGGCCACTCGTCCGGGGCTGGACGTCTTGCCAGGCTCTTCATGCGGCTGCAGATCGAGATAACGAGCGGCTTTCTCGGCGATCCGCGCAAAGATCGGCCCGGCCACGAGGCCGCCGTAGTTCAGCTCCGGATTGCTTGTCTTCGCATCATCGAGCACGACGATCCCGACAAATTCGGGATGGTCGGAAGGCAGATAACCGGAAAACGAAACGACGTATTTCCCATGCTGATATCCCCCTTTGGGATCGACTTTCTGGGCAGTCCCGGTCTTGCCGGAGATCGTGAAACCCGGCACCGCCGCCGCCGCCGCCGTGCCGCGATCGCTCACCACGCCTCGGAGCGCGTTCCCCACCTGCGCCGCTGTCTCCGGCGAAATTACCTGGCGCAAAACAGTCGGCGAAAACGTCGTAATCGTCTTGCCGTCTTCGCTCGTGATCGATTTCACGACCCGCGGGGTGATGAGCTTGCCCCCGTTGGCGATCGTTGCCATGGCCACCACCATTTGCAGCGGCGTCACCCCGACTTCATGACCCATCGGAATGCGAGTGATGGAAATTTTGCTCCAAGATTGCGGCGGGCGGATCACGCCTGGGATTTCGCCAGGCAACTCGATCCCAGTGCGATCGCCGAAGCCGAAGCGGCGAATGTATTCGTAAAATTTCTGCTCGCCGATGGAGAGGGCCAGCTTGGCTGCGCCGATGTTGCTCGATTTCACCAGAATGTCCTGCACGCTCAGATCGGCATACGCCTTGTGATCGTGCAACGGCCGGCCGCCAAAATTCCAGAGACCGTTTTCGCAGAAGATTGTCGTGTCAGGGCGGACCTTGTGCTCGTTCAGGGCCGCGGCGGCCGCGACAATCTTGAAGGTCGAACCGGGTTCCATCATATCGATGACCGCACGGTTCTTCATTTGCTCCGGTTTCGCTTCCGAGCGCTCGTTCAAATCAAAGTTCGGCCGGTTCGCCATCGCCAGAATTTCGCCGGTCTGGGGACGCATCAGGATGATGGTCGCTTTTTGCGGTGAATATTCGCGCACCGCCGCGTCGATTTCGTTCTCGACGATATTTTGCAGGTTAAGATCGACGGTCAGGTGGACCTGGTAACCATCACGCGGGGCGCGTTCCTGGCCGCGATACAGGACCATCTCCTGGCCGGCGCGGTTGTGCTCGATAAAACGGTAGCCGTCCTGGCCATGAAGATATTCTTCCATCGACGATTCGACGCCCTGGATTCCGCGATGCTCGAAATCGGTGAAGCCGATAACGTGGCAAAGCATCGAGCCGTTCGGATAAATCCGGGTCGTGTCGCGCTCAAAATAAATCCCGCGCAAATTCTGAAGGCGGAGCTTTTCCCGCAGCGCGGTCGCCGCGGCGATGGGCACCTCGCGTTTTAGAACGATGTAACGGCGCTCGCCGTCCAGTTTTTCGGAGAGCTCGCCGGCGGGAATATCCAGGGCATCCCGCAGCAAAGGAATAATCGCCTCGCGATTATTTAAATGGGTGGCGTCGGCCACCACGGTCTCGACCGGGGTGTTATGGGCGAGGACTTCGTTGTTCGCGTCGAGGATCGTGCCGCGCTCCGCGAAGATCGGCTGCTTGTAAACGTGTTTCTCCGCGGCGAGCCCGGCGTACTCGTCGTGCTTGATCATCTGGAGGTAAATCAGCCGGAAAGAAAAGAGGCTGAACAAAGCGGTAAAGAAAAGGCAGACCAGCGCGCAACGGATCCGGCTGTTCCACTTCATCTTCCGCCACGTTTGTTAGCGACCGGTTGGACAGCGTCCTCCGGGCGCGCGGGCCGCGGCGCATTCAATCGCACGATATTTTGCTCGGCGATCGGAATCATTTTCAAATAACCCTCTTTCAGCCGGCGCTGCATCGCCGAGCGCGAAGTCAGGGCCGCGACCTGGACGCTGGCGACGTCGTTCTGGGAACGCAGGCTTGCCAGCTCGTTTTCCAGCGCCTTCTTCCGGTCGCCCAGATGATAGAGCTGCAACGTGAGGTAAACGTAAATCAAACCCGTCAGCGCCAGGAACCCGGTGACCAGGATCCAGCGCGCCAGCGAAGCCGGGTTCACCGAGTTAAAGGTCTTGCGGCGCGGGGCGTGCATCAGAGTTTTTCGGCAACCCGCAGCTTCGCGCTCCGCGAGCGCGGGTTATTGCGCTGCTCGTTTTCGCCGGGCTCAACCGGTTTGTCGGTGACGAGACGGAAAACAAAATCCGGATTACGCCGCGGCTCCGGCCATTCCGGCCGGTCCAGCCATTCGCGGCTCCGGTCCCGGAAGAAATTCTTCACGATCCGGTCCTCGAGCGAATGGAACGTGATCACGGCGAAGCGGGCTCCGGATTCGAGCCGTTTCGTGAGCGCGCCCAGACCTTCCTCGAGCGCGTTCAACTCGTCGTTCACTTCCATGCGGAGCGCCTGAAAAACCTGCGTCGCCGGATGGCGCCGCCCATGCCGCCAGACAATTTTCTCGATCGCCTTCGCCAGCTGCAGGGTGTCCTCGAACGGCGTCGTCTTGCGCAGCTTCACCAGCTGACTCGCGATACGGCGGGCGGCCGGTTCTTCCCCCAGCTCGCGGAAAATTCGGGTGAGATCTTCTTCCAGGTAGGAATTCACGACCGTCGCCGCCGTCAGTTCACGGCGCGGATCCATCCGCATATCGAGCGGCCCCTGGCGCATGACGCTGAACCCGCGGCTCGCGTTTTCCAATTGCCGCGACGAAACGCCGAGATCGAGCAACGCCCCGCCAATTCCAACGACGCCCAGATCGTCGAGGACCTTTCCGGCCTCGCGAAAATTTGCCTGGCAAAGCGTGACCCGGCCGCCGTATTCCGACAGCTTTTCTTTCGCGAATTCGATCGCGTCCGGGTCCTGATCCAGCGCCACGACGTCGGCGCCCGCGCGGAGAATTTCGGCAGTGTGTCCGCCGCCGCCGCAAGTGCCGTCGACGACGAGCGACCCGGCGCGCGGCGCCAGCAATTCCACCGACTCGCTGACGAGCACCGGCCGATGATAAGTGAAGTCCTCCATTTCCTGCGCCTCCTCGATTTGGAGCGGGCCGGTCGCGAACCAGATGGGCCGCTCAAACAGCAGTGCATTAATCATTTTCGAAAGCCGATCGCTAGAGCCCGATCACGTTGGCGACATGTTGATACGTCGCGGTTTCCTCCTCGTGGGCGCGCTTCCACTTCGCCAGGTTCCAGATTTCAAAACGTCCCCGCCCGCCGACGAGCGCCACCTCGCCCTTCAAGCCGAGTTCGCGGCACATATCCACGGGCAGGACGAGACGTCCCTGCCGGTCCGACGTGCCGTGCTCGGCGCGCGAATGGAGATGGCGCAAAAAAATCCGGCGCTCTTTCGCGGAGACAGAACTGTGAGTCTCGGCCTGCGCACTCATGCGATCGAACTCCCCGTGGGACATGACGAGAAGAAACTGATGCTGGGGCTCGGGCAGGATAATGAAATCCTCGCCACCCTCTCCGCGCCAACGGGACGGAATGGTGATACGGTTCTTCTCGTCAATGGCGTGACGGAATTCGCCGGCGAAGAATTTTTGGGGTTGAGAGTTGTCGTCCATGCGCGAGCGGAATGGCGTGCCATTTCAATCCACTTCCCCCCACTTCTAACCACCTTCCGTACCAAGGGTCAATAAAATTTATTGCCGTTTGCCCCCTTTTCCCCACCTCGTAAATTCCCTCATGTTCACGCGAACAATTACCGCTGCGGTTGTGGTCGCGTTCTGGACTTCAACAACGATCCTTCGCGCCCAGGGCGTCACCGCCACTCCGGATGCCGTTCGCGTCACCGTTTCGATGAATGCCGACGGCACCCGCACCACTTACGAATTCGATTCCCCGCAGCACCGTGCCGTCGCCACGACCACAACCAGGGAAGGGAAAATGGTGGGCCGAATCCGTTACGTCCTCGACGAAGCGGGACGCTTTGCCAGCGGCGAAGTGTACGGGCCCGACGAGAAACTGCGCTTCAAGACTCTATATAAGTACGACGAAGCCGGGAAGCTCACCCAGGAAACCCAGCTCGGGCCTGACGACGCCGTCCGGAACAAGATCATTTACGCCTACGACAAGATCGGCCGGCAAACCGGCTACTCCGTTTACGACGCCACCGGGAAATTGATCCGGCAGACTCCGGGCGTTGCGCCACGCGCAACGCCACCGCCTAAGAAGCGAAAGTGAACCGGGAGCCTTAGCGGCTTGCCATGCGGCGCAAAGGCGGTTAAGACAAAAGGCCCATGATCGACTACATCCAAAAGGGGGGCTTGCTCATGTGGCCCATCCTGGCGTGCAGCGTCATCGCCATCGCGGTTTTCGCCGAGCGGCTTTTGTATTTGCATCGCGCCACCATTCACGTGGGCGAGTTTCTCCAAGGACTTTCGAATCTTCTTCAGCGCCGCAATTACGCGGAGGCCCTGCACGAATCCGCCGGCACGCCGGGACCCGTCGCGCGCGTCATTCACGCCGCGATCATCCGGCACGATGCGCCGCGCGCGGAGCTTCGTGAGATCGTCCAGGAAGCCGGACAACTTGAAGTGCCGAAGCTGGAACGTTTTCTCGGGGTGCTTGCCGCCCTCGCGTATGTCGCGCCGCTGCTGGGTTTGCTCGGCACCGTCACCGGTATGATCGACGCCTTCGGCACGCTTTCGGCGAACGGCGGTTACGCGACCGTGACGGAATTATCGAACGGCGTTTACAAAAGTTTGCTCACCACCGCGGCCGGTCTCGTGGTCGCGACGCCGACTTTTATTGCCTACAGTTACCTGTCGTCGCGGGTCAATACGCTCATGCACGAAATGGAGCGCGCGGGGATTGAAGTCGTCCACATGCTGAGCGACCGCGAACCGAAGGGCGACATCATCACCTTCAAGGCGCCGGCGGCAGAACGGGAAGCGCGGTAGATCATCGGCCGGCTGGCCGCAGGGCATGAAGCTTTCCCGGACGAAAGAACATCATTTCGGCTGGCTCGCGGCGATTCCGCTGCTCGACGTCACCTTTCTGCTGATCTTCTTTTTGCTGCTTAGCTCGAACTTTATTCTGCAACCGGGAATCTCCGTCTCGGTCCCGCTTTCGCGCTTCACCCTCGGTCCGCAGATCAACCCGCAAATCATCAGCATCACCGGCGGCGCCGCGCCCGCGATTTATTTTCGCAATCAGAAAGTGGCACTCGAGCAGTTGGGCCCGTTGCTGGATGAGGCGAAAAAAGAATCGCGCCCGGTTATCATCAAGGCTGATCGACTCACTCCCTACTCGCTCGTTGTCGAGGTCGCGAATCTTGCACTCGAACACGGAATTAATTCCGTGGCCCTCGCGACGGCACCGCCGAAATGAATGCGCCCGGCGTGACGGCAAACGATCTGGTGTTCCGCTGGGAAAGGCCCGGACGCGGTAAATGGACGCTCTCTGGTTTTCTTCTCGGATCGCTCTTCCTCCATGCTCTCGGCTTTTATCTTTTCCAGATTGTCTATCCGCCGGCCGTGGCCCTGTTGCCGCCGCCCGGCCGGGTGAGTTTGATCTCGCCCGATACCGATGAAGGTCGACAGCTTCTGCGCTGGCTCGAAGCCGAAGATCCGGCACTCGCTTCGACGACCCAGCCGGCACCGGACACAAAAGCGCTGGTCCTGCCGACGATCCAGCACGCTCCCTCGTACCTCGGTCGCCAACCGGTCTTGAAGGACCTTCCGCCTCCGCCGCCGGCCTTGCGAATTCCGAGCGCGCGTCCGCCGGCGCCCGTCGAGAAGCCGTCCACTCCGGTCCAGATCATCACGAAACCTGTTTCCACGATGATCCGTTTCTCGCCTGAGCTGGATTCGTTGATCCCACCGCAAATTCCCGAACTCAAATTCAGCGCGTCCAGTCGGGAAGCTCCCGATGCCGCGCGCTTCCTGGTGGGCGTGAACGAAAAGGGCGAGCTCCGTTACTGTTTCCTCCAAAGCTCCTCCGGCGACGCCGCCCTCGATGAACAAGCGCGAAAGTATCTCGCTCTCACTCGCTTCCCCGCCATCCGCAATTCTCCGCCGTCCACTGTCGCTCCCCTCACCTGGGGCACCGCCACCATCGAGTGGGGCAACGACCTCGCGTTCCCGCCCTCGCCCAGCCCAGGACCTTCCGCGCCGTGATCCCCGTCAGTCTCTCCGCCCTGGTCACGATCTATCTGCTGGTTTTTCTTGCGGCGGTTTTTCTCCTCTGGATATTCGGGGAGTGGAACCGTCGCCGTCGCGAGCGTCGCGCTTTGCGCTTTCGGCTGCGGTGCGTGATTTGCGCGTTCGAATTTGAGGATCGAACGCCCGCTTTACTCCCGCGGTGTCCACGGTGCGGAAGTTTGAACGAACGTTTTAAACCGGAACAAATTTAATCATGGGAATGTGGATCGGCCGCAATCGCAAAGCTCGAGTGACTTACGGGTTCGACGAGATCGCTCTCGTCCCTGGGCGCGTCACGATCAATCCGAACGAAGTCGACATCGCCTGGCGTTTGCCGCGGCGCGATGCTGAGCCGCTCAATTTCAAAATCCCGATTCTCGCCAGCGCGATGGATGGCGTGGTCGACGTCGGCTTTGCCATCGCAATGAGCAAGCTCGGCGGCCTGGCCGTGTTGAATCTCGAAGGCGTCCAGACCCGTTACAAAAATCCGAAGGAAGTCCTGCACAAGATCGTCGAGGCCGACAAAGCGGAGATCACGGGACTCCTCCAGAAAATTTATCAGGAACCAGTCCAGGAAGATTTGATCGCGGCGCGGATTCGCCAGATCAAGGACAGCGGCGCGATCGCGGCGGTCAGCTCCATTCCTCAGCGCGCCACCGAGTTTGGCCGGATCGCGCAGGAAGCCGGCGCGGATGTTTTCGTGGTGCAAAGCACCGTCTCCACCGTCCGCCACCTTTCCTCGGAATATAAATCGCTCGAGCTGGAAAAATTTTGCCGCGAGATGCGCATCCCCGTCATCGTCGGCAACACGGTTGGCTACGACGTGACTCTCGAAATTATGGAATGCGGGCCGGCCGCGGTGCTTATCGGCGTTGGGCCGGGCGCGGCCTGCACTTCACGCGGTGTCCTTGGCCTTGGCGTGCCCCAGGTTACGGCCACCGTCGATTGCGCGGCAGCGCGGGATGCCTACTTCAAGAAAACGTCGCGCTACGTTCCGATCATCACCGATGGCGGCATGAGCAAGGGCGGCGACGTTTGCAAAGCGCTCGCCTGCGGCGCGGATGCCGTCATGGTCGGAAGCGCGTTTGCCAAAGCCTACGAAGCGCCCGGGGCCGGTTATCATTGGGGCATGGCCACGCCGCACGCGAATTTGCCGCGCGGCACCCGCATCAAAGTCGGCGCTACCGGCTCACTAAAACAAATTCTTTTCGGGCCCGCCGAAGTCGACGACGGAAGCCAGAACCTCGTCGGCGCGATCACGACTTGCATGGGGAACGTCGGCGCCAGCAGTATCGCCGAATTTCAACAAACCGAGATCATCATCGCCCCGTCCATTAAGACGGAAGGCAAATTGTTCCAGACCGTGCAAAGCGTCGGGATGGGGACGCGGTAATCTTTAATGAATACGAATCGCAGAGTCGTTATTACCGGATTGGGCGTCGTGACTCCCATCGGCAATGATCTCGATACGTTCTGGCGCAATCTGCGCAACGGCGTCAGCGGCATCGGGCGGATCCAGGCGTTCGACACGAGCGCGTTCGATTGCCAGATCGCGGGCGAGATCCGCGATTTTGAACCGAAGAATTACTTCAAGACTCCGAAGGACGTCCGGCGGACCGATCGTTACACCCATCTTGCGATGGCGGCGGCAAAGATGGCGATGGAAGACAGCGGCCTGGACCTGGAAAAAACGGATCGGAAACGGTTTGGCGCGATCGTGAGCAGCGGGATCGGCGGGCTGAAAACGCTCGAGGAGCAGCACACGACCCTCATGACCAAGGGCCCGAGCCGCGTCTCCGCTTTCACCATCCCCATGTTGATCAGCAACATGGCAAGCGGCTTTATCTCGATGGAGTACGGCCTTCAGGGCCCGAATCTTTGCATCGTCACGGCCTGCGCGACTTCGAACAACGCGATCGGCGAATCATGGCGCATCATCAAGTTCGGCGACGCGGACATGTTTCTCGCCGGCGGCTCGGAAGCCTCGATCGTCGCGATCGGGCTCGCCGGGTTTTCCTCGATGAAAGCGCTTAGTACCCGAAACGACGAGCCGGAACGCGCCTCGCGCCCGTTCGACCGCGATCGCGACGGCTTCGTCATGAGCGAGGGGGCCGGTATTGTTGTGGTCGAGGAACTCGAGCACGCCAAAGCGCGCGGCGCGAAAATTTATTGCGAACTCACCGGCTACGGATTGTCAGCGGATGCGTATCACATGACGGCGCCGCCCGAGACCGGCGAAGGCGCTGCCCGCGCCATGCAGATTGCGCTCGATCATGCCGGGACCAGGGCCGACGAAGTCGACTACGTCAACGCCCACGCCACTTCGACTGGGCTCGGCGACATTGCGGAGACGCGCGCCCTCAAGACCGTGTTCGGCGACCACGCGAAGAAGATTTCTATCAGCGCGACGAAATCCATGACCGGCCATTTGTTAGGCGGCGCGGGCGCGGTTGAGATGGCGGCCTGCGCTCTTGCGATCCGTGATTCGGTCATTCCACCCACGATCAACCTCGAGAATCCCGACCCGCAGTGCGATCTCGATTACACGCCGAACGTCGCGAAAGAAAAGAAGGTCCGCATCGCAATAAACAATTCCTTTGGGTTCGGCGGCCACAACGCCACGCTCGTGGCAGCCGAATACAATGGGTCGTAGCCGGACCACGGGTGGTTCGCCTGTGCTCCCTTACTGATCGGCGAAGACAGGCGCGGCGGTGATGTCCGACGCGTCGAAAGAGAATCCGTGGCCGCCGGTTTGGAGCGATTTCAAAAGCGCACCGACATTCTGCGCGGCGCTGGCGGAATAAAAACGCACCAATCCCACCGTCGTCCGCCGTCCGAAAACCGTGATCATGATCGTATCGTCATCGACCGAGTTCATAAATATGTGGTGCCCGTTTCCCTGGTGATAGAGCGCGTTAAATTCGATCTCGCCGATGCGTCGCGCCAATTCCTTCGTGGCCGCGAACGAACCGGCAGCCAAGGCGGCGATGATCGTCACGTCCATCACGGTCATGTCACCGAATTGCGAGATCACGTTCCCGCCGCGATCGATCACGACCGTCAGCTCCGCTTCGGCTTTATTGAGGAAATCGCCCAGGACACCATCGAGGTTCGCGACGTCCTGAATCGTCAGACACGGGATCGCGTTCATACCGCGGCGCCTTCTTTCCTTGCAGGCGGTTCGACTGGGAGGGCCACCGGCGTCGGCGCGGTCTTCGGCGTGTCGCTTTGCTTGCTGAATTTGTGCAGCAAAATCTGCGAGACGGCGTTCAACGATGCGAACACATTCTGTCCCGTGCTCGAGACAACCTCGAAACTCTGGACGCGCTTCTTCCGATTGTTCAGCACGTATTCGAGGTAATTGACCGGCGCGACGTTCTCGAGGTCGCGCTTGTTGTATTGAACGACATAGGGAATTTCGTCGATCGAGATGTTTTGCTTGGCTAGGTTGTCCTCGAGGTTCTTAAAGCTCTCGACGTTTTCCTCCATCTTTTCCCACTGCGAATCGGCGACGAAAATCACGCCGTCGACGCTCCGCAAGACGAGCTGCCGGGTGGCGTTGTAGATTACCTGTCCCGGCACCGTGTAGAGCTGGAACTTCGTCACGAACCCTTTGATGACGACGGCGTTCAACGGCAGGAAATCGAAAAACAGGGTGCGGTCCGAGGCGGTCGCGAGCGAGACAAGGTCGCCGCGGTTCTCGGGATTAATCCGTTTGTGGATGTAACCGAGATTCGTCGTTTTCCCACAGAGCGCGGGCCCGTAGTAAACGATTTTGAACTGAATCTCGCGGCTCGCGTAATTGATGATCGACATGGAGAAACCTCAGACGGGGTGGGAATATTTTCGCGAGAGCTCGTGCACGACCCGCGAGAGCTTCTCGCGCGTCTCCCCGGGCAGATCGAGGTCGGCATGGAGCGCCGCAAGGCAAAGGTTTTCGTGCATGTAGAAGGTGATGGCGCCTTTCAGACAAGAAAGGGTCATGCCGCGGAGCTGACCAAGTTTCGTATCGACGAGATGATTCTCGACGCGCTGCAATAACGACGGCGCCATCGCGCAAAGGCCTTCCGTCTCCAACTCCTCCGGCAAACTCCCCGCGAGACTGAGCCCGTCGCCAAATAGGATGGAGCAGGCCTTCACGCCCGGGATTTTGTTGACCAGGCCCACGACACTTTTGGCATCCAATTTTTCGTCCGTATCGAGCGCTACCTGGAGCGGCGTGCGCAACGGGCGCCCCGAAGGCTGGTCTTCTGGAGACGTCGCCGTGTCCGTCGCCTTCTCTTCTGTAGTCGCAACCCTGTCGGCTGATTTACTTTCGACTGGCGCTGCCGCCACAGGTTTCGGCACGGGCGCCGCGGGCACATTGAAGCGCTTGGCGTCTTCCTCCGCCTTGGCCGAGAACGGCGTGGCGAAATTTTGCCCCGCGTCTTGTTCCTCCTGGTCGTCCCGCATCTGCAACGAAGTGGCGGGCAGGTTCTTCAACACTTCCTGCAAAGGCAGCGCGACGTCCACCGCACCGGGGCCCGCCTGGAACAAACCGCGAAAACTCGCCGACAAACTCACTTCGAAAACTTTAGCGGTCACGCTGATCCGGCCTGAGGCGAGCTGAGGCTCGATCAACGCGAACGGAAATTCAATTCGAACGTCGGGCGGCACGCAGCTCGGATCGCCGGTCAATTGCATCGGTGGTAAACTCTTCAGGATCGGGAGAAGCGGCAGTGCGATTTTCACTTCGGCCACGCGGGCCTTTTCCGGGACCATCGTCGATGCGACGTTTGGCGCCTGCACCGCGTCACTCGCAGCCGCAAGGCTTTCCTTGGTGAGCCACGGTTCCGGTTTCGGCTTCGCTTCTTCGCCGGTCACCAGCGCGGCCATCTTGAATGGAATCCGCACCGGCGGCGTTGTAGCCGGGAGCGCTGATCCCGGTTTAGGAGACGACGCCTCGTCCCGGTTCGGATCATCGATCCGCCCCGCAACCGGCGCGAGCGGCGACGGCAGTAAATTCGGAACGGAGGGCCCGCTTGAGGCTGGAACACTCTCAGGTGCGGGCCCATCCGTTCCATTCGGTGAAAGCTTGAAAGGAATTCGCGCTGGGGTTTGCGGCGTTTTGCCGTTGGTCGATGGCGCTGCGGATGGCGACGGCGACATCTTCAGTCGTGCTTCGGCCGCGACCTCCGGTTCGGCGGCAGCCAGGGCCTCCGCCGTGGCCGGCTCGATTCTCACCAGTGGCATCTCGGTGGTTTCGAGCGGCTCAGTCGTCGTCCCAAATTTCTGGTTGTCTTCGAGCGTGACCTTCAAAAAAGGCGTCTGGACTTGCGGCACTGCCGCCGCGCGTTCCTGGTCGTCGCGAACGTGCATGTTCGCGAATCCATCGAGAACTTTCTGGAAGGGCAGGTTCAACTGCGACACATCGGCATTCTCGACTCGGCGAATGAAAATTTCGGGCACTTGCTGGTAAACCGTCGCCAGCGAAACGGTCGGCTTGCCACTCGCCATGCCCTTCTCCACTTCCGAGGCCTTCAACAAAACGCGCCGGGATGTATCGATGCTCTCGGTCGGTTTGACGTAACCCGAAGGCATCTCGGTAAGCACGTCTGCAAGTTCGAGTGAGATCACCCGCTCCACCGTTGGTTCGAGCGCGAGCGCCACGGCCGGCGGCAAATGGTGCGCGCTTATTGTCGGCGCCGACGGCCCAAGCGAAATCGCCCGGGGCCCGGTTGCAGCCGGCGCGAACGCGACTGCGCCCGGCATCTGGCCGCCCAGCGCGGTCGAGCGCGCGGCCATCTCGAACGGGTCCTGCGGAGCCAACGTCCGGATCGCATTCGGCATCACGGTCTTGCTGAACCGCTCGCTGCTCGGTTTTTCGAGCGGCGGCAACACCGGCTTAGCCGGCGCCGCGGCTTTCTCTTTCACCGCGCCGTTGCCGTTGCCTCTCTTGAAATAGCTGAGAAATGGAATCGTCATCGGGCGCTTAGTGGTCCTCAGCCGTGACGCGCCAGATTTCCTCCAGCGTCGTGATTCCTTCCATCGCCTTATCGATTCCGATCATCCGCAGGGTGCGCATGCCTTCGCTGATCGCCTGGTTCTTCACGACTGCCGCCGACGCGCGTTTGATGATAAGGCGGCGGATTGCTTCGCTCACCGGCAGCGCTTCGATAATCGCCACCCGGCCCAGGTAACCGCGATGCTTGCAACGTTCGCAACCGCTTCCGTGGAAAAAGGTCGCACCCTCCGGCACTGCCATCCCGAGCCGGTCGAACATTTCCGGCTCCGGCACGAATTCCTCCCGGCAATTGCTGCAAATCCGCCTGACGAGCCGCTGGGCGCAGGCCATGATCACCGAGCTGGAGATTAAGAACGGTTCGATCCCCATGTCGTCAAGACGCGTGATCGCGCCGGCGGCATCGTTCGTGTGGAGCGTGCTCAGCACCTGGTGGCCGGTCAACGCCGCTTTCACTGCGATGTCCGCCGTTTCATTGTCACGAATTTCACCCACCATCACGATGTCGGGGTCCTGGCGCAGGATCGAGCGGAGGGCCGAGGCGAAATCGAGCCCGATGTCGTTGCGGACCGAAACCTGGTTGATGCCGGAAAGCTCGTACTCGATCGGGTCCTCGACGGTCACGATGTTGTATTGCGGGCTGTTCAATTCCTGGAGCACCGAGTAAAGCGTGGTCGTTTTTCCGGAACCGGTCGGCCCGGTCACCAAAATCATTCCGTGGGGTGCGTCGATCGCCTTCTTAAACTTGTCGAGTGTCGACTCATCCATCCCCATCTGGTCGATGCTGCCGGTGAGGGCCGCTTTATCGAGAATACGAATGACGATCTTTTCGCCGTACGCTGTCGGCAGAATCGAGACACGAAGGTCGACGTCTTTCGATAGCACCTTGATCCGAAACCGACCGTCCTGCGGAATGCGGCGCTCCGCGATGTTCAGGCCCGCGAGAATTTTGATGCGCGACGTAATCGCGAGCTGGAGCGCTTTGGGCGGCGACTCCGCGGCGATCAATTCGCCGTCAATCCGGTAACGGAGCTTCAGCGTTTTCTGGAACGGCTCGATGTGAATATCGGACGCCTTTTCCTTCACTGCCTGGACCAGGATCAGGTTCACGATCTTGATGACCGGCGCGTCTTCCGAATCCGTCGCCAGTTGGTCGAGATCGATGTCCTCGCGTTTCTTGGTCTGGACTTCGACGTCCGTCGCGGCCGCCGCGTCTTCCGCGGCTTGCTTGAGCACTTCCGCCATCCGCGCCCCGCCGTGTTGCACGCCGGCCAGCGCATCGTTGACCGCCTTCTCGGTCGCGATCATCGGGACGATATCCAGCTGCACGCGGCGCTTCACGTCGTCCACCGCGAGCACGTTCGTCGGGTCGGCCATCGCCACGAAAAGTTTCCCGTTCACTCGCGCGATCGGCACCAGCTTGTTTGCTTTCGCCAGCTCGCGCGGCACCAGGGACATGATCTCTTCCGGCACCCGCACCTTCGAGAGATTGATCAGCGGCGTGTTCAGGCAACGCCCCATGCTCACCGTCATGTCCTGGTCCGTGACGAACTGCTTGTCCGTCAAAATTTTCAGCAACCGCCCACCTTCTTTTTGCTGCACGCCGACTGCTTCCTCGAGCTGGCTCGGCAAAAGAAGACCATCCTCGATCAGGACATCGGCGATGCGTTCCGCAAAAGATTTACTTCTCATGCGCGGTTAAGCCCGGGACTCCAGGCGGTAGACGTCCTGCAACGCCTTAACGATCGCGCCCGGCCGCGCCAGGTACCACGTCACCGTATAATCGACCGATTGCTGCACCGCGTCGCGGCCGGCCGCGTCGAACGGATTGCAGCACGCGATCATGATCGTGCGGCTGATTAGATCGAACGGCAAAAAGAGCCGGCCTAGCGTGAGATGATCCGGCAACATCCGCGGAATCTGGCGATCCACGTCGTAATATTCGATCGGCACATACGCGAATTTCGTCCGGTCGATCAGCCCCGAAATGGCCGCGTCGAGCTTGTCCGTCTCCTGCCGGCAAATCTTGTCCAACAACGAGGCGGCCAGGCCCTGCCCAGTCACGTTCTTGTTCAACTGCTTCACGGTCTCCATGGCGCTGGCCACTTCGTCCTCGCTGAAGAGCTGTTGCATCACCAAAAACTTCGCCAGGTGCTCGTCGCCGCGGTCCTGCAAATTCGCTGGATGCCGGCCCGCCTGGATATCGACCAGCGACCCCGCGTGCGCGCCGCCGTGCGTGAGTCCATTTGTCCCGTTCACACCCGTGGGCGCGATTAATCCTGTCTTCGAACCACCCTCCGCGATCTGGTGTCCCGCTGCCTGGAGCCGCGCCTCGATATCGCCCAGCATGGCGAGAATCTCGGGGGCGTTCGGTTCTTTCACGAGAATCGCCTCGCATTCCTGGATGGCGAGCGTGTAGGAACCGCTGTTAAAATACGCCTCCGCCAGCCGGCGGGAGCTCTTCAACGAATCCGTTGCGCGGCCGACCTTTGCGTAAGCTTCCTTGAGGATTTCGAGCGACTGATAATCATCCGGCTGTGTTTGAAGAATGACTTCAAACATTTCGATCGTCTGTACGATCTGACTATGCTCCTCCTCGGATAGGGTGTGTTCCAGCACAACGCCTCCATAAAAGCTAGAAGCATGCCCCCTTTGCCGGGAGAACCCGCAATCCATTCTTAGATTTGCAAAATTCTCATCCCCGCGATTTTGGCCTCGTTCTATGGCCCGCCTCGGGTTATGATTCTAACCGGATGGAAGATCGCGTCCGCCCCCCAGAATTCGGCCCCGCCAGTGGACCGCCGTTGGCACAGGGACTCTGTCAGGCCGTAATCTCGCGCGGCGGCGGATTCACCCTGGTCGAGTTGATGGTGGTGATTGGCGTCATTTCGCTCTTGATGGTCTTGGTTGTCCCAGCTGTCTCAAATTTAAAAGGATCAGGCGACCTCACCAATGCCGCATACGCGATTTCGGGGGCATTGGAGCAAGCCCGCGCCTACGCATTAGGAAACAACACCTATGTTTGGGTAGGATTCTACGAAGAAGACGCCTCCCAGTCATCGACGTCTCCGGCGACGCCGGGTATCGGACGAGTCGTGATTTCAATCGTCGCGTCGAAAGACGGAACGATAATCTACGATCCCAACAGTCTCGCGACGATCGACCCGACTCGACTAACACAAGTCGGGAAGCTCACAAAGATCCCAAATGCCCATCTGATTACTTTTGCCGACGGTACCGGGATAGGGTCGACGTTTGATACTCGCCCACCCGTTACATACAGTACCGCCCGCATCGGCGACACGACTCCCCCAAGTGCATCTCTCACGCCATTCCAATATCCCGTTGGCACTCCCGCTCCAACGCCGCAATACACATTCCTGAAGGCGATTCAGTTCAGCCCGCGGGGAGACGCGCGGATCAACAACAATAATTTTACGCTAAAAACCGCCGCTGAGGTTGGATTGAGACAAACACATGGGGCTGCCGTCGATACCGTGAGTCCCAACGTTGTCGCCATCCAGTTCAGCGCGATTTCCGGGAATCCAAAAATTTACCGTCGATGACCGCGCGATCCCGCCTGGGCTTTTCGCTCGTGGAAGTCACTCTAGCACTTGGAGTCGCCGCCTTTTGCTTGCTCGCCGTTTTTGGCCTCCTGCCAATCGGTCTGAAAACTCAGCAAAGCGCGATCGAACAGACAGCAGCAATCCGAATTGTCTCCGGCGCGGCTTCCGATCTACGAAACACGGCTCGAACGGCGGCGGCATCCTCTCTATTCGCGATCAGCATTCCAGCTAATACCGCGTCATCTTCATCTACATTATATTTCAACACAGTGGGACGTTACTCGTCTGCCCTCAGTGCAGATTCGCGCTACCGGCTGACGGTCACATTCTCACCGAATAGCGCAGGTGGCCGCGGAGCAACTTTCGTCCACCTTCTCGTCAGTTGGCCTGCCGCGGCAACTACCGTGAATGCGGCCGGCGTTGCGGAGACGTTTTTGGCTCTGGATCGCAACTAATTTGGATGTATGCGCAAATTGACTGAAGCGTTCACGCTCGTCGAATTACTCGTTGCGGTATCCATCCTTATTCTTTTGACTTTAACGGTCGCTCGACTCTTCGACGCTGCATCGAGCGCAACCACCACGGGCAATAGGCACATGGACGCAGACGCCGAAGCAAGGCCCGTCCTGGATCGGTTCGCCATCGATATCGCCCAAATGATAAAACGCAGTGACATCGATTACTTTTTCAAATCGCCGGCGAACCCGCAGGTGTCCAGCGGTTCGGTTCCGGGCAATGATCAATTGGCCTTCTTTTCGCAGGTTGCCGGGTATTATCCTTCCACAGGAACTCAGAGCCCTGTCTCACTCGTCGCTTATCGGATAAATTCCGATTCCACCTCGCAGGCGTACAACAAGGCGGAACGGTTGGGCAAAGGCCTATTGTGGAATGGAGTCTCGGCTGCGTCTGCTCCAGTAGTGTTCCTCCCTTTGCAGATCTCAAGCACTTGGCCAGCTTCGACAAATTCGATGCCGGATCCCCAGAACGATTATGAAATTGTCGGTCCCGCTGTCTTCAGATTTGAGTACTACTACTTGCTAAAGAATGGGTCGTTTTCGACTGCGCCCTGGGATACTTCGGCAGGGCATTCCAGTATTAATGGGTTTCAGGATGTGTCCGCTATCATCGTGGCGATCGCCTCGATCGACAAAAAGAGCAGTGAACTGATATCGAGCACTCAACTGAGCGCCCTTGCGGTTAACATGTCAGATTACACAACAACGATGCAGCCGGGCGATTTACTGGGGCAGTGGCAGGCCGCAATCGATGCAAATGCAATAACGCCCGCCATACCCCGCGTCGCGCTATCGGCTATCCGCGTTTACGAGCGATATTTTTATCTGCCCTGAATCGTGTATCTCCCCCCGAATCACCGCCCTCATTTACCGCGCCGCGAAGATGGCATGGCGCTGATAGTCGTTCTTGGTTTTGTCGTTCTCTTGTGTCTTCTCGTTGTTGCGTATTTCGGCCGCACCACAACGGATCGTCAGCTGGCTGGGGCGAGCTTCAATCAGATGGAAGCAGATACTTTGGCACGCGGCGCCTTAGACATTATTGTTGCCGATTTCAAGCAGGAGATTGCAAACGGCTCCACCTCATCAATCGTGGCCGGCGTCACCAGATATACTCCGACGCTCGCTACCAACGTAGTTCCGCAACGGAGCGGAACGCAAGCCACCACACCCAACTTAATTCGGCGCAGCGTCAGCCCTGATTCAATTCCTTTTCCTGGTGTGGATAGTCGGGCTTCTTCGGTTAATTCTACAACGGAGATCTCGGCTAACGGCCGCTCCGTAAGTTTGGCTCGCTGGAATAGTCATTATTTGATTCCGAAAAGCAATTTAGCCAACGATGCGTCAGATCCGGTAGCCAGCTTTGTCGCGCCAGACTGGATACTGCTTTCTCGGAATGGCCCCTCGGTCCAGGGAAACCTCGGTTCGGGTGTTACGGCGCTCAACAACCGCGCAGCCACCAATGCAAATTACGTCATTGGACGTTACGCCTTCGCAGTTTATGACGAAGGGGGCCTTCTCGACATCAATGTTGCGGGTTTCCCCTCTCCCGCGCCGGTCCCCGCCTCAATCCCGGGAAGGAAGGGCACAATCGCCTTCGCGGATCTTACGGCGTTACCGACCACGTCCTCAGGTTTTGTCACAAATACGGCAATCAACAGAATCGTGGCCTGGAGAAACTACGCGACCGTTCAACCGACTGGAACTTTTCCGGGTTTTACTTTTACCGCGACGGCTAGCTCAAACTTCGCAACTTACTTTCTGGATACGGCTCGCAATTTCGGAGTTGTTAACACTGCCGTCTCTGGCGAGCGAACCGATCAAGCCTTCATAAACCGAGCGCAACTCATCCAACTCCGGTCCGATATCTCGGCCAGTATTAATATGCTCCAATACCTGGCGACGTTCTCTCGGGAGACGAATAAACCAACATGGGGCACTGGCTCCCTCACCAGCAGGTTTCCATTGACCAAGCTCGCTCAGGTCGTGCCAAATCCTGGCAACGCCGCCGCCGTTAAGGCCGATTTTGGATTGGTCTGGAACAGCGACCATTGGGAGTACTGGGGTTCGAGCGGAACGGCGGAGCAAAGCTCTATTCCGGCTATCACGGGAGGGTCGGCGGATTTCTTTCAACTCCTCAGCTATGGGCGGTCCAATCCCCCGATAGCAGAAACTCTTACCCTCGGAGCCTCACTGATCGACCAGTATGACGCGGACAATACAACAACTGTCATCGAATACGCCGGTGGTCCTCCACCGTCTCGCGCATATGGACTGGAATCACTGGCCATCCCTACACCTTCGCCTGCTCCCTCACCGCCGCCGAGTGCGGTGATCCTGAATCGAGCCTTCCGCAACGTCGGAGAATTCGGATATGCCTACAAAACAACCACTGCGACTCTCGACTTCAAATCGAACAACGCAGACGCCCCGCTGCTCGATCTCTTCACCTACAATACTGCGACCCCGCGTTCGGGTATTGTCAATTTAAACACGCGGAATCATTCCGTTCTGGCCGCGATCATCAAAGGCGCCTTCCCGACCGAAGCCTCCAGCTCCGGAATAACTAACGCCCAAGCAACATCCGCGGCGACGAGTATCGTTAGTGCCACTACAGCGCTGCCTGCGATGGGACGCCAGGACGTGGCCCGCCTTGGGAGCGCACCCACCATTATTCCCTTCACCAGCAACGAAGAGAGCAGAGAATCGATCGCGCGCGCGCTTGCCGAAGTCGGACAGACCAGAACTTGGGGTTTATTGATCGACATAATTGCCCAGTCGGGTCGTTATCCTCCCAACGCAGCCTCTGGACCGAATGTCGCCAATTCTCTTGCCAATTTCGTTGTTGAAGGTGAAAAGCGTTACTGGTTGCACATCGCGATCGATCGATTCACTGGCGAGGTAATCGACCGGCAGCTGGAGGCAGTTTACGAGTAGCGTTGGGAAACGTTCAGAGATGCCGGCGTTAGGTTACCGTGAATCCAACTCGGCAATCAGATGCTTGCCGGTTCCGGGAAGCATTACCTTATCATCCGCCGTGCCGCGGGTAAGGAGGATGATGATGAATTTGCGGCCGCTCGGGAGCTCGATGTAGGCGGCGTCGTGGCGGACTTCGTTGGTGTCACCTTCTTTCGACCAGAGTTTCGTGCCGGACGGGAGGGATTCGCCGAAAAATTCTTTGACCTGGTTCTCGGTAGGACGCAGCGGGGAGAGCGGGCGTTCTAGCAACGTCATCATGGCATCGGAAGCCGGGCGCGAGATGGCGTGGCGGCGTACGATCCAGAGGAGAAGCGAGGCGAACGAGTTCGCGCTGGCGCGGTTCCGGTTCACTTTGTTTTCGCCCATGATCTGCATGTCGCGTCCGAACGGGCCGAAGCTCCACGGCTTGATCATGGCGCTGATGTCGTAGCCGAGCGATGCGAAGTAGCGGTTCAGTTTCCGGCGGCGATCGATGAAGTTCTCAAGCGCTTTGCCTTCCAGCTCCGACCCGCTGCAGGTGTCGGTGAGGATGTCGAGGAGGAAGGCAGCCGCGTCGTTGTCGGAGACCCAGATCATCTCCCGCAGGGCGCGCTCGATCTCGGGAGTGAGCTTGCCTTGGTGGTAAGTCTCGACCATGAAGAAGAGTTTCACGAGCGACGCGGGATAGAAGGAAGCGTCGCCGTGGTAATCGGCGCGGACGGGAGCGTCCGGTTTCGTAAGATCGATGACGCTGAGGGCGAGATTGTCCGCGGCCAGTTTCGGGAATTCTTTGAGCGAAGCATCAGCCGCCCGCATGAGCTTCGCGCCTAGCTCTGCGTCCACGGGGACTGCTTTGAACTCGCGGAAGTCGGCCTGAGCGGCCGACACCAAAACAAAGAAAGCAACAACGGAGCGGAACATCGATTGCAGTTATTCGTTATCAGTTATTAGGGACACGTGTCCTGAGAACCAATGACAACTAACCAATAACCGAAATCAGTGTGCCTGTGCGTCCTTCACCACCGTCGCGACGTGGAGAGCGGCCACCTCCGCCTGGTTATCGTCGTCGGCGAAGACAATGACACGGCTGCCCTTGGGGGTTATGGCGGCGTGATCGGCCGTCGGGACGACGTATTCGCGTCCGTCGCTCGTGCGAATCGTGAAGGGCATGAATGGCATGGCGTGCAGGAGTTCTCGAATGCGGGGAATCATGGTGTGATTCTATCGCATCACGTAGCTTACCTCAAGAGCGGAAGCGAGGATGGAGGAAGGAGAAAGGCGCTGTTCACCCTCCTCGATTCTCCATCCTCCGAGATTAGACGGAATACTTAAGAAGCTCGAATTAGCTTGATTGCGTCTGCAACAGCTTGATCGCGTCGCGTAATTCAGCAGCGCGCTCGTAAAGCTCGCTCGCGATGGCGACTTCCATTTCGCGCTGCATGATCTCGAGTTTCGAGAGCGGGCGCTTGGAGCTGACTTCTTCCAGCCATTCCTCGAGGAACGCGAGCTCGGAGCTTTTCGTGGCCAGCTCGGGGAAGCTCGATTGCTGGAAGAATTCCTGGATGGCGTCGCGGCCGCGCTCGATTTCGCGCATGGCCTCGGCGAATTTTCCGTCGCCGAGAAGGATCGACGCTTTCGCGCGCGTGTTCATCATCAGAACGTAGGGGCGAAATTGCTGGAAGCTCCAAACCATTTCCTCGCGGTCGGCGTGCTCGGCGACAAAGGCAAAAAGGTCGAGGTTCCGCTGGGTGTCGCGAATGACGCCGGGGAAATCGTTGATCTGAAACAGGCTGAGGTAGCGGTGATAATACTGGATGCCTTCCTGCTGGAGGTCGTTGCATTGCTCGGCGGAAAGCTCGTAGCTGTCGCCGCGCGCCTCGGCGCGCTCGGCCCGGCGCTGATGGTAGACCAGGAGCGACTCGCAGTTGTGCGGCCGTTGGCCATCGGGGCGGCCGTCGACTTCCATTTGGAGAACGCCGAGGTCGATCCGGAGCTGGAGTTTCTCCCGCCCGTCGAGCCCGATGATTTTGCGCACCTTGATGGCGCCGGTTTCATGTGGCCAATCCTTGAGCAACGAATTGAGATCAAGACTCATGATGTGAATAACGTTCGGAACGCGTGGTCTGTTTGTCAATCATTGGAACGTGAGGTGTGAAATGGGACGAGTGACGAGCCGCGGAAATTCAAAGTTGTAGATTTCGCTTGTCTCCCGTCACGCGTCACTCGTCACTGGGATCGTGGAACAGCAGATCGATTCGTTTATCCGGTTTCTGGCGACGGAACGCGGTCTCTCGGACAATTACCAGCTCTCCACCCGGCGATCGTTGGCGGAATTCGCCGCGTGGTGTTCGTCGGCGAAGAAGATCGCGGTAGCCGGGGACGTGACCCAGCCGATGATCAGCGACTATCTGGCGGCGCGAAAACGGAGCGGGCTGGCGGCGGCGTCGATCAAGTTGATCGTGGTGGCGCTGAAGATTTTCTTCCGGTTCCTCGTCAGCAAAGACGCGATCACGCGCGATCCGACGGAGACGCTGACGGTGCCGCGGATCGAGCGCTATCTGCCCGAGACGCTGAACGAGCTCCAGGTGGAGCGCCTGATTGACAGCATCGATACGAAGCAGCCGCTCGGGTTGCGCGACCGCGCGATGGTGGAGCTACTTTATGCGAGCGGGCTGCGGATCTCGGAGCTGGCAAACGTGCGCCTCGAGAACTTGAACTTCGACGAACGGATCCTTCGCGTGACCGGGAAGGGAAACAAGATGCGCCTGGTGCCGGTGGGCCGGAAGGCGTGCGAAGCGGTGGCGGCGTATCTTTCGACCGAGCGGCCGAAGCAGGTGAAGCGGCGGACGAGCAGCGAGATTTTTTTGTCGAGTCGCGGAACGAAACTGACGACGACGCGGATCTGGCAAATCGTGAAGAAGCGCGCGAAGCAGTCGGGATTGGAAGTGAATATTTATCCGCATCTTTTGCGGCACAGCTTCGCGACTCATCTCCTCACCAACGGTGCCGATCTCCGGATCATCCAGGAGATGCTCGGGCACGCCGATATTTCCACGACGCAGGTTTACACGCACGTGGATCAGCAACGGTTGAAGGCCGTGCATCGGAAATTTCATCCGCGCGCGTAAGGTAAAGGCGCTCGCCACGGCGAGTGCCTCTATACCTAGAGAAAGATTCGCGACCGTCGCAGACTGCCGCTACAATCTCCGCTTATGAAACGATTTCAGCTGATGGTCATGGTGGCGGCCATCACGGCGGCTGTAATTTGGTGGGGCCTCTACCGGAGCCGGCACACTTCCAGCGCCGCGGTTATCGCGCTCCTCCCGAAGGAGACTCTCGCCTTTGTGCACATGCCGGACTTCAACCGGTCGCGAGCCGATCTGCACCAGACCGATATCTACCAAATCTGGAGCGAGCCGGCAGTGCAGGATTTCCTGCAAAAGCCGCGCTCGAAAATTCCCAAGAACGAAGCGGTCGGCCGGACCATCCAGGAAGTGCAATCGACTGAGATAAAGGACGCGTTTCTCGCGGTGATCTCGATCGACTACACGGCGTGGAAAGTGGTGGG